>RFGH01000207.1 GCA_003696675.1 Planctomycetota bacterium
CGCCGAGGAAGCCGCGGCCGTGCACGCCTCCAACCCCCAGCCCGAGCCGCAAGTCGAGCCCGAGCCTCTGCCCGAATCGGCCCCCGCCGCCGCCGAACCCCAGCCCGCGCCCGCCAACCGGCCAGCCGAGTCTTCGACCGAGCCGGCCGCGACGGACCCCAACGCGCTGTACCGCGAGATCCCCACCGGCGACGGGCGGTGAACCCATGTGGACCGGCCCGCACCTGCTAACCACGCACGACGCCGATCCCGAGCAACTCCGCTCGCTGCTCGACCAGGCGCGTGACGAAACTTTCGCCCATGACGCCCTGTCCGGGCGGGCCGTGGCGACCGTGTTTTTCGAAGACTCGACCCGCACCCGCGTCAGCTTCTCGCTGGCCGCCCAACGCCTCGGCGCCCGCGTCGTCGACTGGACCAGCAAGGGGTCCTCGGTCTCCAAGGGCGAATCGCTCATCGACACCTTCTGGACCATCGAGTCCATGGGCTTCGACGCCGTGGTCATCCGCCACCCGGAAAACGGGGCGGCCGAACTCGTCGCCAAACACGCCCGCTGCGCCGTGATCAACGCCGGCGACGGCAGCCACCAGCACCCCACCCAGGCCCTCGCCGATGCCCTCGCCCTCGGCGAGGCGCTCGACCGCGACCGCGGCTGGGACTTCACCGGCATCCGCGTCGCCATCGTCGGGGACTGCGTCAGCTCCCGCGTGGCCCGCTCCAACGCGTCCGCCCTCCAGGCGCTCGGCGCGTCGGTCGTCCTCGTCGGCCCGCAGGCGATGGCCCCCAAAGAGCTCGGCGAGGCCCTGGGTTGCGATGTCGCGCACGATCTCGACGCCGTCCTCGGCGAGGTCGACGCCGCCATGATGCTCCGCATCCAGCTCGAACGCGGCGCCGGACGGCTTCTGCCCGAAGGCTATCCCTACCACGAGCACTACGGGCTCACCCGGCTCCGGGCCGCCCGCATGAAAGACTCGGCCGTTGTCATGCACCCCGGACCCATGAACCGCGGCGTCGAGATCGAGGGTGTCGTCGCCGACTCAGACCGCTCGATCATCCGTAAGCAGGTCGAAGCCGGCGTCCGTGTGCGCATGGCCGTCCTCGAAAACGCCATCCGCAGGCTCGGCGCATGATCGCGGACGACACCCACCAACCCGAGGGATACGCTGGATCCATGACCCGCGAGCGCCACCCACGCCTGCCCACCGACACGGACAACGGGCTGCTGCTCGTCATCTCCGGCCCGTCCGGCGTCGGCAAGACCACCATCACCCGCGCCGTCGAACGCTCCATCCCCGGCTCGGTCTTCTCCGTCAGCGCGACCACACGCGCGAAGACTTCCGCCGATGTCGAAGGCGTGGACTACCACTTCGTCTCCGAGACAGAGTTCGATCAGATGATCCGCGATGACGCCTTCCTCGAATGGGCCGGCGTCTTCGGCAAACGCTACGGCACCCCGAGGGCCTGGGTCGAAGAGCAGCTCGCCCGCGGGCGACTGGTCATCCTCGAGATCGATGTCGAGGGCGCCAAGCAGGTCAAGAAAGCGATGCCCGACGCGTTCGGCATCTTCATCCTCCCACCAAGCGAGGAGGAACTGCTCCGCCGCCTGCGCGGACGCAAACGCGAGGACGAAGCCCTTATCCAGAAACGATTCGCCGAAGCCCAGCGCGAAATCGCCGAAGCCAAACGGTGCAACGCCTACGACGCGTTCATCGTCAACGATGTGCTCGAAAGCGCGATCGATCAGGCTGTCCGTGTGGTCTCCGAAGAACTCGCCCGCCGCGGCACCGCCAACGCCTGAACGCCTTCACTCAAACCGCATCAGATCCTTGATGATCGCGAAGATCGCCGTGTTCTCGTGTGTTCCCGTGAAGCGGTGGGCGCCCAGGCCCGAAGCGAACACCACCACGCGGTTGGCCGTGTGGTTCTTGCTGACCCACATCGGCGCGTTCTCCGGCGTGGCGTACCGGCCCTGATTGTCCAGGCTCAGCGAGCCCGTGTCGTGGTCCGCCGTCAGCACGATCAGCGTGTCCGGGTGCCGCTTCTGGAACTCCAACGCGACCCGCAGCGTCTCGCCCATCTGCGGGCCGAAGGCATCGTCATCCAGCGGACGCTCCGGCGCCGCAACCAGCACCCGACCTCAGAAACCGACGCGGCCCGGGGTCATCCCCCGGGCCGCGGTGCGTTCGGGATATCCCCGGCGATCACATGCCGTGGTACATGAACTCTTCCTGGACGACCTTACCGTTCTTGACGGTGTAGACGCCCACTTCCTTCATCTGCATTCGCGGCATCGATCCGTCCTTGGCCTCCACATCCATCTCGTACACCACACTGAACCCGGTGGCCCCGACAAATGGCCCGGTGGCCTTGCAGGAATGGACCGTGTGCGCGTCCATCCACGCCTGGCACTTGGCCTCCACGGCCTTCATGCCGGTCCAGGCCTCGCCGGTGCCCTCGATCGAGGTGAAGTTCTTGTGGAAGAACTTCTTCCACAGTTCCTTGTCGGGGGCCGCCATCGCGTTGACATGGGCGACAACCGCCTCGCCGATGTCCTTGGGCGTGGCCCCCTTGCCGGTCGAGACCTTCTTGGGCTTCATCGAGGCCTTCTTGGCGGGCTTCTTGCCTGCCGGCTTCTTGGCCGATCCCTTCGCCGCGGGCTTCTTCCCGCCGGTCTTCTTCGCCGCCTCTTTGGCGGTCTTTTTGTTCGTCTTCCTAGCTGCCTTCTTGGCCATCGGTATCCCTCCCTTGTCTGGATTGCGTGGGTGAGCGCGTGGTTTATCCCTCGGCGTGGCTTCACGCAAGGGGGAATCGCAAGATGGCGTGAAATCCGAGGGCCTGCTCACCGCACCGTTAGCGTCGGCCGGCTCCGTCCCTGCTTCAGCGACGCCAGGTTCATCTGCCCCTCGAGGTTCTGCACCAGCCGCTCCAATGCCTTGGGCAGCTGCCCGCCCCCGGCCGTCTCCGCGTCGAAGTTGGCCGACGGATCGCCCGAGTCCGAGTTCTGCCGCAGCGCCGTGTTGATCGGCACCGAGCCGAGGAACGGCAGCCCAAGCCGCTGGGCCATCTTCTCCGCGCCGCCGCGCCCGAAGATGTCGTACTCCTTGCCGTCGTCCCCGATGAAGTACGACATGTTCTCCACCACCCCCAGCACCTCGACGCCCAGCTGCTCGAACATCTTGGCCGCCCGCACCGCATCGTCCTGCGCCACCTTCTGCGGCGTGCACACCACCACCGCCCCGGTCAGCTTCAGGCTCTGCGCCATCGTCAGCGGCACATCGCCCGTGCCCGGCGGCAGGTCGATCACCAGGTAATCCAGCTCGCCCCATTGGGTCCGCTCGGCCAACTGCGTGAACGCCCCATGCGCCATCGGCCCGCGCCAGATCAGCGGCTTGTCCGCGTCCACCAGCTTGCCCATCGTCACGGCCTTCACCCCGTGCACGAGGAACGGCTGCAACGCCCCGTCCAGCACCGTCTGGTCCATGGCGTCCAGCCCCAGCATCGTCGGCAGCGACGGGCCGTAGATGTCCCCGTCCAGCAGGCCCACCGCGTGGCCCTTGCGCGCCAATCCCACGGCCAGGTTCACCGAGATCGTTGACTTGCCGACCCCGCCCTTGCCCGCGCCCACCGCGATGATGTGTTTGACGCCATCAATGCCGGAAGCGCTCTGCTGCACCGGGGCTTGCTTCGGCGCGGGAGAACTCTCCTTCGGCGCACCCGCGCCGGTCTTCGCGATCACTTTTCCATTGTGATCGACGAACTCCACGCTCAGCACGATCGGCTCGATGCCCGAAGCCATCGCCGCAGCACGCACCACCTGGTCGATCCGACCGCCCAGCGCCAGCATCGTCTCGCGGCTCGGCTCAGGATCGTTCGGACCCTGCACCAGCGTCATCCGCACCGACGCGTTGTTGTCGCACGCGGCGATGTTCACCACCGAGCCCCGTTCGACGATGTTGCCCCCCTCGGGATGGGGCACATTCATGAGCCATGCGCGGATCTGGTCTTTGGTCAGGGACATGGTCGCTCCCGATGGTCAAGGGTCCGAGGTGCCGGGCCCCGTCCGGATAAGCGTCCCGCGAGCCCGGGGCGCCCGGGTTTGCCGGGTTTTTGGCCCGCAAACCCCATGGATGCCCGCATCGGGATCGTAGGGAGCCGGATCGGATCACACCGTTCAGGAGGCCCCCCGCGCGGGTTGTCTTCCGCACGATGCAATGCCGGCCCGCCCGCCGCGTTGGACTCTCGTGCCCGGACCGGTGCAGGACGGGCCGAATGGAGACCAGTCATGCAGTTCAACCGATTCATCTCCGCCGCCGCGATCGTGCTCGCCAGCGGCGCCGCCCTCGCCCAGTCGGGTTCCACCGTGCTCGGCGGGCCGGATGTCAAGCAGACCGAGACCAACCAGCCCCGCGCCGAGCAGACCGAACGCCCCGTGCCCTTCATGGCCCACATCGTCGCTCTCCGCACGATGGGCCGCGACGAGGCCCTCCGCCCCACGCCAGAGCAGGCCGAGCAGATCCGCGCCCTCGTCGAAGAACGCGCCGCCGAAGTCCGCGAGTTCGTCGAGGCCCACAAGGAAGAACTCGCCGCCCTACGCCGGCAGGCAGGCCTGCCCGACCGCCCGGGACCCGACGAAGCCCCCGAAGCCCGCCCCCAGCGCCGCGGCGATGACGATGCCGCCCCCGCCGACCGGCTCCGCGGACGCGCCGACCGCCGCGGGAAAGATGGCGAGCGCGGCCCGCGCCGCGGCCCGCAGGGCGAGGGCATGGAGCACGAAGGACCCATGGACGGCCCGCCCGACGCCGGACGCGAGCCCGCCACCCCCGAGCAGGCCGCAGCCCGCGAAAAACACCGCGCCCTCATGGAGTCCGCCGCCGACGATCAGGCCTACACCCAGCGCCTGCTCGGCATCCTCACCGAGCCGCAACGGGTCCGGCTCGCCGCCGTCATCGAGCAAGGCCGCGAACGCATGCAGCAGCGCCGCGAAGACGGGCAGCAGCCCGAACGCCGCGGCCGGCTCCGCGGACGCGACGGCGCCGACGGAACCGAAGGCCCCCGGCGCATCCAGCGCCGCCAGCGTCCCAACGACGATTGACCCCGCGCCAGGCGATTCACGATTCCAGTTCGTGGTGTGAGAGGTGCAACGCCCCGGGCTCCCGGGGCGTTGTGCATTTCGACGCGCATGTCGCTCGGAATTAGAACCGCTCGAAAACGAACGCGATCACCCGCCACGCACCACACCCTCACTACCCTCAATCAATGCCCCCCCTGCTCTGGGTACTCCTCGCCGCCTGGCACGCCGCCGCCTGCGCCGTGTCGTTCACCCAGTACGCACTGGACAAACGCGCCGCCCGGCTCGCCCGGCGTCGCATCCCCGAAACACGGCTCCACGCGGCCGACCTGCTCGGCGGGTGGCCCGCCGGCCTGCTCGCCAGACGACTCTTCCATCACAAGACACGAAAGCGCCGCTTCGTGGCCGTCTTCTGGCTCACCGCCGCACTGCACATCGCCGCCGCGGCGACCGGGCTGTACGCAACGCTCGCCTGAGCCTCACGCCGCCCGCCGATCAGCCTTATCCGCGTGCTCCCGGATCGCACGCCCAAGCTTCCCAAAGTCCACCGGCTTGGTGTGATACGCATCGCATCCCGCAGCCAGCGCCGCCTGCCGGTCCTCCGCCATCGCGTGCGCACTCAATGCGATGATCGGCGTCCGGACCCCGCGCTGCCGCAAGCCACGCGTCGCCCCCATCCCGTCCAGCCGCGGCATCTGCATGTCCATCAGGATCACATCGAACCCCCGCCCAGAGCGCCACGCCTCCGCCCCCGCCTCGAGCCCGTCCAGCCCATCCACCGCCGACACCACCTCCGCACCCGCCCGCCGCAGTTGGAACGTGATCAGACGCCGATTGTCCGCACCGTCCTCGACCAGCAGCACCCGAAGCCCAGTCAGATCGACCCGGTCCGCGGCGTCGTCTTCACCCGCCTCGCCCTGCTCCTCGACCGGCGGCGCGGCGACCTCCGCCACGAACACCGAGCCCACGCCCACCTCAGACCGCACCGTGATGTCCCCGCCCATCGCCCGCGCCAGATTCCGCGCGATCGACAACCCCAGCCCGCTGCCCCCGTGCCGGCGCGTCACCGACGCGTCCGCCTGCGTGAACACCTCGAAGCAACGCGCCGCCTGCGCGGGCGTCATCCCAGGCCCGTTGTCCTCCACCTCGAACGCCAGCCTGCCAGGCTCTGGGGCCCGGACGCGGATCACGATCCGCCCCCCCTCCGTGAACTTGGCCGCGTTGCCCGCGAGATTCGTCACCACCTGACGCAGCCGCGTCGGGTCGCACATCACCATCGCCGGCACGCCCTCGCCGATCTCCACCGACACCGTGTTCCCGCCGCTCTCCGCCCGCGGGCGCACCAGCGCGCACACATCCCGAGCGATCCCCGCCGGATCGCACGCGACCCGCTCGAGCTCCATCGCCCCCGCCTCCACGCGCGACAGGTCCAGGATGTCGTTGATCAACCCCAGCAGATGTGTGCCGTTCCGCCGCACCGTCTCGAGGCACTCCCTCGCCTCGCGCTCGGTCAGCCCGCCGGACAGCACCATGTCCGTATACCCGATGATCGATGTCATCGGCGTGCGGATCTCGTGGCTCATGTTCGCCAGGAACAGGCTCTTGGCCTCGTTCGCCCGCTCCGCCTCCGCCCGCGCTTCCTGCAGCTGCGCCGTCGCATCTCCGACACGACGCTCCAGCTCCTCGTTCTCACGCTTGAGGCTCTCGGCCAGCTCACGCTCCAGCCGCTTGGCACGCAACGCCAACCCAAAACTGTCGAGATTCCACGCAAACTTCCATGTAAACGCCGCCAGCGGCACCAGCATCAACGCCAGCAGCCGGTACGCCGGCCAGAAGAACAGCACCATCGAGGAAATGTACCCGCAGCACGCACACAGCAGGAACACCCACGCCAGGTCCATCAGCTTGTTGTTGCGGTCCTCCTTCTGCTCGGCCAGATACGCACGCCGCCAGAACACAAAGATCCGTAGATACCCCGCGATCACCACCGCGTTGAGCACCAGCAGCGTCCAGATCCACGCCCAGTCCGATTCCCCCGCCGCGGTCACCATGCACTGCGTCCGCGGCATGTAGTGGCCGTTGTTCGTGAAATACTCCCAAACCGGACCGACCCCCGCACCCGCCGCCACCACCCCGCACACCGCGTCCGCCGGCCAGAGCGATGCCTCCACCCCCGACCTCGCGGTCAGCCACGCCGCGGCACCGAAGCCGATCGCCGCAACCAGACCCAGCCACCGCGCTGAACGCATGCCGTAAACCCCTCCGCACGCTCAGTCGGCACACGCAGAGATTCACCGCAGAATCACCCACCACAACCACAAAACTGGGGCGACCCGCCGGTCAATTATTCATTATCAGACCGAGTTCAGTGCGCCCCGACGCTCACGCTCACCGGCACAAATGTCCGACGCACCCGCGCCTCGAACTCCGCGCGGTACTTGTTCATGATCGTCCGCGTCGCCCAGTTGTTCCCGTCCGCCAGCCCGCAGATCGTCGTGCCGGGCATGCTGCCCATGCTCGTCGCGATCTCCAACGCCAGGTCCAGGTCCTTCGTCCGGGCGTCGCCTTCCTCGATCCGGCACAGCAGCTGGTACAGCCACCCCGAACCCTCGCGGCACGGCGTGCACTGGCCACAAGACTCGTGCTTGTAGAACCGCGCGATGTTCCGCGCCACCGCCACCATGTCCGTGTCCTCGTCGAACACCGTCGGCCCGGCCGTCCCCAGCCCCAGCACGTTGTACTTCCGCCCGATGTCGAAGTCCATCTCGGCCTCGTACTGGTCGGGCCCCAGGATGCCCATGGACACCCCGCCCGGGATCGCCCCCTTGAACCTCTTCCCGTTCCGCATCCCCCCGCAGAAGTCCTCCACCAGCCGACGCAGCGGAATCCCAAGCTCGATCTCGTAGCACCCCGGCTTGTTCACATGCCCCGACACGCCCATCAGCTTCGTTCCGAAGCTCGGAGGCCCGCCGATTGAAGACTCCACCCCCTGCTCCATAAACCACTTCGCACCGTGCTCCACGATGCTCGGCACATGGCACAGGGTCTCCACATTGTTGATGATCGTCGGCCGACCGAACAACCCCTTCACCGCAGGGAACGGCGGCTTGATCCGAGGCCACCCCCGCTTGCCTTCGATCCCCTCCAGCAGCGCCGTCTCCTCCCCGCAGATGTACGCCCCCGCACCCCGGTGCACATGCACATGCCCGACGAACGGATCGCCCGACTTGTTGCCAGCCTGGTTGTGCAGCCCCTTCTCGCCGAAGATCCCGTGCTCGTACGCCTCCTTGATGGCCTCCTCGAGCACACGCGCCTGATGGTGATACTCACCGCGGATGAAAATGTACGCCCGGTTCAGCCGGCACGCATACATGCAGATCGCGATGCCCTCGAGCAGCAGGTGCGGGTCGAAGTCCATCAGCAGCCGGTCCTTGAAAGTCCCAGGCTCCGACTCGTCCGCGTTGACCGCCAGATACCGCTGCCCGCCGTCCGGCTCGGGCAGGAACGACCACTTCAGCCCGCACGGGAACCCCGCCCCTCCACGCCCGCGCAGCACCGACGCCTTGACCTCCTCGGTCACTTCCTTCGGCGTCATCGTCAACGCCTTGCGCAGCCCGGCGTAGCCCCCGGTCTTCACATACTCGTCGTAGTGCACCACATGCCGGTCCCGGATGTTCCCGAACGGCGGCGTCGGGATCCGCTTCAGCAGCACATGCTCGGTCAGCGAGTTCTCCCAGATCTTCTTCGGCATCGGCACGCTCCAACCAAGGTCCAAACCACGCACGGAACGATTCGAAACCGCCCCGGAACCCGATTCTAGCGGCCTCCTCCCACCCCAACCCCAAGCAAATCCCCCTCACCAGACCACGGGCTTCAGCCCGCGCGGACCCCAAACACTCCCCCCTCTGCGTCCTCCGCGTGATCTTCGCGACCTCTGCGTTCAGCCCCCTGATGGCTATTGGCTGACCCCTTCCCCCCTCCCCAAAACCACCTCGCCAACAATCCCAAACACCCACCCAGGAGGTCTGCCCATGCCCAGCGACATCATCGACTACCAGATCATCGGCGACGACATCCAGGCCGTCATCGTCACCCTCGACCCCGGCGAGGCCGTCGTCGCCGAAGCAGGCGCCATGATGTACCTCGAAGACGGCATCGAGATGGGCACCAGCCTCTCGATGTCCGCCCAGGGCAAGGGCCTCATGGGCAAACTCTTCGAAGCCGGCAAGCGCGCCATCACCGGCGAGTCCTTCTTCATCACCATGTTCGCCAACGAGGGCCGCAACCGCGCCGACTGCGCCTTCGCCGCACCCTTCCCCGGCCACATCGTCCCCGTCGAACTCGCCGACCACGCAGGCACCATCATCTGCCAGAAGGACGCCTTCCTCTGCGGCGCACGAGGCGTTGAGGTCTCCATCGCCTTCCAGCGCCGACTCGGCGTCGGCCTCTTCGGCGGCGAGGGCTTCATCCTCCAGAAAATCACCGCCCCCAGCCGCGAGGGCCAGGTCTTCCTCCACGCCGGCGGCTCCGTCGTCCAACGCACCCTCGGCCCGGGCCAGACCCTCCGCGTCGACACCGGCTGCCTCGTCGGCTTCGAGCCCTCCGTCAACTACGACATCCAGTTCGTCAAAGGCATCAAAAACAAACTCTTCGGCGGCGAAGGCCTCTTCTACGCCAAACTCACCGGCCCCGGCACCGTCTGGCTCCAGACCCTCCCCTTCTCCCGCCTCGCCGATCGCATCATCGCCTCCGCCCCCTCCCACGGCGGAGACTCCAAGGGCGAAGGCTCCGTCCTCGGCGGCGTCTTCCGCATGATCGACGGCAGTTAAACCCAACCAGCCCCAAGCATCAGCGCGGGTCGGTGCGCCATCCAATCTCCACAACGCCCACGCCCACCAAGCGATCCCCCGCCCCGGAGGGGCGCTCTGCAGTTGCCACGGGCGAAGCGCAGCGCCGCCCGTGGAAAGCGACCGCCACAACCTCCACCGCCCCTGCGGGGCGGGCTGAACAATGTGCGCTGCCAGCACCCGTACGACTTCACCCACCGCCACAATCTGGCCCGCCATGTGCGGAATAACCTTGCACCCAATTTAAGATTCGGGCATTGTTCGCATGGAGGGATCATGGCCGCCGGATCACGAATCGAATGGACCGAGTGCACCTGGAACCCGGTCGCGGGCTGCACCCTGCTCTCTCCGTCTCGCTGAACTGCCGCGCCGTCCACTATCTTGCCATCGTCAAGCTCGCCATGATCCAGCGAGGCCTCAGACTTCTTGATCCGTCAAGCAGAGCCTCGATACCGCTCGATTCTGCGATCCCGCCCATTGGGGTGCTCAATCTACCTACAAAACTCCTTGTTCGGCGATTGACGAGGCCGATTGAAGGCTGTAGTCTGGCCGAGTGCAACCTTATTGCATGGGGAGGAACATACATGATGAACTCGTCCGTGACGGTGATCTCGCTTCTTTCGCTCTTCGCAGGCAGCACGCTCGCGATCGAACCCGGAGCGGCGATCCCGCCATCCGAACCGGGGCTCATCGACCCGGGCGATGTGGTCGAGTTTGCCGGGCACTATTGGTACTGGTACGACACGGGCATCATCACGCCGGAAGCGGCCGCATGGACCCCATCAAATCCCGCTGTCGTTGCAACCAATACGCATTTCTTCCACGAAGCAATGGTCATCTTCGAGGATATTTATGCGGGCTGGATTGATAATGATCTCGATTCTCCGAATTATTATCCAATTGATGATCTTTTGCAAGACGATCCGTCCGTCATGCAGCAGTTCCGGGATTTCACATCAACCGGCATTCTGACCACGAGGTCCGGCGCGAGTTCGTCTGAGACGATCAATCACCTTCTCCTCGTTCTTGAGGCTTCGACTCAGGACGATCCTTGCACCGGCCTCCGAGGAAGCTATACCGTGAGCGTCGCGCCGAACGGAGGGCTGATCGTGAGTTCGTCCGGGCTTGAGCGGCCCAAGGAGAAGTGTGACGAAGAACCCGATCCCGACCCGGATCAGCCGAACGATCTTCCGCCGTTTCTGAGAGACTTGAAGGATAATTTTCTCAATTTGTTAATGAACTGTCTACCTGACGGGATATTTGACATGCACGACGGCTGGTTCACGCCCGGCGTGGACTGCGACGATTACGCGGACATGCTCGCGGAGTATCTCCGCCGCCAACTGCAAGGACAATATCCTGATCTGGAGATCAGCCAGCTCTGGCTGACCTGGTACAACGGCGATGGTCACGTAATTACCTTAGTGAGGGTAAACGGCCAATACTATGTGATCGACGCCCAGACCGCAGAATCTCGCGGACCATACAATAGTGTGGATGATGCCAAGAATGGCGCCTGGGATATTATGGAAGGATATGGCGTCGACAAAGACGATGTCTTCCTGCCGAAGGCGAAAAAGCGACCCCCCGAGTGGCGACCGCTGACCGAGCCCGATCCGTGGCACACAAACCCGGATATTATAGACATGTTCGACGGCACAGACATGTTCGACGGCCAACCATGCGATCCGCTCGACCTCGTTCCTCCGGGAAGCGGCGGAAACCCGGAATAAAACTGGCCCACTGTATCCATCCGGTCTTTCCGGAGGCCCCGCATGCCGACGACCCTTGCACTCGCACTGTCGCTCCTTCTGGGGTCGAGCTGCACCTACTCTCCGCCCGGAAAAGAGAGCCTCACGACGCCGATCACGCTGGGAAACGGGATAGTCAGAATCGATCACCGGGCCTTCCAGGGCATCGACGAAACCGCCGGAGAGCGGTTCGCGAGCCGGACAGCCGCGACGATCGCTGCGGTCGCCCAAGCCTCCGAGGACCGATCCGTCTCGGTGCCGTCCGTGTGGCGGGTGCGGGAAGTCCGCACCCACCCCAGCTATCCCGTGGATACGAGCGATGCTAATTTCTTTCGGACACCCGAACTGCGGCTCGTCCTGCTGCCATCCGCCGCCGCACTCGCCGAACACATTCCTCCGCTCGGCCCTGACACGCGGATCGCCGACCTCGCCGACCGCACGCCCCGTGCGGCCGCAACGATCTTCTTCGAGCCCGGCTCGACCGACGAATCCTCGGCCCTCTGGATGCCCACGCCCGACGGCTTTCCGCAGCCATTCCCGGGCGTGAACCTGCACACGAAGCCGTGGCTCACGATGGGACGCCTGGTTTTCGCCGATCCCTCGGCCCCGACCCGATCCCAGACGCTTTCAGATCGTGTTGAAAAGACAGCCTCCAGGCTCGGCTTGCATATCGAGAACTATCTGTACACTCTGCCCCACAATGACGTCGTCTCCCGCGTCGCGCTCTGCGACGCCGACGGCGGGCTGACGCGCGCGTGGCACGCGTTCGTCCTCGCGGACGCCGTCGCGGGACGCCGAACGCCCGAAGAGACAATCCCAGGCGAATCGCCCTACACCGTCCCGTTTGAATCTGAAACCCATGACCCGAAGCTCGGCGACGGATACCAGCTCCTCAGAGTTCCGTTCGCGAATCGCTACCGGGGAGGTGGTTACATTCCCGGTGAGCGGATCACGATTGACGATTCGTTAGCCACAAAGAGTCAGGGCTATGTCGCGTTGGTTACGCAACCGGAATCCGCCCCGGCCACACCCGCGTACGCGCTGGTCATGGATCTGGATCAGATCCGCGCCGCCGCGATCGAGGATCGCATCGAGTGCGTCGCCATTATCGACACGATCGACAATGACGCCCTTGAAACTGTTCTCCGTACCGTCTTGAAGCCCGAATAGCCGCAATGCCAGGCTCCGCCTCCCGCCCTTTGCAGGCGATCAGAGAGCGGGACAGACCCCACATGATCGCCAAACTCCAATCCTTGCTCGACACCCTCCCCGACCAGACCTGATGCGCTCCACCCTTCGCGATCTTCACATCCAACCCCATCCCCTCTCCCCCCTCTGCGACCTCTGTGTACTCTGTGGTTTGTCTTTGGGGATCGCGAAGACCATCCCCTCGCTCGCGCTCGGGGCTACTTTCTCGCGCGCATGTACCGCATCTGTGCGCAACTTCGTGTACATGCGCCCGAATCCCCTTGAACCCAACGGCCGCCGCCGTACCTTGCCCCCATGGACACGCCGACCACGCAGGAAATCACCCTCGACCTCATCAACGCCCTCCTCGACGACTGGCACAAGCCCGGCATGACCGAGCTCGGCCTCTGCCGCGCCCACCAGATCAGCCTTGAAACCCTCGAGGCCGCCACCGACCACCCCAAGTTCACACGGGCGTTGGAACGCGTCCGCCGCATCCGGGCCAAGCGCCTGCCCGACCTCACCGCCCACATCCAGGCCGTGACCATCGACCG
>RFGH01000208.1 GCA_003696675.1 Planctomycetota bacterium
ACACCAAACCACGCCCCAAGGCTCGAAGCCGCTGACCGAAACCCGCAAACAGCCCGCCGACGCCGGGACACCCCGGCGGGTATTCTGCCCACTCGCCACACGCACAGGGGCGTGCACCGCCCGCAGGAGATCCACGCATGGAACTGACCACCCTCGCCCAGAACACCAACAACGGCTTGCCCATCGGCATCATCGCCGTGATCTACCTGGCCATCATCGCCGTTGTCATCGCGGGCATGTGGAAGATGTTCGAGAAGGCCGGCCAGCCCGGCTGGGCCGCCATCATCCCCTTCTACAACACCTACATCCTCTGCAAGATCGTCGGCCGTCCCGGCTGGTGGCTCATCCTCCTCCTGATCCCCTATATCAACTTCGTCTTCTGGATCATCATCATGCTCGATCTCGCCAAGTCCTTCGCACGCGGCGTCGGCTTCGCGCTCGGCCTGATTTTCCTCAGCCCGATCTTCTTCTGCATCCTCGGCTTCGGATCATCGCAATACCAAGGCCCCGCACGCGCCTGACCGGACGCAGCGTGCCCGATCTCATCCCCGATCACCAACGCACCCGCGTCCTGACCACCACCGGCATCAAGAACTACCACAAAAAGATCGCCCAGGTCCACGACCACGACCCCACCCCACCCCGCACTGACACCCCCGAATCCATCTCCCATCCCCAACGAATACCCACCCGTCCCAATCCCCAATCCCCAGCCCCTAGAGTCCCCTCAGTGCCCGATACCGCCGCCTTCAACGCCGAAATCATCCAGTCCAGCGCCCGCGTCATCGCGGCCGACGCCGCCGAACGACTCCTCGCCCAGTGCCCCCAGGCCCACGCCTTCGGCGACCCGCCCTTCCAAGCCTGGCACGAACACCTCACCGCCCGACTCACCGAACTCGCCGCCGCCATGCGCGCCGGCGAGCCAAACCTCTTCCGCGCCCGCCTCGCATGGGCACGCGCCGCCTTCGAGTCCCGCGCCCTCGATCTCGCCGAGCTCTCCGCCAGCCTCACCGCCATCGCCCACGCCCTCGCCGATCAGCTCCCCCCCGGCGGCGCCGACGCCGCCCGCCCGTACCTCGACGCCGCCGCCGCCGCACTCAACGGCGACCCCGCCCACCACACGCCCGAAATCGGAGGCCGCTGCGGCGACATCGCCGCCCGATACCTCCTCGCCCTGCTCGAAGGCGACCGACGCGCCGCCACCGAAGTCATCACCGACGCCTGCGACGCCGGCCTCTCACCGCAGGACGCCATGCTCGAGGTCCTCATCCCCGTCGAACGCGAGGTCGGGCGCATGTGGCACCTCGGCGAACTCGCCGTCGGCGAAGAACACTTCGTCACCGCCACCGCCAACCTCGTCCTCGGCACCCTCCGCACACGCCTGCCCATGGCCGAGCCCAACGGCCGCTCCGTCCTCATCGCCTCCGTCATCGGCAACAGCCACGAACTCGCCGGACGCGTCGCCGGGCTCCTCCTCGAGTCCGCCGGCTGGCGCGTGATCGACCTCGGCAGCGAGACACCCGCCCCCGACCTCGTCCGCGCCGCCGCCGACTTCCGCGCCGACCTCATCATCCTCGGCGCCATGCTCTCCACCCAGGCCGAAGCCGCACGCCGCGCCATCGCCGCCATCCGCGCCGACCCCGACACCGCCGACACCCCCGTCATCGTCGGCGGCCATGTCTTCGACGAAGCCCCCGACCTCTGGAAGAAAATCGACGCCGACGCACACGCGCGAACAATCGCCGGCATCGTCGAGTTGGCCTCCAGCACCTCCCGCGCCGGCTGAGCAGGCACACCGGCACGACCGAAAGGACCGCGCCATGTCCAGCGGCAACGGACCCGTCACCGTCGAAATCAACCACCTCCCCTACGAAACCAAGGTCATCGCACGCAACCACGCCCTCCGCGCCGACGAGCCCGGCGACCTCGGCGGCCACGACACCGGACCCACACCCTACGAACTCCTCCTCGGTGCCGTCGGCGCATGCAAAGCCATCACCGCCAAGATGTACGCCGACCGCAAGGGATGGCCCCTGACCAAAGTCCGCGTCGACCTCTCGCACGACCGGCCGGACGGCCGGGGCGGCCCCGAACTCATCACCGCCGTCCTCACCTTCGAAGGCGACCTCGACGACGAACAACGCGAACGACTCCTCGAAATCGCCGAGAAGTGCCCCGTCCAGAAAACCATCACCGGCGACCTCACCGTCCAGTCGTCGATGGAATAAACGCTACCGCTCGATCTTGCACGATCCGTGCGCGCAGCCGTCGTCATCGCCCCGCCGCGCAAACCACCGCAGCCGGTTCCGCGCAAACCAGTCATAGAACCGCCCGAACACCGGCCCGATCACCGGCAACCCCAGCGCCCACGACACACCCCCCAGCCCCACCGCACGCAGCGCCACCCGCACCGCCTCCGGCCCGGCCCAGACCGATCCGTCCGCGCCGATCGCGTGCATGCTCCCCTCCAGCGC
>RFGH01000209.1 GCA_003696675.1 Planctomycetota bacterium
ACTTGGCTGAGGTTGATTTTACGTTTGCCGACGCAGATTCGCCCACAGCGTGTGACGCGGACGGTGCGGTCGTGGAACGGGTAGTCCGGCTCGGGCGGCGGGGCATAGATGCGGGCTGAAGGTGTATAGAGGTCGCCGGGATAGGCGCCGGCCAGGGCCTGGTGCGGGCGCTGGTTATTGTAAATGCCGATGAAGCGGTCGAAGCGCTCCTGCTGTTGCAGGAAGTTGAAGGCGGCGGGCTTTGTCGTCTCTTTCTTGAGGGTGAGATGCATGCGCTCGTGGCGGCCATTTTGTTGCGGGCAGCCGGGCTTGATGCGTTCGATGCCGATGCCCAGTCTCAGCCACCAGACCGAGAGCTTCGATAGTCCGAACAGCGCGTGGGAACTGGCGAAGGGTGTGCCATTGTCGGTGCGGATCGCGTGCGGCAGGCCAAATTCCTTGAAGACCCGTTCGAATATGGAGAAGGCGAAGTCCGATGCGGTGGAGGCCACGCCTTCGCAGGCGAGCACATAGCGCGAGTGATAATCGGTGATCGTCAGCGGATAGCAATATTGCCTGTTGCCGAGCTTGAACTCGCCCTTGTAGTCGGCGCACCAGAGCGCGTTGGGGGCCATGGCTTGTGACAGCGGCGTGCCTTCGGCCCTGTAGCGGCGGCGCTTGCGGCGCGTCACCAGGCCATGGCGGTCGAGCACCGCGTGCACGGTGCTCACCGCCGGCGGCTTGACCATCGGGAAGCCTCGGATCAGCTTGTCGCGGATCTTCGGCGCGCCCCAGCTGGCATGTTCGCGCTTGATCCCCAAGATGCAACGCTCAATCTGAAACGGCAGTTGATTGGCCTGCCGATAAGGCCGGCGCGAGCGGTCATAAAGGCCGTCCAGGCCGCATTCCCGGTATCGCTCATAAATCTTGTAGCCGGTCACCCGCGAGACGCCGAACTCACGGCACAGACCGGCCATCTTCTCGCCTTCCAGCAGGCGGGCAATGAATCTCAGGCGTTCGTCCATCGGTCTACACTCTTTCCAAGG
>RFGH01000021.1 GCA_003696675.1 Planctomycetota bacterium
CGCCATACCTGCGCGGCGATGGCGCTCACCGGCGGATGCACCTTCACCTTCACGCCGCGCCCGAGGTCGATCCACTTCGGCTCCGTCGATAGATCCAGTCTGATCATCAGTAGCTCGCCACGGTGTTCTTGAGGACGACTGTGCACATCTGACCTGCCACGGCGTCATAGGCCGCTTGCCAGTCGAAGCTCGCCTGCACGCCCTGCGGCCCCTGGATTTCGACCTTCGGCCGCGGCAGATAGACCGCATGCGCCGTGATCGTCAGGCTGACGTTGGCCGAAATGGTCCACGAGAATTCGAGGCTTGCAGCGGTTCCGTTCAGCGCCTGGTCCATCAGCGTGGTGTCGGCAAAGCGCACGTCGATTCTGCCGGTGAGCTCTGCGATCGACGGATCCGCGCCATCGATCCGGCCATCGCTGCGGATCGTCTCGATGCGGTCGATGTTGTTCTTGTAGGAAACATCCGCCGAGACGATGTTTCCGAGTGCGGCACCATCACGCTTGATCGCGCCATTGAAATGCCCGAACCGTTGCAGGTTCCACGCCGTCGGAGTACCCGCCGCCGTGCTGGTCGCCACGCTCTCTCCTTGCGCCACGAGGCTTGCGGTGGCGGTCAGCAGCCCGCGGCGCTCCATGGTCCAGCGCAGCTCGTCCAGCACGCAGCCGGTGTACATGGCAAAGCGCGGGATCTCCGGCATGGCGACCTCGATGGCCATGCTTGGCAGAGACCAACTGCCGGACTTGAAAGTGTGGGTCTTGTTCGTGGTGCCGGTGGTCGTCGGCGCGCCGAAGGCGGCCTTGAGCCAGAATCCGATAGCCTCGGCGTCGATCGGGACTTCAATGTCACCATCGGCAGTGACCGCGTCCTTCACCGGGGCGAGCGGATCGCGACCATAGCCGAGAAGCTCGGAGTTCAGAAGCGGCTGCTCCGCTCCCAGAGACGAGCGCGCGAACGGCATCTGGAAGAAGCCGCTCGCCGGGGCGGTGCCATAGGTCGTTTCGAACGCGGCCGCGAGCTGCGACCGCGCGCCTTGTGCGCGTGCCATCATTCAATCCTTTCGGTTGGCGTTTCAGGCGAGCGGATCGCTCGTCGTGTAGTGAAGGGTGACCGCGATCACTGCGGCCTTGAGCGCC
>RFGH01000210.1 GCA_003696675.1 Planctomycetota bacterium
CCCACACCCCGCCGCCGCGGATCAGCCGCTTCGCCAACGCCCCCGGCTCGAACGGGTCGTATGTCCCAAGCCCCCCGCCGCAGACCCTTGAGATCGCCTCGGCCGTCTCCCGCGCACGGTTCGCTGGCGTCGACAACACCCGCGACACGCCCACCGAGCGGAGCATCGCGCCCACCCGCTCGCCCCGCGCCCGCCCCTCCGACGACAACCCCGGATCACCGGTGTGCGACCCCGCCGGCTCGGCATGCCGCAGCACGAACGCCACCAGCGGCCGCTCCGATGCCCCGCCCGCGCCCTCTCCCGGGTCCGGCTGCACCGCCGCACCAAACGCCGAAACGCAAACCGCCCCCGACATCGCGAGGGCGGCTCTCCGGGACATCATCTGTAAATCTGTCACATCGGGGTGTTCGGTGGGCATGCCCATCCTACCGCCGCGCCCGACCCGGGTTCAGCACTCAGCCGATCGTTAGGTCGTCGTAGTTCTTGGGGGACTTCCAGCTGTTCTCAGGCTTCCCCCGGTTCGGTTGTTCGCCCTCGCGATTCAGAGGCTTGGCCCGCCCGTACTGCGACCGCTTGACCTGCAGGGGCGACGGCGGCACGATCGGCTTGGACGGCGTCGAGCCGTTGCCACGCCCGATCTCACGGTCCAGATCCGCCCGCGAGCCCAGCCGGTCCTTCTCCAGCACCGGAGCAGGCTCCTTCGGTCCCATCCGCTTCATGCGGGCCTCATCGATCGAGCGGTCCAGCTTGCTCAGCAACGCCCGGACCTCGTTGAACGCCTTACCTTCCCCGGCCATACACACCTCCGTGACGACCACTTCTATCGGGCCGCCACCCCCGCACCTTCGCCCCCGTCTCGCCCCATCACCATCCGCGGTGTGAAGCCGTGCCGACTGTAGCGGTTGGCGCAACCCCCCACCTGCTCTACCCTGTACCGTCCCAACCCTCCCACCCTGGAGTCACGATGGCCCAAGTCGTCCTCCGCCGCGTCGAAAAAATCTATCAGGGCGGCGTCCGCGCCGTCAAAGGCATCGACCTCCACATCAACGACGGCCAGTTCGTCGTCCTCGTCGGGCCTTCCGGCTGCGGCAAGTCCACCACCCTCCGAATGATCGCCGGGCTCGAGGACATCTCCGGCGGCACCATCTCCATCGCCGGCCGCGTCGTCAACGCCGTCCCCCCCAAGGACCGCGACATCGCCATGGTCTTCCAGAACTACGCCCTCTACCCCCACATGACCGTCTATCAGAACATGGCTTTCGGACTCAAACTCCGCAAGACCCCCAAAGCCGAGATCGACCGACGCGTCCGCGAAGCCTCCGCCATCCTCGGGCTCGATGACTACCTCCATCGCAAGCCCAAAGCCCTCTCCGGCGGCCAACGCCAGCGTGTGGCCGTCGGTCGCGCCATCGTCCGAGAACCCGCCTGCTTCCTTTTCGACGAACCCCTGTCCAACCTCGACGCCAAGCTCCGCGTCACCATGCGCTCCGAACTCAAGGCACTCCACCAGCGCCTCAAGACCACCACCGTCTATGTCACACACGACCAGGAAGAAGCCATGACCCTCGGCGACCTCGTCGTCGTCATGGCCGACGGACAGATCCAGCAGGCCGGCTCACCCGACCAGGTCTTCCGCACCCCGGTCAACCGCTTCGTCGCCGGCTTCGTGGGCACCCCGCCTATGAACTTCCTCGAGGGCACCCTTATGACCGCCGGCGACGCGATCGTCTGGCGAGAGCAGGCCGACGCAGACCCCGTCAGCATCACCGTCCCCGAGCCGCTCTCCACCCACGCACGCAAGCACGCCGGCCAGCGGGCCGTCCTCGGCATCCGCCCCGGCGCGATCGCCGTCACCCCCGACGCCCCCCACGACCGGTCCTTCCAGGCCCGCGTGCTCGTCGTCGAACCGCTCGGCGAGATGACCGACCTCAAACTCTCCACACCCTCGGGCATGCCGCTCACCGCCCGCGTCTCCTCCACCGCCGCACCCGTCCCAACCGCCGGGGACACTGTCCGCGTCTCGGTCGACCCCGCACGGGTGCACCTTTTCGAGCCCGGCCCCTTCGGCCGCTCACTTGACGCCCCCGCCCCAGCCACCGCCACGGAGGCGGCGTGAACTCTCCCCACCCCACCGG
>RFGH01000211.1 GCA_003696675.1 Planctomycetota bacterium
ACCTCCCCCCCGCCCTCGCCGACCGCTTCGGCACCCCCAACGTGCGGGGCTTCCCCCCACACCGCCACTGGCTGGCCGCCGAAGCCCCCGCCACCGTCGCCAGCGAGCTACGACGTTTCCTTTCGGGATGATCACCACCCCGTCCGCCCTCCTGCCCGCCAACCTCCCGCAAGGTGCTCCCGCAAGGTGCCTCCCGCAAGGTGCCACTGTATTCGCAACAGGTGCCCGCAAGGTGCCACTGTATTCGCAACCACTTTGATATGAGAAGCTTACGAAGAGAGAGCCTGCCCCTCAGCCGTCCTCGAAGGCCTGCCTCGCACCGCCGGCCTCGAAGCCGGCCATGATCTCGACGAACGTCCCCTCGGCCTCTGCCGTAAGGTGCCTGCCGTAAGGTGCCACTGTATTCGCAACTACTTTAGTATGAGAAGGTTACGAGAGAGCCTACTCCTCAGCCGTCCTCGAAGGCCTGCCTCGCACCGCCGGCCTCGAAGCAGGGGCCCGTCAGGGCCCGTAAGGGGCCCGTAAGGGGCCCGTAAGGGGCCACTGTATTCGCAACCACTTTGATATGAGAAGCTTACGAAGAGAGACTTGCCTCTCAACCGTCCTCTCGCAGCCGATCGATGATCTCGACGATCGTGCTGTCAGCCTCCATGATCGGAACCGGCGCCGAACCAGCCCCAACGTGGCCACCGCCGCCGTAGCGTGACATCAGCTCGCCGATGCGGGTCTTACAGCTGCGGTTGAAGATCGAGTGACCGACCCGGATCATCACCGTGGCCGGGTCATAGCCCCAGCGAGCGAGAACCGAGACGTTGGCTTCGGGGAAGAGGGTATAGATCAGGAATCGATTGCCCGCCGGTGTCTCCTTGATCTGGCGGAAATCCGTGAACACGACGTTGCCGGCCAACCGCGAGCATTGCGCTAGCGTCCAGCAGAAGTCCTCGTTCTGCTCGAACATGCGGATGATGCGGTCGCGTACCAACTCCTCCACCAGCACCTCGTCGAGCGGCCGCTGGCGCAGCCACTCAAGACACTGCTGGAAATAGGGCTCATCGTTTCCCAGGCCGGTGGATGGGTCGAGGGTAAACCCGAGCAAGACGTAGCCCTGGGGACGCAGCACATCGTCTTCCGACAGCTCAGCGGCATCGAAACGGTTGGTCTCGTGGACGAGCTCGGTCCAACGTTCGTCCTTGCCGTAATGCTCCCAGACAAGTTGAGCCGCACTTGGCGCCTCGCGCCAGCGGCCGTGAAAATCCGGCGGCGGCTTCTCGTTTGATTCGGTGAGCAGACGGTGATCGAACCACATACCGCAAGCCGGGTGATAGGGCAGGTTGGCCAGCACGTCTCCGGGTTGGACGGCAAACGTCTTGTCGGTGATCTCTTGGGGGTGAACGAGGGCGATTTCATCGATCGGCTCGTAGTCGCTGAGCATCAGAGCACAGGCCAAACCGTCGAGGTCGGGGCGGGTCACCAAACGCATAGTCTCTCCCGGGCACGATGAAGACTCCCGCATTATCCCACAGCCGAGCTCCCATCCCAAGCCACTCCCCGCAAGGTCCCACCCTCTTCGCAACTCCTTACGCATCAACGAATTACACCGAGATCCACCGAGCTCCTCGAGGCCGGATCCCCTCCCATCCTCACTTGAGGGCGAGAAAATTATCCCGTCGCCGTCTTCCATCTATGTGACGGCTGTACTCGGC
>RFGH01000212.1 GCA_003696675.1 Planctomycetota bacterium
ACCAACGGCCAGCTTTCACCGGGCATGGCGCACTTCCTCCGCCCGCGCGATCCGCGGCGCCGTCCGACGCAGCAGGTCGAGCACATCGGCCATCACCGATTCGCTCGTCGGCCAACGCCCCGCCCCACGCCCGCGCACGCTCGTCACCAGCCCGTCGTCCCACTCGGCCGTCATCGCGTTCCGCTCGCCCGGCACATCGAACAGCGGGTCCGCCGGGTCCAGCGCCACCAGCCGCACCGACGCCCGCGGCCCATCGCCGGTCAGATCCAGCGTACCGATCTGCCGCACGACCGACCCCTCCCCGCCCCGCAGCCGCGCGGCCGACAGGTTCTCCTCCGTGAAATGGTCCCGCTCCACTTCGCCGGTCCGCAACGCGACGCCGAGCGTGCGCGCGATGACGCACAGCTTGTTGGCCGCGTCGTGCCCGTCGATATCGCCGGACGGATCCGCCTCGGCGTACCCCCGCGCTTGCGCGTCCCGCACCGCCTCGTCCGGCGACACGCCCAGCGCGATCTGCCCGAGCACGAAGTTGGTTGTGCCGTTCAGCACGCCGCGGACCATCTTCACCGACCGCCCGGGGCGTGCGTCGAGGGCCTCCAGCATCGGCACCCCGCCGCCGACCGACGCCGAGCCGAGCAGGGCCACGCCCTTCTCGGCGGCCAGCGCGTGCAGGCTCTCCCACCGCTGGGCCAGCAGGGCCTTGTTGGCCGTGACGACGTGCGCCCCGGACCGCAGCGCGGCCTCGACGGCATCGCCCGCGACGGTGGTGCCGCCGATGACCTCGACCACGATGTCCACGCCCGACGACGCGGCCGCCACGGGATCGGTCGTGACGATGTCCGGCGGCACCTGCACATCCCGCGGCTTGGCAGGGTCACGCAGGGCGACGGCCGTCACTTCCACATCGGGCGCCAGGCGTGTCAGGTGGTGGTACACCCCCGCGCCCACGGCGCCGAAGCCGAGCAGCGCGACCCGCAAGGGTCGGCGGGTCACGGGGTGTCCGTCGAGTTCGGTCGGCTCGGCGGAGATGATCGTCGGCTCGACGCCGTTGATGTTGGTCAGCTCGAACGCGAGGTTGAGGGATTTGGCGAAGCGGACGGCTTTTGGCTGGATGGCCTTGGCGTCGAGCTTGAGTTCGTCGTCGAAGTTGGCCGTCATGAACCGGCGCGGCGGCGGGCCGGGCTTCTTGGGGTCGTGCTCGTAGAGGGCGTCGACATCTTTGACCAGGCGGCAGCGAGCGTTCAGTTGCGCGGCGAGGTAGAGGGCGGTCAGGTCCGACCCGCCGCGGCCGAGGACGACGGGCTGGCCCGCGTCGCCGTGCCCGACGAAGCCGGGGATGACGACCACGCCGACGCGGTCGAGCGCGCGGCGGACGAGGTCGGTGTTCAGCCCGACGGGGCAGGCGTCGTCGGCCGGGCCGTCGGCGTGCAGCCCGATCGCGCCGGGCATGAGCACGGTGGCGGGCAGCCCGGCGCGGTCGAGCACGGCGCCGAGGGCGGCCGCGGACTCGCACTCGCCCAGCGAGACCATCGCGGCGACGGTCTCGCGGTCGGCGCCGGGGCACAGCGCCTGGGCGTGGGCGAGGATGCGGTCGGTGGTCCCATAAAACGCGGAGACGACGGCGACGACCTGGTGGCCGGTGCGTCGCCAGCGGTAGATCTCATGGACGACATCGCCGAGCGAGGGCTCGCCGGCGAGGACGGAACCGCCGAACTTCAGGACGATCACGCGTGGGCCAGACATGTCTCAACTCCTCGGTTGCACGATACCAATGCCTCGGCGAAAGCCGTTTCCAAATCCTGCAGAATCGTGCGGAAGTCCTCGATTCCCACGGACAGACGGACCAGGCCCGGGGTGATGCCGGCGTCGAGGCGTTGGGCCTCGGTCAGGTCGGCGTGGGTCATGCTGGCGGGGTGGGTGATCAGGGTCTCGACCGAGCCGACATGCTCGACCAGTCGGCAGCGCTTCAGACCGGTGACGAACGCGCGGGCGAAGCGGCCGGGATCGTCGCCGGTGAAGTCGAACGACAGGACCGCGCCGTGGTGGCCCAAGTGCTGGGCGGCGGCGAGTTCGAACTGGGGGTGGTCGTCGAGGCCGGGGTAGTTGACGGTGGTGACTTCCGGCCGTGCGGCCAGCCATGCGGCGATACGGGCGGCGTTCTCCGACTGGCGGCGGATGCGCAGGGGGAGGGTCTTGAGGCCCTGGATGGTCAGCCAGGCGTTGAGCGGGGCGATGATGCCGCCGGTGCACTTGCGGATGAAGCGGACGCGCTGGAGCAGCGACTCGTCGCGCGAGACGATCGCGCCGCCGAGGGCGGTGGAGTGGCCCTCGATGAACTTGGTGGTGGACGAGACGGTGATGTCGGCGCCGAGTTCGAGTGGTTGCTGGAGGACGGGGGTCAGGAAAGTGTTGTCGACGGCGAGGAGAGCGTTTGCACGCTTGGCGATGCGGGCGATGGCGCGGATGTCGGTGAGTTCGAGGGTGGGGTTTGCGGGGGTTTCGATGAAGATGAGGCGGGTGTTGGGGCGGACGGCGGCGGCGACATTGGCGGGGTCGGTGGCGTCGACGAAGGTGCAGTCGACGCGGAGGGGTTCGAGGATCTGTTCGAAGAGGCGGGTGGTGCCGCCGTAACAGGCCTTGGCGCACACGGCGTGATCGCCGGCTTTGAGGACGGCGAGGAAGAGGGCGGTCTCGGCGGCGAGGCCGGAACCGAAGCAGACGGCGGTGGGCGCGTTTTCGAGTTGGCCGAGCGTGCGTTCGAGGGCGGCGACGGTGGGGTTAGAGACGCGGGAGTAGGCGTGGGGCGCGGTGGATTCGATGCCGTCGCGGCAGTAGGTGGTCGACTGGACGAGGGGGGCGACGAGGGGTTGGCCGTCGCCCTGGCCGAGCCCGGCGTGGGCGCAGAGGGCGTCGAAGTCCGGCTGGGGGTTGTGGTTGGCGGGGGAATCGGTGAAATCGCAGCGTGTCATGCCGAGAGCCTCTCTCGGCATCAAGACGCCAGATCAACGCGGGGGGCCGCCCACTCGGCGGCGCCTTTGACGAGTCCCGGGCCGGGCCCCAGTGGTTGGGGCGGCTGGTCTCGCCCGCATCGGTCGAACCCCCGGGTGGGGGCGGCCTCGGCACCGCGGCATTGCTGCTCGGTTGCCGCCCGGGTGGACCCCGGGACTCTTGATGCAGTCGGGGGGAGTGTTGGCGGGGGTGGTTCATCCGTCAAGTTGGATGAAGGGATAAAACTGCACCCCTTCCAAAAAGGCCGAACTTGTCGATGAGCGGTCGATGTGGATTGGACTCACGCACCGAACGGATCGTCTGGCCGCTCACGGTACTGCTTGATCAACTCACTTAGGACCGTTCGCTGCTGAGACGAGATGAGTTGTACTTGAGAGGGGGCGCTGCGTGCGCATGGTCGGCTCCCAGGGTTATCACACGATACTCGGCCGCGACCACTCCGAGGGCGCTCGACACGGATGGCTCGGCAGGCAGCCTGGATACGTACCGCTTCAGCGGCGTGAGCACAGTGGTATGTCGTGGAGCGCATCGCTCTCAATCGCCCTGTCACTTATGCAGCTTGTTTCAATCGCCAAACTATGGCGACTGCATTAACTCCCTGAGCCGCTTGTCGCGCAGGATGAGGCTGTGCCCCAACGGACTATCTTCGAATCGCGCTTCGCGTGCTCTTTTTGCAAGCGTGTCGTACTCGCTGTCGGATGCGCCTCGCATCAGACTCTCGAGTTGATCGGGAAGATCCAGCTCCATTTGTCCGATGCAGTTCTCGACCTCATCAAGCCGCTGTTCCGTCATAACCTGGCGTAGCTCTTCAGCAAGAAGGACACGATACTTTTCTCGAACCGCCGGATCTGGAATGGTAGAAAGATCCTCGGGAAGCGGGAGTCCATCAGGCATCCATAAATCGATCTCTTCGAAGCTATCAATCTCAGTCTGAAGAGCGGTTCGATACTTGCGAACTGAGGAGTATGCTTCAATGACACTTGACGTCAAAATGCGTCGATACGCGGGAAGTAGTGGCTTTGCCTCTTCGGGCCAACTCGAAACAGTCCAAACAATATACTGAGTACTAAGATCTAGCAAGGATAGCGATGCCGCCAAGGGATCTGACTTTAAAAGCTCGCCCCACCAAGCATTAGAAGGCCCATAGGAATCCTCTAAGGGAAGCAACTCAGCATTAATGTATCCCCAAAGCAACGCCGAGTTCGCACGGCGATGCGCCTGCTCCCACACCGCCTCTGCCCATTCAGGTACGGCCTCGGGCCGAATAGTGTCCGGCAGATACTCCCAGCATTGGATCACCTCAGGTGATGCCACCGGCGGCCAGTCTTGCGGAGCCGATAAACATGCTCCGATCGCCGTTGCAGAACAACTAATTGCATGGATCAACATCTATCGCAGGCTCCGTATATAAGTTACAAGGGACTACCCCTGTGCTTTGCGGGTCGGGACCACGGGTTCCCTGATCACCCCCAAACGGGAAAGTCACACTGTTTGGACCCTTTGTATGCACC
This sequence comes from Planctomycetota bacterium, assembly GCA_003696675.1. Taxonomy (GTDB): domain Bacteria; phylum Planctomycetota; class Phycisphaerae; order Phycisphaerales; family UBA1924; genus UBA6054. The sequence goes on from RFGH01000212.1 coordinate 4,521, forward strand.
ATTGTTCCATCCGCAAACAATGTCGAAGTCACCAGCAGGCTATCAAAGGATCGCGCCGAATCTGAGCCGGTCCTCGTCTGCCGCCAGTACCACGGTATCGAGATACTGAACGTTCCGGGTGCGTAGAGGGTCGGGGCACTGCCTGTGGGGGGCTTAGAGCCACTGTAGGCTCTATCCATCTTTTCTGCATAGTTGTTGCATCCCACATCCTCACCAAATCGCCACCTCTTGTGAACCCACCGGTTCAGATTCCACGGGGCGGTCGCCATGCCACCGGTTGCAGTGGCCACAGCCCTTCCCTCGGAAACATAGATATACCGGAAACTGATGTCCAGTGGATAAACCTGGATGCACCATGCAAATCCAGCTGAGGCCTGCTCGGTGCTATGATAGGTGAATGGCGACATTGACATCACAACGGATTCAGGCTCCTTGACATAGATGTTTACGGTGCGCTTGCATCCATTAAGCTCGATGTCAAAGGAGACGGTTCCCCCCTTGATCGGAGCCCGATATGTCGCCCTGGTGGCACCTTCCTGGGGAGCCAAATCCTACGCCATTTTGCGGCCAGACAACCCGGGTCGGGGGTACGATCTTGATGTTCAACAACTCACGCACACCCACCGTGTCTCTGACAGACCCATCTGCGTAGCAATGGATTTCATAGTGAAAGTCAGCCGCGCTCGTAACACCTTCAATGATCTTAAGGTCCGGCTGGCACTCTGATCGCGTTGGTGTCACCAAGAAGTAGGCTTTGTACTGCTTGCAAGCTTCTGCAGTGATGGGGTTAGTCACGGCTCCAGGGTGCCAGTTGTTTGGATTGAAGTCCGGCCAGCTTCCATCTGGATTCCTGGTCACTACCTGCCAATGATAGTCGACGGGCTCCCCCGGCACGCTTCGGGTTCCACCTTGGCCGCAGAAACACTTCTCGGTTCCTCCGGTGTCGGTCACACCACTCGCAGTGAAAGTGAACTGTTGGCCTGGCTCGGGCTGTGACGGATTCGACCTTACCGTACCACCTTGAAGCGAGCCCTCATCATCGCATCGCCAGCAGCCTTGAGGATCGGGATCGTTTTTACCCGGACAATCACCTTCACAGTTCTCCCTGGAATCAAGCCGGAGCAGCAAAGGAATCAAGCCAGTGCCCGAATCGGACGGGAAATCACTCCGGGCGGGGCAGTCATCAATCGGGCGGCGCCCTGGCTCAACATGCCCCGAGCCGGAAATCGTCCCACCTGATATATTTCCGAATCCCGAGTTCCCTCCGACAACCGCGAGCAGGCGGCTTCCGTACCAAAGACCTTCGTAGATATCAGTAGTATCCCCGTAGCCATCAAGCAGCAGCGCGACGTCCGCTGAATCAACAATCTGATCATTGTTCAGATCCGCGATGGGCATAACACCATGAGCCTGAGGATTGGTGCCCAACTGACTGATGGAGACCTGCAAATCCTGGGCGTCGACTTTTCCATCGAGATTCACATCTCCCGCCAGCACAAGCGACGATCGCTCACCCTTGCTACCAACCGGCGTTCCATCGACTGCCACGATTTCGAACTGCACCGACGACTGATTTGGCCCGCCAGAGCTGATGTCATCGGTCAAGGAAACAATCTGGAGCGTCGGTTTGCCTAGCCACAGATCAGGATGCATCACGTCTACTTGGGCGGCGTAGCCGCGCACGTCCGGATTGCTGTTTGTCAGCACGCTGTGAACATCGGTCAGCGTGAGCACCGAGGCTGCTGGCCCCCCCGCGAATATGTACAACTCTCCGGAGCTCCCAGACCCCGGATTCGCAACGGCGTGTCGGTCGGAAACAGCAATGTCGGCGAATCCGTCGCCCGTGATATCACCCAAGCCAAACACAGAATATCCGAACATTTCCGTAGCTGTAGGATCAGAAATCTCCGCAAGGATCGCGCCATCCGTACCAGAGAGCACGTAGACAACTCCGATTGGGTCATCACCCACCCCATCACTGTCAAGGTCGGCGATGTCCCAGCCGGAGGCGGCGATGTCGGGCGTGCCGTCACCGTTCCAATCGCCGATGCCGGCGACATAGCGGCCGAGGGCGGTCTCGGTGTAGGGGCCGACGACCGTGAGGAGCGTGCTCGCGTCGTCGCCGCTGAAGACGTGGATGCGGCCGTTGAGTTGGGCGGTCGGGTTCCAGAGGGGTTCGCCGACGATCAGATCGTCGTATCCGTCAGCGTCAATGTCGCCAGCCGAGCCGACGGACCACCCGAACAGGGTATTTGTGTCGGGCGCGACGATCGTGTGGATCACGGTTTTGGACGAGCCGGACCAGATGCGGGCCGCACCGGTGACCGGGTCCGCGGGTTCGTAGCCGGTGAGGGAGACTGGGAAGTCGCTGTAGCCGTCGGCGTTGAAGTCGTGGCTGACGGGCTGAGCGGTTGCGGGAAGGCCGATTCCGGCCGTGGCGAGCATGGAGATGATGTCCCGGTGTCGGCGGGCGTGCGACACTCTCGGCATGTGTGATTCCTGCTGCGTGTGGATTTTTCGGGGATGGTCCCTTTTTGCGTTGTGACAACCTATCCGATTCGGCCATCGGTTGGTTCAGCAAAATGAGAATCTTTTTCGCAAAGACCTGAATGGATCGGCGGAAGGTCCGGTGTAGAGGGGGCCGATCGGCTCGGACGGTGAGGCCCGTACAATGGGCCATGTCCTATACCGCACTGGCACGCCGGTACCGTTCGCACGAGTTTGACGAGGTCGTCGGGCAGGAGCCGATCGCGCGGACGCTGAAGGCCGCGATCGAATCGGGGCGGGTGGCGCACGCGTATCTGTTCTGCGGGACGCGGGGGGTGGGGAAGACCTCGATGGCGCGGATCTTCGCCAAGGCGCTGGCCGGGGGGACGCCGGAGGCGGACGCGGCGATCATGCGGGGCGAGGACACGGACGTGATCGAGATCGACGGCGCGTCGAACAACCGGGTGGAGGAGGCGCGGGAGCTGATCGCCAACGCGGCGTATCGCCCGATGCGGGGGCGGGACAAGGTCTACATCATCGACGAGGTGCACATGCTCTCGACGCAGGCGTTCAACGCGCTGCTCAAGACGATGGAAGAGCCGCCGGAGCATGTCAAGTTCATCCTGTGCACGACCGAGCCGCACAAGGTGCCGGCGACGATCCAGAGCCGGTGCCAGCGGTTCGACTTCAAGAACATCGCCACCGCCGACATCGCCCGGCACCTCGAGACGGTCGTCAAGAAAGAGAAGCTCCAGGCCGACCCGGAACTGGTCTTCGCGGTGGCCCGGCTGGGCAACGGGTCGATGCGGGACGCGCTCTCGCTGATGGACCGGTTGATGGCCTCGGGTGAGAAGAGGCTGACGGTCGCGCTGCTCGAGGAGTTGCTGGGGCTGCCGGACCGGGAGTTGATCGGGCGGCTGATCGACACTTTCAGCGAAGGGGACGCGGGCGAGGCCTTGCGGGCGGCGGGGGCGTTGCTGGGCAAAGGGATCTCGGGCGAGCAGTTGTTGCACTCGCTGCTGGAGCGGCTGCGGGACCTGATGGTGCTCTCGGCGTGCGGACGCGACACGGACCTGGTGGATCTGTCGGACGATGCGCGGGCGCAGGAGGCCGAGCGGGCGGCGAAGTTCGATGCGGCCGGGCTGACGCACATGATCGCGGTGTGCGAGGCGGTGCAGCGGGCGTTGAAGTCCAGCCCCGCGCCGCGGGCGCTGTTGGACGCGTGCGTGGTGCGGCTGGCGATGACGGAGAAGATCGCCGACGTGGCGGCGCTGGTGGCGGCTGGGGGCGGATCAAAAAAAGCCTGACGGCGGGCGTGACCCGGGCCCGTCCGACGGCCCCGGAGCGTCCGCCGCCCACGCATCGGCCGCGTTTACCGGATGAGGAGCGCGAGCACCGGCGATCGGCCGACAAGTTTGCGCCGCGGTACGAGGACGAGCGGCCGATGATGGTTGTGCGCGGTCCGGACGGGGCGGTGATCCCGCCGGCGAAGCCAGCGGTGCCCGCGCCGAACAAAGACGAGCCGAAGGACGAGCCGCCGACGACCAATCTGCGGGGGCCGACGCCGGACGAGGTGCTGGCGGACCCGCTGGTGCGGACGGTGCTGGACGTGTTCCAGGGCGAGGTGAAGCGGATCCATCCACGCCCAAGGGGTGGCGGCGGGGAGTGAGGCGGGCGGATTGTTTTGTTGAGTTCGGGCGCTGCCTGATGAGGAGATGTGATGTTTGATAATCTCAAGGCGATGCAATCGATCGCGGGCTTGTTGAAAAATAAAGACAGGCTGGTCGAAGCGGGGGAGCGGATCAAGGCGAAGAGCGATGCGTTGCGGGTGGTGGGATCGGCCGGGGGCGGGGCGTGTCGGGCGACGGTGACGGGGCGGATGGAGGTTGTGGATCTGGTGCTGGATCCGGCGCTGCTGTCCGGGATGGCGGTCGACGAGAAGACGCGGTCGCTGGCGACGAGCCTGATCAAGGACGCGGTGAACGACGGGCTGAAGCAGGCGCAGGGGCAGGTCAAGGACATGATCGCCAGGGAGGCGGAGGCGCTGGGGCTGCCGGGGGTCTCGGACCAGTTGTCCGGGCTGCTGGGATGACGCGGGGGGTGCGGGTCGAGCCGGTGGCGGGGATGCCGCGGGTGCGGGTGGAGCGGGGGGCGATCCCGCGGACGGATGCGCAGGAGGCGGCGATCGCGGCGGCGTGGGACGCGATGTGCGCGCGGAACCCGCGGTACTTCAACGGGCGGATTCTGAGCTTCGAGTCGTACGACGCGGCGGCGGGAATCGCGGTGGCGCGGGACGCGGCGTATCGGGATCACGCATGCCGGGGGGTGGTGGATCTGGGGATCGCGTGCTTTGGGAGCACGGGGGTGTTGTGTGTTGGGGACGGGGCGGCGCGGCGCTTCTTCGTGGCGCGACGGGGGGAGTCGGTGCACGAGTATCCGGGGCAGTGGGAGTTCGGGCCGTGCGGGGGGATCGATCCACCGGCGGATGGGGATGAGCTTGGGGCGGAGGCGTTGCTGGCGGAGTTGCGGCGGGAAGCGATGGAGGAACTGGGGCTCGATCTGGACACGCGGGGGGCTCGGGCGCTGGCGCTGGTGCACGACGATCCGGTGGGGTCGACGGATCTGATGGTGCTGGTGCCGCTGGGGCGGGAGCCGGCCGCGGAGGGGAACTGGGAGTACAGCCAGACGCGGTGGGCGACGCTTGGGGAGATATTGGCGTGGGAGGGGCCGGGAGAGGTGATCCCGACGACGCGGGCGCTGGCGTCGTGGATGGCGGGGGCGGGTGTATAGAGGATGGGTGCGGCCTAGGCTGGGCCATGCCAGAGC
>RFGH01000213.1 GCA_003696675.1 Planctomycetota bacterium
GGGGGTGGGCGGTCGGGCGCTATCCTGTCGGGCGAGCGCCGGCGGAGCCCGGCGTGCGAATCCGACCAGCAGACCGAGGGATCGCTTTGGATATCAAGAACAGCATTCTCGACGCCATCGGGAACACGCCGCTGGTGCGTCTGAACAAAGTTGTGCCCGCCAACTCGGCCGAGGTCTACGCCAAGTGCGAGTTCATGAACCCGGCCGGCTCGATCAAGGACCGGATGGCGTGGTACATCATCGACCGCGCCGAGAAGGCCGGGCTGCTCAAGCCTGGCGGCACCATCGTGGAGAACACAAGCGGCAACACCGGCATGGGTGCGGCGATGACCGCCGCCGCCAAGGGCTACAAGGCCGTGTTCACCATGCCCGACAAGATGTCCAAGGAAAAGATCGACGGGCTGCGGGCCTTCGGCGCCAAGGTCATCATCACCCCCACCGATGTGCCCGGCGACTCGCCGGACCACTATGTGAATGTCGCCAAACGGATCGCGGCGGAGACGCCTGGGTCGTTCTACCTCGATCAGTACCACAACCAGTGGAACATCGAGGCCCACGAGACGCTGACCGGCGAGGAGATCTACCGACAGACCGACGGCGGCAAGGTCGACGCGGTGATCGCCGGCACGGGCACGGGCGGAACGATCTCGGGCATCGGGCGTTGCTTCAAGAAGCACGGCTCCAAAGCCAAAATCATCGGCGTGGACCCGCTGGGTTCCGTGCATTACTCGATCTTCTACACGGGCCAGCCCTCAACCCCGTATGTCTACAAGGTCGAGGGCCTGGGCGAGGACATCGTGTGCCGGGCGTTCGATCCGTCGGTCGTCGATGAGATGCACCAGGTCAATGACTACGAGTGCTTCACGATGGCCCGAAGGCTCGTTCGCGAAGAGGGCATTTTCTGCGGCGGGTCGTCCGGAGGCATGGTGCACATCGCGTGCAAGATCGCCCAGGAGATGGGCCCGGGCAAGAAGATCGTGGTCATCCTGCCCGACTCCGGCACGCGGTATCTCACGAAGTATCTCGACGACGCCTGGATGAAGATGCACGGCTTCCTCGAGGAACCCCGCGGGCTGGGCCTGATCGAGGACATGCTCGACACCACCCGCCCGGTCGTGACCGCACAGGAGACCGACTCGATCGGGGCGGTGATCGCGAAACTGCGCGAGCACGGCATCAGCCAGGTGCCGGTGGTCGATGGGGCGGGCAAGCCCATCGGCATGGTGCACGAGATTGACATCCTGCGCGGGCTGCAACGAGGCAGCGTGGGCATCGACGCACCGGTGCGCGAAATCGAGACCAAGATCGGCGGCATCGTCCACCCCAAGGCGCGCGTCGAGGAGTTGTACGGCGTGTTCGGGGCCGAGCAGGCCGCCATTGTGATGAGCGACGGCAAGATCGTCGGGGTGCTCAGCGAGATCGACCTGATCGAGCATCTGGCCCGGCACAATCAGCCGGCGCACGCGTGAGTTTGAGTTTGTCCGTTTGGAAGAGGGATCACCTTTGAACAGCAATCCGAGCCACGGTTTCGGCACGCGCGCTATTCACGCCGGGCAGCAGCCCGATCCGTCCACCGGCGCGATCTGCACGCCGATCTATCAGACATCGACCTTCGTCCAGAAATCCCCCGGCGTGATCGTCGAGGAGTACGACTACTCCCGCGCGGCCAACCCCACTCGCAAGGCGTTCGAGGACAACATCGCCAGTCTGGAGGGCGCCAGGCACGGGCTGGCGTTCTCATCGGGCGTGGCGGCGACGGGCGTGGTGATCCATCTGCTCAGCGCGGGCGACCACGTGGTGCTCTGCGACGACGTGTACGGCGGCACCAACCGCATCTTCCACCGCGTGTTCCAGCAGATGGGCATCGAGATCACGCTGGTCGATATGACGGATCTTGATGCGACCAGGGCCGCGTTCAGGCCCAACACCAAACTCGCGTGGATCGAGACGCCCACCAATCCCATGCTCAAGGTGGTCGACATCGCCGCCGTCGCGGCCATCGCCAAGGAGCGGGGCGCGATCACGGCCGTCGATAACACCTTCGCATCGCCCTACCTGCAGAACCCGTTGTCGCTCGGGGCCGACATCGTCTGCCACTCGACCACCAAGTACATCGGCGGCCACTCCGACGCCATCGGCGGCGTGCTCGTCACCAACGACGACGACCTCTTCAAGCGGATGAAGTTCATCCAGCTCTCGGAGGGCGCCGTGCCCGGCATCCAGGAGTGTTTCCTGTTCCTCCGCTCGACCAAGACCCTCCATGTCCGCATGGACCGGCACTGCCAGAACGCCATGGCCATCGCCCGTCACCTCGAACAGCATCCGAAGGTCGACAAGGTGATCTACCCCGGGCTGGAGAGCCACCCACAGCACGCCATCGCCAAGAAGCAGATGCGCGGCTTCGGCGGCATGATCACGATCTACCTCAAGGGCGGTCTGGACGAGTCGCGCAAGATGCTCGAGAAGGTGCGGATCTTCGCGCTGGCCGAGTCGCTGGGGGGCGTCGAGTCGCTCATCGAGCACCCGGCCATCATGACGCACGCATCGGTCCCCGCCGAGCAGCGGGCGAAACTCGGCATCGCTGACAACCTTGTCCGCCTCAGCGTTGGCATCGAGGATGTGCAGGACCTGATCGCGGACCTGGATCAGGCGCTCGGCTGAATCGCGGCTTGCCGGTACCTCACACCCCGCGTCTGGTCATGTTCATCACCGCGTTGTCCCGCCCCAGAATCAGCAGGTCGGCGATCTCCACCGCCTCCTGAAAGCTCTCCTGCGCCTTCTCCAGGTCCCAGCAGGTCGGCAGCACCTTGCCCTGCTCGAGGTGGTCCTGCGTCGGGATCGCGTCGCCGCAGATCAGCGTCGTCCGCGTCGGCTCGGCCAGCAGCAGCCCGCACAAGCCCTGCGTCACGCCCGGCAGGGGGAACAGGTCCACGCCCGGGGCGATCGAGTCCGAAGCCGCCTTGGTCCGGGCCAGCAGCGCGACATCGCGCCGGATGATGTCCAGCATGGCCTGCTGGTCCTCGCTCATGGATTCGCCGGCCGACTCGAGGTCATCCTTGGTCTGGGCCAGCCGCTGGAGGGAATGGGCCATCGGCACGCCCACCGTCTCCCGCTCGGTCTCGCTGAGCAGCCACTCGGCCCGGTCGAACAGCTCGATTGCCCGTCGGCACTCGGGGTTGAAACTCGTCAGGAAGACATGGGTGATGTCCTTGGGCTCGAGGTTGGCCCGCTCGCCCAGCCGGGCCCGCAGGGCGGGGGCGGGCAGGGCCGGGTCGACCAGGATCACGGCGTCTCCCGACCGGATCAGGGTGGTCGTGGCGTGCCCGGTGCGCTTGGGGTCGCGCTCGTTCCAGAGGGGGTTGGCCGCGAGGGCCCCGATCGAGATCACGCGTGCGTCCATGGGGGCGATCGTAGAGCCCGGGCGGAACGACCCGGCGCGGGCTGGTTTGGTTCATATTTCTTCACACGCCCGCGGAACTCGCCAAGTGTTTGTTAAGGCGACGGATTTTCGCAAAGATGGTCCAGGAAAGAAGATAGGCTCAGGGGCGAGCCTCCCTCAGGCACGGAGGCCGCACGGAAACCACCCTGCGAGGCTCGCCATGACCGCCTTCTCCGCAGCCCGCGCCCGCGGGCGACCCGCGACCGGTTCAGCCGCTCGAACCACCCAGATCGGGGCGGTCGAGAGCGGGCGACGCCTCGTGCGGATGGACACGCACTGCCACTCCCACGCCAGTTCCAAGCCCGTGATCGCCGCGGCTGGACTGATCGGCTGCCCGGAGTCCTACTCCGAGCCTGAGCGGGTCTACGACCAGGCCCTCGCCCGCGGCATGGACCTGGTGACCATCACCGACCACGACACCATCGCCGGTGCCATGGAACTGGTCGACCGCGGCTTCCAGAACTTCGTCGTCGGCGAGGAGGTCTCGGTCAAGTTCCCCGAGGACCGCTGCCTGCTGCACGTGCTGGTGTGGGACCTGACGCCCGCGCTGCACGACGAGATCGGGGCCAACGGGCTGCGCGACGACGTCTATCAGTTCGCCGCGTGGCTCCGCGAGCGCAACCTTCCTCACTCCTTCGCCCACCCGCTGTATGTGCAGAACGGGCGCCTCAGCCGGTGGCACATCGAGCGGGCCACGCTGCTCTTCAAGGCCTTCGAGACCACCAACGGCGCGCACGATGACACACTCAACCGCGCCATCGCCCGCTACCTCGACACGCTCAGCCCCGCCAAAACCCAGGAACTGATCAACCGCCACGGCATGCAGCCGGTCTGGCCCCGGGTATGGGAGAAGGCCCGCACCGGCGGTTCGGACGACCACGCCCTGCTCAATGTCGGACGCGCCTGGACCGCGATCGAGCCTGCCGAGGGTGAGACGCTGACCGCCGACGAGTTCGTCCGGCGCATCGCCGCGGGGCACGGCACTTCCGGCGGCCAGGGTGGGCACTCGGCCCTGCTCGCCCACCAGATCTCCACCGTCGGCGCGAATCACTTCGCCCGCCAGCACTACAAACGCCGCTCACCCACCGGTCGTTATGTCAGCGCGAAGTTCCTGAAGTTCTTCGGCGTCGAAGTCGACGCGCCGAGCAAGAAACGGGTGGCGGCCTACCGCGCCGCACGCAAGATCTGGCTGGGCAAGAAGGCCAGCAAGCCCTCGCCGGTGCTCAAGGCGCTCCAGTCCGAGTTCAAGCCCCTGCTCGCCAAATACCCCAACCTCAAGGACCGGATGGACCCTCAGGCCTGGACGGACGGCACGCCCGCCAGCCAGCACGAGGAGATGGCCGAGTTCATCGGCGAACTCATCCAGGCGCTGGGACGCGCCATGGAATCCTCGGCCGCCAAAGCCGTCTCCAAGAAAGACGCGTCCAAGATTCTCGAACACCTCACGGGCTATCTGGTGCTTCAGGCCGCCCAGCTCCCGTATATCGTCAGCCTGTTCTGCCAGAACAAGGAGCGACGCTTCGTGGATCAGTTCCAGCACGAGACCGGATCGGCGGACCCCGCCGAAGCCGCCCGCCCGCTCCGCGTGATGAAGTTCACCGACACCCTCGCCGATGTCAACGGCGTGTGCCGCTTCATCCAGAACGCCGCCCGCCAGGCCCACGACACCGGGCGCGACCTGACCGTCGTCACCTCGACGCGCTTCGACATCCCGGTCAAGGACCTGCCCAACATCATCAACTTCGACCCGGTCTTCGCGACCAAGATGCCGAAGTACGAGAACCTCGAACTGGCCCTCCCGCCGATTCTCAAAATGCTCCGTTACGCCGACCACATCAAACCCGATGTGATCCACATCTCCACGCCGGGCCCGGTGGGTTGCGTGGGCATGCTCGCCGCCAAACTGCTCCGCGTGCCCGTCGTCGGCGTCTACCACACCGACTTTCCCGCCTATGTCGACCGGCTCTTCGATGATCGTGCCGCGACCGCCATGTGCGAGAAGTTCATGAGCTTCTTCTACAAGCCGTTCAAGGCCGTCTTCACCCGCTCGCAGGATTATACCGACGCGCTGATCAACCTCGGCATCGCCCCAGAGCGCATCGTCCGCCTGCGTGCCGGCTTCGACGACCGCCACTTCTCCCCTGCCTTCCGTGACACATCACGCTGGCCCGCCCTTGGGCTCAAGCGCAACTCAGTCAAGGTCCTCTTCTGCGGGCGCGTCTCCGTCGAGAAGAACCTGCCCCACCTCACCTCGATCTGGGCCGATGTCCGCAAAGCCTGCGCCGCCCGCGGCGTCGACACCGAGCTGGTCATCATCGGGGACGGACCTTACCGCGCCACCATGCAGCGCGAACTCCGCGGCCAGGCCGCCCACTTCCTCGGCTTCCGGCACGGCGAGGAACTCAGCAGGCTTTACGCATCCTGCGACCTGTTCGTCTTCCCATCGACCACCGACACCCTCGGCCAGGTCGTGATGGAATCCCAGGCATCCGGCATGCCCGTGCTCGTGACCGACATCGGCGGCCCGCAGGAAGTCGTCGACGACGGCGTCACCGGCTTCGTCCTGCCCGCCGAGGACGCCAGGCGTTGGACCGACGCCATCGTCGATCTGGTCTGTGACGCCGACAAGCGGGTGGCGATGGGGCGCGCCGCGGCGGAGTCCATGAAAAGCCGCACCTTCGCCGCGAGTTTCGAGCACTACTGGCAGGTCCACGAAGACGCCCGCGAACGGTGGGCCAGCGCACATCGCGCTGAATCCAAGGCCCGGCGGGGCGAGCCGGTCTCCGTCTGACGGGAGGTCCCAAAAATAACAGCCGCGGCCGGTGCGGCCGCGGCGGCTGTGTGTGTTTGACATCCGCGGCTCAGGCGGCGCGACGCGCCGACTTGCGGGCGGTCTTGCGGGCCGGGGTAGCGCCGCCGATGCGGGCGACGACAGCCTGGCGGGTGGTCTTGCGGGCGCTGGGCTTGGGGGCGGAGCGCTTGGCCGCGGGCTTGCGTGCCGGGCTCTTGCGGGCGGGCTTGTTGGCCGCCTTGGGAGCCGCGGTCTTCTTCGCAAGGGTCTTGGTGGTGGTCTTGCGGGCGGTGGTCTTGGACGCGGTGCGCTTCGCGGCCGGCTTGCGGGCCGGGCTCTTGCGAGCGGTCTTGGTGGCCGAAGCGGTCTTCTTGGCGCCGGTGCGCTTCGCGGTGGTCTTGGAAGCGGAGCGCTTGGTCGCGGGCTTCTTGGCGCCGGTCTTGCGGGCCGCGGGTTTCGAGGCCTTGCGGGCGGTGGTCCGCTTGGCGGTGGTGCGCTTCGCGCCGGTCTTGCGGGCGCCGTGCTTGGTGGTGCGGGTCGGCATGACAGAATCTCCCTGCCGGGCGTCCGTGCGACCCGGCTCGTGTGCTTCTCGGGCGTCGGCGACCGTGCGCCGTTCCATCGCCCTGCGGGGGGTCGTCCCCCTCGGCGCGGGGTCCTTCCCACGCCGGGCAGGAAAATCGTCAAGTCCGCCGACAGATATCAACAACGGAACCAAACTTTCCGCTGAAGATGCGCAATTTGTGTTCGGGTGATGACGACTGCGCAAAGATCGCGCGGGTTTTGATCACATCAGGGCGCTTCGGTTGCCCGCGAGCGCCGCTCGCGTTCCGCTTCCCACGCGTTTGCACGGTCCGCGTCCGGCACGAAGTTCCACATGTCGCGCGCCCGCATCGCCAGTTCCGCGCTCTCCGGCGCCAGTTCCGCCGCCCGCGTCATCGCCGCCGCCGCGTCAACCACACGGTCAGACCGGTACAGAAGGATCGCCAGGTCATGGAACAGCAGCGGCTCGCCCGACGTCTCCGCCGCCGAGGCAGCCGCGTCCAGCCCGAGCGTGCGGAGCGCCACATCGCGGATCTGGATGCCCGCGTTGGCGATCGCCCCGCCGATCTGCGCCCGCTCGAACGGCGAACGGGCCGTCTCGATGGCCTCTCGGTACATCGTCAGCGCCCGCTCGTTCTCGCCCAGACGGAGCAGCAGCCCGGCCGCTCGGAACCGAGAGGACGCCGAATCACCGCCCGGCCTGGTCAGACCCTTCTCAATCCGCTCCAGAGCGGTCGGGGCATCGCCGTAGGTCCCCGCAACCTCTGCCGCCGCGAACCACACCCCCGCGTGGGCTTCTTTCCGGGCGGTGGCCTTGTCCATCAGTTCCATCGCCAGCGCCGCGTTGCCAAGCCCCTGGGCCACGCCCGCGCAGTCCGCCAACCAGCCCGCCCCGTTGTGGGTGTCGGCCTCGGCCAGCTCGATCACCCGCGGCAGCCGCGCTTCGACCTGATCGGCCCGCCCGGTCTGCACCCAGTACGCCATCTCCTTGAACCGATAGCCCACATCGTCCGCAAAATCGGGGTTGTCGGTCTCGATGATGGGGATGCCGGCGTCCGCGTCGCCCGACGCACGCACCGCCGCCATCGCCAGTTCCAGACGCACGCCATGCAGATCGGGGTGCAGTTCCAACACGCGCTCGTAGAGCGCGCCGATCGCTTCATCCGTGGCACCGCTCGCCTGACGGAGCCGGACCAGTTGGGAGACCAACGCCTCCCCCGGGGTGCCGTGCTCGACCACCTCGTCGAGTTCGTCGGCGGCCTCTGTGAGCCGACCCAACAACGCGAGATAATAAGCCCGGCGCGTTCGGTGTTCGGGGTTGAGCGTCCATCCGCGGCCGCCGCGATCGAAGGCATCGGCCTTGGTCAGCCAGTTCAAGGCCCGCTCGGCCTCCGCGCGGCTTTCTTGCGAGAGGGCGAACTCCGGGCGGACGACAAACGCTGCGGGGATGGTCGCTCCCGCGTATGCGATGTCCGCCCGCCACCGGTTATACCTGGCCTGCAGCCCCCAGGCCGTCAGACCTGCCAGCCCGAGCGCGAGCACCAGGAACAGCATCCCCGCCGGACGCATCCGTCCCTTCTGCCGCAGCATCACGCCGTACAGCCTCGTGTTGGGACGAGCCAGCGTCCACCACGCCGTGATCAGCAGGAAGGTCACGATCGCCGCAAGCCCGCCTGCCAGCAGCATCGGGATCTGGTCGAACATCCCGCGGAACGCGAAGAAGCAGGCCGCGAACAACCCAGCCGCGGCGATCTCCTCCGCCCAAGTCAGGTCATACCGACGCTTCGCCTTGGCGGCGTGCCGCCTGCGGCTTTCCTTGTCACGCGTCTTCTTCCCGATCGCTGGGGCCCCCAGCCCGAGGTACAGGGCGTCGTTCGGGCACGCCGAGACGCAATCCATGCACTTCATGCAGCCCGGATCGACCACCATGCCGAAGTCCCGGACCTCTTCGGAGACCCGCACATTCGAGGTGCACACGCTGGTGCAGTGTCCGCAGTGCGAACACGCGTCCGTCACCCGGATGCGGACCGGCGCGACCTTCTCCGCCGGCGCGAACAGACCCCCGTATGGGCATGCGTAGGTGCAGAAGCCCTTGGCCCCCAGGAAGTACACCGTGGCGAACCCGCAGATCAGCAGGAACGGCACCGCGATGTACCACGCCGGGAAGGTGGCCCAGAAGTCATCGACGATCATCTCGCTGCGCCACACCGCGATGTCCGGCACGGGCTTGAGCCACGCCGGAATCGTGCCGCCCGCGCCCTCGATCGCAGGGAACACCACCCACCGCTTGAAGTTGGGCCAGACGAACATATAGAAGCCCAGCACCAGCGGCACCCACACCAGCAGCCGCGACCGGAACGGCTTGGGCCGAATGCCGACCTTGTTCATCAGCCAGGCGCATGCGTCCTGCAGCGCCACCACATGGCACAGCCACCCGCAGAAAAAACGCCCGAAGATCAGCGTGGACACCAACGCCAGCGCGAAGAGCACCGCGCCGGCGTTGATGATGCCGTGCTCCAGCGTCATCATCGATTCCGACGGCTCGATCGGCGAAACCGTCGTGCCCATCACCACCCACTGGATGATGTGGGCCGCCATCAGCACATGCACCAGCACGAGAACCCCCGCCCGCCACCTGCCGACGCGGGTGGCGCCCATCTTCGGCGCCCGACGCGGCGAAGCGTCGACCACGGGCAGAGAAACGGTCCGGGATGGGCTGGGGGAGGAGGTCATCGCGACGACTGTATCAAGAGATACCGATCCGGCGGCCACCGGTTCACCAAACAGGCTCCACAGACCCAGGGTTTCGGCCGAGAACTACGATCCACCGAGGGATCCCGCGGAGCCGAACCACCCCATGACCGACCGACCGCCCACAGACAGCCGATCCCTCACCCACGATCCCACGCCCGAAAACTGGACGCCCCAGTCATGGCGAACCCGCGGCGACGGGACGGCAGGGCAGTACGCATACCCGGATCTCGCGGCCCTTGACCGCGCCTGCGCCCGCCTGGCCGAGTTGCCACCCCTGGTCACCAGCTGGGAGATCGAGCGCCTCAAGGCCCACATCGCCCAAGCCCAGCGGGGACGCCGATTCATCCTCCAGGGCGGCGACTGCGCGGAGACCATCGCCGACTGCCGCCCCGCTTCGATCACCAACAAACTCAAAATCCTTCTCCAGATGTCGCTGGTCCTGATCCACGGGCTCCGCATGCCCGTCACCCGCGTCGGACGCTTCGCCGGCCAATACGCCAAGCCACGCTCCAGCCCCACCGAGCAGGGCGACTACAACGGCTCGACGATCGAGCTGCCCTCCTACTTCGGGGACCTTATCAACCGCGCCGAGTTCACCCCCGCCGCACGCACACCCGACCCCGACCTGCTCGTCCAGGGCTACCAGCACGCGGCCATGACGCTCAACTTCATCCGCTCCCTCCTCGACGGCGGCTTCGCCGACCTGCACCACCCCGAATACTGGGACCTCTCCTTCTTCCACAACGCCGACCTTTCCCCCAAGCGCAAGGCCCAGTACGAGCACATGTCCCGCACGCTGGCCGACGGGCTGGCCTTCATGGAAAATCTCGGCGAGCAGAAGGTCGAAGAATCCACCCGCGTCGACTTCTTCACCAGCCACGAGGGTCTCAACCTTCATTACGAAGCCGCCCAGACCCGACGCGTGCCACGCCGCGACGGCTGGTACGACCTCACCACCCACCTGCCCTGGATCGGCGAACGCACCCGCCAGCCCGACGGACCCCACATCGAGTTCTTCCGCGGCATCCGCAACCCCGTCGGCGTCAAGGTCGGGCCCAACACCACCCCCGACGACCTGATGCGCCTCATCGACACCCTCAACCCCCACGACGAGCCGGGCAAGCTCATCCTCATCGCCCGCATGGGCGTCGCCAAGGTGCAGGGCTCCCTGCCCCCGCTGCTCGACCGCGTCCGCGCCGAGGGCCGCACCGTCCTGTGGATGTCCGACCCCATGCACGGCAACGGCATCAAGACCGCCGCGGGCATCAAGACCCGCTCCTTCGACGACATCCTGCTCGAACTCGAACGCACCGTCGACGCCCACCGCGAAGCCGGCACCATCCTCGGCGGCGTCCACTTCGAACTCACCGGCGAGGATGTGACCGAATGCATCGGCGGCGCGGCCGGCGTCGGCGAGCACGACCTCACTCGCAACTACGCCAGCCCCTGCGACCCCCGCCTGAACTACCAGCAGTCGCTGGAACTGGCATTCCTGCTGGCGGGAGCGATGGGGCGGTGATTCCAGACGATCCATAAACAAAGCCCTCGCAAACGCGAGGGCTTTTCTCATTGGCGATTCGATGAATCGTGTCGGCGTTACGGGCAACCCCGGTTGTGCAGCCGGATGAACGCCTGGATATCGAGGACACTGAACACACCGAACGGCTCGGCCAGATCGGGCGGGCAGTCCGCATCGAGCAGCCCGGGCGTGTACGCCCCGTCCGACGACAGGTTCGGCGCGATCATCGCCCTGCCCGCGCCCGAACTCGGCTTCCGCGTCGCCGGTGCTGTGCAAAGTCCGAGCCGTGCAGAGTCCTATCCCAGACTCTCGCGGTACCGTGCGTACACCGCGTCCAGCGACGCCGGGATCACCCGCACCCGTCCCACGGTGTGCATGAAGTTCGTGTCCCCCCCCCACCGCGGCACGAGGTGGACATGCAGGTGCCCGGGCACGCCCGCGCCGGCCGCACGCCCCTGGTTCACGCCGATGTTCACGCCCTGCGGCTCGAGCACCCGCTGCATCAGCGCCATCGCCCGGTCCACCAGCCGCCACAACGCCGCCCGCTGCGCTTCGTCATAATCCAGCAGCGTCGGCCGCGCATCGCCCAGCGCGACCAAGAGATGCCCGTTGGCGTACGGATACCGGTTCAACAGGATCATGCCGTGCGCGTCACGCACGATGACATGGTTCTGCGCGTCCCGCTCGGGATGCTTCCAGTAGTCACTCAGGAATGTGTCGCCCGGGTCACGCGGGCCCGAGCCGACCACCCCCGGCGGGTTCTCGGACTCGGCCAACCCTTCGAGATACGGCAAACGCCACGGCGCCCAGATCGCATCGTTCCCGAATGGCGTCGCATTCCCCTGTATGTGCGGGTGTTCCGGCATGAACCGAGTGTACCGGGCGGGCGATCCGGCCGATGACTCCCCGGGGAGCGATGCGCCCCCGATCGGAGCCGACCATGCCGCAGACCGTGGCCCACATCATGACCGCCCCACCGGTGACCATCCCGATGGACATGACGATGGCCGAGGTGCAGGCGGTCTTCGAACGCCACCGCTTCCACCACCTGCTCGTGCTGGGCGACGACGGGCGCTGCGCAGGCGTGATCTCCGACCGCGACCTGCTCCACACCGTCTCGCCATTCATCGGCAAAATGGCCGAACGCCAGGCGGATATCGACTCGCTCAAGCGACGCGCCCATCAGGTCATGTCCCGCTCCTTGATCACCGTCCGCCCCAATACCCTGCTGCGGTCCGCCGCCCGGATCATGCTGGATCGCAACATCTCCTGCCTGCCCGTGGTCGACCGCGACCGCTGCTGCGTCGGAATCCTCACCATCCGCGATGTCGTGCGCTGGGCCATCGAGAAGATGGACGATGCGATCCAGACGCCGACCGAGCAACGCCGCGCGGCATAACGCCCCCTCTGATTTCACGCCCCCTGATTTCACCGACCCCGCAACCCGGAACAGCGGCGCTACTATTCATTTCTGGAATCGAATCCAACCATTGGCGGCCGACCCGTCGGCCCGCCCGAGGGAGCCTTTCGCATGTTCGACGCCGTCAGTCTCGCCACCCGCGGCTCCGCCCGCGTCCTCGTCCTCGCCCACTTCAAAGGTGAAAAACTCGATACCGCGTCCCGCAAGCTCGACCCCACCGGGCACGCCGCATGCGCCGCGGAACGACCCGAGGCCACCGGCGAACTCGGCGTCATCGTCGAAGCATTCCCCGAGAAAGGCCACGACCGCATCCTCGTCGTCGGGCTGGGAGACAAGGACGGCTTCAAGCCCGGCCATCTCCGCACCGCCGCCGGCGCGCTCGCCCGCGCCCTCAGCAAAGCCAAAGCCGACTCCGCCGAACTGGCCCTCCATCCGGCCCTCACCAAACTCCCGAAGTCCGCCAAGATCGATCTGCACGCCTGCGGCTGCGCCATGGGCGAGGGCTTCGGCATCGCCGCCTGGAACTACGACTCCCTCCGCGGCTCGGCGACCACCAGGAAAGACCGCACCAAGCTCGCCCTGCACTGCGACGACCCCAAGTTCCGCGCCGGCATCACCCGCGGGCTCGGCCTGGCCGAGGGCTGCAACACCGCCCGCACCCTCTCCCAGACCCCCCCCAACATCGCCACCCCGGCGTGGCTCGCGTCCGAAGCCAAGAAGATGGCCCGCAAGCACGGGCTCAAGTGCACCGTCTACCAGGGCAAGCAGCTCGAGGACCACAAGTTCACCGGCTTGATCAATGTCGGCAAGGCCTCCGAGAACAAGCCCTGCATGATCCGGCTCGAGTACACACCCGCCCGCGGCAAGAGCAAGGACCCCGTCGTCCTCGTCGGCAAGACCATGACCTACGACTCCGGCGGGCTGTCCATCAAGGTCAACAACGGCATGAAGGGCATGAAACGCGACAAGGACGGCGGGTGCGCCGTCTTCGGCGCGATGCAGGCCATCGCCACCACCATCAAGCCCAACCGCCCCGTCGTCGCCCTGCTCATGTGCGCAGAGAACTCCATCTCCGACGAGGCCTACCGCCCCGACGATGTCATCGAGTTCCGCAACGGCGTCACCGTCGAGGTCACCAACACCGACGCCGAGGGACGCCTCGTCCTCGCCGACGGGCTGTGCTGGGCGTGTGAGAAAGAGTCCCCCGCCGCGATCATCGACATGGCCACCCTCACCGGCGGCGTCGTCGTCGCCCTCGGCTCGACCTACGCCGGCATGTGGTGCGACGACGACGACCTCCGCGCCAAGATCGACGCCGCCGCCAAGGTGACCGACGAGCGCGTCTGGCGCCTTCCCCACCACCCCGAATACCGCAACATGATGAAGTCCTCCATCGCCGACATCGTCAACAGCGCACCCGTCCGCGAGGCCCACCCCATCCAGGGCGCGGCCTTCCTGTCCTACTTCGTCCAAGACGGCATCCCCTGGGCCCACATCGACATCGCCGGCACCCACGCCACCGACAAGGACAACGGCCCCTTCATCGCCGGCCCCACCGGCTACGGCGCACGCCTGCTGGCCGAGACGATCGAACGGATCTGATCTATTTACGCATAACCCGTTTGAACCGCCCGGCGGGGACGATCAGAATGCACCCATGCTGATCCTCCCCGCCGTTTCCTGCGCGATGGCCCTTTCGCAGCCCGCCGCCGACACAACCGCCCGCCCTTGGTGGCACGACGCCGTCTTCTACGAGGTCTTCGTCCGCTCCTTCGCCGACTCGACCGACGGCCCCCTCGCCAACGACGGTGTCGGCGACTTCCGTGGCCTGACCGCCCGGCTCGACTACCTCAACGACGGAGACCCCGCCACCACCACCGACCTCGGCATCGACGCCATCTGGCTCATGCCCATCAACGAATCCCCCTCCTACCACGGCTACGACATCGTCGATTACAAGTCCATCGATGCCGAGTACGGCACGCCCGAGGACTTCCGCGCTTTCATCGACGCGGCCCATGAACGCGGCATCCGCATCATCATCGACCTCGTGCTCAACCACTGCTCCAACCGCCACCCGTGGTTCGAAGAGGCCGCGTCCGACCCCGACAGCCCCAAACGCGACTGGTTCATCTGGGCCGACCAGGACCCCGGCTACCGCGGCCCGTGGGGCCAGCAGGTCTGGCACCGCGTGTCACACGACCAGGACGCCCCGCTCTACTACGGCTGTTTCTACCGCGGCATGCCCGACCTCAACCTCCACAACCCCGCCGTCACCGCCGAACTGAAAGAGATCGCCCGCTTCTGGATCCAGGACATGGGCGTCGACGGCTTCCGGCTCGACGCCATCAAGCACCTCATCGAGGACGGCGCGACCCAAGAGAACACCCAGGCCACCATCGATTGGCTCGAAGACTTCAACGCCTACTGCAAGTCGCTCAACCCCGACTTCTTCACCGTCGGCGAGGTCTGGTCCACCACCGACCAGGTCGCCCGCTATATCCCCGCCGCCGTTGACACCGCCTTCGAGTTCGACCTCGCCCAGACCATCATCGACGGGCTCAACACCGGCGACGCCACGAAGATCCGCGATCGCATCGCCCTCGTCGCCGACGCCTACGACACGCCCGTCGCCACCTTCCTGACCAACCACGACCAGGCCCGCCTGATGACCCAGCTCGGCGAGAGCGAATCCAAGGCGAAAGCCGCCGCGTCGATCCTCCTCACCCTGCCCGGCGTGCCCTTCATCTACTACGGTGAAGAAATCGGCCACACCGGCGGCAAGCCAGACCCCAACATCCGCACCCCCATGCAATGGGACGCCACCGGCGAGACCTTCTCCGCCGCCGAGCCGTGGCGAGCCGCCCAGCCCGACGCCGTCCGCCGCAATGTCCGCGAGCAGCAGGGCCACCCCGGCTCGCTGCTCGAGCACTACCGCCGCCTCATCGACCTCCGCAAATCCACCCCCGCACTCACCCAAGCCCGAGTGATCCCCCTCGACCCGCCGGAGGACGCCATCCTCGCATTCATCCGGCGCGACGACACCGGACGCCAGTGCCTCGTCGTCGTCAACACCAGCGCCGATCCGATCGGCTGGTATGCCGTACCCCTTGATCAACCCGTCCCGCCCGGCCCGCTCCGCGACATCAGCGGCAACCGCCGTCCGTTCGGATCGCTTTCCGACGACCGCGCCACCTTCCGGGGCGGCGGCATCCGAGGGCACGAATTGTTCGTGATCGAACTGCCGAACGCCGGATAACCCGGTTCAAACCGCGTGCTCGCGCAACGCCTCCACCGGCACAATCCGCGTCGCCGCCGCGTTCGTCGCCTCCAGCACCACCTTCGGCGCCATCCCCGCCTCGTACGCCTCCAGCCACCGCACGGCGCACAGGCACCACCGGTCGCCCGGCCTCAGCCCCGGGAACCCCCACTCCGCCCGCGGCGTCGTCAGGTCATTCCCCCGTGACTTCGAGAACGCCAGAAACTCGGCCGTCATCACCGCGCACACCGTGTGCGATCCCGCGTCCTCCGGCCCGGTCGAGCAGCACCCCGTGCGATAGAACCCGGTCATCGGGTCCATCGAGCACGCCTGCAGCGGCCCGCCCAGCACATTCCGCTCGCCCGCATCACGCTCCGTCAGTGTCGCGATCATCCCTTGCTCCCGCACCCGCACGACGACCCGCCGCCCTGCGATTCACTCCCGCTCCGGCCATTGCCGCCGCAGCACCCGCCCAGCGGGAGCGGCACGTCCGCCTTCGCCCCCGACGAGCAGCAGGATGCCTTCTTCGGCTCACCGGCGCAGCACGAACCCGACGCCGGCGCCGACGCGCAGCACGCCTTCGCCTGCTTCGCCGGCCGCACCCGCACCCACAACGCCCACACCAGCCCCGCCGAGAACGCCCCCGCCCCCATCATTTGCACCAGCCCCCATATGCTGCCCCCGTGCTCGTGCGCCCCGGCCGCCGGCGCGATACGCACCATGTCCGCGAAGTACGCGTCGAACACCACCCCCGCCCCCAGCGACACCGCCGCGATCGCCAGCAGATACACCACCAGCGCCTTCACCCCAAGGTCCTTGATCACCCAGCCCATCGTCGCCATGTTCGTCGCCGGCCCCGACAGCAGCAGCACGATCGCCGCCCCCGGGCTCAGCCCCGCGGCCACCAGCGACCACGCCAGCGGCGTCGAACTCGTCGCGCAGATATACAGCGGGATCCCCACGAACAGCATCGCCACCTTGGGCCACAGCCCCGTGCCGACATTCTCCGCGATCCACCCCGCCGGCACCGCCGCCCCCACCGCGGCCGCCAGCACCAGCCCCAGCGCCAGCCACGGCGCCAGATCCACCAGCATCGTCACAAACCCGTGATGCCACGCATCACCCAAC
>RFGH01000214.1 GCA_003696675.1 Planctomycetota bacterium
CTTGGGGTGCTCGCTGACCGCTTCGAGGGTTTCGAGGCTGATCTGGTGGGCGCGGCAGAGGGCGAGTTCGTCCATGCCGGGCTTGTGCCAGTCGTCGAGGAGGGCGTTGATGAGGTCGAGGGTGACTTCGGTCTGGATCTCGGGGGCGGCGTGCGTGTCCATGCGGGCAAGGTACGGCGGCCGCGGCGGGGTTCAAGAAGAACTCGGCGCATGTCCACGAAGTTGCGCACAGATGCGGTAGATGCGGGGAAGATTTATGAACGCAGAGGTCGCGGAGGTCACGCAGAGGGCGCGGAGGGGGATGGGGTATCAGGGATCAGGAAGAGGGGAGATTTCGACGCGAAGCATTCGGAGGGAGAGCGGAGGATTTGTCACAGAGCGCAGAGGGGGCGAAGGAGAGTTTGGTGGGATTGGTCTCTGTTCTTTCTTCTCTGTGCGTTTTGTGACCTCTGTGGTCGGATCGGTGGTTGAGATGCACCAGGAACATTGCCGCGATTTCGATTGCGGCTATTTGTCTATTGGGTAGGGCGTGACGGGGTTGTCGGCGGGCAGGTAGAGCGGGTGCTTGGGAAGGCCGGCCTGGGTGGTGGCGAAGCAGACCGGCGTGCAGAGGTCGCGGAGGAGATCGAGGACTTGGGTGTGGCGGTCATGGAGCGTGGCGTGGGCGCCCCAGCCGATGACGACGAGGTCGGCGCGTCTGGCGGCGCGGCGGATGGCGCGGTCGTTGTCCGGGCCGATGGGGTCTCGGTGCTTCTTGAGTGCGGCGGGTTGGGTGGAACGCAGGGCGAAGGCGTTGACGACCTCCATGTGGCCGGCGCCCCAGCGTCGCGCGAAGGTGACGCAGCGGGTCAGGGTGGGGTCGAGGACCTTGGCGTCGGCGGTGGAGGGGTTGAGCAGGCAGAAGCAGACGCGGGCGCCGGGTTCGAGGGTGATTCCCGGCCCGGGCGTGAGCGTGGCGGGTTCGGGGGGCCATCGTCGGTGGAGCGTGTAGCGGTACTGCTCGCAGTCGCTGAAGGTGGCCCAGCCTCGCATGGGTTCAGGGTAGGGGTTTGATGGCGCGACGGGCGGCGTCGCGGACCATCTCGGGCTCGTTCTCGTCGGCGGCGATGCGTTCGAGGGCGGCGCGGAGGTCGGGCAGGTCGTGTTCGCGGAGCGCGGGGCCTGCGGCGATGGCGGCGTTGCGGCGCATCATGTCCAGGCGGGCGCGCTTCATGGCGCTGGATCGGAACGCCGTGCGTCGGGCGTCCTCGTCCCAACCGAGCACCTCGAGCAGATCGAAGCGGTCGCGGTCCGACCGGTAGGCGGGGTTGGGTGACTTTCCGAGCGGGGGGGCGGGTCGCGGCGAGTTGTGCGGGCAGACCTCCTGGCAGATGTCGCAGCCGTAGACCCAGGGGGCGATGAAGGGTTCGAGGTTGGGATCGATGGGTCCGCGGCGTTCGATGGTCAGGTAACTGATACAGCGGCGAGCGTCGATGGAGTAGGGGGTGATGGCGTCGGTGGGGCAGGCGTCGATGCAGCGGGTGCAGGAGCCGCAGTGGTCGGGCTCGGGCGACGGCGGGGCGAGGGGTGGGAGTTCGAGTGTGGTGAGGATGCCGCCGAGCAGGAAGTAGCTGCCGATCTTGGGGTGGATGAGCAGGGTGTGCTTTCCGATCCATCCGAGCCCGGCGCGGTGGGCGAGTTCGCGTTCGAGGACGGGCGCGGTGTCGGTGAAGACGCGGAAGCGTGCGTCGCGGTGTTCGGCGCGGAGTTCGTCTGCCAGCGTGATGAGGCGTTTTTTCAGGGTGTCGTGGTAGTCGCGGCCTCGGGCGTAGCGGGCGATGCGGCCCTGGCCGGGCTTGAGCGGGGGGTCTGTGTTGTGGTCGCGGGACGCGTAAAGGTCTGCGACGAGGATGGCCGAGCGGGCGTGCTCGAGGACCTTGGTTGGATCGGCGCGGAGTTCGGCGTGCTGTTGGAGGTAGCCCATCGAGCCGTGCTTGCCGGCGTCGAGCCATGAACGCAGTTCGTCGGGTCGTTCGGTGGGGGCCGCGTCGCAGACGCCGGCGAGGGCGAAGCCGAGGGCGTCGCAGCGGTCGAGGATGCGGCGCGTGATGGCGGGGTCGGGCGGGGTCACGAGTGCTCGGTGCGGGCCGGGCTGAGCACGCCCGCGATGCGTTCGGCGGCGTCGGCCATTTCCTGCTCGGTGGTCAGGATGTCAGGGCAAAGGCGAACGAACCAGGGCGATCCGGCGGGGCTGGGGCGGGCGTCGGCGTTGACGCCCGCGTCGCGGAGGCGCTTGCAGGCGTGGTGCCCGTCGTCGACGGGGATGAGCAGGTAGTTGGCGTGGTCGGCCGGTTCGGGGTTGATCAGACGGGTGGAGACGCGGCGCTCGTGGAGTTGTTCGCGGAGGAAGGCGAGTTGGCGGAGTGCGTAGTCGCGGAGGCGGTCGACGCCCAGCGCGAGGGTGAGTTCGAGTCCGGCGCGGCTCTGGTAGTAGGTCAGGATCGGCGGGGTGGCTTCCAACCAGCCGTCGCCGCCGGGGGCGTACTCGGGCAGTTCGGTGCGGTGGTAGGCGAAGGGCTCCGCCTTGGCGAACCAGCCGGTGTCGACGGGGGCGGGGCAGTCGACGGCGGGCACGCCGCCCGGGGTGAGCATGCGGTCGCCCAGCGCCAGCCAGCACGCGCCGGCCATGCCGCGTGTGTACTTGTAGTTGCCGCCGATCATGGCGTCGCAGCCGAGGGCGTCCATGGATTCGGGCAGCACGCCGGCGGCGTGGTAGGCGTCGACGAGCACGCGGGCGTTGACCTCGCGCGCCCGGGCGATGATGCGGTCGATGTTCTGGAGCAGTTGGCCCGTGGCGAAGAACACGCGGCTGACGATGACAAGGTCGATGCCGGGCTTGATGGCCTGGCGGATACGCTCGGCGTCGAAGCGGGCGTCTGGATCGCAGGGGACCCAGTCCACGCGGGCCCGCCCGCGGTGTGCATAGGCCTTGAGGACGAAGTCGATCGAGTCGAACTCGCCTCGGGTGGTCACGACATGCGGTACGCGGGCGGGCAGGGCGTTGAGCACGGCGCGGAGGCCCTGGGCGGCCGAGGTCTTTGGGACGACGGCGGTGCGGTCGGACCGCCCGATGAGGCGGGCGATGCGGTCGCGGTAGGCCTCGCGCTCGCACAGCCAGGCGTCCCAGGCGCGGTCCATGTCGGTGTACCAGAGGTCCATGGCCTCTTGGACATCATCAGCCGAGGCGTCGAGCGGGCGGCCGAGCGAGTGGTTGGCAAGATAGATCTCGTTGGTGCGGGCGTTGCGTTCCAGGACGCGGGCGAAGAGCGGATGGATGTGCTCGACGAGGCCGGCCTCGGTCAGCGGGCCCGGCCCGAGTCGGGCGACGGCGGCGTGGATGGTTTCGACGGTGCCCATGCTCACAGTTCCGTGCGGACAGACCAGAGTTCGGGGAAGAACTGGTGGTCGATCATCTGGCGGAGGAAGTTGGCGCCGGACGAACCGCCGGTGCCGGTCTTGAAGCCGATCACACGCATGACGACCTTGAGATGGCGGAAGCGCCAGAGGGCGATCTGTTCTTCGAGGTCGACGAGTTTTTCGCACATTTCGTAGGCGTCCCAGTGGACTTCGGTGTGAAGGTAGATCTGTTTGAAGACCTGGGTGACGCGGGGGTCGGGCTCGTGGGGCTTGCGGATATCGCGGCTCAAGACTTCCTCGGGGATCGGAAGCCCGCGCCGGGCGAGGTGGGCGAGGAAGGCGTCGTAGATGCTCGGGGCGTTGAGGGCGTTGGTCAGTTGCTCGGTGGCCGCGGGGTCGTGGGCGTGGACGCGGAGCATCCGATCGTCCTTGTTGCCCAGCATGAACTCGACGGTGCGGTATTGGACGCTCTGGAAGCCCGAGGCGTGGCCCAGGACATGGCGGAACTGGATGTACTCGGACGGGGTCAGGGTCGCGAGGACGGACCACTGATCGATCAACTGGCTGAAGATGTGCTTGACGCGGGCGAGGATCTTGAATGCGGGTTCGAGCCGGTCGTGGGAGACATGGTCGAGGACGGCGGAAAGCTCGTGGATGATCAGTTTGAACCACAGCTCGGTGGTCTGGTGGATGACGATGAAGAGCATCTCGTCGTGGTGGTCGGACCGGGGGTGCTGGCTGGACAGCAGCGTGTCGAGCCCGAGGTAGCCCGAATAGGTCATCTGGTCGCGGAGGTCGGTGTGGAGCGTGGATTCGAACTCGCGGGGCATGGGGAAGGATAGGGGTCGGCCATCGGGCATCAGCCACCTGGGAAAAGCCCGTGGGGACCGGGGCTTTGCACGCTGCTTTCCGGATGGCTGGGGTCTGATCCCTGATCCGTGCCCTGCGATCCCCGATCGCGGCGCTTCCGCTACACTCTGGGCCCACCGAGGACACTGCCATGAAGATCGCGTTTTCCACCGTCTGCTGCCCGGAACTGACCCTCGATGAGGTGGTCTCATTGGCCGACCGTTGGGGCTATCAGGGCGTTGAGATGCGTCTGGCTCCCCGCGGGATCGGGGCCGCCGAGTTGAAGTGCGATCCCGAGGCTGTGCCGCCGCGGCGACTGCACGATCTGTTCGAGGATGTGGGCGTGGAACCTGTTGGGCTCGCGACGGGGGTGACCTTCGACGAGCCCGTGTGGCCGCCTGTGGTGGGGCACCTGTTCCAGAGCGAGGAGATCGGCGTCCCGGAAACGAAGGCCGCGGTCGAGCGGGCGGCCGAGGCGGGCGTGCCCTTCGTCCGCGTGTTCGGGCAGAATCTGTGCGGGGGCGAGCCGCGGGCGTGGGGTGTCAGGCGGATCGTGGACCGGCTGGCGCTGGCCGCACAGACGGCCCGCAACACCCCGGTGCGGGTGCTGATCGAGAACGCGGGTTCGTTCGCCCGGGCGGATGATGTGCGCGAGTTGCACGACATGGTGGGCTCGCCCTACCTCGCGGTGTCGTACAACACCGTGGTGGCCGCGACGGCCGGCGAGTGCCCGATGCACGCGATCGATTCGATCATCGACCGCACGGCGGTGGTGCGTATCGGGGACATCGCCGAGGACGGCCAGCCGGTGCCGCTGGGCGAGGGGCGCCTGCCGAACGAGAAGTTCGTCCGCTCGCTGCGGGACAAGGGCTACCGCGGGTGGATCGTGTACGAGTACCCGCGTCTGTGGCGCAGCGAACTGCGTCCGGCGGGCGAGGTGCTGCCGCGTGCGGCGGACCTGCTGTACGCGTGGGCGGGGGCGAATGCGGTGGTGGGGGCCTGAAACGGGCCTTTACGACTCAACGAGATCGAACCACCCGTGGTCGTTCGCACGCGAACGCCGGAGCGGATTGCCGGGCTCGTGGTCGAGCACGAGCAGCCAGTCGCGTTCGGCGGCTTCGCGCAGGAACCAGCCCTTGGTGACCATCGAGGTGTAGGGCTCGACATCGTAAGAGAGGCTGTACGCCTGGCCGCTGTGCCAG
This sequence comes from Planctomycetota bacterium, assembly GCA_003696675.1. GTDB lineage: Bacteria > Planctomycetota > Phycisphaerae > Phycisphaerales > UBA1924 > UBA6054. The sequence continues at coordinate 5,448 of RFGH01000214.1, forward strand.
GCGGTGGGCATGACATCGGGGGTGAAGACGATCTCGCGTCCCTGGTCGTCGGTGAAGCGGACGGCCTGCTGGCCCCAGGTATGACCGGGAACAAGGAACACGCCGATGCCGGGGAGGACCTTGGTGGTGCGCTCATCGACGGTGGTCTTGGGCTGCTCGTTGCGTGAGGGCTTGCGGTTGAGCGGGAAGGGGCGCTCGGAGTCGATCAGACGCAGGCGGGGGCGGCCGTCGGCGAGCGGCAGAGACTCGTCCTCGAAGGGCAGGATGTGGTCGCGGTAGTAAGTTTTGGTCATCACCGCGTCGTTGTTGCGGGCGTCGACCCACTCGCGGCGCTGGACGATCAGCTCGGCGTTGGGGAAAGTGAAGCGGATCGCCCGGGCGTCGCCCGACGCGACGCCCTCCTTGGTGATCTCCCAGTGGGGCTGCTCGCCGTCGCGGACACGCCGGGTCAGGCCGCCCGCGTGGTCGAAGTGCAGGTGGCTGACGATCGTGTGGTCGATGTCATCACAGGAGACGCCCGCCTCGGTGACGGCGGTTTCGACGGTGCGCCCGTCGAGCCCGAAGATCTTGGACATCTTCTCGTCGAGTTTGTCGCCGGTGCCGGCCTCGATCAGGACGCGGCGCGGGCGGCCGAGGGCCGGGTCCGGCTCGGTCGATTCCAGCAGCAGGCAGTTGTGACTGAGCTCGATGCGGTTCTTGTCGTCGGGCGTGGCCGAGCGGGACCAGACGACCTTGGGGATCACGCCGAACATGCCGCCGCCGTCGAGGAGGAAGCGGCCGGCGCGGAGGAGTTGCCATCGATAGGTGGTCATGGAGAGAGCGTAGGGGGCGTGATCCGCAATGGAAGATCTTTCGCTGTGCGAGCGTCATCGGACGGGGCGGCGGAACGCCCGGCTCTTCATATACTGTTCGTCCCATGCCCGAACGCCTGCTCTACCTCGACAACGCTGCCACCAGCTGGCCCAAGCCGCCCGAGGTTGTCCGTGCCATGTGTGATTTCCTCGAGCACCACGCCGGCAACCCGGGGCGGGGCGGGCACCGCCTGGCCCGCGAGGCCGCGGCCACCGTTGAGAAGGCGCGGAGCACATTGGCCGCCCTGATCAACGCGCCGTGCGCGAAGCGGGTGATTCTGACGCACGGTTGCACGGACTCGATCAATCTCGCGATCCACGGGGTCATCCGCGGCTCGATGCGCCAATGCTGTGATAAGAAACCCCACGCGGTGATGACCACGATCGAGCACAATGCCGTGCTGCGGACGCTCTCCTGCTACGCGAAGGACGGCGTGATCGATGCGACCGTCGTGCCGTGCGATGCCCGGGGCCGGGTCGACCCCGAGGCCTTCGCCGCCGCGGTGACCGATCGCACCGTGATCGCCTGCCTCTCGCACGCGTCGAACGCGCTCGGCACCGTGCAGGACGTCGCGGAGGCGATCCGCAAGGTCCGCGCCCGCAACCCGGACACGCTGGTGCTGGTCGATGCCGCGCAGACGGTGGGGCACCTGCCGGTCGATGTGCAGGCGCTCGACATCGACCTGCTCGCGATCGCGGGGCACAAGGGGCTCGGCGGGCCGACCGGCACCGGCGCGTTGTTTGTGGGCGAGCGGGCCTACCCCGACGACTGCTCGAAGTCCCGCGTGTTCTGCGAGCGGCGCGGCGGCACGGGCGCGGTCGCGCCCGGGCTCGACATGCCCACCGAGCTGCCCGACGCCCTCGAGGCGGGCACCTCCAACGCCGTCGGCTTCGCGGGGCTGCTCGCGGCCATGCAGGCCAAAGCCGCCAACGGATCGGCGCACGAGCACGAAATGGCCCTGACCGCCCGCCTACTCGACGGTCTTGGCTCGATCCGGGGTATCACGCTCTACGGGCTTGAGGGCACCGACGGACGGACCCCGGTCGTCCTGTTCAATCTCGACGGCGTGGCCGCCCGCGATCTGGCCGCCGGGCTCGACGCGGAGGAGGACATCGCGGTCCGCGGCGGCGTGCACTGCGCTCCGCTGGTCCACGAGACCATCGGCACCGCCCCGAAGGGCGCGGTCCGGGCCAGCCCCGGGCCGACGACGCGGACGGACGAGATCGATCGGTTTATCGGGGTGATCGACCGATACGCCTCGGCCCTCTGACCGGTACACTCTTTTCATGATCGAGACTCCCATCTCCCGCCGCGAAGCCGTCAAACGAACCGCCGCCGGGATGGCGGGCGTCGTCGCCCTCGCCGGGCTTCCTGCTGCGGGCGCCGCTCCCGAGCCGAAGATCCACGAGGCCCCGTGGTTCCGCATCTCGCTGGCCCAGTGGTCTCTGCACAAGCCGCTGTACGCGGGGGAGCTCGATCACCTCGATTTCGCCCGCGAGGCCCGCACGCTGGGCTTTGACGCGATCGAGTACGTCAACTCGTTCTTCAAGGACAAGGCCGACGACACCAAGTACCTCGAGGAGATGAACCTCCGGGCCAAGGACCATGGCGTCACCCAGCTGCTGATCATGTGCGACGGCGAGGGCAACCTCGGCGATCCCGACGAAAAGGCCCGGCTCCGCGCGGTCGAGAACCACCGCAAGTGGCTCGACGCCGCCCGCCGGCTCTACTGCCATTCGATCCGCGTCAACGCCGCCAGCGCCGGCACCTACGAGGAACAGCAGAAACTCGCCGCCGACGGGCTCCGCCGCCTCTGCGAACTCGCCGAGCCGTACGACCTGAATGTCATCGTCGAGAACCACGGCGGGCTTTCCTCCAACGGGGCCTGGCTCTCCGGTGTGATGAAGATGGTCGACCACAAGCGGGTGGGCACCCTGCCGGACTTCGGCAACTTCTGCCTCGATTGGTCTCGCGTGAACGAGCCCGACGCCTGGTACGACCGCTACACCGGCGTGAAGGAACTGATGCCGTTCGCCAAGGCCGTCAGCGCCAAGTCGCACGAGTTCAACGCCGAGGGCGACGAGGTCCGCACGGACTACACCCGCATGCTCAAGATCGTCAAGGACGCCGGGTACCGTGGCTGGATCGGCGTGGAGTATGAGGGAGACAAGCACTCGCCGCGTGAGGGCAGCATGCTCACCCGCCTGCTTCTCGAACGGGTCCGGGCCCTGACCTCCGACTGAGAACGATCACGCGGGGACGAACCAACGCAGCCGGTAGTTGCCGTTCTCGAACACCGCGTCGATGCCCACCCATTTCAGGTCGCCATAACCCGACCGCGGCAACGCCAGCCGGAAGGTATTATGGCCCACAGGCTGCAGAAACAGCCCCGGCGTGTTCTCGCCGAACGGGATGGCGTTGAACAGCCGGAACACATCACGCTGACGCCGCACGATCTCGCGGAAGCCGAGCGCCGGATCCACACCCCGCGCCCGGAACTCCTCCCGCGTGACCGACGAAAGGATCTGCTCGACAAACAGTTCCTCCTCATCGTGCTGGATCGCGTGGACGATGTGCGACATCAGGTGCTGGAAGGTCTTGGCGTGCAGGACGACGGTCCCGTCCTCCCGCTCTTCGCGCAGTCCGACCTCCGGGGTCTTGAGCAGCTCGGCACGCGGGGTCGTGTTGTTCCCGCTGGGCAGCCGCGTCTCCGCCCCCGGCAGACCGATCAGCAGCCCCTTGGCCGAGACGATGCGTTCCTCGACACACCCCCCGAGGAGCGTGCCGGCCGCCACGATCGCCATCGCCGCCTTCCGCGTGGTCATCTCCGTTCCTGTACGCCGGCCGCGACCGCCGGTTCGCCGGCCCGTCCGACCAGCGGCGCCGTCGCGGGCCCGGACTGCCCGCGCCGCCAGAGGTCGTGCACCCGCATCGCGTCGGAGGGGGCGGGATGGTCCGACCGCCAATGCGTGCCGCGAGACTCTTCCCGCCACAGCGCCGCCCGGGCGATCAACGCCCCGGTGATCAGCATGTTCTGGACTTCCCAGCCGTCGGGTGTGTCGAAGATCTTGTCGAGCGTGTACCGCCCCCAGAAATCGAACATCTCGCAGGCGTCTTCCAGCCGCGTCCCGTCCCGCCGCACGCCGACATTCTTCCACATCGCGCTGCGGAGGCTCGACCGCACATCCTCCAGGTCCAGCTCGGCGTGCGTCGAAGGCCGGATATCCGACACCACCGGCACCGGTGCGACCGGTGATCCCCCCGACCGCCGCGCCGCGTGGTCTCCGGCGATCGCTCCCATCACCAGCCCCTCGAGCAGCGAGTTGCTCGCCAGCCGGTTGGCCCCGTGCAGCCCGGAGCAGGCCACCTCTCCCACGGCGTACAGGTTCGGTACATCCGTACGCGCATCCAGGTCGGTCCGCAGTCCGCCGATCGTGTAGTGCGCCGCCGGGTGCACCGGGATCAGATCCGTCGCCGGGTCCAGCCCGAACTTGGCCAGCGTCGCGTGAATGCCCGGGAACCGCTCGCTGAACTGCGTCAGATGGCGGCAATCGAGATAGACATGCCGCCCCCCCTGGCTGGCGATCTCCTCGACGATCGCCTGGCTGACAACATCACGCGGCGCCAACTCCGCCAGATCGTGCCGCCCGACCATGAAGCGTCGGTGCGACTCGTTGAGCAGATGCGCCCCCTCGCCACGCACCGCCTCGGAGATCAACGCCCGCGGCGCGCCGGGGATGTACAGCGTGGTCGGGTGGAACTGCACGAACGCCATGTCGGCCAGCGTCGCGCCCGCCCGAGCACCCATCGCCAGCCCGTCCCCCGTCGCCGGCGGCGGGTTGGAAGTCTCGCGGAACACCTGCCCAGCGCCCCCCGACGCCAGAATCGTCGTCCGCGCCCAGATCATCTGCAGCCCATAGCGCGGATGATGCGTGATCGCCCCCAGACACGCGGCCCCCGGTTCGTTGCCCGCCGTGATCAGATCGATCGCGAAGCACTTCTCGAACAGCCGGATGCTGTCATTCGATCGCACGCGCTCCGTCAGCGTGCGTTGCAGCTCGACCCCCGTCGCGTCCCCGCCCGCGTGGAAGATCCGGGCGTGCTGATGCCCGCCCTCGCGTCCTACCGCGGGCTCGCCCGACTCATCCCGGTCCAGGTGCATGCCCCAGCCCATCAGCTCGCGCATCCGCTCCGGCCCGTCGCGGCAGATCAGTTCCACCGCCGCTGTATCGCACAGCCCCGCCCCCGCCGCCAAGGTGTCCTCGATGTGGCTCTCAAGCGAGTCATCGCCCCGCAGCACCGCCGCGATGCCCCCCTGCGCCCACGCGGTGTTCGTCTTGGAAAGCGACGACTTGGAGCACACGATCACCGCGCCCCCGTGGCTCGCCCCGATCGCCGCACGCAGCCCCGCCACCCCTGCTCCGATCACCAGCGTGTCGCAGAAGATCTGCGGCAGCAGCCCGGAGCGGAACGGGATGAGATAGCGGCGTTCGTCGAAGATGCGGTGCACGGGCGGGAAAACCTCCGGGAAAAGTTCGGGCTTGCAGCGCGGTCAGACGCACCCGCAGCCGCCGGACGAGCACCCGCCCGAACCGCCGCAGCACCCGCCGCCCTCGCCATGGCCGCCGCAACACTCGTCTTCCGGCATCGGACCGAGCAGTTTGTACACCTTGGCGTTGAGATACGCCGCGTGGTGCTCGAGGTGCAGACAGTTATAGTTGGCGAAGTCCCGCACGCTCATCACGCCCCGCTCCGGGTGCATCGCCTTCCGCTCCCAGTGCCGGTCCTCCAGCTGCACCAGCAGCGCCACCAGCCAGCACCGCGTCGTGTGGATCATCGCCACATCCCCGCCGATCGGCGGGCGGAACGGCGTTCCCTCCGTGCAGCCGTACAGCCCCGCGTCGATGTACGCGTGCTCCTCGAACACCGCCACCGTCGGGTTGTCCTGCGCCAGCGTCTGCCGGATCCGCGCCGCGTACAGCATCTCCGTGTCCGCCAGATGCCCCAGCAGTACACGGATCGGCCACCGCCCCACCCCGGCGTCCGGCAGCCACGCCTGATCCAGCTGCTCGTCCGTCAGCTCGAAAATTCGCGGATCGAACCGCTCTACGCCCACCCGCATCCGGTGGACGAGCGTGTGCGCATCGAGCGCCGCGATCTCATCGAAACGCGGCAGAACAAGCTGGAAGCCGGTGGCCGAGTCGGTCGTCATCCCCGGATGGTAGGGGGGCGGCCGCCCGCTCTCGGCCCACTACCATCCCCCATGAC
>RFGH01000215.1 GCA_003696675.1 Planctomycetota bacterium
GATGTAGGCCTGGATATCGAAGATGTTGAAGGTTCCGAACGGCTCGGCGAGGTCGGCGGCGGGGTCTTGGGTGTTGTAGAGGGCGATGTAGGCCTGGATGTCGAAGATGTTGAGGGTACCGAAGGGTTCCGCCAGGTCGGCGGGGCAGCCCTGGACGGGAGTGGCGACCCAGACGCCGATGGTGCCGTTCTGGAGGAAGGCGGCGAAGGCGATCTGGCCGTTGTCGTTGATGTCGATGATGCCGTTCATGACCTGCCTGCCGGTGTCGCCGCCGAAGTCGAAGCCGAGGGGGAGGGGGCCGAGGTCGGTGTCGATGAGTTGGCCGTATTCGATGAGTTTGACGAGGTTGTCGCCGTCGCCGACCCAGAGGGCGGTGGCGTTGTTGGCGGTGTCGGTGGCGCGGAAGGCGACCCAGCCGTCGGAGTTGACGACGGGGGGGAAGTTGACGAGCGAGCCGTTGTTGATGTCGGGGTCGGCGCCGGTGGCGACGGTGGTGATGGACGAGCCGTCCCAGGCGTTGACTTCCCAGATCGAGTCGGCGGCTCGGCGGGCGGAGAAGGCGACATGGCCGGACTCGGCGAGGTCGGTGGAGTTGACGAAGGAGTTGTAGACCGGGCCGGTCTCAGCGACGGTGGTCGGGGTGTTGTCGGGCTCGAAGCGGACGATGCGGCGGGTGGGGCCGGAGGCGGGGATGGTGTTCATCGCGACCTGGCGGGCGTCGTTGATCTTGGGGGCGAAGAGGAAGGTGTAGTCGCCCGAGAAGGAGTCGGCGACGAGGCGCTGCTGGCGGGTGCCGTTGATGAACTCGTCGACGACGACCTTGTCGCCGATGAAGCCGAAGTCGCCGCGGTAGCAGATGGCGCCGTCGGCGGTGACATCGACCGAGCCGTAGCCGGAGGTGCCCTGTGGCCCGCCGATGTTGAATCGTTGGACGAGGTTGCCAGCGGTGTCGTAGACGGAGGCGCCGTTGTCGAAGCCGGCGTCGCCGACGCCCATCAGCCCGTTGCGGAGGCTGAGTTGGGTGGTCCAGACGGGGTCGATGGCGTTGGTGGTGAGGACCAATCCGCCGGTGCCGTTCTGGCCGACGAAGATGCCCTCGGTGATGCCGCCGGAGCCGACGAAGGCTCGGATGGCGACGGTGCCGTCGTCATCGAGGGTGACATACTGGCTGGAGAGGGAAGTGATGGCTGGGAGGTTGTATGAGGGGATTCCCGCATCGAGGCTGGAGCGGCACTGGAGCTGGAAGGTCCACTGGGTGGGGACCTCGGCGGCGGCGATGGAACCGGACAGGGTGAGCACGGCGGAGACGGTGATGTGCCGCATGGGGAAACACCTCAGGATGGGGGGAATCGGCTACACTGCCCGCGGGTCGCGCCCCGGGCCTCTGGTCACACTGTACTGGGGCGGAACAGAGGTTCCAAGGCTTTCTCCGCATGATCGGGGGTTGGTCTGGGGCCTGATTCCGATGTCTGGAGCTTGTGGGTTGGCTTGGCCGGTCTTCGGGGCGGCAGTCGACGAGAGAGGGCCGCATGCCGACGGAGACGCCCGAGACGCACCTGATCACTGACGCGGGCACCATGATGGTGCTGTCCAGCCCGGCGCGGCTGGAGATCCTTGAGGCGGCGTGCGCGCTGGGGACTTGTTCGGCGGGCGAGATCGCGGCGATGACCGGGCGTTCGCGGACTTCGCTGTACCCGCACATCGAGCAGTTGGTGGGCGCGGGGCTGTTGATCGACGCGGGGACTCGGCAGAGCGGCAAGCGGCAGGAGCAGTTGTATCGCCCGATCGCGCGGCAGGTGAACACGCGGCACGATCCCGAGGACCCCGCGGTGGTGGACTACCATGTGTCGTACGGGCGGGCCGCGTGCCGCATGCTGTCGCGGGTGTTTGAATCGGCGATCAAAAATCCGGAGGCGGTAACGCGGGGGCCGAAGCGGGACACGCACTGCGGGGCGCAGACGGTGTGGGCGGACGACGCGACGCTGGCGGAGATCAACCGGCACCTGGGACCGGGTGTGGGAGCTGTGCTCGAAGAGCCAGCCCGGGGAGGGCAAGCGGCTGGTGCAGGTGGGTATCGTGCTCGGGCCGGCGTCGCGCGGCAAGGATGACTGAGCCTTACGGGCAGCCCTTGTTGTACAGGCCGATGTAGGCCTGGATATCGAAGATGTTGTACGAGCCGAAGGGTGCGGCCAGATCGGCCGATGGGTCCTGGGCGTTGTACAAGCCGACATAGGCCTGCAGGTCGAAGATGTTGAGGGTGCCGAAGGGTTCGGCAAGATCGGCGGGGCACGGGTTGCAATCGGTGGTGCCGGGGCCCTGCCAGTCGCCGCCGACGGCGTCGCAGGTGGCTTTGTCGAACTGCAGGCATCCGCCGGTGGAGGGGATGTAGCAGGCGCCGAGGCAGGTGACGCTTCCGCAGGTGGAGCCGGCGCCGTTCCAGACGCCGCCGAGGGCGATGGCATCGGACTCGGTCAGGCCGTCGGCGCAGGTGCCGTCGGGGAGGCAGACGGCTCCGGTGGGTTCCCCGCCGCAGTTGACGATCGCGCGGATGACCCAGTCGCCGGACACGCCGAGCGAGCAGGCGTTGCGCCACTGGTTGCCGTTGACCTTCACGGCGTTCTTGCCGGGCTGGCAGCCGGAGTCGTCGGAGACGATGCTGGGGGCGAAGACATCGTTGGCGTTGGAATTGAAGAACTTGAGGGAGACGACGAAGGTCTCGCCTGCCTGCACGGGGATGCTGATGGGGATGGTCTGCTGGTCGTCCATGTAGCGGAACTCGTTGAGCCCGCCGTCGGTGAGGAGGGGCGCGAGGAGTTCTTCCTTGAGCGGGCCAGGGTTGGGGAATGTGCCGCCCTCATAGACGAGGATGGAGTCCTCGATAACTTGGTCCGCGCCTCCGAAGAAAGACTTCCAGAAGATCTGGATGGCGACGATCTCGCCGTCGCAGGGGCTGGTGAGCCAGACCGCGGCTTCCTCGTTCTGCACGAAGCAGGGGCAGACATTGACCGAGCCGCCGTCGACAAGGGAGTCGTTCTTCAGAACGATCTCGTCGGCGTGAGCGAGCGAGGCGGCGGCGATGCCCGCGAGGGCGGCGATTCGGTCGTAGCGCATGACAATCCTCCGTGTCCCTTTGGACCACGATGAGCGTACCACGAGGGAGCGGGTGAGCACCAGCGGAAAACCGGTGATTGGCCGGTGTTATCGGAAGTTGGTGCAGAACGCGGCGAGGTAGGCCTGGATGTCCCACCAGTCGGTGCGTGTGTCGGCGTTGAAATCGGCGTTCTGCGACCGGGCAGCGAAAGCGGCCAGGAATGTCTGGAGATCGATCGCGTCGGTGCGGCCGTCGGCGTTGAGATCGGTCACGGCGCGTGCGGGGGTGGCGGGGGGTGACTCGAAAAGCAGATCGAGCTGGGCGCGGGTCATGCGTTCGCGGAACACGAGCACGCGTGACAGGTCGATGGCGCCCTCGCCGAAGACGATGCGATCGGCGGGCGTCTTGCGGGGGAGCAGCACCTCTTCGGCGTCCATGCCCGCCATGCTGTATCGCAGCCGGGTGCCGAACGGCCCGGAGGTGACGGCGACGCGGAAGGGCGAGTTGCGGACCGGAAAGATCGTCCGGAAGGGTCCGAGGGCGGAACCGGAAGCGTCGGCCAAGGACATGGTGCCCAGGGCGGTCTCGATCTGAACAAGCGTGGAGTTTGATGGGCCGGCGATGCGGGCGATGGTGGCCTTTGGGCGGGCGGCCGAACCGATCGAGCCGGTGCGCGCATCCCAGAGGTGTTCGGGCACGAAGGCCTCGAAGTAGACGGTCCACTCGTCGGTGTGCTGGAAGCCGATGGTGGCCAGTTCATCCGCTTCGGTCTCGGGTGCGGCGCCCGATCCGCCGAGGTTCGGAGCGCCGAGGGCGATCGACTCGAAGCAGAGCAGCAGGTCGCCGGGGTTTGCGACGCCGTCGGTGGTCATGGTGGCCAGATCGAGGTCGATGCGGTGCGGGCCGGGGTTGGTGGTGTAGAACGCGTTGCCGTTCAGCCGTGCATCGAGCCATATGGTGATGGGCACCCATGCGCCGGGGTCGAGTTTGGTCATGCCGCCGGAGCGTGCTCCGACGACGGCGTTCGACGCGTTGATGGCCACTGGGCTAAGCGAGATCGTCGTGGTGTTTGCGGGCCCGCCGTGGTCCGGGCCGATCGCCCTGGCCCAGGCGCGGATGCTCAGGCCGCCCGAGGAAGGGATGCCGGCGAAGGGGGTGCCGGTGCCCGTGGGGCGCCATCGGCCGAGCGACACAGACCCGGTGCCGAAACTGATCCGGAAGGTCTGGGAGAGATGGCTCGGGGGCGGATGGATGCCGAGTGCGGCGAGGTTCGTGGTGTTGATCCGTTGGATCGTCACGCCCGGGGGCGGGGCGGAGGGCAGGATCTGGTCGTCGGCGATGAGTTTGTTGGTCGCCCGCGGGGATGACAGTGCGAGCGGTGTTCGCGTCGGCGGGTCCGGGTTCAGGCCAAGGCGTTTGAAGAAACCGGGGATGATGCTGCCGGAGACAGCAGCGTCCGGGCCTTCGAACACGGCCGGGCATTGCTCGGAGATGCCGGTCCAGGGCAGGTGGCCCCACGCGTGCCCGTCAGTTGAATAAAGGATGCGTCCGTGCATCTCGCGTTCAACGCCCCAGCCCGGCCCGGATTGGACGGCGAGGTAGGGGCCGCCGGGGTGCAGGGCCTGAAGCCCGAAGACGAGGACGCCGTCTTCGGGGTTTGAGGTGACCTGAGGCTGGTAGACGGTGTCGAAGCGCACGCCCCCGGTCGTGTCATCGGGGGTGAGCCGGAGGATGGAAGCCCCGTTCTCGTCTCCGCCGCAGAGGATGGCGGAGAGGGCGGGATCGGCGGGCACCATCGAGATGAGCTGGTTGGCGTGGGCGGGCGTGGGCAGTTGTCCGCCCCAGACTGTTTCGGCGGGTTGCCAAGCGGGGGACAGTTGGGCGAGGGCGAACTGGCCGTTGATACCGGAGAGCGGGTCGGGCAGTGGCGTGGTCCAAGCGGCGCCCGGCGTGAGGCTGCGGCGGACGAGTCGGTTGGCGCGCATGGTGTCGCCGAACGAGGCGTAGACATCGGTCCGCCCGTTGGGCGCGACGGTCATGCCGCCGACATGGCAGTGCTGGCCGGCGAGGGCGCTCTCGATGAGGTTGACGCCGGTCACCGATGCGATCGTGGTGCCGGTGCGCAGGATGATGTAAGCGTCGAGCGATCCGCCGTCCTTGGCCGTGGCGGGTGCGCGGTAGTCGGCGAGGAACACGACGGCGCGGTCGGTGTCGATCGGGAAGAGCGAGACCGACCAGTGCTGGAGCAGCGTCTTCTCGGGCAGCGGCGCTGAGGGACGGGAGACGCCGGCGACGCGCCAGGGGTTGGGATCGGACGCGAGCAGCGTGTCGGTGGTCCAGACGAGCGCGGTCCGCGTGGCGAACCACTGCTCACCGTCGGGGGTGGCGGTCCGTTCCCGGACGGCGCATGCGATGCCGATGAAGCCGTCCCACACGACGGCGCCGGCGGGGCTGAAGGCGTGGTCCGGCAGTTCGTCGGGCTGGCCCAGCAGCAGGTCGGAGGGCCGATCGCCTGCGCGCAGCCGTTTGCGGTAGGTCTGGTTGGATGCCGACGACCAGTACGCGACAACATCCGACGGTCCGCGGTGGATGAGCAGATCGCCGCGGTTGACATCGAAGCAGACGACGATGGGTGCCCCGTCGGAGCCGAGCCCGCCCGCGTAGGTGCGCACCGCGGCCGACTCGTCGATCACAACGGGATCGGTGCCCATCGGCGTCGGTCGGGTCGGTGCCCAGCGGGGCTGATCGGCGGCGCGGGGTGTGCCGTCGAGCTGGTAGCCGACCGCGGGTCGGCTCAGGTCAAAGCTCACGCCCCCCTGGACCGTGATGCCCGCGTTGAAGTCGACCGATCCGGTCAGGTCGGGCAGCGTGAGGACGCGCTCGGGCGCGGGCGAGCGGTCTCGCACGGCCGTCTGCCGCTGCGGCTGCGCGACCGCGCAGGCCACGCACGCGGCCAGCGCCAGCACTGCAGCACAAATCGGTCTCTTGGGCATCGCGCTCCGGCCCGCGATCGGGCCGGACCTCCTGTTCCGGCGGCTCAGTCGCAGCCGGCGTTGTACGCATCGATAAACGCGGTGATGTCAAAGAAGTTGAACGCGGCGTCCACATTGAAGTCCGCCATGGGGTCGCGGGCGCTGTAAAGATTGATGAACTCGGAGATGTCGAAGAAGTTCAGTGTGCCGAATGGCGCGGCCAGATCGGCGTCGCAGCCGAGCAGCGAGCCGGTGGCGACGACGGTGCCCGTGCCGGAGACCACCGCCGTGCCCAGCCCGTTATCGAGCGGGAACGAACCATCGAAGACCACGGTCGAGGAAACCTCGACCGTCGAGCCGGTGATGGTGATCTCGCCGGACAGATCGGTGGACACGGGCGGCTCGTTGGCGAGGTCCTGAGAGACGGAACCTGAGCCCACAATGAGAATGTTGTAGTTCGCGTCGAGCACTCCGAGGGGCTGGATCGACACGCTCGGGACCGTAAAGGCAGTTCCTGTGACGGGCACCGGGCCTTTGGGCACGCCCGGGGCAGCATCGATCAACCCGCCGCCGATCATGGTCGCGTCGGCCGCCCCGAGGAAGTCCCAGGACCAGTTGAACTCCAGCGTGTCCGAGGCGAAGAGCCGGATGTCGTACAACACGACCGACCCCAGCGCGCCGTAGTCGTCAGCACCCAGCACGATGGTGCCGTTGATAGGGGAAGAGTCCGAGTCGGTGCGGTTGCCGGCCGGCGTCTGCAGCTCGATGGACAAATCCAGCGTGGAACGGGCGGGGTCAACGGTCAGCTCGAGCGGCTGGGCGTGTGCGAGCCCGGTGGCAAGACCCGAGCCGAGCAAGGCACAGGTGAACACAGTCCGAGAATCCGATCTCATCGGGCAATCCTCCGCCGCGGGCGGCTCCGCGGACGGGTTCACACTACCACCGGTCGGGCGGAATCGGAAGCGGGAAGCGTGTTTCTTGTGCGCGAGTCCCGGGCCGGGGCGTCTTCGGAGGCCCGGAAACGGGGCGGCGCGTACCATCCGGCGTGGTCCATTTGGACCCGATCGTTTTCTGAACACAGCGACCCGTCCCGTCCGCGAACCGGGCGTTGGGCGACAGCCGAGCGGAGTGTCCTTTCATGGCGAACAAGCATTTCGATGTCGTGGTCATCGGCGGCGGGCCGGGCGGGTATGTCGGCGCGATCCGCGCGGCCCAGCTCGGGTACAAGACGGCCATCGTCGAACGCGCCAAGCTCGGCGGCGTGTGCCTGAACTGGGGCTGCATCCCGTCCAAGGCGCTGATCGCCAACGCCGCCCTGATGGAGCAGCTGGCCGAGAAGCAGGAATGGGGCATCGAGACCGGCGAGGTCAAGGTCCACTGGGACAAGGTCATCGGGCGCTCCCGCGATGTCGCGGCCAAGCTCAACAAGGGCGTTGAGTTCCTGATGAAGAAGAACAAGATCGAGTTCTTCAACAAACACGCCAAAATCACCAAGGCCGCCGGCGGCAAGGGCGGCGTGACCATCGAGCGGCGCGATTGCGACCTGAACGAAGAGTTCACGCCGTCGCCCGTCAAGGTCAAGAGCGTGGCCGAGACCATCACCGCCGACAAGGTCATCATCGCCACCGGCGCGGTCGCCCGCGATCTGCCCTTCGCCAAGTTCGACGGCGACAAGATCTGGGGCGCCCGCGAGGCGATGAACAACAAGGAGCGACCGAAGAAACTCATCATCGTCGGCGCCGGCGCTATCGGCGTGGAGTTCGGCTATGTCTACAAGCAGTTCGGCACCGAGGTGACCATCATCGAGATGCTCGACCGGCTCGTGCCCGTGGAGGACGAGGAGGTCGGCAAGGAGCTGACCAAGATCTACAAGAAGCACGGCTTCGATGTCCGCACCTCCACCGGCGTGCTCGATATCGACAACAAGGGCAAGGGCGTGAAGGTCACCGTCGCGCCGATGAAGGACGGCAAGCCCGACGAATCGAAGAAGGAAGTCATCGAGGGCGACAAGGTGCTGCTGGCCATCGGCGTGCAGGGCCGCTTCGACGGACTCTTCGACGACTCGCTCAAGCTCGAGACCGTCAAGGGCCACATCAAGACCGACTATGTCCCGCTGAACCTCTCCGAGCCGAGTGATCCCAAGCCGCTCGAGTACAAGACCAACCTGCCGGGCGTCTACGCCATCGGCGATGTGATCGGCCCGCCGTGGCTGGCGCATGTCGCCAGCGAGGAGGCCATCCTCTGCGTCGAGCGATTCGCGTTCAAGGAAGGCAAGCTCAAGCACGAGCCGATCCCGCTGGACTACACCGTCATCCCCGGCTGCACCTACTGTCACCCGGAGGTCGGCAGCGTCGGGTACACCGAGCAGGCGCTCAAGGCTCAGGGACTCAAGAAGGGTGAGGACTACGAGGTCGGCAAGTTCTCGCTCCAGGCCCTCGGCAAGGCCATCGCCACCCGCCACACCGACGGCTTTGTCAAGATCATCCGCGGGCTTCCCCGCGGCGAGATCCTCGGTGCCCACATCATCGGCGACCAGGCCACCGAGCTCATCGCCGAGCTGAGCGTCGCCCGACGGCTCGAGGCCACCACCGAGGAACTCATCGCCACCGTCCACGCCCACCCCACCATGCACGAGGCCGTGCACGAGGCGGTCCTGGCCAGCGAGGGCCGGGTGATCAACTCCTGATCGCCCCCGTCCCGCCCGCAAAGCCTGTTTTCACACCGAACCGCCCCAACCCTGGGGCGGTTCTGGATTTTGGATGCGGCTCTGTTAACTTGATTCATTCCCCGGTTCGGGGTGCAATGGCGGCCCCCACCCCGCGTTGCATCTTTGCGGAGGCATCACGCATGAAGACCCGACACGCCCAGGTGAGCGTCGCCGCCTTGACCACCTTGGCCGCCCCTATGGGTTTGGCCTTGTTCCTGTACCGGGCGACCGGCGAACCCAGGGGCGGGTCCCTGCTTCCTCCGGTCCCAATCCCCGACGGGAACCCCATCACCGAGGAGAAGCGGGTCCTCGGCAAGATCCTTTTCTTTGACGAGCAGCTCAGCACCGACAACACCGTCGCCTGCGCTACCTGTCACCAGATGACCAACAACGGCGCCGACCCCCGCATCGCCATCCACCCCGGGCTCGATGCCATCCTCGGCACGCCCGACGACATCCGCGGTTCCGCGGGCGTGATCCGCCAGGACGACCAGACCAACTACGAGCCCGACCCGCTCTTCGTCCTGAGCCCCCAAGTCACCACCCGCTCGGCCAACAGCGTCATCAACGCCGCATACCACCGCGAGCTGTTCTGGGATGGGCGGGCCCCCGAGACGCTGACCGATCCCGACTCCGGCGTCGAAGTGCTCGGCAACAACGCCGCGCTGGAATCACAGACCCTCGCCCCGCCGCTCAGCTCCGTCGAGATGGCCCACGCCGGACGGGACTGGTCGCAGGTGACCACCAAACTCGCGCACGCACGCCCGCTCGCGCTGGCATCCAATGTGCCGCCGGACATCGCCGACGCCGTGCTGGACGCCGGGTCTTACCCCGAACTGTTCGCCCGTGCGTTCGGCGATTCAGCCATCACCCCCGAACGCATCGCCATGGCCGTGGCGACCTACGAACGCACCCTGATCTCCGACCAGTCGCCCTGGGACGCCTTCGTGCAGGGCGATACCAATGCGCTCACCGCGGCCGAGGCCCGGGGCTGGGCCGCGTTCCAAGCCAACCAGTGCGCCGTCTGCCACACCCCCCCGCTGTTCACCAATGACGAGTTCCGCAACATCGGCGTCCGCCCCCTGATCGAGGACAACGGTCGGCAGGCCGTCACCGGAGACCCCGCCGACCGCGGCAAGTTCAAGGTTCCCGGGCTGCGCAACACCGGGCTCAAGCGGACCTACATGCACAACGGCGAGTTCGGCAACCTCACCACCGTGGTCGGCTTCTACGCGGGGAATGGGCAGGTGCCCGACAACCTCGACCCCGTGATCCCCCTGATCAACTTCCCCCCGCAAGTCGCCGCGGATATCACCGCATTCCTGCAGAACGGGCTGACCGACCCCCGCGTCGCCAACGGCGAGTTCCCCTTCGATGCGCCGGACCTGTTCTTCCGCCCCGGCGCCCCGTTCAACCCCCAGGTTTTGGGCCCCAACACCGCCCGCCCGGACTCGCAAGGCCGCGTGCCCCAGGTCGTCGCCCGCACGCCCCCGCTGATCGGGTCCGACGACTTCCGCGTCGGCGTGCGCAATGTCGCCGACGGCGCGACCGTCACACTCGTGATGTCCATGACGCCCCCCGTCAACGGCGAAGTCCCGCCCGACACCGTCATCGCCACCCTCACCGCCGAGGGAGACGACCCCGTGGCGACCGCGCACTGGCCGATCGCCTTCTCCCGGACGCTCAACGGGCAGAGCCTGTTCATGCAGTGGCGCGTCGACGACCCCAACCTCGACGAACCCGCCCTCTCCCGCGCCTTCCGTGCCGACCTGTTCTGCGGCTTCGGCGACTGCTCCACCGGGTGCGCCGCCGACTTCAACCGCGACCAGCGCGTCAACTTCTTCGACATTGCCGAGTTCATCGCCGCCTACGGACGGGGCGACTCGAAAGCCGACATGGCCCTGCCCCTCGGAGCGTTCAACTTCTTCGATGTCGCCGAGTTCATCGGCGTGTTCGGAGAGGGCTGCCCCTGACCGGCCCGACAATCTGACGCGCATCGACACGGTTTGTGCGCTGTTTTGTGGTGATGCACACCGCCCGGCTCGTCTTCCGCGCCCGCACCGGCAAGATCCTCGACGGAGATTGGATGGCCCGGGCACGGCCGCCCGATCCAACTCCGGACCCACGGAGGATCGCCATGCGCCACGCCGCCGCACGAACGCTCGCCGGGCTCGCCCTGATCACCCCCATCCCGGGGGCCGACGCCGGCATCATCCGCGTCGATCCCGGCGCGTCGGGCGACGGGTCGGGCAGCACCTGGGCCGACGCGGCCACCTCCGTCCAGGACGCCCTCGACCTCGCGGACGCGGGCGGTGGTGTCTACGCCGTTGGCGACCTCACCATCACCAACTCTGTCCTCTACGCGAACAGCATCTCGGGCATCACGGGTTTCATTTCCCCGACCGGCGCGGGCGTGATGGCCTCCTCGGCACCGCCGACGACGACTTCACGCTCAGCCTCGCCAGCCCCTGCATCGACGCCGGCAACGCCGACCTGCTCCCGCCCGATTGGCTCGACCTCGATGCCGATGGCGACACCGCCGAGCCGCTCCCCGTCGACGCCCGCGGCCGGCCGCGTCGCGTCGATGTCCCGGGCACCACCGACGCCCTGCCGGGCCAGTCCCCCGCCGTCGACATCGGGCCCGTCGAGTACCAGCTCGCCGATTGCCCCGCCGATCTCGCCGAACCGGTCGGCTCACTCGACGCCGCCGACGCCCTCGCGTTCATCGACGCCTTCAACGCACAGGACCCGGCCGCCGACCTCGCCGTCCCCTTCGGCACCCTCAACTTCTTCGATATCGCCGCCTACATCGACCGCTACAACGCCGGATGCCCCTGAATGACCCTTGTATCCCCCACAAAGACCGATCATTCACACTCCTTTGCCGGGATCTCGCTGGGTCCGCCGCCCGAGTTCGGGTACATTCACCTTTGTGCGGCCCGACCCTGCCGCCCGCGTCACCGCCCGATCCGTTCCCGACTTCCGCCGGAGCCGTTGTCCGCATGCCCAAGATCCGACCCGGACGAGCCGTCCCCGCCGCCGCCCTCCTCGCCGCGCCCGCGGCCCTCGGGCTGGCGATGTTCCGCGCCACGGCCGACACCCGGGGTGGATCGCTGCTGCCCGATGTCGTGCCCCCCTCCGGCAACCCCATCACCGAAGAGAAGCGCGTCCTCGGCAAAATCCTCTTCTACGAGGAACAGCTCAGCACCGACAACACCACCGCCTGCGCCACCTGCCACCAGTTCGATGCGGGCGGCGCCGACAAGCGCATCGCACGCAACCCCGGCCCCGACGGCGTTGAGCAGACCCCCGACGACATCCTCGGCTCCTTCGGCGTCATCCGTCAGAACGCGGAACGCGCGTACAGCCACGACGGCGTCTTCGGCTTCGACCGCCAGATCACCGCGCGCTCCGCGCCCCCGGTGGTCAACGCCGCCCTTTCCTTCGAACTGTTCTGGGACGGGCGGGCCAGCGATGTGTTCATGGATCCCATCACGGACGAGCCCCTGCTCGTCGGGTTCGCCGCGCTCGAGTCGCAGTCCGTCGCGCCGCCGCGGAACACGGTCGAGATGGCCCACGCCGACCGCGACTGGGCGTCCATCGCCGCCAAACTCGCCCACGCCCGCCCGCTGGCCCTGACCCGCGATGTGCCCCCCGACATGCGCGACGCCGTCCTCGATGCCCGGACCTACCCGGAACTCTTCGAGCGCGCCTTCGGCGACCCGGAGATCACACCCGCCCGCATCGCCATGGCCCTGGCCACCTACCAGCGCACACTGATCTCCGACCAGACGCCGTGGGACCGATTCATCCTCGGCGACCCCACGGCCATGACTCCGCAGGAGCAACGCGGCTGGCAGGTCTTCATCAACGAACGCTGCACCATCTGCCATGTGCCCCCGATCTTCACCGACAACACCTTCCGCAATATCGGGCTGCGCCCCATCGCGGAAGACCGAGGCCGGGAGAATGTCACCGGCGATCAGTTCGACGCCGGCAAGTTCAAGGTGCCCGGGCTCCGCAATGTCGGGCTCAAGAGCACCTTCATGCACACCGGCGGGCTGACCTCACTCACCGAAGTGATCGACTTCTACTCCGGCGATGACCACTTCCTCGAGAACATCGACCCGTTCATCCCCGGCATCAACATCTCGCCCCAGGACCGCGTCGACCTCGTCGAGTTCCTCCGCACCGGGCTGACCGACCCGCGCGTCGCGCAGCGGGCCTTCCCCTTCGACGGCCCCAGCCTGTTCTTCAACGCTGACGCCCCCTCCCACGGCATCGATATCGTCCCCGGCACCGGACGCCCCGATTCCACCGGACGCGTGCCCGCGATCGTCGCGTGGTCCCCGCCGCTGATCGGCTCGGACGATTTCAAAATCGGGCTCTACGAGGTCGCCCAAGGCTCGCCCGCCACGCTCGTGGGTTCGACCAACCCGCCGACCGGGCCGGCCATCTCCCCCGACTTCATCATCGCCCAGACCACCGCCGTCGATCCCGCCGGGAGCGACGGGGCGGCCACCGCGTTCTGGCCCATCCCCTTCAGCCCCGCCCTCGACGGACAGGTCTATTACCTCCAGTGGCAGGTCGCCGACACCGCCCAGACCGAGCCCGCCCTGTCCGAGGTCGTCCGCGTCGAGTTCTTCTGCGGCTTCGGCGACTGCGCCACCGGCTGCCTGCCCGACTTCAACCGCGATCAGGCCCTGACCTTCCAGGACATCGTCGACTTCTTGGACGCCTACACCGCCGGCGACCGCGCCGCCGACCTGGCCGCCCCCGTCGGCACCTTCAACTTCTTCGATATCGCCACCTTCATCAGCGCGTACAGCAACGGATGCCCCTGACCGCCGCGGAAGAACCGATGCTCCAATCCCGACCACCCCACCGAACAGCGCGTCGGGATCGGTTCATCTGCACGGACGCTCGCCATCACTCCGCGGATGCCCTCGATCGGGGGATCAGATGTGGAAAACCGGCCAAAAGCACAGGCAGCCCTGGGACCTACCTCTCTCCACGAACGAGTCCCAAGGCTGCCTGAGTTTTAGGGCCGTCAACCTAACGCAAACCGGGGAGCACCGCAACCAAACACCCGCCAATCTCGGCGTAATGAAGCGTTGTTTACAGAGCGCATCCCCCACATAGGTGGCCGGACCGACAGGGGGGAGCGTAGTTTGTGAATCTGGGCAAAACAGGGGAGGGTCCGCACTGGCCATCGCCGCTTCGGGCCGCATGGAGCAAATCGCGTACCATGTGGATATGTCGTCCCGCGACACCCGATCCCGACCCCCGGCCGCCGGCTCCTCGGCCTATCCCGAGCCGATCCGCGCCCTCATCGACGAACTGGCCGCCCTGCCCGGCATCGGGCGTCGGAGCGCCGAGCGTCTCGCGTTCCACATCCTCAAGTCCCCCGAGCCGGACGCCCTCCGCCTGGCCGACGCGGTCCGCGCGGTCAAGAAGACGGTGCGCCACTGCCGCTCGTGCTTCAACTTGGGCGACTCGGACCGGTGCGCGATCTGCGCCGACCCCAAGCGCGACCGCTCGCGCATCCTGGTGGTCGAGCAGCCCAAGGACCTGATCGCGCTGGAGCAGACCGGCATGTACAAGGGCTTGTACCATGTTCTGATGGGGCGCCTGAGCCCCCTGGACAATGTCGGGCCGGGCGATCTGACCGTGTCGGCCCTGTTCGACCGGATCAAGCACCCCGACAAGCACGCGCCCGAGGGGGTCGAGGCGACCCCGGTGGGCGAGGTGGTGTTGGGGCTGAACCCGACCGTCGAGGGTGATGGGACCGCCCTGTACCTGGCCGAGCGTTTGCGGGCCTTGCAAGTGCGGGTCAGCCGGTTGGCGCGGGGTCTGCCGACGGGGGGGAGCCTGGAGTTCGCCAACAAGGCGGTGCTGGCCGACGCGATCAGCGGGCGGCAAGAGATGATGTAAACCGGGAGGGGCCGAGGACCGATCCAGCGGGCAGACCATGCGTTTCGAGCACTCACAACAGATGAAGCTCGGCCAGCATATGAAGCTGGCGCCCCGGATGATCCAGTCCATGGAGATCCTGCAGATGCCGCTGACCGAGCTGGTCGAGCGGATCGAGCAGGAACTCGAGTCCAACCCCACGCTGGAGTTGGCCGAGTTCGAGAGCGACGGGCCGGTGACGGAGCAGTCCTCATCCGACGCGGAGTTGGATGTCGACCCTTCCTCGGCAACCGAGTTCGAACGCCTGGACGACTACTCGGCGGCCAACCCCGACGCCATCGAGAACGCCTTCGACGGACGCACGCGCGATGACGACCCGCGGACCCGGAGCCGCGACGGCGGCGAGCGGGACGCCAAGATGGATGCGATGTCGCAGGCGCCGGCCCGCGCCGGCTCTCTGGGCGACCAGATGCTGGCGCAGTGGTCGTTGTGCGATGTGAACGACCGGGTTCGCCTGCTCGGACAAGCGATCATCAATCAGTTGGACGAGGACGGCTACCTCCGCGCGTCGTTCGAGGAGATCGCCCAGCGCGAGTCGCGGCTCGTCCGCGAGCTCGAGCCGACGGAGACCGACTGGGAGCTCGCCCTCCAAGCGGTGCAGATGTTGCTGGAGCCGACCGGCGTGGCGGCCAAGGACGCGCGGGAGTGCCTGCTGCTGCAGATCGACGCCCTGATCGACCGGGCCGGCGACGACCCGGACGCGCCGCTGGTGAGTCTCGAGGCGCTCAACGCCGCCCGCCGGCTGGTGGCCGAGTTCTTCGAGGATCTCATGAAGAACCGGCTTCCAAAAATCGCGGCCCGATCCGGGCTGAGCCTCGAAGAGATCAACGCGGGCATCGAGCAGCTCCGGCGCCTGAGCCTCGCCCCCGCCCGCGGGCTGACCGACGACGCACCCCAGGCGATCACGCCCGATGCGACCGTCGAGTATGACGAAGAGAACGACCGTTACTTCGCGTACCTCAACGACGGGCGGCTGCCGAATATCCGCGTCAACGCCGAGTATGAGCGGCTGAGCAAGGACCGGTCGATGGACAAGCGGGGACGCGAGTTCCTGCGAAAGAACCTGTCGAACGCCAACTGGCTGATCGACGCCGTCGAGCAACGCAAGCGCACGCTGCTGCGGGTGATCAACGCCGTGATCGACGAGCAACGGGACTTCTTCGACTTCGGGCCCGAGGCCCTCAAGCCGCTGCCGATGAAGACCATCGCCGACCGGCTCGGCATCCATGTGGCCACGGTGTCGCGGGCGGTTAGCGACAAGTACCTGATGACGCCGCGGGGCATCGTGCCGCTGCGGTCGTTCTTCTCCGGCGGTCTGGCGACCGAGTCCGGCGAGGATGTCAGCGCCAACGCCGTTCGTGCGGCGCTGCAGGAGCTGATCGACACCGAGGACAAGTCCAAGCCCCTCAGCGACGAGAAGCTCGTGCAGATGCTCAACGAAAAAGGCATCGAGATCGCCCGGCGGACGGTGGCGAAATACCGCGACCAGATGGGCATCCCGACAGCGCGGATGCGCAAGCAGTTTTAGACGCGAAAGAACCAGCCGCGGCGGAGAGCGATCCGCGCAGCGCGTTCGATCGCCTTGAGATCGCCGCCGCACTCAGAGCATCGATCCATCTCAACCCCACCGAGACCGTATTCACACCTTGGACACATACCGAGTCGGCTCCGGGCCAACATGCGCCTAGCGCGCCTCCGGCGAATGCCAAAGACGACGAGCCACACTGAGCACGCGATCAGTATCACTGAGAAGGCCAGATTGAGCAACCAAAGGGCGACGAAGAGGCGGTGGACTCTCCAATACGACCCGCCGCCTGCTCGGGCGAGCTCGACGATGCGAGGCTTATCCGCGAGCGGTGCCGACTCGGCCAACCGCACACCCTCGGCGATCAACGCGGAATCTGGTGTGAATGGGCGGGCGGTCCAGCTTGTCGGTGTCTGCGATGCCCTGGGTATCTCGTAGTAAAGCAGCATGACCCTGTCGGCGAACGAGAGCCGGTCGGTCATGACCGAAACATACGCATCATTCAGCGTCGCACTGTTCTGGCGAATCCAGCCCAGATCGTTGTAATCGAAGCCGATGCGTCCGATCAGCAGGATCCAAATCGAGATCACAAGCGGGCAAAGCGTCCCGCACACGATCGCTGGTGATAACCACAGCCTGCGGCCGTTGCGAGACCCATTCATTTCGTCCCCGCCAGCTTCCGCACCGTGAAATCGAACCCGCGGACCATGGCCGCGTGGATGGCGTAGACCACCGCGATGTAGACCCCGGCGCTGGTCGCGGCGCCGATGGCCAGCGAGACCCGCGCGGTCGTCAGGCCGGCTTCCTGCACCGTCTCGTTCATTCGGGAGACCGGGGCGACCAGCGCGTCGAGCAGGCTGGCCGGGGAGATCGCGGCCAGGGCCGGGCCGATGACCGGCATGTCCGCGCCGCTCGCCCACCCGCACAATCCGAGCACACCGCTGACCACGCCCACCACCGCCACCGTGCCCACGACCGAGCCCAGCGTGCCCTTGCTCTTGAGCGACCACTGCAGCCCGACCATGACGCAGAACGCCGTGAAGGGGACCAGCACCAACGCCGCGATCAGCCCGGCCTCGGGCAGCACGGCCGGGATGTTGACCGTGCCGGTGTTCACCCGCTCGGCGATCATCGTTCCGCCCTCGCGCAGGTTCTGGCCGAAGAAGGCGTACAGCCCCGCGATGCCGATCGTGAACACGGGCACCGCGATCAGGGGGATCAGGTACGCCACCAACCCGCGCAGTTTGCCGGTCAGGTACATCGCCGGGGTGATCGGCGTGGTGAGAATCAAGTCCAGCGTGCCGTCCTCGCGCTCGCGGCTGATGGCGGTGGCCGCCATGTTGATCGCCACCAGCGCGATCACGAACACCTCGGTGAACACCACCGAACGCACCACGAAGCGGAAGTCCGCCGGGCTAAGCACCCCGGTGTGGAACACCACCACCACGGCGATGCCCGCGGCCGCACCCAACGCAATGAACGACCAGCGGGCCAGAATCCGCCAAAAGGTCGCGTTGCGGGCGGCGGCTTCCCGCCAGGCGATGGGGTTGCTCCACACGGTGCGCGGGGGGCGGTGCTCGGCGCCCTTGGCGCCAAGTCCCATCACACGCCGGTACCACGGGATGCCGCTGGCGCCCGACGCGATCTGCCGCAGCCCGCCGGCCCGCACCGTCAGCGTGCTGACCAGCACCAGGAACACGCTGATCAACACTGTGCCCCACACCCACGCCCGGACGGGCGTTTCGAACATCAGGGCCTTCACGCCGGCATAGGTGCCCGGCTCGGCGACGGGATAACTGGTCGGGCTGAGCAGCGCCCGCAGGGCGAGGAACGGGTTGAGCGCCGTGACCACCGTCACGCCCGAGCCGTTCACGCCCGCGCCCATGCCGCGGGAACGCAGCCACGCGTCGATGGCGATCGTCGTCGCCAGGTAGGTCACCACCGAGACATAGAACGCGAACACCGCACGCTGGCCGACCAGCCGTGACACGGACAGCGCGATCGCGATCGAGCCGACCAACACCGCGGCCCCGGCGGAGACGAGGTAGCTGGCCATGATCGACCGCCCCGGCACCCCGCCGAAGAACTGCGTGAGCGCGAAGAGCGGCAGGCTGGCGAACAGCAACGCCAGCACAAACCACAGCCGCCCGAGTAGGTTGCCCAGCACGATCTCAAGCTTGGACAAGGGCGTGGTGAGGAGAATATCCCAGGTCCGCGGGTTGGCCTCCTGGGCGATCGCCCCGGCCATGAACACCGGGCTGAGGATGCAGATCAACGCCACCTGCAGGTAGGCCACCCACGCGAAGCTGGTCGCGCCGGCCGACGCCAGCTCACGGTAGCTGACCTCCCCGCCCTGCGTGTTCCCCAGCACCGCCCACAGCAGCACGAGGATCAGCACCGCGAGATAGCCCGACCGCACAAGGTTGTGCTTCGAACGACGCGAGGCGTTCTGGACGAGCCGGACGGCGATCGGGTTGGCGGGCCCCAGGCGGAGCAACCATCGCAGGAAGATGGGCATGGTTCGATGCTACTCCGTTCTGATGCGGGTGATACGCCCATCACCCGCCGCAAGTTCCGAACAAAGCCCTACATATCCACGCACCGCCGTCACAGCGTCACCGGCGTGTTGTGATGTTTGTTGTGGGCTTTGGGCCGATGTTGTCAGTCCGGCGTGCCGGGGTGCGGTGATCGTGCGTCCCGCCCCGCCCGGATACCATGCCCGAGCAACACCACCCGGCGGACCCGCCGCGACGGAGAGACAGCCATGCGCCCCAACCGGATCAACACCCTGCTGCCCGTGATGCTCATCCTGGCCGCCGCCCTGGCGTGGCACGCCGGGGCCAGCACCGCCACGATGCGTCCCCCCGCCCAGCCCACCACGGTCGCGACGCTGGACATCGTCACCGTGTTCGAGCAGCTCAACGAGCGTTCGACGCTCGAGGCCCAACTCAAGACCCGCGTCGAGAAGCGCCAGAGCCAGCTCGATGAGATCAACAAGGCGATCCAGGCCATCCAAGCCGATCTTGAAACCACCCTCAAGCCCGGCACCGACGAGTACAAGGAGCGCGTCCGCCAGTTCATGGAGCAGCGGGCCGTCGCCGAGGCACGCCGCACCGCCCTGCAGCAGATCATCTCGATCGACCAGGGCGCCATGCGCCGCCAGCTCTACACCAAGATCCAGGACGCCGTGAAACGCATCGCCGAACGCGACGGCATCGACATCGTGATCTTCGATGACTCTGTCCTGCCCGTGCCCGAGGACGCCTCGGACAACGATGTCTACCGCACCATCATCACCAAGGGCATCATCTACCGCCACAACTCCATCGACCTGACCCAGCGCGTCATCACGCTGATGAACAACGAATACGCCGCGCCGTAAGCCCGGAGCCATACGCCCGATGTCACACGGCGACCAGGCCCAGCCACTCTCGATCACCGCCGGCGAACTGGCCGCCCTCCTGGGCGGCACGCTCGAGGGCCCGCCCGACCTGCGCCTGACCGGCGTCGCGCCGATCGAGTCCGGCGGACCGGGCGAGGTCACCTTCATCCGCGCCGCGTCCTTCGCCAAGCACTGGGCCGAGAGCCGCTGCTCGGCCGCACTGGTCACCGAGTCGCTCGAGATCCCGGGCCACGACCCCGCCGTCCGGGCACTCATCCGCGTGCCCGACGCCGACGCCGCCTTCGCCGCGGTTCTCGCAAAGATCGATCCGGGCAACCACCTGCCGCCCCGCGGCGTGCACCCCTCGGCCGTCGTCGACCCCGACGCCAGCGTGCACCCCGACGCCGCCATCGGCCCGGGCTGCACCATCGGGCCAGACTCGAGCGTCGGGCCCGGCTCGGCGCTCATCGCAGGCGTCCACATCGGCAAGGGCGTCACCGTCGGCGCCTCCTGCGTGCTCCACCCCGGCGTCGTGATCGCCGACCGCTGCACCATCGGCGACCGCTGCCTGATCCACCCCAACGCCGTCGTCGGCGCCGACGGCTTCGGCTACATCCCCCCCACCGACGACCGCCCCGCGATCAAGATCCCCCAGATCGGCTCGGTCATCATCGGCGACGACTGCGAGATCGGCGCCGGCTCGGCCATCGACCGCGCCAAGTTCGGCCAGACCCGCATCGGCGACCGCGTCAAAATCGACAACCTCGTCCACATCGGGCACAACTGCGACATCGGCGACGACTGCATCCTCTGCGGACGCGCCACCTTGGGCGGTTCCGTCACCATGGGAAGCCGCGTCATGCTCGGCGGCGCGGTCACCGTCGCAGACCAGGTCACCATCGGCGACAACGCACGCATCGCCGGCGGCGCAATCGTCATGGACGCCATCCCACCGGGCGAGACCGTCGCCGGCATCCCCGCCATGCCCGCTCGCACCGCGCTTGCCAACTACGCCGCCTTCGGACGGCTCGCCGAGTTCATGCGCAAAGCCGAGAAATCCCTCACCAAACTCACACGGGCGCATGACGAACAGAAGCCCGTGAGCGCCGACACGACCGAACCATCGTGATCCATCGCAGAACCATCGCACGCCCCGTCGCCCTCCAGGGCCCCGCCCTGTTCACCGGACTCGACGCGTCGATGAGCGTCCTCCCCGCGCCCGCCGGCACCGGCATCGTCCTGCGCACCAAAGAAGACGAAGCGCCCGCCACCATCGCACACCTCTCGGACAAACCCGTGCACCCCGCCTTCGCGGGGCGACGCCCCCGCTGCACCACGCTGGCCGTCGGCACGCACACCGTCGCCATGACCGAGCACGCGCTCGGCGCGCTCGCCGGGCTGGGCATCACCGACGCCATCATCGAGACCCGCGCACCCGAGCTGCCCATCGACGACGGCTCCGCCGGTACCCTGACCGCGGAGATCCTCAGCGCCGGCGTCACGATCCTCGACGACACCATCGAACCGATCCGCCTCCGCGAGCCGATCGAGTTCAGCGACGCCGACGCCGTCATCACCGCAGAGCCGTTCGACGGCATCGATTACGCGTACCACCTCGACTACGGCCAAGGCTCGCCCATCCCCGCCGCCACCGCCCGATGGACCGGTGACGCCGACGACTTCGCCCGCTCCATCGCGCCCGCCCGCACGTTCTCGACCTCTGAAGAAGCCGAGCAGGCCCGCGCCGCAGGGCTCTTCGCCCGCTTCACCCCCGCCGACCTGCTGGTGATCGGCCCGGGCGGCCCCATCGACAACGCGTGGCGCTTCGCAGACGAACCCGCCCGCCACAAACTGCTCGACCTCATCGGCGATCTCGCCCTGCTCGCCCGCCCGCTCTACGCCCGCGTCCGCGCGCACAAATCCGGCCATGCCGACACCCACGCCCTCTGCCGCCTCGTCCTCCGGTCGCTCTCCAACAAGTAGCCCCGAGGACAAGTCATTCGAAGACAAACCACAGAGCGGCACAGAGGACACAGAGAGACAATCAACAACCTCTCTCTTCCCCCCTCTGTGATCTCTGTGCCGCTCTGTGGTGAGTCCCCCAGGGGAGCGAGGACCATCCCCTCGCTCGCGCTCGGGGCTATTTGTGCACGCATGTACCGTGTTTGTGCGCAACTTCGTTGTCATGCGCGCATCAGCCTTTGCCACCGACCGCCCGCGTGGTAGCATCGTCCGTCCGCTCCCCCGACATGCCACGCCCCCGCCAGCGAGCCGCCGCGTTGCGCCGGGCGGGTCTTGCTGCGCACCGCCGGCGCGGAAACGGGGAAACCCATGTCTGCCAGCCTCGCATCGATTCTCGCCCGCACCTTCATCGCCCTGCTCGCGCTTGCGCTGCTGCCCGCGTGCGCCGACATCCCGGGCACCATCGCCCAAGCCGCCCGATGGAGGGATGAAGCCGCCGCCGTCCGCGACATGGTGACGAACGAACTCGACAACCTCGAAGCCGCGCGGGCCGCCATCCCGGACGACGCCCCCGACGCCCCAGGCCTCGACGCCGCCATCGCCAACGCCCGCGCCAAGCGGGCCGCCCTCGACGCGGCCGTCCTCCACGCCGACCGCGTCCTCGCCGAGATGACCGAACCTTCCGACAGCCTGACCGTCGGCGTCGGCGCGCTGACCCCCCTCCTCCCACCACCCGCCCAAGGCCCGGTGCTGCTCGCAGCCGCCCTCGTCGCCACCCTGCTCCGGGCACGCCAGGTCCGCGCCGGGGCCGATTCGATCGTCAAATCCATCCAGCACGCCCGCAAGGACCCCTTGTTCCAGCAGGCGTTCGAACGCCACGCCGACGCCATCCGCAGCATCCAGACCCCCGCCGCCCGCCGAATCGTGGACGGGGTCACCACGCCCAAACCCTTGCTCAGGTCCCCCATCTGACCGATGATCGGACCTGAACCCCCACGCCGAGTTCCCGGTACACCCAACAGGGTCTTACCTTGATCGCACGCCCGCACACCCCGCTCCCCCAGCCCACCGCGTCTCGCGGCCACTCCGTCTCTTCGTCTCTCCGTCGCTCCGCCTCTTCCCCCCGCGCCTTCACCCTCATCGAACTGCTCGTCGTCATCGCGATCATCGCCACGCTCATCTCCATCCTGCTGCCCGCCATCGGCTCGGCCCGCGCCGCCGCCCGACGCACCAAGTGCCTGGTCAACCTCCGCTCCATGCAGATGGGCCTGCAGATGTACATGGACCAGGAATCCCGCGGCTTGCTGCCCGAGGTCCTGCCCATCGTCGACCCAGACAACTTCGACGACTACATCAACGACAACGATCCCTCCCTTCTGCCCATCCTCTCACGCTACATCGACGCCCCCCTCCCGGAACGCGACCAGTCGTTCCCCGGACCGGACGAAGAAAAGCCCTGGATATCACAGGACCCCTACCGCTGCCCGGAGGACCGCTTCTCCGACGATCCCGAAGAAAACGGACGCGCGGTCTACGAATCCTTCGGCACCTCCTACGCCTACCTGCCCGGCCTGGCCATGCTCGTCGTCGAGTTCTCCGGTGCCGCCACACCCGGCAAACTCGCCAAACCCGTCACGCAGGTCTGGAACGACTTCGTCGGCTCGGACAAAAAACGCATCGCCCTTCCCGTCCTCTACGACGCCGACGACTGGCACACCCGCGGCGGCGCGGGCACGCCCCGCAACGCCTCGTATATGGACGGGCACGCCGACTGGATGATCGACGGCGCCCAGGACCAGATCTTCACCGACATCATCGAGCAGGCCACCCGCAACGCCGGGCTCAGGCCGTAACGGAATAACCACCATGCCCAACCAGCCATCCCTGCTCGAAGGACTCAACGACGCCCCCGCGTCGAACAAGCCGAAACGCCCCAAGACCATCCCGTGGCTCAAGCGCCACTGGAAGACCCTCCACCGCAATCCCCGCGCCCGGCTCGCGTTCGGCTCCTGCGCCGCCATGCTCCTCCTCGCCGGCGCCATCGTCACCGTCGCCGGCATGCTGCCCCCCGCCCGACCCGACTACGGCGCCGACCGTATCGACACCCTCTTCCGCTACACCCTGCTCACCGACGAGTTCAACCGGCTCTCCGTCCGCGAGCGTGCCGAAATGATCGGCCAACTCGTCGAACGCGTCGGCAACATGGGCTCGTCCGACTCGGTCCTGCTCGCCGCGTTCGCCTCGACCATCTCCGGCGAAGCCCGCGACCAACTCATGGAGAACGCCAGCCGCCTCGTCCTCGACATGATCGACGAGCAGGCCGTCAAATACGACCCCAACGCCCCCAAAGCCGACCGCGAAAAACAGCTCGACGCCTCCATCGCCGAAATGCACCGCCTCTTCTCCACCATGGGCGGCGACAACCGCGAACTGACCGACGAACAGCGCGTGGCCGAAGCCAAACGCCAGGCACAACGCGACCTCAACGCCGTCCAGAACGGTGAACTCTCCGCCCGCGACGCCGGACGCTTCTTCGGCACCATGAACAGCATCATCGGCACCCGCGCATCCCCCCAGCAGACCGCCCGAGGCGGACGCATGATGCGCGACCTCACCCGACGCATGCGAGGCCAAGACATCGACACCGGCAAACCCATCAAGCAGGACGGCTGATCAACACCCCCCACCCACGAACCCGACCCATCCCGGAATCAGTGGCCGGACTCCGTCCGAAACGAAAGCACGATCCCGTCCCGCTCCTCGTCCACGCCGATCGCCATCACACGCACATCCCGCCCGTCCGGAAGATGCACCATCGGCTCCTTCGTGATCGGCGCCCTGCCGGAGAGCACATCACCCAACGCCCGACCATCGAGCGTCCCGCCCCGCGCCTGGGCGCGAAGGTGCTGCTCGAGCTGCCCGATCACCCACGCCCGCGGCACACGCAGCGACCCCACCCGCGCGCCGTGCAACCTGATCCACAGCGATCCGTCCTCCCGGATCTCCGGCGTGCAATCCAGCCACAACACCGATGCGCCCGCGTCATGCAAAACACGCACGCCCAGCATCACCCGCCCGTTCTCGAAACCGATGCGGACGCCCTCGACCTGCTCGGGCCACAACGCCCCGGCGTCGATCGCCCAATCCCGCAGCCGCACCGCCAGCCACGCGTTCGTGCTCTCCTCCGACACACGAACCGCCCAATCCGCGCCGCCATCGTCCCCCGGCTCACGCACCCGCGAAGTCTGGCTCATGAACGCCCGCTCGAGCCTGTCCGCCGCCTCGACCGTCTCCGGAGCGGCCGGGTCCAGCCCGGGCCACCAGCCCGGCACATCGTCCAACTCCCCAAGCACCACCAACGCCGCGACCCAAGCCATCACCACCGCACCGATGGCCGCACCCACCAGCACGCCCAGATGCTCAACCAGCCACGCGATGACACCGCCCGAACGCGCCATGGGGTCACGATAGAAACACGGCCCGGGCAAAGCCCGAGCCGTCCAAGGAATCCTGTGTGCTCCGGTCGGCCCGCAGGGCCGGTGGTCGGATCAGCGCTTCGAGAACTGGAAGCGACGCCGGGCGCCGGGCTGGCCGTACTTCTTCCGCTCGACCTTGCGGGCGTCGCGGGTCAGGAAGCCGGCATCGCGCAGGGCGGGCTCGAAGTTGGGGTCATACGCCACCAAAGCGCGGGCGAGCCCAAGACGGATGGCCTGGGCCTGGCCCATGATGCCGCCGCCGTGCGTGCGGACGAACACATCCAGCTTGCCGTCGGTGTCGGTCAGGCGGAGAGGGGCGACAGCGTCGTTGCGGTCACGCATCTCGCTGAAGTACTCATCGACGGTCTTGAACTTCTTGGCCGAGACTTGGATCTGAACCGTGCCATGCCCGGAGTTCTTGGCCGGGCGGATGCGGACGCGGGCCACGGCGGACTTGCGCCGACCCGTGCCCCACCACCAGCCGTGCTTGTCGGCGGGGACGGGGTCGGGCAGCTTGTGCTCTTGCTGGGCCGGGCCGGAATCCTGCACCAGTTTGGTGCCTTCCAGCTCGGGGTTCATGATCGTCGTCTCGAATCCGGACATCGTGAATCCTCGTGTCGGCCCCCCGCATCCACCGTCGCGGTCACACGCCGCGCGGCTTTGGGGGGCGGTGAAATCTGGTCAGACCGCTCAGACCTTCAGTTCGGCCGCGTTCACGCCCTTGTGGGGGTGATCGGCGCCGGCATAGACCTTCAGCTTCTTGAGCATCTGGCGGCCCAGGCGGTTCTTGGGGAGCATGCGACGGACGGCATCCTCGATCAGCTTCTCGGGGGCTCGTTCGCGGACGGTGTCATAGGTCTCGGCCTTGAGACCGCCGGGGAAGCCGGTGTACCGCATGCGGAGCTTCTGCTGGCCCTTGCGACCGGTCAGCCCGACCTTGCTCGCGTTCGTGACGATCACGAACTCGCCGGTGTCGACATGCGGGGTGTACTCGGGGCGGTGCTTGCCCATCAGCACGGTGGCGACCTCAGTGGCCAGGCGTCCCAGCG
The DNA here is from genome assembly GCA_003696675.1 of Planctomycetota bacterium. GTDB lineage: Bacteria > Planctomycetota > Phycisphaerae > Phycisphaerales > UBA1924 > UBA6054. The sequence goes on from RFGH01000215.1 coordinate 26,138, forward strand.
GGATGTCGGTGGCGTCCACCTGGTGCCAGCCCTTGGCGACCTCGCCGGGCTTGGCGACCCAGGTCTGGCGGCGGAGATGAACGCGGGTCTTCTTGATCGACATGACGCACTCCTTACGGAAGGGCCGGACGAACGCGGGACGCGTCATCGGACCCCTGATTCGGGCCTTGGTACGCCGCCTGCCGGGCGGGGCGGGCCGGGGGAGTTGACTCCCGCGGCATGCTTGTGGGAACAGGGCCGAGAGACGCAACCCTCGGCGAGAGGGAAGCGTAGGCCCCGCCCCCGCCCGGTCAAGGGGGCCGCCGGGGCCGCCCGACCGGGTCCGGTTGCAAGCCGGGGAACCCCGGCGCGATCGACCGTTTCCGGCGTCAAGGTGGGCAAACCCGTCCCGAGGGCCGATGATGGAAGCGATGGACCCTACCCACCGCCCCGCCGAGCATGCCGATCCCAGCCCGCCGTACCCACCCAAGGGCATCGGGGGGGCAGGCTCGCCGCTGGTCGATTCGATGCGGGTGCAGCACGAGACGCGGATCACCGCGCGGGGCAACCCGATCACTCCGCCGGACCCGGGCACACCGGGGTCGCGCCGGGTGGCGCTGTTCCTGGCGATCCTGTTCGCGGTGCTGGCGATCGGGTGGCAGAACCTGCCCGAGGACCTGCAGCGGCGGGTGGTCTTCGCCCCGCCGCAGGCGGTGCCGATGCCGGACCCGGCGGCGGCCGCCCCGGGCGGCGTGGGCGAGGTGATGGCGCGGGTGTATTTCAAGTTCTTGTCCAGCCCGCAGTTCCGCCCAGTGTTGGTGCAGAACCCCTCGCAGGCGCGTGACATCGTCGATCAGGTCGAGGAGATGAGCGTGGGCGTGCCCGCCGACCGTGTTCGGGCGGTCATGCTGGCAGGCGAGATGCTCGGCGCCGAGGAAGCGCTCGCGCGGATCGAGGCGGCCCGAGAAGCGATCGAATCCGAGTGGGCCGCCAACGACCGGACCCGCGACACGGAACATCCCGAGGACGAATGGGAGGCCATCCGCGCCGAGCGCGAGCTTGTCCGCGGCGATCTGGGCGTGCTCGAGACGCTGTACCGCGACGGACCGGACGCGCTGGACGACCAGGCCCGCGCCCGGCTCGAAAACCGCTACGGCGACATCGGGGTGTACGCATCGACCCTGGGACGCCCCGCGGAGGACCGCCCGGATGTGTTCGGATCTCCGTGGCCGATGGTGCTGGTGCTGCTGGGCGTCGGCTTCCTCTTGCTGTTCGGATTGCTGGGCGGCGGGGCGATGCTGGTGATCGGGCTGGTGTGGTTCTGGTCGGGGCGGCGCCGGTTGCGGATGTCGGTGGCCGAGCCGGGCGGCTCGGTGATGCTGGAGACCTACGCGCTGTTTCTGGCGGGGTTTTTCGTGTATGTGGTCGGGGTGACGGCGGTGCGGTATCACCTGCCGCCGCAGTACACCATGCCAGCGTTGCTGCTGCAGTGGCTGCTGATCCTGGTGCCGTTCTGGGCGCTGCTGCGCGGCATGCCGGGTCAGACCTTCCGCGAGGCGATCGGGCTGCACCGCGGCACGGGCCTGCTGCGGGAGATCGGGGCCGGGCTGCTGGTGTACCTGGCGTCGGTGCCGGTGTTCATGTTCGGCGTGATGATCTCGGCGGTGCTGATGTTCCTGTGGGGGCTGGCGCGGGAGGCGATGGGGCTGAACCCGCCGCCGACGCCGTCGAATCCGATCGTGGAACTCGCCGGCTCGGGCAACATCGTGGTGATCCTGTTCCTGTTCACGCTGGCGACGATCTGGGCGCCGATCACGGAAGAACTGATCTTCCGCGGCGCGCTCTACCGGCACGCGCGGTCGCGGATGGGCTGGTTCTGGGCGGCGCTCGTGACCGCGCTGCTGTTCGCGTACATGCACTCGTACGGCCCGCTGATGGTCGGCCCGCTGATCGCGCTGGGCTTCATGTTCGCGTTCATGCGTGAATGGCGGGGCTCGATCATCCCATCGATGACGGCCCACTTCGTGCACAACTTCACGGTGCTGACGGTCCTGCTTGCGGTGCTGGCGACGCTGTATTGAACAGGCTGTGACAAGACGGATACATCCGTCGGTCGAAGCGCACGGTACATTCGGGCATCGACGCGGCCGATGCCGGCCGCCGGTCAGGAGGCCCGGATGAACCCCGCCGTTCCCGCTGTTTTCGCGTGCGCCCTGCTGAGTCCGATCGTGCTGGCCGAAGAGGCCGGACGCCTGCCGATCCGTGAGATCACCGCGTTCAAGGACGGGCACGCGCTCGTATTGCGCTCGGGGCAGGTGCCCACGAACGACCGGGGCGACGTCGTGCTGAGCGAGCTGCCGAGTCCGATCATGGGCGCGTTCTGGGCGGACGAGGGCGTGGACGGCGCACGTCTCGCGTCGGTCGTGGCCGAGCGGACCGAGATTTCGCGCCCGCGCCCTGTCGGATCGACGACGGACCTGTTGCGGGCGAACATCGGGCGGTCGATCACCTTCGACACGCCGCGGCGCGAGGGACTGCGCGGGACGATCCGGGCGGTCGTCGAACGCCCGGCCGCGGAAGTTCCCCCGCCGCAGATGCTGTGGAACGGGTACAACTGGTACCAGCAGCCCTACAACGGCCCGGTGCCCGCCGCGGCGTGGACGGCCGTGATCGAGACCACGGACGGCGTGCTGACTTTGCCCGCCGGTGAGATCTCGGGCCTTCGATTCGACGGCGGCACACCGGCCACGGAGATCACGGAATCGGGCGAGGACGAGCGGCTGGTGCTCGACCTGGATTGGGACGGCACGCCCGCGGCCACGGCCGACGTCTCGCTGATGTACATCGAGCGCGGGCTGCGGTGGATCCCGTCGTACCGGGTGACGATCCTCGACGACGACACCGTGCGGATCGAGCTGCAGGCGACGCTGGTCAACGAGCTGGCGGACCTGGAAGACGCGACCGTGCACATGGCGGTGGGCGCGCCCTCGTTCGCGTTCGAACACACGCCGGACCCGATGGGACTCAACGACAGCCTCGGACAGTTGGGCATGTTCTTCCAGCGGGCCGACGACGCGCGCACGGGTGGCATGCTGTCCAACGCGATCATGTCGCAGTCGGCCCGCATGGGAGAGTACCGCGGGCAGCCCGGGGCGGGCGGTGGCGAGGCGCCGGCGTCGCCGGAGTTGTCCGGAAGCGAGCGGGCCGAGGATCTGTTCGTGTTCTCGATGAAGAGTGTGACGCTGAAGAAGGGCGCGCGGATGGTGCTGCCGCTGGCCGCGTACGAGGCGCCGTACGAGACCATCTACAAGCTGGACCTGCCCGCCAGCCCTCCGGCGGCGGCGCTGCGGAACTTCAACAACGATCAGCAGCGTGAGCTGGCCCGCCTGCTCGCCCGCCCCACGGCCCGGCATGTGCTGCGGATCTGCAACGAGAACGAGGGCGGGCTGCCGATCACCACGGCGCCGGCGATCGTGGTCAAGGACGGGCGCACGCTGGCGCAGGGGCTGATCCCGTACGCGTCGGCCGGGGCCGAAGTCGAACTCGAAGTCGGGCGGGCGGTGGACATCGCGGTGAAGACCGACGAGACCGAGACCGCCCGCGAGCCCAACGCCATGAAGTGGGACAACAACACCTACGGGCGGGCCGACATCGCGCTCAAGGCCACGCTGACCAACCGCAAGTCGCACGCGGTGACGGTCGAGGTCACGAAACTCGCGTTCGGATCGCCCGACTCGGCCGGGCAGGAAGGCGAATCCACCGGCGTGAGCCTGTTCGGCGACGAGGCCTTCTGGGACGGAGCCGAGGGCGCGTGGTGGCGGTGGTACTCGTGGCCGTGGTGGTGGCACCGGCTCAACGGCGCGGCCCGGTTCACCTGGACGGTGGCGCAGGAGCCGGGCGAGAAGACGACGCTGGACGCGGCGTGGCACTACTTCTGGGATTGATCGGGCGGGCTCACTCGGCGTCGGCGGGGGCCGCGCCGCTGTTGGTCATGCGGGCCAGCGCCTTGTTGGCGATCGAGCCGATGACAGCGATGACCACGATCGTGACGGCGATGCCCGCGACGAACAGCCACTTGGGCTTGTCGGGGTTCGACCAGTCGGTGATCTGCTGCCCGATGACGACATACGCCAGCGTGCGCGGGGCCATGCCCAGCAGCGTGCCGACGATGTAGGCCCGCAGCTTCACGCCCGTGCCCGCCAGCGTCAGGTTCATCAGCGCGAACGGTGAGTTCGGCGGCACGCGGACCAGCGTGACGATCGCCAGCGTGCGCCAGAACCCCGAGCGGACGAGCGCGTCGCGAACGACGCGGGCCTTGGCGTGGCGCTGGATCTCCTGCTCGACCTTGTCGCGGGCGACGGTTTTGGCGATGAAGTAGCCGACGATCGACGCGCCGCCGAAGCCGGCCAGCGCGGCCGCGAAGCCGAGCGGAACGCCGAAGGCGTAGCCCCCGAGCACCGAGATCGAGTAGGTCGGCAGCACGCCAAATCCCGCGGCCAGCACGAAGGCCGCGGTGTAGACACCCATGCCCAGCGCGAAGTGCCCCGCCCCGGCCTCGGTCTCGCCCTTGAGCCAGCGGGACACCGGGGCCATGTTGGCCAGCAGGGTGAACCCGGCGATCGCGGGCACGAAGGCCCAGGCGAGGGCCAACCACCCGGCGACGCCGAGCCGCCCGAACACGGCCATGAAGGAGGAATCAGGCTCCTGCGCGGGCGTGGGATCGGGCTGGGGGGCGGTGTCGGTCACGGGGGCGATGGTACGACGGTTTGAGCGGGATTGCCTCCGCCTAGCATCCGCCAACGCCCCGCCACCGTCGGCCGGGCGCGACAAGGCAACCATCCGTCGGCGTGACAGCGCCGCCCGGAGGATTCGGCATGATCCCCAAGCCACCGCCCCGCGAGGGTGTGCTCGGATTTCTTTATCTCCCGCCCTTCCGCGTGCAGGGATACTCGGTCGCCGGTGAGGCGACCACCATCACCATCCCCGAGATGGACATCACCTTCGACATGGGCTTCTGCCCGCGTATGTCGCTGGCGTCCAAGTTCTGCGCCATCACCCACGGGCATATGGACCATGTGGGCGGGCTGGCGTACTGGTGCTCGCAGCGCAACTTCCAGGGCATGGGCCCGGGGACCATCGTGTGCGACGCGCGCATCGAGAAGGACATCCGCCAGATGATGGAGGGCATGGCGGCCCTCGAGCGGCAGAAGACGCCGTACGAGATCGTCACCATGAACCCCGGCGACGAGATCGAGATCAAGAACAACATCGTGCTGCGCTGCTTCCCGGCCGAGCACACCTGTCCGGCGGTGGGCTACGCCATCGTTGAGAAGCGGACGAAGCTAAAGGAGGAGTTCATCGGGCTGCCGCAGGAGAAGCTCCGGGAACTCAAGGAGCGGGGCACGGAGATCGTGCGCCATCTGGAGGTGCCGCAGATCGCCTATACCGGGGATACGCTGCCGGGAGCGCACCTGCTGACAGAGACGGTTCGCAAAGCTCGGATCGTGATCGCCGAGTGCACCTTCTTCGAGGAGGACAAGGGGCGGGCGAAGGTGGGCATGCACATGCACGCCGACGACATCGCCGAGTGGCTGCGGGTGTGCGAGTGTGAGCACATGGTGCTGGTGCATGTGTCCCGCCGTACGCACCTGGGGCAAGCCCGCAAGCAGCTCAGCGACGCGCTGGGGATGGATCTGGCCGAGCGCGTCCACTTCCTGATGGACCACCGGGCGAACAAGATTCGGTACGAGCGGCAAGAGCAGGAGGCGCAATCGGTTGCGCGCTAAGCGCGCAAGCATTGTGGAAAACTGTTGACACGAACGGCAGGCGCGCATTAGCCTTGTCCCCCTGTGATCCCGGCTTGGACGACGGCGTGGGACCGACCGCCGCCCAAGCGTGGGCAGACCATGACCGAACCCCCCCGGGCGCCGCTCCACGCCCGTCAGACAAACGAGCGCACACCGATGTCCGACCAGGATCGCCGGATCTGGGAGGCTGTTCATTCGCACCTCCGTGCTGAACACCCGACTCTCTGCCGCCATTGGTTCGACGAGATCGAGCCGCTGGGCGTGCGGGCTGGCGCGTTTGCGATCCGTGTGAGCTCGTCCATCCGGCGGGATTACCTGGTCCGGAGCTGTCTGGACGCGCTCAACGACGGGCTGCGGACCGTCACGGGCCAGTTGATGGCGATGCGGGTGCTCGCGCCCGAGGACCGCTGGGAGGGGGAGAACACCCCCCGCCAGAACGCGGGGACTGCGGGGTCCCCCGACACCGCGCAGCCTGAGTCACCCCGCAAGCCGGCCGCACACATCGCGTCCGAGCGGGAGCGCCTGGGCGGGCCGGACGCATTGCCGATCAACCCGGACTATTCGTTCGACAACTTCGTGCAAGGCCCGAACAACCGGCTTGCCCACGCGGCCGCGCTGGCCGTGGCGGACAACCCGGGACACGCGTACAACCCGCTGTTCATCCACGGCGGGGTGGGGCTGGGCAAGACGCACCTGCTCCAGGCGATCTGTCTGAGCCTGCTGGAGCGCCGGCCGGACATGCGGATGCTGTATGTGTCGTGCGATGGGTTCGTGACGCGCTTCATGTCGGCGGTGCAGTCGGGCAAGATGGTCGAGTTCCGCCACGCCTTCCGCGATGTAGACCTTCTGGTGATCGACGACATCCATTTCCTGGCCAACCGCGACCGGACGCAGGAAGAGTTCTTCCACACCTTCAACTCGCTGTACCAAGCGAACAAGCAGATCGTGCTGTCGTCCGACGCCGCGCCGGACGAGATCCCCGATCTGGAAGCCAGACTGGTCTCCCGCTTCAACTGGGGATTGGTCTGCAAGGTGGACAAGCCGGGCTACGAGACGCGCGTGGAAATCCTGAAACGCAAGGCACGAATGCGGGGTCAGGAAATCCCGGACGAGGTGGCCGCGGAGATCGCCCGGCATTTCGAGTCGAATATCAGGGAGCTTGAGGGCGCCGTGACAAAGCTCCAGATCGTCGCGTCGCTGGAAAAGAAGCCCGTCACGGCCGACCTGGCCCGCGAGGCGCTGGCCGACCTGATGCCCCGTGCCCGGAACCAGGCCCCCACCATCGACCAGATCATCAATGAGGTGGTGGACTACTACAAGATCAAGCGGACCGACATCCTCGGCAAGAGGAAGCTGCGTTCGGTGGCGCTGCCCCGGCAGGTGGGCATGTATCTGGCCCGGGAGACGACCAATAGCTCGTTCGAGGAGATCGGCGCCCACTTCGGCGGCAGGGACCACACCACGGTGATGCATGCCGTGGGCAAGATCGAGAAACTCCGCGGCGAGTCGGAAGACATCGACCAGGCCCTGAACTATCTCGCCAGCCGCCTGTGTGTGACCCTCTGAATCGGGTCCCGACCGAACGCCGCACACCGGCACCGCCCCAACCGACAAATCGCTGTGGAATTCGTGTGGGAAAGCACTCGGCTCGCGTCGGCTGCGCACGGCTGGATGAAGCCGGGCTCATCCGGTCTTCACAAACCGACAGCACACCTCCGACATCACCCGAGCGCCACCGACAGACAACCGACAGGTTGGCCGAAGTGGCGGAATATCGTAAGTGCCTTTCATGAAGCGGTTTGTATTGGACGCCGCCGAGTTGTCCCCCGAGCGCCAGCATCTTCATCATTGTCGTCATGTTTTCTTTTTTATTGAGATGGCGTCAAGAAGCAGGACGGGATGCTTCGGGAGGGGACCTCAGGAAAGTTTCCTACGGGGTGTGCCTCAATTGTGGAAAATCAGTTCTGGCAGTGCTCGCACCAGGTGGTGGTCCGTTGGGCGAGCAGGGCTTTGGACAGTGGACGGCCGCACCGGACGCAAGGCTGCCCGCCCCGCCCGTAGACCCGGTGCCCGTTGACGCCGGAACCGGGGGTTCCGTCGGGGCGTCGGTAGTCCCGCAGGGTGGAGCCGCCGGCTCGGATGCCGGCCGAGAGAACCGCCCGGATGGCGTCGCCGAGTTTCGCCCACTCGTCCGGTGCGATTGTGTCGCACGGGCGGCGGGGATCGATGCCCGCTTCGAAGAGTGCTTCGTCGGCGTAGATGTTGCCCACGCCGGCGACGCCCGACTGATCGAGCAAGGCGGGCTTGATAGCCCGTCTCGAAGCACCCAGGGATCGTTGCAGGTCTTCGCCGGTGATCGACAGCCCGTCGACACCCAGCGCGTCCCAGCGGGCGTCGAGGGCCGCCAGATCGGGCAGCAGCCAGATGCCCCCGAAGCGGCGTGGATCGCGGAAGACGATGCGTCGCCCGTCGTTCAGCGACCAGACCACATGGGCGTGCCCGCCCTCGACCCTCGCACCGGCTTCGAGCACGAGCACCTGGCCCGACATGCCCAGGTGCATCAGCACGACGCGTCCGCCTGCTCCTATGAGGGCGAGCTGCTTGCCGCGCCGAACGGTTCGTGCGATGGTGTCGTGCTCGAGCAGGGCGCGGGGATCCAGCCGCCCGCGGCGTTGCTCTGCGTGGTCGCGGACGACATCGCGCCGTGCAACACGGACGCGGGCGATGGGCACGCCGAGGACCGGGACGAGCCCGAGGCGGACAGTTTCGACTTCGGGCAGCTCGGGCATCGCTCAGCTCCGACGATCGCGGAGTGCGCGGAAAAAGGCGGTGAGCATCTCGGCGCAGGCTTCGCGTTCGACGCCGGGTATGACCGTGCAGCGGTGGTTGAGGCGTGTGTCTTCGAGCAGGGTGTAGAGCGATCGGACGGCGCCGGCCTTGGGGTCGTCGGCCCCGTAGAGGACGCGCCCGACGCGGGCGTTGACGATGGCGCCGGCGCACATGGGGCACGGCTCGAGCGTGACGGCCAGTGAGCAGTGATTCAGTCGCCAGTCGCCGATGCGTTCGCACGCGGCGCGGATGGCGATGAGTTCGGCGTGGCCGCAGGGATCGCGTCGTGTCTCGCGGGTGTTGGATCCTTCGGCGAGGATGTCGCCGGTCTCGGTGTGGTAGACGACCGCGCCGATGGGGACCTCGCCGATGTTGGCGGCGGCCTCGGCGAGTTGGATGGCGCGGGCCATCATGGCGCGGTCGGCGGGCGTGATGTTCTGGATGGCGGTCATGGGTCCCCCGCGTCGGCGGGTTCTTTGGCGCCGCGGAGGACCCGCTCGGCGGGCATGACGCGAAGGGTGAACAGACCGAGTTCGTAGAGCAGGTAGAGCGGGATGGCCATCAGCAGCATGGAGATGGGGTCCGCCGGTGTCAGCACGCCGCCGAGCACGGTGCACACGGCGATGGCGATCTTGCGGTACTTGCCCATGGCCCGGGCGTCGATGATGCCGACCCAGCCGAGCATGATGACGACCACGGGCGTCTGGAAGGCGATGCCGAAGCCGAGCGCGAGGTTGAGCAGGGTTTTGATGTACTCGCTGACGCGGTACTGCTGCACGATGCCGCGGGACTCGACGAGTTCGACGGACTTGATCGTGATCTTCTCGGGCTTCTTGGAATCGGGCACCGCGACCCGGAGCTGCCAGACCCCCTTGTTGATCCATGCGGAGCCGGGAGGCGGATCGGTGGGATCGGCGTCGAGCATGGGCATCTGCATCAGCACGACGCCCTCTGGCAGAGGCGCGGTGGCCGCGGGCGGGGCTTGGACCTGAGCACCGAAGCCGACGAAGAACGCCAGAACCACGGGCAGGATGGCCAAGTACATGAAGATGATGCTGGCGATGGCCAGCAGCCCCGAGAAGGGCAGCAGCAGGTGTACGAAGCGGCGTTCGTGCGCGTACAGCCCCGGAGAGATGAACAACCAGAGCTGGTAGAGCACCCACGGCGCCCCCACAATCAGCATGACCACAACCGCCAGATGGACGACGGTGCCGAAGGTCTCGAAGGGACCGGTGGCGAGCAGGGCGGGGTTCTGCCCGCCGTCGATCAACGCCTCGCGTGCCGGGGCGATGAGCAGGCTCAGCAGCGGGCGGCCGAGTGCGAAGGCGATGCAGAAGATCGGGACAAGCCCGACGATGGCCAGAAAGACCCGGCGTCGCAAGTCTTCGAGGTGGTCCCCGAATGACATGACGGCCATGGGGTTTGGCTCGACCCGTCCGGGGATCTGGCTGGGACGCGTGGAGTCGGGCATGGTTCTCGGACGAACAAACATCCGCCCGGATGCTGACGGGACGGGGCGGGGGGCGCATCCTAGGTGGACGGGGCACGCCGGCAGCGGTGCCGTCGGGCCGGGTCTTGCTTGCGTGCAGGGAGTCGGGCGTCGTGGATGAGCGGGCAACCGATCACGCGCTGATCGCGTCGGCCATGTCGGGCGACCGTGATGCCCTGCGCCGGCTGTGGCAGGAGCACCGGCGTTGGGTGGCGGCCATCCTGCTCGCCCACAAGCCGCGGCAGGCGGACCTCGAAGACCTGCTCCAGACGGTCAGCCTCCAGTTTTGTCGCAAGATCGGAGAAGTGCGGGACCCCGAGGCGTTCCGTCCGTGGCTGCGGATGGTGGCCATCAACGCGGCGCGGGCTGACGGGCGGAAGACGACCCGCCAGCGGCACGGCTGGCTGCGACTGGTAGGGCGGTCCGGCTCCGACCAGGAAGCCGACACAGATCCCGGGCGGGTCGAGACGCTCGAGCGGGGCCAGCGGCTGATGGATCTGGCCCGACGACTCCCCGAGGGCTATCGCGAGCCTCTGCTGATGCGGTGTGTGAAGGGGATGAGCTACCGGCAGATCGGCGAGGCGATGGGCCTGCCGGAAACCACGATCGAGACCCGAATTGCCCGCGGGCGACGGATGTTGCGCGAACTGGCATCCAGTGAAATGCAGAGCGAGGCCCATGAGCAGGCCCACGCGGCGGCGAACGGCGCATGAACCAGCGCGGAGGGAAGCGATGAGCGATCTTGAACTCAACGACGGGCGGGCCGGCGCGATCCGTCCCGATCCATCGACGCCCGACGGGCGAGACATGCTCATCTCTCGCGTGATCGACGCCGAGGCCACGGGCGATGACTGGCGTGCTTTTCGGGCGGCGGCCGAGACCGATCCGTCCATCTGGCGCGATCTGGCGGAGGCGCAGGAGCAGCACGAGTCCTTGTGCGAGGCGTTCCGCGCGTCGGCGCGCGTGGCCGACGCGGTCGAGTTGCCCGAGCTGATCGGCGATACCCGCCCGTTCCAGCATCGGCTGGACATGGTGGGGCGTTGGGGCGGCTGGGCGGTGGCGGCGGCGCTGCTGCTTGTGTGGGCCACGGGCTTCCAGGGCGCCGTGCCCGGAGCCGGCGTGCAGAGCGCCGGTCTGCTGCCGGGCACGGCGCTGGCCGAGGCGACCCCCGACCAGGCGCTCGACCGGTATCTGTCGGCCGGGCGCGACGCGGGGCTGGTGGTCGGCGAGGTGCCCGACCGGTTGGTGATCGAGGCGGTACCCCTGGATGACGGCACGATCGAGGTGATGTATCTCCGCCAGTTCATCGAGCGTCGCGTGACCGACCGGGTCTTCCGCGAGGCACGCACGGACGCGGGGACAACCGTCCCGGTGCCGGTTTCCACCCAGAATCTGCAGCGTTCCAAGGCTTTCTGACGGGGCGTGCCCGCTCGCGCATCCGGTGATGAAAGCACGGGGATCCCGAATCCCAATCACACGAATCACCCACGCCGCGGCGGACCCGCCCGGCCCATCGGAGGATCAAGCCATGACCCGACTGACCCCCGCCGCCGTCTCGGCCCTGCTGCTGAGTGCGTTCGCCGGCTCGGCCGACGCGCAGTTCGTGCCCGAGGAGAAGTCTTCGCCGGTCGCCCATCTTTCGTCGGATGATTCCGTGAGCGCCGTGCAGACGATCGTGACGACTTTGTCCGACGGCACTGTTTACAAACTGGTCGTCCGCGACGGATCGATCGACGGCGCGTGGATCAACAACGAGGTGGTGCCGAGCGACCGGATCGTGCGGAGTGATCGGTCGGTCAAGCTGCTCGGCGAGGACGGCGCGGTGCTGCACGAGTTCCGACTGGGCGGTCCAGATGCCCCTCCCGCGTCGCGCGGGATGTCGCCCGGCGGGCGTGATGTCTGGGCGATGTCGGCCCCCGCGGCGCCCCGGGCTCCGGCCGAGGCTCCGCCCCCGGTGATGCTGGGCATCAATCTCAGCGAGCCCGGCGCGGCGCTGCGGGCGCAGCTGGGTTTGGGCGATCTGCCGGCGATCCTCGTTGACGGCGTGATTGACGGTCTGCCCGCGTGCGAGGCGGGGCTCAAGCGGTACGATGTGATCGTGTCGCTCGACGGATCGGAAGGTGCTTCGAGCGAGGCGCTCTCCAATCTGCTTCGTACCAAGAAGCCCGGCGATGTGCTCAAGATGCACATCATCCGCGGCGGGGAGAAGAAGGCGATCGAGGCGACCCTGGCCCCCTACGACGCGGAGAAACTCCACTCTCTCAACATCGAGCTGTCGTTCAGCGACGACGACTTCCCGCAGATCACCATCGAGCAGGACGACGACAGAAGCGTGATGCGATGGATCGAGCGTCGCGACGGGCTCCGCAAGAAGCTCGAATCGCTGACCGGCGAGGAGGCCGAGGCCGCCCGTGACGCCGCGATGCGTGCCGCCGAGGAGGCGATGCGTCGCAGCAACGAGATCCAACGCAAGGTCGAGCAGGCGATGCGTGACGCCGAGCGCAAAGTGCTCGAACTCCGCGGCGACAGGCTGTTCGTCCGCCCCGCGGAAGAGGCGGCCGACCTGGCCCGGGAGCTCGAGCGGCAGGTGGAGCGGAAGATGCCCGAGATCCGCGGCGAGCTGGACGCACGCCTGGACGCGATGGAGCGACGATTCGACGCGCTCGAGCGTGACCTCGAGTCGCGGCTTGAGCGGCTGACCTCGATCATGGAGCGGTTGGCGGATCGGCTCGAGAGCCGAGAAGGAAAGAAAAAAGAAGACTGATTTCACGGGCCGCGGCGTGTTGATGAAACCACGCCGGAACCGGCGCGGTAACCCGTCCGGACGGTGAAACACGGGCGGGGCGTTTCCCAACGATCCTGCCACAGAACCACGACGCCGGCTCTGTCGTTCGACGACGCACAGAGCGGCCCACGGAGCCCGCGCGCCGAGACCCCGCGCGGGTTCCTTGTTTTTGAGTTCATTTTTTAAGTTTCTTGTTCTTCGGCTCCCCTGTTCCGTGGCTCCGGTCCGGCTCGCCCATCCGATCCGAAACGCAGCGGACGCCGGTTGGTATCATCCCGAGGACTTTGCTCCCGGAGCCGCCATGACCGATCACACCGATCCGACACACGCCGAACGAACCGGCGAGGAACTGATCGCCCGCGTGCGTGAAGCGTCCGACGCGTTACGCGGCGAGATCGCCAAGGTGATCGTGGGGCAGGAGGATGTGGTCGATCAGATCCTGATGGCGGTGTTCTGCGACGGGCATGCGCTGCTGGTGGGCGTGCCGGGCCTGGCCAAGACGCTGCTGGTCTCGACGATCGCCCGCGCGATGGATCTGAAGTTCAGCCGCATCCAGTTCACGCCGGACCTGATGCCCAGCGACATCACGGGCACCGAGGTGATCGAGGAGGACAAAGCGACCGGGCGACGCGAACTGCGGTTCGTGCCCGGTCCGATCTTCGCCAATGTCGTGCTGGCCGACGAGATCAACCGCACCCCGCCGAAGACCCAGGCGGCGCTGCTCGAATCGATGCAGGAGCGGCAGGTGTCGGTCGGAGGCGTGCGACACATGCTGCCCGAGCCGTTCTTCGTGCTCGCCACACAGAACCCCCTCGAACAGGAGGGGACCTACCCCCTGCCCGAGGCGCAGCTCGACCGGTTCATGTTCCAGGTGCAGATCCGCTACCCCACCGAGTCCGAGGAACTCGAGGTCATGCGGCGCAGCGCCCGCAAGGACGAGGTGGTGATCGACCCGGTGATCGACGCCGCCGCGATCCGCGAGGTGCGACGGATCGTCCGCCACTGCCCGGTGCCGGACTTCGTCCTGAGGTACGCCCTGCGCCTGGTCCGCTCGACCCGGGGCGGGGAGGGCGCGCCGAGCATCATCCGCGACTATCTCTCCTGGGGCGCCGGCCCTCGGGCTTCCGAGGCCCTCGTCCACGCGGCCAAGGCCCACGCACTGACCCGTGGCACCGGCGTCGTAACCGACGCCGATGTCCGCGCCGTGGCCCACCCGGTGCTCCGTCACCGCATCCTGACCAACTTCAACGCCGAGGCCGACCAGATCACGCCGGACGCGATCCTGGACGCCCTGCTCGAGCAAATCCCGGTGACCGGGGAGAGCGAGTCGGACCGCCGGCTTTCGGATCCGATGCTCCGAGATAGGGCCTGAGCCGGTACACTTGCCGTATCACGGTGCGAGCAACAGCGCCGATGGGGAGACCGACTTGCTGAGCCAAACCTCCGAGTATGCCCTCCGAGCGATGAGCTGCCTGGCGTACGAGCCGGACCGGCTGACCTCCACGGTCGAGCTTGCCGAGGTGACACAGGTGCCCTCCAACTATCTGGCCAAGGTGCTCCAATCCCTGGCCCAGGCGGAGCTGATCGTCGGGCGCCGGGGTGTGGGCGGGGGTTACAAGCTCAACCGGCGTCCGGAGGAGATCACCCTGCTCGATGTGATCAATGCCATCTCGCGGGTCGACCGGATCACGGCGTGCCCGCTGGGGCTCGAGAATCACTCCGGGCGGCTGTGCCCGTTGCACCGCCAGCTCGATCAGGCGGCCAAGCTGTTGATCGAACACTTCGGCTCGGTCACCCTCAAGGACATCAACACCGAGCCCGACGCCGCCCGCCCGCTCTGCGACGCCACCCGCACGGCCAAGGTCGAGATGACCATCAATCGGGGCTGAGACCGGCGTCTGACCGACCCGACGCGGCCCCGCTCGGGTACGATCGCCCGTGACCGAGCCGACCACCGACACACCGACCGCGCCCTCCCCCGATGACCTCCACCAGCTCGAGGCGCAGCGCCGCATCAACCGCGATGCCACGGCCGCGCTGGGCGTGAATCCCTACGGCCAACGGACCGAGGGGCTCGTGCCCCTGGCCGAGGCCCGCGCCCGCTACGACGAGGACGCCGACCTGGAGTATCAGGAAAAGGGCAAGGAAGAAGGCTTCGTCGACCGACGCCCGGTCGTCCGCGTGGCGGGGCGCATCGTGCTGCGACGCCCGACGGGCAAGCTGATCTGGATGAACCTGCGCGACCACACCGACGACTCGTTCCAGGTCGCGGTGTCCAAGCGGGACTGCGACGAGCTGGGATTCGCGGTGGCGACCAACGCCGACCTGGGCGACCTGGTGGTCGTCGAAGGCCCGCTGATGAAGACCCGCACCGGCGAGGTGACGCTGTGGGCCTCTTCGATGACGCCCGCGGCCAAGTGCCTCGTGCCGCCGCCCGAGAAGCACGCCGGGCTGACCGACCCCGAGCTCCGTGCCCGCAAACGCTACATCGACATGTGGGCCAACCCCGAAACCACCCGCACGCTGCTGCTCCGCTCGAAGATCGTCGCGGCGATCCGGCGGCTGCTGGATTCGATGGGCTTTGTCGAGGTCGAGACGCCCATGCTGCAGACACAGGCCGGCGGCGCGGCCGCACGCCCGTTCCTCACCCATCTCAACGCGCTCGACATACCGCTGTCACTACGCATCGCGCCCGAGCTCTACCTCAAGCGATTGCTCGTCGGCGGCATCCCCAAGGTCTACGAGATCAATCGAAACTTCCGCAACGAAGGCGTGGACAAGCGCCACAACCCCGAGTTCACCGCCATCGAGCTGTACGAAGCATACGGCGATGTGAACTCGGTCATGCACATCACCGAGGCGATCATCCGCGAATCGGCCCGCGTCGCTGTTGGAGCAATGAATATCAACCGATTGCGCACACCAAAGTTCAATGCTGGAAAGTATGGCGGTGAGTCCATCGGAAGGGTGATGGATATCGATCAGCCATATATTGTTAATCTTCTTGATGACCTGGAGCATCACAAAGATCGACTTCCACTCGATGTCTATGGTGCTCTCACTCAGGCAAAGTTGTCGCCAGCTCCACTTGAGGCGCTCCGATTCAGATCGGCCGAGGAGGCGGACCTTAGTCTCGTTGTACCATTTGGCTCTTGGAGTATCGATTACTCCAAGCCATTTGTCCGCGTGACCTACGCCGACCTCTTCGAGCGGGCGCTCGGCTTCCCGATGACCGACACCGCCCGCGCCCGGCAGGAAGCGCAGAAGCGGCATCTCAAGACCAAGAACGAGAAAGGCGAGCCGCTCGATGATCTCTGGGTGGTCAACGAGCTGTTCGAAGAGGTCGCCGAGAAACTCATCGACCCCGCCCGCCCGACCTGGGTGATGCGCTATCCCGCCGCCCTCTCGCCGCTGACCCGCCCCTGCCAGGACGACCCCGCGTTCGCCGATCGCTCCGATCTCTTCATCGCCGGCATGGAAGTCGGCCCTCACTACACCGAGCTGAACGACCCGGACATCCAGGCGGCCAAGTTCCGCGAGCAGCTCGCCGGCATCGACGACGAGGAATCCACCTTCCGCAACTTCGACCACGACTTCATCGAGGCGCTCAAGGTCGGCATGCCCCCCGCAGGCGGCATGGGCCTGGGCATCGACCGGCTCGCCATGCTCATGTCCAGCAAGGACACCATCCGCGAGGTGATCCCGTTCCCCTTCGTCCGCCCGCTCAACAACTGAGCGACACCGACAAAGCTCCGGGCAGGATGCCGACAAACGAAAAACCCCGGGTCAGCCCGGGGTTTTCCGCGCGTATGCGTATGAACAAGGAGATCAGTTATCGCCCTCAGGCTGCTCGGCGGGCTTCTTCTGGCCCTTGAAGATCGGCTCGTTGCCCTTGATTTCCCGCCGTTGCATGCCGCCCTCGTAGTTCACCTTGAGGTTGTGCATCACATCGATGCGTTTGACGGTGGGCGAGAAGTTCGGATTCTCGCGCGCCTCACGCATGGCGGTGAAGAATCGGATCGCTTCGTCGACCGTCATCGTGCGCACGGCCGCGTCGAACTCGGCGACCTCCTGCTCGACCACATCGGGATCGGAGGAGATCATGCCGCTGAGCGCGGCGACCTTCTCGTTCTCGATGCCGGTCTTGGACAGCAGCTCTCTCGCCTTGCTCTTGGCCTCGACCAGCATGCCCTGATAGGCGAGCCGGGCCTCGTGGATCGAATCCTCGAGGATGAACTTCATGAACTCGGTCATGCCGTCCTGCCCCTGCGAGGCCTCGATCTCGTTGGCGATCGCCTGCTTGTACTCCTGAACGATGTACTCGTTCATCCCGCCCTGTGTGCGGCTGAGGATGCCCCGGCTCTGCAACTCCTCGCTGAGCGTGTTCTTTCCGACCAGCGGCTTGACCATCTCGGCCACACGCGACAACTCCTGGAGGTTGTTCATGTCCAGGTTGGAGATCGCGCCGGCGGTCAGCTGCCAGTACAGATCCAGGTTCTCGATCACCAGCATCTCGAACCGGGCACGACGCCCGTAGATCACGGGCATGATGTCATCGACCGACTTCTCGCCCACAGTCGGGTTGGCCCGCAGGGCCAGGATGTCGGGCAGCTCTTTGAGCCGGATGACCTTGCCGTTCTCGTCACGCTGGGCGAGCTTGGGATACGGGATATCGGTCGGCAGGTCCTTGAGACGCGACGCCTGCGGGGCCTCGCCCGGCTTGGGCGCGGGGCGGGCCTGCGGCTGGGCCGGTGCCTGCTTGGCGGGCGGGGTGTATTTCGGCTCGGTCGGCTTCTCGGCCGGAGGCGGCGGCGCGACCTGTGCTTGGGCGATGCCGGCAGCGAGACCCACAAGGGCGATCATGCGGAGCAGAGAGTTGGACATGGTTGAATCCTCCATCGCGGCAACGGTCCGGGAATAACTGTTCGTGCCAGACCGAAGCGTAGTTCGCCGGCTCCGACACTATCGGGCGGATTCCCGCCGCGATTGACCCTTGGCACAACGCCGGGCCACACTACTTATGGCCCATGTCCGCAGAAGTTTCCAGAAACATAGCGCTCCGTGCCCAATTCCTGTTCTCGGGCCACGATCGATCACCCCGGGCTACGGTTGACCTATGACCAGTCAGGGCCTTGATCGGGACGCCATCGCCAAATCCATCGCCGACGCCTCGCTGCTGCGCGGCACCTTCACGCTCCGCTCTGGACGGACCAGCTCGTACTACCTCGATAAGTACCGTTTCTCGACCTGTCCCGAGGTGCTCGGCCCGCTCGCCGACCTGTTCGCCGAGCGGATCGCTGCCATCGCGGCCGACTGCGGCGGGGTGGACCGGCTGGCCGGCGCCGAGCTCGGCGGCATCCCCCTCGTCGCGGCCACCTGCCTCAAGACCGGTCATCCCACCCTCTTCGTCCGCAACGCCAAGAAGGACTACGGCACCGCCAAGCAGCTCGAGGGCGTGGTCGAAAAGGGCGACAAGGTCGTCTTTCTCGAGGATGTCGCCACCACCGGCGGGCAGGCGCTCGAGGCGGTCAAAGTCCTCACCGAGGCCGGGGCCGAGGTCGTCGCGATCGTCTGCACCATCGACCGGCTCGAGGGCGCCCGCGAAAACATCGAGGGCGCGGGCATCCGATTCGAGGCGCTGTTCACCAAGCGCGACCTGGGCGTGGACGAGTAGCGATCACCCCCCGACCAGCGTCGCGAACGCCATCCACGCGTCCGTGCGCGCCAACGCCAGGATCCCCCAGCTCGCCGCGGAAAGAGCCGCGAAGCCCACCACCAGCGGCCGCTCGATGTTCCGGGCCAGCACGCACCGCACCGCCACCAGCGCCGCGCCGATCAACAGGGTGGCGAAGAACGGGCCGAACACCCGCTCCCACACCGTGCCGGTGTAGAGATGGCTGATCGCGTCGATGCGGCTGACCGCCGCCGAGATCGTTGCCAGCGTGCCCAGCAGCATCGCCGCCCGGTGCACGTCGGGCTTGCGACGCTTCCACACCCCCACCGCCACGCACACACCGAAGATCGCGACCGAGATCAGCGGCACCGCCATGAACCGCGCGGGCGTCAGCCCCCAGATCACCATCTCCGGCGG
Source organism: Planctomycetota bacterium (assembly GCA_003696675.1). Taxonomy (GTDB): domain Bacteria; phylum Planctomycetota; class Phycisphaerae; order Phycisphaerales; family UBA1924; genus UBA6054. The sequence continues at coordinate 45,118 of RFGH01000215.1, forward strand.
GCTGACGCGGGCTGAGGCGATGCCGATGACCACGCCCAATACGACGATGACCAGCGCCAGCATCGCGCCGAACCGCCCGAGCGCCATGTGAAGCCGGCGCCGGCGCAGCGCGACCAGCATCGGCTGCACCGCGAAGAGCACGATCCACAGCGACATCGACAGCCCGTGCGCGATCACCAGCATCCGGATCGGCGGCGTGATGGGGCGGCCGGGGTACGACTGGCCCTTGAAGTAGAACAACTGAAAACCGATCACCGTCAACGCGAGCATGACCAAGCCCGCGAAGGGATAGAACCAACGGTTCAGGGCAGTGGTCCAAGTCTTCAATGTTGATTTCAAATCAGAAGCGGTCGGGTCGGCGGCGTGTTCGGCGATGAGGCTCATCGGTGGATCCTGCGTGCGTTGTGCGATGGGCCGGCGTCCCCACGACGCCCGGCGAGCAGGAACGATTCCCTGGCTGCGGCGTGAAATCCAGACTCAAGGGCTCTGGCGCTGAAATCAGGCCGGTCCGCTTGCTTTGTTTGCATGAATGTGCAAATATTGCATCATGGTGCATTTATCATCCCAGCCCGAGGTCCGCCCCGGCACCCCGGCCGAGGCGGCCGCGTGCTGTGGCCCGATCGACCGGCTGCTCGACCCGGCCCTCTTCAAGGCCCTGTGCGACCCCACCCGGGCCGCGTTGGTGGCCTGCATCGCCAAGTGCGGGCGGGGCTGCTCGGTCTCCGAGGTCGCGGCGTGCTGCTCGGTCGATACCTCGGTCGTCTCCCGCCATCTGGCTACCCTCGAGAAGGCCGGCGTGCTGACCAGCGAGCGGGACGGACGGGTGGTCCGCTACAGCGTGCGCTACGCCGACCTGAGCGCGACACTGCGGGCATTGGCCGACGCGATCGACGCGTGCTGCCCCGAGGGATGCGCCGAAGGGAACGAGGAGGGCGGCTGTGGCTGCTGCTGAACGCATCAAGGTGCTGTTCCTGTGCACGGGCAACTCCTGCCGCAGCCAGATGGCCGAGGGCTGGGCGAAGGCGCTGCGGGCCGACACCGTCGAGGCCTACTCCGCGGGCACCAACCCGCAGGGCGTAAACCGGCTGGCCGTCCAGGCGATGCGCGAGGTCGGCGTGGACATCACCGGTCATTACAGCAAACGCCCCGAGGAGCTGGGCGTTGCCTTCGATTTCGTCGTGACGGTCTGCGATTCCGCCCACGAGTCCTGCCCGGTGTTCCCGGGAGGCGCGCGCGTGGTGCATGTCGGATTCGACGACCCGCCGCGCCTGGCCAAGGACGCGACGAGCGACGAAGAGGCTCTGCCGCATTACCGGCGCGTGCGCGACGAGATTCGCGCGTTCATCGAAACACTGCCGGGCGCTCTGCAGGACGCGCGCGGCTGACACGAGAGGATCATCCATGTTCGGCATCAAGAAGAAGACCGAAACCACCAACCGGAACGCCTGCTGCGGCCCGTCGTGCTGCGGGGGAACCAAGCCGTCCATCGCGTCCACACCCCAATCCCAGACCGATCAGGACGCCGTGCGCAACACCGTCCGCGAAGGCTACAGCACCATCGCCAGAGCCGGCTCCTGGACCGCGGCGCAATCCGCGTCCGCCTGCTGCACGCCGTCGTCCTCCGGCGGCATGTGCTGCGGCCCGACCGCCTTCACGCCCGACCAGCTCGCGTCCGCCATCGGCTACAGCGACGAAGACCTCGCCAACACGCCCGAATCGGCCAACATGGGGCTTTCCTGCGGCAATCCGACCGCGCTGGCCAACCTGCGCCCGGGAGAGACCGTCCTCGACCTCGGCTCCGGCGGCGGATTCGACTGCTTCATCGCGGGCAAGAAGGTCGGCGCGGGCGGGCTGGTCATCGGCGTCGACATGACGCCCGACATGATCACCAAGGCCCGAGCCAACACGAAGATCTACTTCGACCAGACCGGCCTGCGCAATGTCGAGTTCCGGCTCGGCGAGATCGAGCACCTGCCCGTGCCCGACGCCAGCGTCGATGTCGTGCTCTCCAACTGCGTCCTGAACCTCTCGCCCGACAAGGCGCAGGTCTGGAAGGAAATCGCCCGCGTGCTTAAGCCCGGCGGGCGCGTCGCGGTGAGCGACCTTGCCCTGCTCCGCCCGCTGCCCGAGTCCGTCGCGGCCGACCTCGAGGCCCTGGTCGGCTGCGTGGCTGGCGCTGTGCTGGTCGAAGAAACCGAGCGCCAGATGTTGGACGCCGGGCTCGCGGCCATCACGCTGACGCCCAAGCCCGGCTACATCGACTCGATGAGCACCTGGCAGGATCCGCTCTACCGCAAGATCGCCGAAGCACTGCCCGAGGGCACCACGCCCAGCGACTTCGTCACCAGTCTGGATATCGCGGCGATCAAGCCCTGAGGTCGGAAACAAGGATCAGCCGCACCGGGAACGATCACAGAGCGTGACAGAGGAAGCGTACATGAAAACAGATCATGCGACCGCACATCCGGACCTCTCGGTGCCCTCCGTCTTGAAGTCTTCGAGCGGGTCCGCGGAACCCGCCTGCACCACGCCCAAACGCCTTGGTTTTCTCGACCGCTACCTCACCGTCTGGATCTTCGCGGCCATGGCTATCGGCGTGACGATCGGCAAACTCATCCCCGGCGCGTCCGAGGCTCTCGACTCCATGTCGGTGGGCACCACCAACATCCCCATCGCCGTCGGCCTGATCCTGATGATGTATCCGCCGCTGGCCAAGGTGCGCTACGAGAAACTTCCCGAAGTCTTCAGGGATCGCAAGGTCCTCGCCCTGTCGCTGATCCAGAACTGGGTCGTCGGTCCGACACTGATGTTCGCGCTGGCCGTACTGTTTCTGCGGGATCACCCCGAGTACATGACCGGCCTGATCCTCGTCGGTCTGGCCCGCTGCATCGCGATGGTGCTGGTCTGGAACGAACTCGCCCGCGGCAGCAGCGACTACGCGGCCGGCCTGGTCGCGTTCAACTCGATCTTCCAGGTGCTCTTCTTCGGCGTCTACGCATGGCTGTTCATCACCTTCCTCCCGCCGCTGCTCGGGTTGGAGGGTGCGGTGGTCGATGTGTCGATCGGCCAGGTCTTTGCCAGCGTGATGGTGTATCTCGGCATCCCCTTCTTCGCCGGCATGCTCACACGGTTCGTGCTGCGACCCATCAAGGGTGACGCGTGGTACACCGGCGTGTTCCTGCCTCGGATCGCCCCGATCACGCTCGTCGCCCTTCTGCTGACCATCGTCGCCATGTTCAGCCTGCAGGGTGAGCGCATCGTCGCCCTGCCGCTGGATATCCTGCGGATCGCCGTCCCGCTGACGCTCTACTTTGTCATCATGTTCATTGTCAGTTTCCTGCTAGCCCGCAAGATCGGTGCGGACTACCAGCGGGCGGCCACGCTGGCGTTCACCGCCTCGGGCAACAACTTCGAGCTGGCGATCGCGGTCGCCATCGCGGTTTTCGGCATCGGCTCGGGCGTGGCCTTCGCCACGGTCGTCGGCCCGCTGGTCGAGGTACCCGTCCTGATCGGGCTCGTCTCGGTCTCCCTGTGGCTCGGACGCCGCCTGTACGGACGGGCGTAGGGCAAATGCTCGCGCCGACCGACGCGTCCACCCTACGATCCTCCCGCGATGACCACCGACCACCCCCCGTACTACATCACGACCCCCATCTACTATGTCAACGACCGCCCGCACATCGGGCACTGCTACACCACGCTCGTCGCCGATGTGGCCGCCCGGGGCCAGCGATTGCTCGGACGCGATGTCTTCTTCCTCACCGGCACCGACGAGCACGCCGAGAAGGTCGTCACCACCGCCAAGGACCGCGGCCTGACACCCATGCAGTGGGCCACCACCAACGCCGAACGCTTCAAGAGCGCCTTCGCGTTCATGAACTTCAGCAACGACGACTTCATCCGCACCACCGAGGACCGCCACAAGAGCCGCGCCAGCGCCTACATCCAGCGCCTGGTCGACTCCGGCGACATCGAACTCGGCGACTACGAGGGCTGGTGGGACGGCTCGCAGGAGGAGTACCTCACCGAGACCGTCGCCAAGGAGCACAACTACAAAAGCCCCGTCACCGGCAAGCCCCTCGAGAAACGCGTCGAACAGAACTACTTCTTCCGGCTCGACAAGCACGAGGCATGGCTCAAGGAACAGATCCAGTCCGACGCGATCCGCGTGCTCCCCGAGGCCCGCAAGAACGAGATCCTCGGACGCATCAACACCGGGCTGCAGCGCGTGCCCGTCTCCCGCAGGATCAAGCCCGGCGACCCCGACTGGGGCGTCGTCATGCCTAACGACCCGGAGCACCGCGTCTATGTCTGGATCGAGGCGCTCTGCAACTACCTCACCACCGTCGACACCCCCGACCGCCGCAAATACTGGCACGCCCCCGTCCACCTGATGGCCAAGGACATCGTGTGGTTCCACGCCGTCATCTGGCCCGCCATGCTCCACGCGCTGGGCGAGAAGCCACCGGCCGTGGTCTACGCCCACGCCTACTGGATCGCCGAAGGCCAGAAGATGTCCAAGAGCCTGGGCAACTTCATCGAGATCGACACCCTCCGCGCCTACGCCGACAAGTACAGCCTCGACAGCGTCCGCTGGTTCCTGACCACCCAGGGCCCGCTGGGTGCCAACGACGCCGACTTCGCCCACGCCCGCTTCGTCGATGTCTACAACGCCGACCTGGCCAACAGCGTCGGAAACTCGGCTAGCCGCGTCGGCAACATGGTCGACAAGTACTTCGAGGGCACGCTGCCGCGGACCTGCGACGGCACCTTCGGCTTCGAGGGCGGCAAGGCCCTGCAGCTCGCCCTCAAGGCCCGCGACGACGCCGGCAAGCCCGTCGATGTCCCCGGTCGCACCTTCGACTTCCCCACGCTCACCACCGATGCCGTCGCCAACTTCACCAAGTCCCTCGACACGGTCGACCTCGAATCCGCCATGAACGAGGGCCTGCGCATCGTCCGCACCGTCGACGACTTCATCACCTACAGCGCCCCCTTCACGCTGGCCAAACGCATCGGCGATCTCGAGCACGCCGAAAAAGCCCTCGCCACCATCCTCTACTCCTGCGCCGAGGCCCTCCGCATCGCCTCGCTCCTGCTCTCGCCCACGATGCCCGACAAGATGGCCGCCCTGTGGCGTGCGTGGAACTGCACACATCTCAACGACCCGAACGACCCCAACTCCGGCTTCGTCGCCCCGCTCGCCGAGCTCGCCCAGTGGGGCGGCCCCCACGGCTTCCAGGCCGGCAGCCGCGTGAGCAAGGGAGAAGTGCTCTTCATGCGGGCCGACCCCAAGGAGCCCGCGCCCGAAGCGGCCGCGGTGTGACCCCGTGATCGAACTCCGCCAGTACCCCAGCCTCCCCCACGCCTGGAGCGCGGCCGCCTACCTCCGCGCCCACGGCCTGCTCGCACGCGGCTACCAACGCGAGACCGGACGCGTCCGCATGGGCATCTTCGCCGGACCCCCCATGCGCGTCGATTCCTTCGTCGCCATCGCCTTCGAGCCCGACCGCATCCCGGCCGAGGAACTCCTCGACGAGTTCGACCAACTCCCCATGCCCGACGAGTCCGAGTGGTCCGCCTCCGCAGAGCCCGACCTCGCCCGCCTGCCCCCCGCCATGCCCATCCCCTGCCTCCACTGCGGGAAAGACCTCCGCGAACGCATGGGCGTCCGCGTCGCACGGGGCCTGCCCATCGAGTGCGCCCGCTGCGGCAAGTGCAGCGACCCCGTCGAGGCCGTCGTCGCCCGCCACGGGCCAGAGGCCCTCCTCCCCTGCTACCCAGAGCCCGCCGACCCCGACTGGATCGACGACGCCACCCTTGCCCAACTGCGAATCCCCTGCCAGAAATGCCGCTATCCCCTCACCGGGCTCGCCCCCACCGGCCTCTGCCCGGAGTGCGGCCAGGCCTACGACAAACGCGCCATCGTCGAAACCTCCTTCATGCGCGTCACGCCCTGAATCCCCCACGGGCGATAATCGCGAATCCCCAGTGCCTCCCGCCCCCTTCCCACGCCCGCCGCGCACATGAGAATCATTCTCTCTTGCCCGGTACGATGCCCGATGGAACACTGATGGCCCCGGCCGGGGTGAGCCGGAACATCCGCGAGAGGTAGGAAGCCATGCCCCACATCATCGCCGAACCCTGCATCGGGACCAAGGACACCAGCTGCACCGACGCCTGCCCCGTCGACTGCATCCACCCCACCAAGGACGAACCCGACTACGCCACCGCCGAGATGCTCTACATCGACCCGGACACCTGCATCGACTGCGGCCTGTGCGTCGACGAGTGCCCCGTCCACGCCATCTACCAGGACGAGGACCTCCCCAAAGAATGGTCCAAGTATGTCCAGATCAACATCGACTACTACAAGAACAAATAGCCCTCTCCCGATCGCACGATGACCCTCGCACCCCGGCCCAGCCGGGGTGCTTATCTATCGGATCCGATACGCCGGCTCCGCCCGCCCATCCCCCGAAATCCGCACCGGCAACCACACCACGCGCACCTCGCCCACCCGCATCTCCGACTTCCGCGGCGACACCGACACCGTCTCGATCTCGAGCGACTCCGGATCCCACCGCCGACGCAGCGCCTCGATCTCCCGATTCGCCTCGTCCGCCAACAGCCGCACCTCCTCCCGCGCCTCGGCCAGCACCGCCTCCGCCCGATCCACATCCCGCGCCTGCTGACTCGCCCGACCCACCGACCGCGCCGCGGTCCCCGCCCGCCCCGCATTGGTCGAACTGATCTTCTTCCGACCCAGCAGCACCCCCAGGATCGTCTGCCCGATCGACACCGCGCTCGACAGCCGCGCCTGCTCGGCCTGACCCCGCTCGCGCTCCACCGCCCGCTCGGCCCGCTCCACCCTTTTCTCCAGCGTCTCGATCTTCTTGGCGTACTTCGCCCGCAGCTCTTCTACCTCTTCGTCCCGACGCTCGTGCGCCGCCTGACGCACCCGCACGCGGAACGCGCCGAGCAGTTCGCCCGGCTCGCCGATCAGTTTCAGCGCCCTGCACTGATGAATCTCGATCGCCTGCGTGCGATACAACCAGTCCTTGAGCGACTTCGCCCACCCCGCGTACGACTTCTCGTTCGTCGCGTCCGCGTGCAACGGCTCGAACGACCCGCGCCCGTCCGGCGCGTCGTCCAGTTCCAGAGCCTCGCCCCACACCACCCGCGCCGCATCCCACGGCGAACGCGCGTCCGCATCCACCCCGATCGGCGCAACCACCCGCGCGTCCCGCCATAAATCCAACCCCACGCCCGCCCGCACATGATGCAGCGACGCCTCGCCCAGCAGCGCGGGCCGATATACCAGCCGGTCCCCCACCCGCACCGTCGCGCTCACCGGCGCGAACACCACCGACACCCCCGCCGGAACCGCCGGCGCCAACGAAGTCGTAGACGCCGCAGCCTCGACCACCGCCGGATGGGTCAACGGCGCCCCGTCTTTCGTTTCTTCCTTGATCGCTTTGTCATTGGCAAGTCTGGAGATTTCCGCAAGCGTCATCGGCCCGCGCAGATAGCTCATCGCCCACCGCGTTTTGAAATGCGTCGGCCCGCCGCCGTGCACGCTGTGCAGCCAAAACTCGCGCTTGCCCAAACCCGAGATCATCCGGTCCAGCGCGCCCCGATCGCCCCCGCCGCCCACAGCGTCCAGCCCGTCCATCAGCCGCGCCTTGTCCCGCTCGGTCTGCAGCCGCCCGATCAGCCAGGTCCCCGCGTTCGACAGGCCCTTGTAGTCCAGATCAACCGGGTTCTGCGTCGCCAGCACGCAGCCCACGCCGTACGCACGCGCCTGCTTCATCAGCGTCAGCAGCGGCGTCTTGCTCGGCGGGTTGGCCGTCGGCGGGAAGTAGCCGAACACCTCGTCCATGTACAGCATCGCCCGCAGCGAGCCCGTGCCCGGCTGGCGACGCATCCACGCGATCAGCTCGCCCAGCACCAGCGTCACGAAAAACATCCGCTCCTGGTCACCCAGGTGCGCGATCGACAGCACCGACACCCGGGGCTTGCCCTCCGGCGTGTGCAGCAGCCGCCCGATGTCCATCGGCTCGCCGTCCAGCCAGCCCGCGAAGCCCGGCGACGCCAGCAGGTTGTTCAGCCGCATCGCCAACGCGCCGCGATCCTTCGGCGCCATGAACGCATCCACATCCAGCACGCCGATCTTCGCCAGCGGCGGGTTCTGCACCAGCCCGATCAGCCCCGCCAGATCCAACCCAACGCCCCGCGCCCACGCGTCGCCGATCACGCTCGCCAGCAAGATGTGCTCGCGGCTCTGGATCGGGTCCGCGTCCACGCCCAGCAGCGTGCACAGCCCCGACGCCAGCGACACCAGCCGGTCCCGCGCCGATTCCGGATCAGTCCCCTTCGCCGGCGGGTCCATGCTGCGGATCGGCGTCAGCCCCCGCCCGGCCGAACTGCCCGGCGTGTACACCGCGAAGTCCGCCGTCGCCCGCAGCCGCGCGATCCGCTCCGGCCCCTGCCCCCACTCCGCCAGCCCGTTCCGCCACACCTCCGCCTGCGACGCGGCGAACGCGTCCGGCGTCATCCCCTTCCGCTCGGCCGCCCCCGGATCGATCCACGCCCGGAACGACGCCGCGTCCAGCTCCGGGAAGGTCAGCATCAGGTTCCCGAGATCCCCCTTCGGATCGATCGCGATCACCGGCACGCCGTCCATCGCGGCCTCTTCGATGATCGAGATCCCCAGCCCCGTCTTACCCGACCCCGTCATCCCCACGCACACCGCGTGCGTCGTCAGATCACGCGAGTCATACA
>RFGH01000216.1 GCA_003696675.1 Planctomycetota bacterium
CGGCGACGGGGGAGGAGTTCGGTCCGCGCGGGCCGAAGCCCGCGGCTCGTTGGGGAGATAGGGGGCGGGTGGGCTGGTGTAGGTCGTGTGGATGTGCGACCGCGGCGGGTGGTGGCCGCTACGATCCGGCCCTATGAGCGAGAAACCGCGGATTCTGACGGGCGATACGCCGACGGGGCAGCTGCATCTCGGGCACTGGGTGGGGTCGCTCGAGAACCGGGTGGCGTTGCAGGATTCGTACGAGTGCTACTTTCTGATCGCGAACATGCACGCGTTCACGACGCGGGTGGACAAGCCGGACGAGATCCGGCGGTCGACGCTGGAGATCGTCAAGGACTGGATCGCATGCGGGATCGATCCGGAGCGGTCAACCTTCGTGCTTCAGACCGAGATTCCGGCGATCGCCGAGTTGACCTGGTATCTGGCGATGCTGCTGCCGTTCAATCGGGTGATGCGCAATCCGACGCTGAAGACCGAGCTGGAGGACAAGGGGCTGGGCGACAACTACTCGTTCGGGTTCCCGATGTATTCGGTGGGGCAGTGCGCGGACATTCTGATCTTCCGCCCGAAGCTGGTGCCGGTGGGCGAGGACCAGTTGGCGCACATCGAGCCGTGCCGCGAGGTGGCGCGTCGGTTCAACCAGTTGTACTGCGGCGTGGACCCGCACACGGAAGATGCTGATTACGAGAAGGCCGGCGGGCTGTTCCCGATCCCCGAGGGCAAGGTGGGGCGTGTGGCGCGGCTGGTGGGCACGGACGGCAAGCTGAAGATGTCCAAGAGCCTGAACAACGCGATCTTCCTGACGGACGAGTTCAAGCAGATCAAGAAGAAGCTGAGCGGGTTGTACACGGGTCGCGTGGCGATGGACGAGCCGGGGGACATCAACAACAGTCTGTTTCAGTATGTGCGGGCGTTCATCCGTGATGAAGCCCGGGTGGCGGAGCTGGAGAGGCGGTACGCGGCGGGGGACAACATCGGCGACGGCCACATCAAGGTGGAGGTGGCCGAGGCGATCGACGCGCTGCTGGCGCCGATGCGTGAGCGTCGGGCGGAGCTGGCGGGCGAGAAGGGCGACGAGAAGGTGTTGGAGATTCTGCGGGAGCACACGAAGAAGGCGAACGCGGCGGCCGAGGAAACGCTGTACCGGGCCAAGCAGGCGATGCGGCTGGACTTCGGGCGGCGGGAGCTGGTGTTCCCCTAAGATGCTGGCATGACAAAGGATGCGACCATGGGCGGCGAGGCAACCCCGAAGCCGAAGTTCTGGATCTCGCGGCTGGCCGTGCTGGTGATCATGGCGTCGTGGGTGTATGCCGGGGTGTCGAAGATCCGTTCGATCGACAAGTTCCTGGGGGTGATCGAGCAGCACGGGGTGATCCCGGTGGAGTACCGGCTGCTGGGCATGGTGCTGCCGATGGTCGAGCTGCTGCTGGCGTTGCTGATGGTGTTCGTGCTGGGGTCGGAGCTGCGCAAGGCGTTCGGGCGGACGGTGCTGGTGATGTCGGCGGGGCTGGTGGTGTTCTTCATCGTGTATCTGAGCATGGTGCCGGACGCGGTGCTGCAGACCTCGGGTTGCGGGTGCTGGGGGAAGAACGGGACGCCGATCCCGATCGCTTCGGGGATGGAGAACAGTGTGCGCGTGGGGTCGATGATCACGACCGGGACGCTGCTGGTGCTGCACGCGATCGCGCTGGCGGGGCCGGTCGTGACGATGCGGCGGATGAAAGAGAAGCGGGACTGAACGCAGAGGTCGCAGAGGGTCACGCAGAGGGTGCGGGGAAGAGAAGAGTTGAAACGCGAAGAGCGCGAGGGACTCGAAGGGTCTTGGTGAATACCGGACTGGTGGTCACGGCTATCGGGACCGGGTCGCATCGGCGCGGTTGAGCGCGTTGGCGTAGACGGTTTCGAGTCGTGCGATCATGGTTTCGACGCTGAAGGTGGTGGCGCAGAGGGCGCGGCCTTGCTCGCCGAGTCGTTTGCGTTCGGCGGGGTTTTCGTGCATCCAGCGGATGGCGGCGCGGAGTTTGTCGGCGTCGCCGACGGGGAAGAGGCGTCCGGTGGCGCGGGCGGGCGGGATGGTTGGGTCGGTGAAGGGGTCGAGGCAGGCTTCGGGGGTGCCGTCGCAGTCGCTGGCGACGACGGGGACGGCGCAGAGCAGGGCTTGGGGGACGGTGCGGGGCAGGCCCTCGCGTTCGCTGGGATGGCAGAGGACATCCATGGCGCGCATCATGGCGGGGATGCGTTCCTGGGGGACGAGCCCGGTGGTGATGACCTGTTTTTCGAGGCCCATCGAGCGGACGCGGGCGAGGAGTCGGTCGGCCCACCAGCCGTCGCCGACCCAGAGCAGGCGCCAGCGGGGATCGGTGCGCAGGTCGTTGCCGAGGGCGTCGAGGATGGTGTCGTGGCCCTTGTGCTCGGCGAGGCGGGCGACGGTGCCGATGACGAAGGCCTCGGGGGGGATATTCAGTTCGGCGCGGACGGCGTCGCGGGTCTCGCCGGGGGCGGGCTTGAGGTAGCGTTGGGTCTCCATGCCAGAGCGGACGGTGATGTATTGGTCCGGGTGGCCGATGCGGCGGGCGAGGAACTGCTCGGTCATGGCGTCGGCGACGGAGACGATGGTGTGGCAGCGTTTGGCGGCGTGGCGTTCGGCGAGGGTGTAGAGGTGATTCTTGATTCGGGTCTTCAGGTCGTGGCCTGGCATGAAGGGCGGGCCGTGGATGGTGTGGACGACGGCGGGGCGGCGGTTCGGGGAGCGCTGGGCGACCTTCCACGCGGCGGCGCGGCCGAGGATGCCGGCTTTGGAGGAGTGTGTGTGGACGATGTCGGGGCGTGTGCGCTCGATGAGGCGGGTGAGTTCGGCGAGGCAGCGTCGATCGGCGAGGGGGGCGATCTCGCGGACGAGGTGGGGGACTTCATGGTGCTCGATGCGTCGGTTGTCGTGGGTGCGGAAGGCTTTGACGCGGTCGAGGAGTGAGCCTTCGGGGCCGAAGATTGGACCGAAGGCGAGGTGGACGGAGTGTCCGAGATTGGCTTGGCCTTCGCAGGAGAGGACGGTGTTTTCCTGGGAGCCGCCGAGGATGAGCCGGGTCGAGATGTGGAGGATGGTCAGCGGCATGTTGGTGTGGCGGGCGTGGAAGGTTGGTGGAGGATGAGTGTATGAAAAAACCCGCGTTGGGCGCGGGTTGTGGTGCGTGGTGATGGGGGGAGTGTTATCGGGAGGCGACGGACTCGGTGTGGGGTTTGCCGATGGAGCCGACGATATCGCGTTCGACGACGACCTCGGGTGCGTCTGCGGTGGCGGTTTTCTTGGCTTCGATGACGGCCTCGACATGCTCGGCGGGGACCTTGTCCATTTCGATGCGCATGCGTCGTCCGGGCTTGAAGCGGACGGAGCGTTTGGCGGCGACGGGGACGCGTTCGAGGGTTTTGGGGTTCTGGGCGGTGCGTGCGGCCCGGTACTTGACCTCGAAGACGCCGAAGTCGCGGAACTCGATGCGGTTGCCTTCGCCGAGTTCGTCGATCACATGGTCGAGGAAGTCCTGGAGCACCTTTTTGACCTGGGTGCGTTGCATGCCGTTTTCCTCGGCGATGCGGTCCACAAGGAGCTTCTTCGTGATCGTCTGCATTAGCCGCTCACTTTCAACGCCCCTCCGGGGCGTGGGTCAGATTGGGTGCGGCCCCTGAGGGGGGGCCGGTGGTTGGGTGTCCGGGCCGGTGTCCGCCGGGCTGTAGGGGCTGGCGGGTCCGGCACGGGGTGCAACGCTGAGTATCGCCGATACCCCGGGCGAGGTCAACGGTGCAGGTCGAATGGTTTTTGCTGCAAGATGGGCGATGGACGGCACTTGCAATTGCTGGGCGGGCGTGCTATGCCCCGGGTCCGTGAATGCGTCCACGCCCGAGAATGCCGGTTCTGAGAGCCTGCGGTCGCCCCCGGATGGGGTGCGGCTCGGGCCGCGGGTGGTGGTGCCGGCGGGGGCGTTGCGGGTGTCGTTTGTGCGGTCTTCGGGGCCGGGCGGGCAGCATGTGAACAAGCGTGCGACGAAGTGCCAGCTTCGGATCAGGCTGGAGGAGATCCCGATGTCCGAGGCGGCGCGTGGGCGGCTGGAGCGGCTGGCCGCGAGTTTTCTGACCGAGGCGGGCGAGATCCTGATCCAGGACGATTCGACGCGGTCGCAGGCGCGGAACCGTCGGGCGTGTGTGGACCGGTTGTCGGAGTTGGTGACGCGGGCGTTGGTGCCGCCCAAGAAGCGCAAGCCGACGAAGCCGAGCAAGGGCGCGGTGCGTAGGCGTCTGGACGAGAAGAAGCAACAATCGGAGAAAAAGGAGCGGCGCCGTCGGTTGGACGGGCAGTGAACGGATGGAGCAGCGTGCGCGAGTGATCTTGGCGATCGAGGCATCGAACCCGTCGTCGGGCGGCGCGGGCGTGTGCGTGGCGCGCGTGTCTGTGGATGGCGTGGAAGTGCTCGGTTCGTGCGCGCTCGACGGCGGTTCGCGTGCGTCGGACGGTGTGATGGTGGCCGTGGACGGGGCGTGCGGCGCGGCGGGCGTGGGAGCGCGTGATCTGGAAGCGATCGCGGTGTCGGTGGGGCCGGGGGGGTTCACGGCGCTGCGGATCGCGACGACGACGGCGAAGACTCTGGGGTATGCGCTTGGGATCGGGGTGATCGCGGTGCCGACGGCGGCGGTGGCGCGGGAGTCGGTGGCGGCGGGGGACCGGCCAGCGCTGATCGCGCTGGCGGGCAAGAAGGACGCGGCGCACCTGACGCTGCTGTCGGCCGACGGGACGCTGACCGAGATCGGCGTGGTGGGAGCGGGGGGCATTGCGCCGGGGATGGCGCGGACGC
>RFGH01000217.1 GCA_003696675.1 Planctomycetota bacterium
AACCAGATCCCCGGCAGCGTCACCGCCACCAGCCCCACCCCCAGCCACGCGCACACGACCACGATTCCCGCGGCCAGCCAGGTCAGCACCGGTCACTCCTTCCCGCCCCAACTTCCCGATCCAGCACCCCGATCCCCGCTCAGCCCGCCGGCGCCTCCGCGTCCCCGCCCTCTTCTTGGGGACCGAACGCCTCCCTTTCCATCGCCAGCACCCAGTCCTCCAGCTCCGCGTGCTGGTACAGATCCACCCGCACCTCCTGCCCACCGAGCGGCTGACGCCCCTCCTTGATCCGCAGGAACACGATGAACTTGTCCCACTTCCGCTTGTCCACCTCGGCCAGATCATCCGGCACGATCGTCGCCCCGCCCGGGATCGTCAACGCCTTCCGCGTCGGATCCCACCGATACTTCCTCGACGCCACCCGCACGAAGTGAACCATCATCACCAGCGCGATGCACCAGCAAACGCCCATGATCGCCCACTGGCTCGGGATGTCATACCCCGCCAGCGGCTTCGGGGTGGCAGTCGCGCTGACCTCCTGCCGCAACGCCTCCAAACGCGCCCGCGGATTCTCGAAGGTCGTCCGCTCCGGCTTGAGCTGCCCGATCCGCTTGAGGCTTTCAAGCCAGTTCAGCCGGGCCACCTGCATCGAAGCCCGCAGATGCCGCGTCGAACTCGTGTTCGCGCTGTCCGCCAGATTCGTCCGCTTCCGCTCCGGCTCGTTCAGCCGCTCATACTCCTCGCGCGGATTCGGCACCGAAGTGTCCCGCTCGAAAATGCCGAAGTCCTCCCCGTTGGCACGCTGCGCCGCTTCGAGATACTGCAGCTCCGCCCACCGGGCATACCGCTCACCCCGCGCCGGATACACCGACACCGCGTCGTACAGGCCCCACGAGCCGAACGCCAGCAGCACCACGATGATGATCGCCATCTTCCGCACCCATCGGGTGCCCAAAGGCGCGGTCCGGATCCCATCCTCGCTCATCGGCGCAGACTCCCTCTGGCAAACCGGCCCATCCCGGACCCGCCACATCGGCCCGGCACGCCCGCCCCCGTGAGCGAACCCGCCGATCCCGCCGCGGACAACCCGTACAGGCCGACCCCTGATTCAGAATACATCATTGACCTTCGACAACGCCGCCCGCCACCACGCCGCCGCCCGCGCCAGACCCCCCGGACGGGCCCGCAGCCGGTCATACCCCCCCAGATCCGTCCGCTTCGTCGGAATCCGCGGGTACGACCGCCCCGTCAGCATCGCCAGCGTCAGCCACGCCGAGTGCTGCGCCCGAAACCGCTCCCCCGCCGACTCGATGTCCCGGATCGACCGACCGTTCCAACGCATGACGCGATTCTACTCGCCCCAATCCGCCCCGCGGATGCGTAAAACTCCAAATACCAAAGCGATAAACCGCAAATCCGGATCGAATCTCCCCTCCAGAGTTGCACTTTATCGCTTTGCCATTTGCGAATTTCGGCCGCGCCCCGCGGCCCTCAGCATCCCCCACGCCTGAACCCCAAACCATCACCCGCCCGCGCAGCGCCGCTGTCGGCGGCTTCAACGAACGGCCCGCTTGGTCCCGCGGCGCCCGCCTCATCGCCGGCGAGAGCCGCCGCCGACGCGCCGGCTCACCCGGGCTTCTCGATCACAAACTCCTCGTTGTTGACGCCCGGCACCTCGATCACGCGCCCGCCCTTGCGCTCGAACAGCGCGACCCAGGCCTCCAGCGGCATCAGCGTCAGGTGCAGGTTTGTCCCCGCCAGCAGACGCCACAGCCGGTTCCGGTCCGAACGCGGGTTGATCTTGAACGCGAGATACCGCGACGCCACCCGCCACGACTCGTCCACCGCCCGCATCACATCCTGCGGCCGCAGGTGCTCGAAGCAGTCCGTCGACATCACCAGCTCGAACGCCCCGTCCTCGAACGGCAGGTCCGTCGCGCTGGCCAGGTGCACATCGAGCCCGCGCTTGCGCCCAATCTCGATCGCTTTCGGGGCCACATCCACGCCCGCCGCCCGCACGCCGTGCCGGCCCAACTCCGCGACCGCCCACCCGGTCGAGCACCCGATGTCGAGCGCCGACGACACCGGGATGTCCCGTCGCCGCACCGCCTCCACGATCGCCTTGGAGTGCGAATACCCGTCCTTGCTGTGATACCCGAGCCGGTACAGTCTCCCGTACACGCGGCTATAGAACTCGCCCGACCCCTCGAGGGTCGCCGGCACCGACGCCTGCGTCTGCATGGCATTGCTCCGTTGAAAGGTGATGCAACCTGGTTGTGCTCGTGATCGATCCGCAACAGACCGATCGCTACAACCGCAGCACCGTCGAACGAAGCCCGGGTGTCAGCCTGCCGTGACACCTTTCGGGAACGATCCCCGCAATGACCGGACCGATCGCATCGCGGAGCGCAAAGCACGACCGCGCGGGGGGAACCACGCCAACCCCACCACCGACACGCGGCCGGTAGTCGTCATCCAGCCCGATCGCGCTCAGCAATCCGTGCGGCGACTCATATGCCTGCCCCTGCCGGGGCAGCGGATGGACTTCGAGCCCTTCCGCAATCCCGATCACCGGCCCAACCCCGTCCGGGCCGGCCGGGTGATCATGCGAGACCAGCACCGCCGAGCGCACGAGCATCGCCTCGACCAGCATCAGCATGATCAAGACCATCCCGGCCGAACTCGCCCGACGCCGGCGCATCATGGGCTGAGTCTACACCCCCCAAC
>RFGH01000022.1 GCA_003696675.1 Planctomycetota bacterium
CGTGGGGTATTGCCGCTCAACAAGGTCTGTGAACGCCTTGGTCATCGAGGCGAGAAAAGCACTTCGCGCCGTCCTGCTCTGACGGACCAATTCCGCCGCTTTGTCCACCGGGTCTGTCATGTTTCGCCTTTCGATCTCTGCCACAAATCGGCAAGAAATCGCTAAGACAACCTCGGCGGAGCGTCAAGTTTTCATGCGTATCGATTACTCAAGTGCTTGAGCATCAAGCCGTTCCGAGTGGCACGCCCGTAGGGAGTCGAACCCCAAACCTCCTGATCTTCAGTTACTTACGCAACTCCTGTATGGGGCGTTATTTAGCTTGCCCCGACAGAGGCGGTAGCGCATTTTACTGCGCATACAGGCCAGTGCAGACCTCAAAACCGGCAAAAAACCGTCAAGAATCATGAGCGAGGAAAACGGGAAAATTATCAAAAACGGGGAGACATGGAAGCTCACCGACGGGACGATTGTCCGGCGCCGCAGCCGCCGCATGCGCGTGGTCATCGAACGGCTCAGCTATAATTACAAAGGCGAGCGGCGGTGGTCCAAAGGATTTGTGTTTCGCAAGCAGATCAACCGCCGCGAGGTGCGTTTCCCCTTGGGCACCGATGCCGAGGCCGCGGCCAGGCTCGCCGACGAAATCGCGGCGTTCCTCGCGGTGCGCACCAACACACTCGACGACGCACTGGCCCGCTTCGATTTGCGCGGGGCGGAACGCCGGGCTGGGTATGCGCTGATCGGTGACGTATTCCGCTGCCAAGAGGCTGCTGTGCGCACCAGGACGCTCAGGGTGGCCGCTTCGACCGCCAGGGGATACCGGGCATCCCTCGTCCACGTTCTGCGCTATGCAGAGGCGAAGCGGACGCGCAAGGCGTTCGACGACCAGTCCGGACGCGCCATCGACTGGACGCCCTTCGAGCGCATGTCCACGACGCGGTTGACCGGGAAGCTGGTCCTTGACTACCAGGCGGCATTCCTCGCCACCCTCGGCGACGACCCGGACGAGGAGGAGGTTGTCTCACGCCAGATCAGCTGCGACTCCATCCTGCGGCAGGCGCGGGCCGTATTTTCAAAGTCCGCAATGTCCGTCTACCGCCACGCCGGCATCAACATCCCGGACCTCTCCAGCTTCTTCGAGGTGCCGATGTTCAACCGGCGCAAATACCACGAACTGCTTCCGGTCGGCGTCATCGAGCGCATCTTCGCCGCGGCTCCGCAGCTCCGCCGCGACGACCCGAACGCATGGCGCGCCTTCGTCCTCTGCGTCCACCTCGGGCTGCGCAAGAGCGAGGCCGCAGCCGCAGAATGGTCCTGGGTGGAGGAGATCGACGGCACCCCAACCATGTCCCTGCGCGCCCGGGGAAAGTTCAACCCGAAGCACGGCCACGGCCGGCGCGTCCAGTTTGCGCCGTGGGTGTGGCAGGCGCTGCGGCAGTCCCGCACTTCGCTCACGACCATCATCGACGGCACTCCGACAGAGCGCAACGAAGCCGTGTTCGAGCGGCTCAACGCCTGGCTGCGACGGCACGGCATCGACAGCTCCGTCAAGAAGCCCACACATGAGCTACGCAAGCTCTGGTTTTCTTTCACGGTGAAAACCAAGGGGCTGCTCGCGGCCCAGCAGCAGGGCGGACACTACGACCCGAAGGTGACGAGCGACTGCTACGCCCACAACCTCATGCCCGACTCCCTCATCCCGTTCTGGACCGTCGGACAGGTCGACGAAATTTCCTGTTGACGCCGCCCGATCGGCAGCGCATAAAAATGCGCAACATCGAGATTGACACCGACGCTTTTGGGGTAGAAAACGTCAACGCTCTCCTTGGAAGCCCGGGGCAAGCCGCAAGGCACGTCAATTTCGATGCCCCGGGCTTTTCCTTTTTCCCCGTTCCCAAAAGAAGAAAAAGGAGACCCCATCACCGCCCGCGCAGGGAACGGAGTGCTCTGGTATAGGTGCTCAGGCACGAGCGGTGGAACTCCGTGGGCCTGAGCGGAAAATGGTCCGACGGCGTGACCGCCGTTGGAGAGGGGCCATCGAGAGGGACAAAGGCGGGGCCAACCTGCTCCCGACAAAGACTCGGTGGAGAAAAACGCATACCCGACATGCCGACGGAAGTGCGCAGAGAAGCTCCTCCCCCCCCGTATTCCCAAGGTCGATTCATGGGGGTACGGGGGGAGGTGTGTCCGCTCCCCTCCTTCCAACAGAAGGGGACAGAGGGGGGCAACAGCCCCCCGATCCCGGCCCGAAAACAAACAGTCTCGATGCCCGAACAACTCACAATCTTTGACCATGACACCCAGGGGTACGGTACACACAACGCGACTCGCGAGCCGCCGGCGCGCACCGTCACCATCATCGCCGACGGCGGTTTCCAGCCCAACCTCGGCGGCCGTGCCTACGGATCGTTCCTGGTGGAAGGCGAACGCAGCCCGCACCGCATCGACTTCGGCACGGGACCCGAGCACAGCAACAACACCGCCGAAATCGAGACGCTGTGCGAGGTATTGGCTTACCTGACCCGGACGCACAGCGAAACCGAGCGCCGGCGCACCGCTTATCGGATCCTTACTGACTCCACCAACGTTGTGAATTGGGTGACGAAGGCAAGACGCCCGCGCACCGGGAACGTGAAGCGCATCAACGCCCTTCTGGACCGCTACTACGAACTGCGGCGGGGGTTTGCCCGGGTCGAAGTCGAGTGGCACGATCGGAGCAACTCAGTAGCAGCTCTCGGCCACTGATCGAAACCCGGCCTACCTGTCACCGACCGGCAGGTACCCTATCGTCACCTCGCGCAACTCGGCCCGGTCGTCGTTGAAGAACACCATGACCAACCGCAGCCGGATGCGCTGCCCGAGAAGCCGGATCGGCACGCGCACATCCTCGCGACCGTAGACCTGCCCGAACCAGCGACCGGAACGCTGTCCGCGCTCCGATTGCGCGTAGACACCGACGCAGGCGCGGGATTGCGGGCGAAACTTCAGTCGGACTTCGAGGAACTGCTTGAGGATGTCGCCGTTGCCGAGGTCGAGGTGGGACAGCTCCACGACAGCCAGGTGCGCGTTGCGGTAGTAGCGCGCAAGCGTGAGCGACGTCCCCTCGGCGAACTCCGACCAGGCATTCGGCATTTCCATGCGGCGGCTGCCGAGCACCTCGGCAAAGCCTGACCGGTCGGACGTGAGCCCGACGGTGGTGATCCCTGGTTGCGAAGTGGGTGGCGTCGTTGTTTCCTCATACTCAGCTCCAAGGGCCGTGTCGTAGGTGTCCACCTCCCACGCCTCGCGGCCGTCAACTGCGCTCAATTCAGCGAAGAGCAATGCCCCTTCGCGCGTGACCACGACCGCCGTTGTCCGGGCCAATTCGTTGCGCAACAGCGTGGCGGCGGCCGCGTCAGGGTAGGGGAAGGGACCGGATGCGGTGTCGTTTGCCGCGTTGTAGCACCACAGGCAGACGGGCGACGACGGGGACTCCATAGCGGCAAACAACCAATAGAGGCTGGTTTTGCGGTCGAACAGCGTCGCGGTGTAGCGAGCATCCAGCGGCCTGCGCATACGCCGGTTCCAGTCGCCCCAGGATTCCGCCGTCACAACCTCCAGGTCGCGCTGCACGCTCTTCCCGTAGGGGCCGACCCGGGTGGACTCGTCTTTGTAGACTTCTCCGTCGCTACCAAAGTAGAACGGTCCGAAGCCGACGGCATCGCGGGCGCAATTGGGGTTTGGGGCAGAGGCATTGGTCGGCGAGACGCGCTGCTCGGCCTTCCAGCCGCCCTCGATGTCGCGGTTGACACCGTAGAGATTCACTGGCTGCGCGTCGGTGTGGATCGTGACGTAGTCCTGCCAGACGGAAATCCCGGTTGTTCGGGTAGCACCGACCAGCACGAGGTCCACGAAATCCAGATCGAGCGATCGCAGCCCCCGGACGATCGGCTCGTCTGCTTTTGGTGTATCGGTAATCCAGATGCGAAGCGGCTGCGCGGCATTGCCGCATGCCATGATCGACTGCGTGGACGTCGCTGCGAAGCTGGTGCAGGGCGGGATCGCGACGCGCGCGCCGGCGTAGATGTTCGACGGCGGAGACGGCTCCAGCAGGACCAGGCCGGCACCATCCCAGCGCAAATTGGCATCGACCCCGTTGCCAAACCACAACTCGCCGCCGACGACCGACAAATACCAGGGCGCCTGCCCGTCCTTGTCGCGCCACGTCGAGGTGGCTGGCGCGGTGATGGTCACGCCGTCGTCTGCGAATAGGTCGGCACCGTCGGCATCGCCTTTGACATGCCACAGTCCCAGCGCCTCGCCGCGCGCCATCGACCAGGCCACAAGCAGCAAGACCCCAGCCCGCGACACCAGGGCGAAATGCGTCTTCGCCGGGTCTGCGCCGGCGAGCGCGCTTTCCACCTGCGCGCCAAGGTCGTCCAGCCCCCACGCTACACGCCAGCGCGGCCCACCGCCAAGCGAGCGCGACGGCACGCACACCACCCCGTCTGCACGACGCAGCACCGTCCGGTCCTGCCCGGAGGCATCGGTTTTCGTTTCGATCGCGCGGAAAGCTGGAATGGAGAAGTAGCGCATGGGAAAGGTCAGAGGGAAGCTGGGTCGTAGAAATCGACCGTGTAGCTGACGGACAACGAATGACTTGAACTCACGACGGGGTTCGGTGCGTAAACGGTAACGACTGCGTCGAGCGCGATCGGCGGGTTGCCCGCGACTGGCAGGATGGCGACAGTATAGGCCCACGTCGATGGCGAGGCGGGCGCAGGAGAGAGTGCCACCGTTACGTCTCCCTTCACGACGCGGGACCACTCGCGGAAGTGCCATCCGCCGCCGGATGCTCGGTAGATGCGACACCCCAGCCGCGAGACGAAGTCTCCGAGCCAGTGCCCGGCGATGTCCCAGGGCCAGAAGGCACCGAAGTCCCCGCGTTCCATACACACACGTTCGTGCGGTGCGCGATAGTCGTAGGTGAGGTAACTCGCGACGGGGACGGGTGTGGACGAATACGCGCTGCCATTGTCGGGGTCGGGCGTCTGGTACAGGGCCTGTCTACGAATGTACACCCCGGCCCCGAGATACGTCGAGACAGCCCATGCCGGGTTTTGCCCGGCGGCCATGACCGACCCGGTGAAGTCGACCGCATAGTCGTAACGGTCGCCCTGCAAACTCTCGGTCGTGTAATTCACGACTCCGGCAACCTCGACAGCCACCCGGCGGGTCAGCCAGGTCAGGCGCATGGCGTCCTCCAGGGAGATATTCGGCGGTTGCGCGATCGACGGCATGCAGTAGAGGGCGCCGTTGTAGGTTGACCTCATGACAGGAAACGCTTGCGGGTAGCGGAATTGTCTGACCGTCGGCATGGTGCGTCGTCGTCAGCTGGGGTTGGCGGTCCACGTCGGCCACCAGCGGGTCTCGGGCACCCCGTTCGCGCAGATGGTGAACTCCTCCCAGCTGTAGCCCGGAGGGAGACTGCCGCCGGAGGAGCCCCCTCCGGACGATGTGTCGACCTCGTTCGCGTCCGGTAGCCTTGGGATCTCGTCCACTCCGTCCTGCAACGTGCCGGCTATCGCGCCGGGTTGGGCGCCTGAATGTATAGTTGCCCCGCCGTGGCCCATCGGTCGATCAGGGTTGGTCGGTGGGTAAAGCATGTCGCATCAACGAGTTGAAAATGAAACTCAGATTGTCGGAAGCGGGGGCTGGTCAGGAATGGTCGCGTAGATGACCGTCTTGCGGTAATACTTCGTCCCGTCGGCGGCGACAAACGCAAGGTCGGTGTAGGCATCGAGCGTGTAGGTGTTTCCGCCAGGGTCCGGAGGTCCGCCGACGCATTTGACGTATCCGGTGATATTTGGAGAGGCGCCGTAGACTCGACTGCCCATGATCGAGTAGTCCGTTCCCGAACTGCTTACAATGGTGATCTCCGCCTCATCGACTGAGCGGTATCCGCGCAAACCCTGCACCTTGGAAATCGGCGCCACGTTCCAGCCGATCCAATTGGCCACGACCGTGGCCCACTCATTCGGAGCCCACTTCGGGTAGGGGAGGGTGCCAACGGACTCCGTCAGCTGGTAGGAAACCTCTACGGTAGCAAGCACATCGACTTCGACGGGCGGGTCGAGGTAGACGTCAACAGCGTGCTGCACACCAACGATGTTCTTATTGTAGATCTTGGCCCGCCCGGGGTAGGTGAAGGGCACATACCTCTGGAATGTCATAGTATCGCTCGTCGGGTCGCCACCGGACGCCGATTGCACAGCCGTAACTGTGTAGCGAGTAACCCCGTCAATCTCCGCTTCCTCCTCTTCCGTAACAACCCCGGCCGGTGTTACCTTCGTGCCAAGCGACACAACCTCGACGGTTCGTAGGCCACCGGAGCGGGCCGTGATGGTTTGCGCGATCTGCCCGTCACCCTTGACCCAGGTATAATTGTAGACCGTGCGACCGTCCGATTGCACGCGCGACCCGAACTCCGTCCGCACATAGCCCGTCGGCGTCGGCAATGTGGACGACTCCGAAACGACATTGCGCACGAACAGGTTCCCGTTGTTGCGGATTTCCTCGGTGTCTACGAGCACTGCCGCTGTGTTGCCGAAGGTATAGCGGTAGACGGTCACGCCGTCGCGATCCTCCTGTTCGGTGCGGGAGAGGTAAAACCCCATTGGCGTCGTCGGCGGCGAGCCAAGCGCCGTGATCGTCCGGGACACAACAACCCCGGTCGCTGACACAGACTCCGCCGTCTCAATCGTCCCGTTTCCCTCCGCCCAGCGGTAATCGAAAACCTCAACACCGTCGTCCTGATCGATGCGCTCAGAAACCAGCACGACAGTTCCGCCAATTGCGGGTAGCGGAGCGCTTGGCGCGATCCCCAGCCGCCGGATGCGCCGCAGCACCAGCTTGCCCCCGTTGCGCCTCTCTGTCTCGTCGAGCACGATACCGTCGCCGACCACCTCCGCGTAGGTGCGCGTGTAGAGGGTGTGCCCGTCTCGCTCGTCCGCGCTTTCGTTCACCAGCGTTCCGCTTGGCGTAGTTTCGTCGTCAGACTCCAGGTAGCGGATGGTGACGAGCACCAGCTTGTTGTTGTAGCGGTAGCTCGTACCCGTCGATACGCGCCCCTGTCCCTTGGCCCACCTGCGCAGATACAGCGTGTAGCCCTCCCGGGACTGATCTTCGGAATCGACCAGCACATACCCTGTCCCCGGGCTCGAAGGCGCTGCACCTATGGAGCGGATGGTGCGGATAGTCAGCTTGCCCCCGTTGCGCGTCTCCGTCGTGTCTTCGATCGTGCCGGTGCCGCTCGCGCCGCGGCTCGTCCACAGCGTGTAGCCGTCTCGCTCGTCACGCGAATACTCATACTCGTTGGTTGCCGCAACCCGCGTCGCGCCGATCGAGCGCACCGTCGTGACCGTCAGCGCCCCGCCGAACCGCGTCTCGGTGTCGCGACCGATCTCCCCGCTCCCGCTCGCCCAGGCGCGCCGATAGACAGTGATGGCGCCGCGCACGTCCTGGGACGACTCAAAGAGAACCCCCGTCCCCGTCCACGTCGGTTCTGTTCCATCGGTCGGGCCAACTCCGGTCTGCACGGTGATGGTCAGCGCCCCCGAGTGTCTCGTCTCCGTGCGCGTCGACGTGACCACTGCCGCGTCGATCGACCTCGATGCCCGCGTCACAACCGCCACCCCGTCGCTGATGCTCCAGTCCAGCGACTCATCCGGGCCGCTTACCGGGGTCAGCGTTACAACATCCTTCTCCAGGATGAGCGACCGCACGCTTGTCGTCTTTACCCCGTCCGCATCTGTCTGCGTCGATGTCGCAAAGATGAACTCGCCGGCGTCGAGCGACACGTATGAGCATGTCAGCCTCGCGGCGATGCCCTCCACCTGAACCTGCACATCGAACAGGTAAAAGCCCGTCGTCCCGAGCTGCGACCCGATCGCAGGCGTCAGCGCATCCGCCTCGCTGGCCAGGCAAAGGTAGACCTTCCGCCGAATCGTCCGGCGATCCCAGGCGTCCTGCTCGGTCTCCTCTCCGGTCTCCGTCAGTGCGCCGGTTGCCAGCTCTTGATAGACGCGGGTCAGCCGCAGTTCCGCCGCCCGCTCCGCCACCCGGTCCACACGTTGCTGCACGAGCACCGCCGTCGCATACTCCTCGTCCGGCGTCCCGTAGGGAAGGAACACCTCGGACCCGATGTTGGCGACCTCTACCGCCGGACCGATGACCTTGTAGCTGCGCGTGATGCGTCGCAGCGTCCCGTTCGCCGTCCATTCGACGGTCGGATACCCCAGCAGCTCGATTCGGTTTGGCATTGTCGCTTACCACCCCGGCCGCGGCACAACCCGCAGCCCTCTTGCACGTTGCGGCCTCGCCATGTCCTTGAGCCGTGAGCGTGCACGTTCGGCAGCCATTGCGATCAGCTTCGCGTCGCCCTCGAAGCGTCGCCCCTTGCTGTTGAGCACGAGGATTTCGCGGGCGATCGGAAGCAGCACGCTGCTTGCCATGTCGAACACCAGACCGTCGCCAGGCAGGGCAGGCACGTCGTTGTCGTTGCTCAGGCGTGGCGGCATGATCGCCGCGCGCCCCTCGATGACAACCTTCCGGTCCGGAGCCGGGTAAACATGCAGTCGCCGCCTCGGCGTGATCGTCGGGCGGATGCTCGCGCTGTCCACGTGGTAGTAATACGGATCGCCCGTGTCGATGGTCAGATCGTCCGAGAACCGGCGACGCAGCATCGAACGCAGATAGCCACGACCCTCGGCGATGAAGTCGGTAGACGCGCTCGTGCGCAACAGAATCTCGCCGGCCGCGCCCGGCACCGGATAGAGCGGCCCCACACTGACAACCGTCGGCTGCTCCGCCACATCGACCACATCCGCCGGCAGTTCTACCGCAGAGTGATACACGACGGCAGCGTAGCTCCCCGTCTCGTCCGGCCACGGCTGCAACAGATGATCGTTCAGCGACTCGTCTTTGCCGGCATACCGGAAGACCCGGTCGCCAATCGTCACGAAACTGCCGGCATACCGCGGGTCAAGCGTCCCGCCAGTGACGGTTATCGCCGTCGACCCCTGCGTCAGCCCCAGCGTCACAGACAGCGGCCCGGGCAGCAGCACCGAGAAATACCGTTCCGCCCACTCCCCGCGCTTGCGTGCAGGCCCCA
This sequence comes from Planctomycetota bacterium, assembly GCA_003696675.1. Classification (GTDB taxonomy): domain Bacteria; phylum Planctomycetota; class Phycisphaerae; order Phycisphaerales; family UBA1924; genus UBA6054. The sequence goes on from RFGH01000022.1 coordinate 9,149, forward strand.
CCGGCGAGTAGCACTCCGCCAGCGCCTCGTTGATCCACTGCGTCAGGTCCGCCTGGTCCTGGTCGGGCAATAGGGAGGCGTCTTCATACCCCCACATCCCCGCCAGCGTGTTCTTCAATTCGCGCAGGGTCATTCTTACGTGCTCTCAACCTTCTTCCTGCGCCCTCGCCGTCCTGACTTCGGGGCATCGGCGGCAATCGCGCTATCCGCGGCCTTCGCATCAGCCTCAGCCGCCTGCGATTGTCCCTCCGCCCGACCTCGATCGTAGGCCAGCAGCAACCGCTCAAGCACATCGAGCGAATCGCTCTCTTGCACCGCCACGCCGACACCCTTGAGCATCGCCGAAAGCACCTCTCGCTGCGTCTGATCCTCCTCGACCCCTGCGGCGGCCGTGTTCTCTTTCCCATTACCAACATCAGGCCCAGTGTCTTCGGTCGATGGGGCGAAAACAGGTGCGAACTTCGTGTAGGTGTTCTCGCGCGTGAAGAAGTCCTCAGCCTCCTCCTGCGAGTTTGCCCGGTATACGTAGGCTTTATGGTCCGGCGACCACGTGAATTTGTAGAGCTTGCCTGAAGCCCCGTCTACCTTGCGGACGTAGCCGTTGAGCCGTTCGTCGAGGATTTTGATGAGCATGGGTGTCTGGGTTGTTGGTGTTCCGGAAAGGGAACCGCCCCCTCCCGGCGGAGGGCGGAAGGGGGCGGCAGTGGCGAGATGGAGCCATTGTTGGCTCGTTGGGCGGAGACAAATTACGTAGTCGGCGCGCTCGGCAGGTCGATGAGGTTGAGGCCGGGATAATCCATTGCCCCGACGATGAGCAGGTAGTTCGGGTAGCGGCCAAGGGTGTCCTCGTAGGGCGCATACCCACGGATCCCCTGGATACCGATACCGTGAACGTGAGCCTGGCCGGCGTCGTTCTCGAAATCGTCCTTGTGCTGGATGCGCTCGGCGTCGATTGCACCCTTGGCCATGAACAGCGCCTCGGCGCCCATATGCAGCGCGTAGCCGATCGGCACACCCCAGCGGTTGCAGGGGATGACGAGCGAGCCGGTCGGGTGGACGTTGGTGTAGCGGCCCGCGACCGTGAGGCGGGTCTTCTGCTGGTAGGTGGCTTCGTCGAGTTCCCGAGTGACCGTCAGCTTGTTGCCGTCGTTCCCGGAAGCCGTGTAGGAGACGATCTCATACTTGCCGCGATCCGAACCCGACACGTTGTAGATCATCGCGTAGTAGGTGTTGGAGTCGCTCGGAATGGACTCCGAGGTGTGCGTCTTCCAGTAGAAGCCCGGGAAGTAGCTGAAGTAGTCGAACAACACCGGGTCGGTGAGCGATCCGTCGGCGTTGTATTTGCCGCCACCGGTGACCTCCGTCGCCGTGCCGTTGGCGAGCGGTTGGCCGAGGAGCGCAAGCGGCGCAAGCGGCGACCCCTGCCGACCATTCGCCGAGTCGATAACGACCGGGTGACGGTGGATGATGTTGCCCTTCCACGCAGGGAAACGCCCGGTCCAGTGCGGGTTGTCGTTCCCGCGAACCCCAGCCTGGAGCATCGCCTCGCGGAACTTCGATTCGTTCTCCAGCGTGTAGAGGAACTTCTTCGGTCCGAAGACGACGTACTGCGGAACCTCGTAGCCGGACACATCCTCCTCGGTCGCGAGCGGCGCACAACCCTGACCTTCCAGAGCGTTGGCGGCCTGCTCGATGGTCGCCGTGTCGAAGGTGTCGCCGAGGACAATGTCATCGACCGACGTGCCGCCGCCGATGTAGAAGACGTTCGGTTGGTCGGGAGCAAACAGAGCCTTGTTGCGAGGCACGATCTGGAGATCGTCCTGCTCCATGCGACCCCACAGCTCGACGCACAGCTTGTAGCTCAGCTGCGCCGGCGTGAGCCCGCGGTTGAAGCGAAGAAAACGCAGAAGCTGGTTGTGCGAGATCGCGAAGCGCCGCATATCGACGACGACGCCAAACTCGCCAAATTCCATCTTTCCGGTGTGGCTCTTCAGCTCCGCCTCCCCCATCGTTCCGGCCATGCGCACTGGAGCAACGGTGGTGAAGGTCACTTTCTGAGCACCTCCGGCAGACAATTCGCGCTTCTCGCAGATCGGCTTGCGAGAACCCTCCGGGCCGATGAACATTTTCAGGACGTTGCGATTGCGCGCGTCAATCCGAACCGATTCAGACCACAGCTCTTTGCGGAGCTGTGGGTTGTTTTGGATCATCTCCTCATACGAGGTGATGAGACTGAGATCAAATGCCATTGCGGTAATACCTCCTGCGGCGCAAGGTTACATCATCCAAGCAAGTCGATCAGGGTGCGCCGCCCCTCCTGACCAAGCTCGTGGAGCTGCTTGATCGCAGCGTCCGGTGTCAGTTTCGGTCTGGATGACGAGGGCTCCTGCCCGTCGGCTCCGGTCAAAAGTTTCGCAGCCGGCACTTGTCGAGAGGTTGGCTTTTTTGCAGCCGGCTTTTTCGGCTCCTTGCGATCATGCGATTGCGCAGGAGGCTGCAACCCAGTCGTCCTGGCAAAATCCGCAGCCAGTTTCTCCGGCCACGTCGGGTCGCTGAAGATGCTTGCCCGAGCGGGGTCATCCTGGGCGCGCTGGATGAAGGCGTCGAACGCCAGTCGCTCCAGGCTCGTCGGGTTTTTCAGTTGCGGGAACTGCGCGAATACCTTGTCGCGCGAGGCTTCGGCCCGATGCTTGTATTCCTGCTCGGCACGCAAAGCGGCTTCACGCTCGATCGCCTCGCGGCGCGTCTCCAGCCGGACCAATTGCATGCGGGCCTCGGTGATCTTGTCGGATAGCTCCAGCGCCTTGCCCGTATCATACTCCTCGATCGCCTTCGCGCGCTCTTCAAGCAGGGAGGAAATTTGCTCTTCGAGCGCTTCTTGCTGGGACTGGACCTCCTGCACCTCCGGCGGGAGCTGTTCTTCCGGGCGCTGTTCGCTCTTGCTGTCACCGGCGTCACCGGCGTTGGCCTTGCCTGCGTCCTCAAAAATCCGTGCGGCCTCTCGTAGCGAAATACCCTTGGCCTTGGCAAGCAGCGCGATGGCGCGATCCTCCTCGCTTGTGAACCGGAAGCGCTTGGGCGCTGGAGCTTCTTCCGGCTCGTCGGGCTCCTCTGGCTCGTCGGGTTCGTCCGGCTCTTCCTGCTCCTCAACCTCGTCCGGCTCGTCGGGCTCTTCTGGCTCGTCGGGCTCCTCTGGACCATCCGGTTTGTTAGGCTCTTCCGTGGTATCGGGTTCCGCCGGCACCTGGTCTCCCAGGGCCAGCACATCGCGCACGCTTTCGCCGGAGGCGACGCGCATGCGCTGTTCGGGTGTCATCTGCGCCAATACAGCGCTTTGGACGGTTTCAGGGTCTGAGACGTTGTCGTTGGGTTGCGTCGCACTCGTATCCGGGATCTGCTCCTCGGCTGGCTCTGTCGCTAACTGGGACATGCCCAACACTCAGCGGCCCTTTGTCGCTATTATTCAACTGGTTGCGTCTGTCTATTTCGTCCCGACCGGCATGAAATAGGCGGACAGGACGAGAGAGACGATGTGCAGCTGAGCCCATGCGACAGCTCCGGTAGTGAGCGTGACTGTCTGGTCGCCCTTGACCGGGTAGCTGATGAGTCCCCACAAAAACCGGATGGAGCCGTCGGCGGCGGGTTGGTAGACGGTGATGGGGACGTCGGGATACCAGGTGCAGATGAGGGCGGTGGCGCAGAAGGTCCAGGTGACGGAG
>RFGH01000023.1 GCA_003696675.1 Planctomycetota bacterium
GATTCACCAACTTCCACGAAAGGAGGCCTCGATGCGATTCTACACCGAACAGCACCAGTACTACTGCGGGATCGACCTGCACGCCCGCTCGATGTACGTCTGCATCCGCGACCAGGCGGGTAGCAAGCTCGTCCACCGACCGATCCGGTGCCAGCGAGAGGCGTTCCTGCGGCTGATCAGCCCATACCGCGAGGGCTTGGTGGTGGGCTGCGAGTGCCTGTTCTGCTGGTACTGGGTCGCGGACCTTTGCCTCGAGGAGGACATCCCCTTCGTCCTCGGCCACGCGCTCTACATGAAGGCGATCCACGGCGGCAAGTCGAAGAACGACCGCATCGACTCCGACAAGATCACCCACCTGCTGCGCGGCGGCAACTTCCCCTACGCCTACGTCTACCCGCGCGAGATGCGCTCGACGCGCGACCTGCTGCGCCGGCGCCTGTTCTTCGCCCGCAAGCGCGGCGAGCTGATGGCCCATATCCAGAACACCAACACGCAGTACAACCTCGAGCCCTTCGAGAAGCGCCTCGACCGGCTGGCGAACCGCGACGAGCTGCTCGAGCACTTCGCCGATGACGAGAACGTCCAGATGTCCATCGCTGCCGACATGGCGCTGCTCGACCGCTACGAGGAGACGATCGTCGAGCTCGAGCTCTTTCTCGCTCACCAGGCGAAGGTCCACGACGCTTCGACCTTCTACCTGCTGCGCTCGATTCCGGGCATCGGCAAGATCTTGTCGATGACGCTCCTCTACGAAATTCACCAGATCGCGCGCTTCCCAGGCGTCGGAGATTTCCTCTCGTACGCCCGCCTGGTGCGGGGATCGTGGGAATCCGATGGTAAGAGGAAACGCGGAGGGGGCGCCGGCAAGATCGGCAACGTCCATCTCAAATGGGCCTTCTCCGAAGCAGCCGCTCTGTTTCTGCGCCTGAACCCGATCGGCCAGGCTTACTTCAAGCGGCTGGAACGCAAGCATGGCAAGGGCAAGGCGATGAGCGTATTGGCAGCGAAGCTCGGCCGAGCGGCCTTCTTCATGCTGCGGCGTCGCCAGCCCTTCGACCTCAAACGCTTTGTGGCGGCCTGAGTACCGCCTCCTGGAGATCGCCGCATGATCCCCACCCAGCATGATCTTGCCGAGCCAAGCCGGTGTCAAGGATCGGCTTCGCCGCCCGCTTCGCGGCGCTTCGCGTCCTTGACACCGCCTCCGCTCGGCAAGCGAGGCCGGGTATGGCGATCAAGGGCGAAAGACAACCGACGAGAGGACCGAGAAAGGAGACGATTTGAGGAGGGGAGCGGGTGAGCCAACCGTCTAACTGGCGCCGAATGGGCCGAGCTACAGCGGACCTTGGAACGGAACCCATCGCTGCACCGTCGAGTGCCCGAGAGGTCCATGGTCAAGTGCCTGGCAGCCCTTCGCATTGATTGGACGCCCGCTCCCGCTCCCTTGACAAGGACAAGGATTCTCGAACGAAGAGATGGCTCGTCTGCCCCTCCCCCGAGCCCGCGA
>RFGH01000218.1 GCA_003696675.1 Planctomycetota bacterium
GATCCGCCCCTCGTCGAGCCACGGCTCGCCGTCGCGCAGATTGATGCGGCGGATCGCCGCCCGCAGCTCGTCGCGCCTCAGCACCTCCCGAAAGCTCCCGCGGCCGCTGCCGCGTGCCACCTCGACGCTGCCGGTGACGACGTTCCACCCCATCCCCTCGAGTTGCTCGAGGAGGGGCCGCTCGACCTGGGCGTATTCGGGGCCGTGGCTCATCGGCGTTGGTTCTGCCGTTTGATGGCGCGCGCGATGCAGGGGCCTCCTCTACTACATACCTTAGCGCAATTCCGTCGACGAAGGCGCGACCGGCCAGGCGCCCCCATCAATTGTGATCAGCGCAGGCGTCGCAATGCCGTAGGGGCGAGGCCTGCCTCGCCCTCCTTCGCCCCAACTCGTCAGGGCTTCTTCACGTTTTGCGGATTCTCCGGATCCAAAGACCAACGTAGAGGATTTTCTTGTATGTAGGTACGTATTCGCAGTAGCTCCCTTTCGCTACGGATGACGTGGTCGTAATAATTGCGTTGCCAGACCGGCATCCCAGGCGATTGCCTCAGGCGATTTATTTTTCGCGTAACGCTGGCCTTGAAGGATCCGATGATCGCGCCCAGTGATCCCCGTTTCGGACCAGGCACCACAGGAATGGGCGTCCCAGGCGTGGGTGACGTGGCCACGGGCGACGCAGGCGTCGCCCCTACGATGAACATCACGGCGTGGATGTGATTCGGCATAACGATGAATTCGTCGAGAATCGTGGTGGGGTGATGTTCGGGGATCTCGGCCCACGTTGCCTCGACGATCCGCCCGTAGTCGTTTGGCCGCATTTCAGCCTCTATGACTTCGCCGAAGTTACAGTCCCTTTGAAAGGAACAGATGGTTACGAAATAAGCACCTTCCTGAGCATAATCGAATCCCTTCAGACGCGTGGAGCGTCGCTTCTTAGGCGGTTTGCGCCGGGGGGCTCGGGTAGGGGGGCTGCTCAGGTCGCCCCGTGCCGGTCGTAGGGGCGATGCCTGCGTCACCCTGTTCATGTTCTTTCAGATGGGCTTCCAAGGCGCATAGGCGAGGTCTTGTGCCAGCTCTTCGTCGCCGTAGTGGCGAGGGATGCCGCGACGGCCGAGAAGGAGGCCGAGCTCGATCTTGCTCATGCCAGCGAGCTCGCTGGCCTTGCCCAGCGAGAGGATGCCGCGGGCATAGAGCGCTACGGCGAGCTCGAGCATCAGCTCGTTTCTGCGCCCGTCTCGGGGAAGGCGGAGCGCCTGCTCGACGGCGTCGGGGATTTCCAAGGTCAGGCTCATGGCGGTCCGTTTCGCTGCTGGCTGTGGCGTCGGCTCGTCTTGGACGGGATGATACCACGGACTCGAGACGAGCAGCCCTGTTCTGGCGAGGCCTTGCCCCTACGGTCTTGAAAAGGCAGCGCTCGACGACGCCTCCAGCTCGGCTTCGACCTCTTCGGCCGACATCCACACTACCTTGCCGTCGCGCCACATGGCCAGGGGAAGCCCCTCGGCCTTGTGCTCGGCGATGGCTTGGCGGGCGGCCTTGGCGAGGGCGTTCTCGACCAGGACGTGCTCGCGCAGGATGGCGGTGACGTCTCGGCTCGGATCAGTCTTCTGGGCCATGATCGATTCTCGCTTTCACCCGCTGCCAGGCATCGGCTTCGAGAACGGCTCCGGTGGCGTCCGCGCCACCGATTGCCACCAGCCGTGGCTGCGCATGATGGGAGCTGTCGTACAGCTGCCAGGTGCTCGCCAGCGGCCGGTAGAGGCGGAAGAAGTTCCGCAGTCCCGCATGATACCGCCTGCGGACGACGCGGTCGGGCACGTGGTGGCCGCCCCGGCGCACCCGGTCGGTGACGCGGGCGATGGCGTGCTCGGCGCTGGGCAACCACAGGAAGACGATATGGAAGAGGTAGCCCCGCTCCGCCAGCCGGCGGATCCAGCGCGCGTGGCCGCGGCCGGCGAGGGGTCTCGAAGGCGAAGGTTTTGCGCCGGCGCCCGAGATCGCGGATGCGTTCGAGCATGACGCGGCCGGCGGCGATGGCGGCGCTCTCGGGATTGAAGGGGGAAAGGCCTTGAGCGATGAGGTCGGCGTTGACGAATTCGGTGATGCCGAGGGTTTCGTTCAACAGCGCCGGCCCCGCCGTCGACTTCCCCGCCCCGTTCGGCCCCGCGAGCGCCACCACGCTCGGCCTCCTCTCGGCGGTCATCCGTCGTCCCCTTCCAACAGACCCGTCACCCGCACGCGACCCGTGAGGAGATCGTCCATCAGGCCTTGCTTGAGTAGGCGAAGTTTAGCCAACATCGAGTTCTCTGCTACCAACTCGTCGTGGCTCACTGACGTAGCTAAAAGAATTCGTTCTTGCTCAGTGAGGGCCGGTAATGGTATGCGAAACGCTTTAATCTGATTCGAGTTGATCGTGGCGAGATTGGTCGTCTGTTTCGAAGCTCGGATGAAGTAAGCCTTTCCTATTCGAGATTGCGAAACAGCTGCTAGGAACCACGGGCGGAGCTTCCCTTCATCGCACCGGACCCGAAATACGTGATTCTGATGGGTGCATCGCTCAATCTGCTCTTCCCATACAGTGCCACGGCCCAATTTGTCGAAGTCGCCGCCCTCGTTCATGAGTACATCTCCGTACCTCAGAATGTATCGACTCTCTTCCGACGCAAGAATACGAACCGTCTTGACGTCCGATAGGTCCAAATATCCGTCTTGGACATTTGCGACCCGCAGATAGGGAACATCAAGGGCTGCCGGGCCCGTTACTTGTCGTCCAAGTGTTACGCCACCAGCTACTTGGCTTATCTTGCCAAGGGGCGTCACCTCCCAATCCCGAGGAA
>RFGH01000006.1 GCA_003696675.1 Planctomycetota bacterium
GGCACGCGCCGCGTGACGGAGGGGGCCATCCTCACGCATCCGCACCGGCATCGAGACCGCACCACACCCTTGACAACCAACACAGCCGCTCTGTGGTCAAGTTCCTTTCCGATCACCAATCCTCCTTCGAGCCCTTCGCGATCTTCGCGTTGAAAACTCTTCTCTGCTCTGCGCCATCCGCGTGACCTCCGCGTCCCCTGCGTTCAAAATCCTCCCCGTATGTACCGCACTTGTGCGCAACTTCGTGTCCATGCGCCCGATTCCCCTTGAACCCCCACGCGGCCGCCGTACCTTGCCCGCATGGACACCACCGCCGCACCCGAGATCACCCTCGACCTCATCAACGCCGTCCTCGACGACTGGCACAAGCCCGCCATGACCGAGCTCGGGCTCTGCCGCGCCCACAACATCACCCTCGAAACCCTCGAACAGGTGTCCGATCACCCGAAGTTCACGCTCGCGTTGGAGCGCGTCCGCCGCCTCCGCGCCAAACGCCTCCCCGAAATCATCGCCCATATCCACCAGGCCACCATCGAACGCCTGCTCTATCTCGCCAACCACAACCCCACCAGCGCCAGCTTCGCCCAGGAAATCCGCCTCGCTCTCAAACTCCTCAAGACCTTCGCGACCTCTTCATCCCCCTCCAACTCCCCCTCTGCGCTCTCCGCGGCCGATCCCCTCCCCGACATTCCCCACTCCGTCTCTCCGTCTCCTCGTCTCTCCGTCTCTTTCCCCCAACCTACCGTTCCTCAAGACCCATGCCCCCCGCAGCCATCGACATCCTCCTCTTCACCGGCATCGCCTTCTCCGTCGGGCTGTTCTGCTACGCCGCCGTCGTCTGCTACCAACTCCTCCGCACCGACGCCGCCCTGCCCACCGCCCGAGCCGGCATCGCCCTCGCCGACGAAAAACCGCCCGCCCACAAACTCTGCATTATCGTCCCCGCCCACAACGAGGCCGGCTCCATCGCCACCCTCATCCGCTCCCTCAAAGCACAGGACTACGACCGCCTCCGCGTCGTTCTCGCCCTCGACCGCTGCACCGACGACACCCGCGGCGTCGCCGAACGCGCCATCGACCGCGACCCACGCTTCGAGATCATCGAGATCACCGAATGCCCCGATGACTGGGCCGGCAAGGTCCACGCCGCATGGTCCGGCTACCAGCGCTCCCAGCATGCCCAGTCCGCCGACGCGCTGCTCTTCACCGACGCGGACACCGAGTTCGACCCCGCCTGCGTCCGCGCCTGCCTCGCGCTGGCGTCGCATCGCCGGCTCGACATGCTCAGCCTTTTCTGCACCCTCCGCTCCGAACTCTGGTTCGAGCGCGTGGCGCAGACCGCCGCCGGCTTCGAGCTCGTCCGCCAGTACCCCCTCATCCGCGCCAATCTCGAGGACCACACCCGCCGCCGCCCCTTCGCCAACGGCCAGTTCATGCTCTTCGACGCCGGAGCCTACCGCGCCATCGGCGGCCACGAATCGGTCAAAGCCGCCCTCCTCGAAGACATCGCCTTCGCACGCGTCCTCACCTACCGCGGCATGCGCACCGGACTGCTCCGCGCCGAAGGGCTCGTCACATGCAACATGTACGACACCTGGGCCGAGTTCCGCAAAGGCTGGAAACGAATCTATACCGAGTCGGCCAACCGCGAACGCGGCCGCCTCCGCCGCTACGCACTCCGCGCACGACTCACCGGCGTCGTACTCCCGTGCATCACAATCGGCGCGCTCGCCGCCGGGTTGCTCACCGCCGGCCCGCTCGGCATCGCCACCGCCGCCATCGCCGCCATCGCACTCGCCGCGTGGGTCGTCTCGCTCGCCCTGCTCTACCGCCGCTCCGGCGCCACCCTCCTTGATCTGCCCGCGTTCCCGATCGGCGCCTGGCTCGTCGGCTCGATCTTCCGCGAGGCATGGAGCGACCTCGTCCGCGGCAAGCCAACCTCCTGGGGCGGACGCGAATATGTCCGCACACCCGCGGCCAGGGGCTGACGCCGAAGGAACACCCCCATGAGACGCCTGCGACGCCTCGACACCACGACCCGCATCGAGCTCACGCCGATGATCGATGTCGTCTTCCTCCTCCTCACTTTCTTCGTCTTCGCCATCGTCCTCATGGTCCGCGCCGACATCCTCGGCGTCTCCCTGCCCGAACTCACCGCAGGCACACCCGCCCAGCGCGTCGAACCGATCACCATCACCCTCCTCGCCGACGGCTCGCTCGCCCTCATGGGCGACCCCATCGAAGCGGACGCCCTCACCGAATCCCTCCGCACGCTCCGCGCCGACAATCCCGACGCCCCGGTCCTCATCGCCTCCGATGTCGCCGCCGACGCCGGCGCGCTCATCGAGCTCGCCGACAGGCTCGTCGCCGCCGGCATCACCCAGTTTTCCGTCGTCGGCCGCGCCCGAAACCGCCAAGCGGACCCGCCACCAATGCAGGAGCACGCCGCCCCGTGACCCCGCCCGACGACCGAGCCTGGCCCGGGCTGACCGCCGGCATCGTCGTCAGCCTCCTCGCCCACGCGGGCTTCGCGTGGTGGCTCGCCGCCGCCCCGCCCGTCGCCGCCCGCCAGATCCACCACCCCGCGCCGTCACCCGACACTCCCGACCGTCCAGACCAGACCGAACTCGGCAGCCCGGAATCCAACACGGCCTCCATCACCTGGCTCGGCGTCCTCGAAGACCCCGAAGAAGCCAACGCCCCCATCGGCCAGACCGATCAAGCGGCCCTCACCACCACCCCGGGCACCGAGGCCCCGCCC
>RFGH01000219.1 GCA_003696675.1 Planctomycetota bacterium
CAGGATCAGAATGATGATGATCCACTCCAGGATCTCCATCCGCTTGTTCCCGGCCGCGTCGCTCAGTTTCTGGTACACGCTCTCGGCCACCCCGAGCTTCCGCAAGACACTCGCGTCCCACTGCGGCAGATTCAACCGATCGCTCGCGACGACATAAACCCGGGCCAGATGCTGGTCCCCGATCAGCTTGATCGCGTTGTTGACCCCCTCGAACAACAGCGCGCTGTCGGTCTGCAGCTCCGCGAAATGCCGCAGCTCACGCTCGGTCTGCCCGCCGGGCCAGTACGACCGCCGCCCGACCCGCGCCATCAGGTCATGGGCGCGGTCCAGCAGCCGGTCCAACTGATCGTCCAGCCACCGCATCTCCAGCAGCTCGATGTTGGCGTGCGTCAGCACCGCGAGGATGTCCTCCGGCTCGGGGTCGAACAGGATCGCCGCGTTCCAGTCCACGATCGAGAGGTCATCGGGCGAGTACCCGATCCGGGCGCTGAGCGTCTGCCTGGCCCGCTCGGCGCTCAGCCGCCCCCGCTCGGCCTGAAGCAGGCGTGACAGATCCTGCTCGCACGCCTCCACGAACTCCACCGGCGTCTCCGCCCCGGGCGCCTCCCACGCCCGCACCGCGTACACCGCGTAGTCCTCCGTCAGCGTCGACAACGCCGGCTTCGTGATCGCGTCCCCCGCCCCCGCGCACAGCCGCTCCACCCGCGCCTGCGCATCCGCCAGCAACCCCTCATGGTCGTACAACGCCGCACCCAGATCCACCAGCGTCGCCACCGTGTCGTCGAACGGGATGCGATACCGGATCGCCACCCCCCCGAAGTCGTAGACCAGCGCCTCCACCGCCGCGTCCGCCGCCCACTCGCCCACCTTCACCGGCTCGCCCGGCAAGGTCACGCTCACCGGCGGCGGCTCATACTCGAACCACGCCGGCGCGGGCCGACGCACCCGCACCGCCCGCAACCGCGACGCCTCCCCCAGCCTCCGCTCCAAGGAGTCCAGATCGATCTGAAAACCCACATCAAAGCAAAGGACCGCGTGACAAGTCCCCACCAGCCGTGCCATCTCCGGAGCGCTCATGCGATGACTCTATCAGATCGGATCCGACACGAATGCCAGAGCCACCACTAAACACGATCCGGCAGGTCGTAGCTGAGCTTCACGCTCGCCGGCATCGGCGGGTAGGGCATCACCAGCCGCAGGCAGACAAAGGCCCGGGGATCCCACCCCGCCCGATCAAACACCCGCGCGATGAGCCGGTCGTAGTCGGGCACCAGCGGGGTCTTGACCATGGTCGCCGGCCCGAGGTTCGTCAGCCGCTCGGCGTGCGGCAGCGTCGTGACACCCTCCGCCCCCAGGTGCCCCGTCGCCGGGTGACCGATCAGGTCCAGTCGCGGCTGCATCGCCTCGGTCAGATCGCGGTGCACGATCAGATCGAACAGCACCGTCTTGACCGGCATCGAGACCGAACTGATCAGCTCGCCGGTCGTGTTGATCTCGTCGCGGTACCGCGGCACGTCTCCCCGGTCGAGGAAGCCGAAGAAGCAACTGAACTCACCCAGCCGTCCGACCGGCCCGTCGCCGGCCTCGTAGACCAGCGCCCGCCCGCTGCGACGCACGTGGATCTCCGGCAGTGCGCCCGTGCAGAAGTCTCGGACCAGCCACGGATCATCGGCCGCGTCGGGATCGATCGCGGTGCGCACCCCGCTGGCCACCCGCTCGCTCTGATCGTCGTTGTAGCTGTCGATGCGGAACAGCGGCCAACGCGGGACGGGCCGCAGCCGACGCATCTGCGTGAAACCGCCCACCAACGCCAGATCCAGCCTCGACGCGTCGTCCTCGTTGGGGGCGATGAACTGCGCCGTGACGCGCACCTCCGCCTGGATGCCCCAGATGCCGCTGTTGCCCCGGTACGCGAGCTTGCGGCTCATCGTCAGCGGCTTCTCTTCCGACGATCCCATCGAGTCGAGGATCAACTCGAGGTTGGCGCGGTCGCCGACATGCACCTCGATCATGTCGTCGAACGCCTTGGCCGCGGGTGCGGCGGCTTCCTCGGCTTCGGCCCAGTTCTGGGACCTGGGCAGCAACTACCTGTCCAATCAGATCAGCGACACCGGCGTGGTGGTCGGGGACAACAACGCGACCGGCACCTACTTCATGTGGTCGGCCGGCGCCGGCGCCATGGACATCGGCGGCGTGATCGCCGTCAACGGCCCGGGCGGGGTGGCCTCCATCTCGCGCGACGGGCAGTGGTTCACGGGCTGGGGCTTCAACGCCGGCGGGCAGCTGACCAGCTTCGCCGTCAGCGTTCCCGGCCCGGCCGGCGCTTCGGTGCTGGCGCTGGGCGGGCTGCTCGCGGCGCGTCGTCGTCGCGGGTGAGTGAATCCGAGCTTGGGTCCGGCACGAAGACCCGGATGCTTCTCTCAAAGCCAGAGGCGCCGGCGTGAGCATCCCGCCGGCGTTTCTTCTTTTTGGTGGGGGGATCCGGCGGTGCGGCACGGGTTCAGCCCTTGGGGGGGTCTTTGAACTCGATTTCCTCGATCACCGTGCGGCGGAGGGTGGCTGGGCGCCCGTCGATCTCGGCGTCGGCGGTCTCGGTGGACTCCCTGACGGTGCGTTTCTTGGGCTGGGCGTCGGGCGGCGGGGGCTTGGCCGCGGCGGTCCAGAGATGGCCGAAGAAACGCCCGAGGGCGCGGGAGATCGGGATGTCCTTGTCGGACGGGGGCACGCGGGATGGTAGTGGGGCGAGCGGGGCTATTCGGTGTCGGGCACTTTGAAGGCGTAGTTGCGGTCGCGGAAGGGGTAAAGGTCGGCTGCGAGGGGCTTGATGGGAACAGCGACCGACTCGGCGATCAGCCCGGAGGACCCCTTGGCGTTGGTGCTCTTGATGACGACCTGGGGGGCGGGTGGGCCGAGGAGTTCGAACCAGAAGACGGCGTCGTCGTCCCAGGAGGGGGTGATGATCTCGGCGCGGAGCCAGTAGACGAGTTCGTCGTCGGCGCGCTTGGTCACGAGGAGCGCGGAGCGGGGGCGCCGGACGCGGAGGGACTCGGTCTGGCCTCGGGCGAGTTCGACGGGGCGGCCGTCGGTGAGGGGCTGGATGGGGCGCCCCTCGAGCCGGACGCGTTCGCCGGCGTGGAGGCTGACGCGAACGGTGTGGGTGCTGGCGTTGACGATGTCCATGGCCTCGACGACATCGCGCTTGGCGCCGGAGGAGGAGCAGGCGGCCAGCGGCAGGCAGGCGACAAGCACGGCGAGGGCGATAAGTCGGGAGCGCACCATGGTCAGGGGGTCGGGCGGAAGGGTGGTTGGGCTTGAAAATCGGGGGGAAGGGGCTGAACGCAGAGAGGTCGCAGAGATCACGCAGAGGGCGCGGAGGAGAGAAGGGGGGAAGAGGAGTTTCAACGCGAAGGTCGCGAAGGACTCGAAGCGGTGGATGTGGGGATGAACATCCTCGCTCCGCGCCGAGGGGAGAGTGGGTCAGGATGGAGGTGGAATGCGAGGAACACAGCGGCCGCTTGGGGTTCTCCGCGTGCTTCGCGTTTGAATCCGGGTTTTCTTTTCGAGCCTTCTGCGTTCAGCGTTTCGGCGGGATCACTCGCCCTTGATGGCGCCGGAGCCGCCGTGCTTGTAGGTGCCGTTCTGGATCTGGTCGATGAGTTCGACGCATCGGGCAGGGGTGAGGTTTTCGTGGAGGTCTTCGTCGATGAGTGCGGCGGGGGCGGTGCCGCAGGAGCCGATGCATTCGAGCTCGATGAGGGTGAGCTTGTTGTCGGGGGTGGTCTCGCCGACATCGATGCCGAGTTTGGCCTTGATGGCCTCGGTGCACTTGGTGGCGTCGCAGAACTCGCAGGCGATGGAGCGGCAGACGGAGATGAGGTGCTCGCCCTTGGGCTTGGTCCAGTATTCCTCGTAGAAGGTGACGGTGTCGAAGACCTCGGCGGGGGTGATGTCGAGGACCTCGGCGATCTCGAGCATGGCCTGGTGAGGGATCCAGCCGTAGTGGTGCTGGATCATGTGGAGGGCGGGGAAGAGGGCGCCCTTACGGACCTCGTAGCGGGGCAGGTAGGTGTTGACGAGCTCGTCACGCATCTGGGGCGTGAGGTAGGGCTCGCTGCGCCGCTCGATCTGGGTCTCGGCCGAGTTCTTGGTGATCCATGCCATAGCGGGCGATTGTAGGGGTCGGGGTGAGGAAGGGAGCGGTGAGGTGATTCAACCACGGAGGGGTACTGAGAGCACAGACTGGGGGATGGCGGTGAAGCCCTTGGCCTGCGGTCTCTGTGGGATCTGTGGTTGGGGCTATGCGGAAGGGTGGAGGGTTACTCGGCGGGGTCGGCGGGTGGTTGGGTGGTGTCTTTCTCGATGGAGACGGCGAAGCGGTGCCAGGTGGTGATGGGGGCGTCGGTGACGGTGGCAACCCAACGGCCCCGCCCGATGCGGTGGTTGTCGGGGAGGGACTGGAGGTCTTCGGGGCGGGCGACGCGGAGGTAGACGGGGTCGAGGGGGTCGGCCGAGGCCGGGCCGAGGGTGGCGGCGGCGTCCGGGCGGATGCGGGCGACGCCCAGGATCTCGTCGTCGTCGAGGGTGCGGTCTCGGACGAGTTGGGCGACGACGGTGGAGGACGAGAGGTTCTCGACGCGGACCTCGAAGGTGGGGCGGATCGAACATGCCTGGAGCAGGGCGATCGCGGCGAGGAGCAGCGGGGTGGCGAGTCGGCTTGGCATGGGCGGAGTGTATGGGTTGGGTTGTGGCGGGCCGGCGGGTGCGGGA
>RFGH01000220.1 GCA_003696675.1 Planctomycetota bacterium
ACGGTGAGGTCGTCGGCGAGGTCGATGGCGTGCATCCAGGAGGCGATGGGGTGGTAGCCGGCGTGGGGCGAGCCGGGGGGCAGCGGGGGCCCGACGGCGAGGGCGAGGTTGAGTTTGGCGTGGGCGCGGCGGGTGAGCGTGGCGGGTGTGGATGTTGGATCGGAGGCCATCGGGGGGAGCGTAGGGGCGGGTTTCTATGATGGATCAGCGAAGGAGGCGGGCATGCTTGTGCAGGATCTGATCGATGCGATGGTGGCGGTGGCTCCGTTGCACGCGGCCGAGGAGTGGGACCGCGTGGGCTTGCAGTTGGGGGTGCCTTCGCGTCCGATCGGGGGGCCGATCCTGCTGACGATCGACCTGACCGAGGCGGTGCTGGGCGAGGCGTTGAAGATGCACGCCGGGGCGATCGTGGCGTATCACCCGGTGATCTGGAATCCGCTCAAGGCGCTGACGGACGCGACGCACACGGAGCGGATCGTGCGTGGTGCGGCGGAGGCTGGGATCGCGATCTTTGTGCCGCACACGGCGTTGGATGCCGCGCCGGGTGGCGTGACGGACTGGCTGTGCGAGGGGCTGAGCGCGCCGGTGGGTCAGGCGCAGGAGGGGGTGATCCACGGGGACTGCCGCGGGCTGGCCCCGGCGACCGCGGCGCAGCCGGGGCGTGAGGTCAAGGTGGTGACCTTCGTGCCGTCGGACAAGGTGGACCAGTTGCGGAACGCGCTGGGCACGGCGGGGGCTGGGGGCATCGGCAACTACCGGCTGTGCTCGTTCAGCGTGGAGGGGGAGGGGACTTTCATGCCGTTGGACGGGGCGGAGCCGGCGATCGGGCAGGTGGGGCGGTTGGAGCGGGTGCGTGAGCGTCGGCTGGAGATGGTGTGCGCGCGGCGGTCGCTGCCGATCGTGATCGAAACGCTCAAGCAGTTCCATCCGTACGAGGAGCCGGCGTTCGACATCGTGGAGCTGGTGCCCGAGCCGATCCGGCGTGCGGGCAGCGGGCGGCGGTTGCTACTGGATCGGCCGGTGACGATCGGCGAACTGGGAGACCGGCTCAAGAGCCACCTGGGGCGGGCGCGGATCCGGTACGCGTTGTCGGGGGATGATCGGCCGTTCCGGACGATCGGCGTGGTGCCCGGATCGGGCGGGTCGCTCAAGGATCTGGCGCTGGCGGATGGGTGCGAGGTGTTCGTGACGGGCGAGATGACGCACCACGAGATCCTGGCGTGCCGGCAGGCGGGGATGAGCGTGCTGCTCGCGGGACACAGCAACACGGAACGCGGGTATCTCAAGCGGCTGGCGGGGCGGCTGGAGGCGGCGTTGGGGGATGGTGCGGACATCCGCGTGAGCGAGCTGGACCGGGACTGCATCGTTGCGGTGTGAGCGTGGGGACACACCGCGGAGCACTCCGAAGAACAGAAAAGGGCACGGGTAAGGAAAGGGGGATCGCGGGTCAGTCGGCGATGATGACCGGCTCGGCGGGGGGTTGGTGCCAGGTGGCGTCCTGGTGTTTGCCTTCGGTCTTGTACCAGTTGACCATGCGGTGGATGCCTTCCTTGAGCGGCACCTTGGGTTGATAGCCGGTGGAGAGGATCTTGTCGGCCTCGAACTTGGTCTCGGTCTTGAAGAGCTTTTTGATGCGGGCGCTGGAGATCGGCAGGTTCTTGCCGGTGAGTTTGATGACGACATCGAAGGGCAGGGCCATGAGCATGCCGAGGGCGTAGGGGAGTTTGGGGGCGGGCTTTTTGCCGAGGCACTGGCTGACGGTGTCGGAGATCTGGGTGCTGGTCAGGTCGGGCTTGTCGATGAAGTTGAAGATCTCGAAGTCTGCGATGGGGCGGTTGGGTTTGTCGTCCTTGAGGCCGAGGAGGAAGAGGGTGGCATCGACGATGTTCTCGACATAGCTGAGACTCTTGATGTTCACGCCATCGCCGAAGCGGAAGTATTTGCCGGAATCGATCTGGCGGATGAGCGAGTACATGTTGGCGAAGTTGTTTGGTCCGAAGGTGACGGTGGGGCGGATGACGAGGCAGCGTCGGCCGTCGCCCTTTTCGGTCCACTTGCGGAAGACGGCTTCGCCCTTGAGTTTGGATCCGCCGTAGGGCGAGTCGGGGGCGGTGGGGGCGTCCTCGTGATGTGGGGTGGGGGCAGTGCCGTAGACGGCGACGGTGGAGTAGAAGACGGCGTTGCGGATGCCGTGGCGGTCCATGGCGTCGCAGACCTGCTGGGAGCCGTGCTCGTTGACGGAGTAGTAGGTGTCGTGGGCGATGCCGAAGTCGTGGTGGGCGGCGGCGAGGTTGATGACGAGGTCGACGCCGTGCATGGCTTTGTCGAGGGCCTTGGGATCGCGGATGTCACCCTTGAAATAG
This sequence comes from Planctomycetota bacterium, assembly GCA_003696675.1. Lineage (GTDB taxonomy): Bacteria > Planctomycetota > Phycisphaerae > Phycisphaerales > UBA1924 > UBA6054. The sequence continues at coordinate 2,364 of RFGH01000220.1, forward strand.
GTGGCTTCGGCGGCGACGCCGTTGGGCTCGATGAGGTCGAGGGTGCGTAGGTCGGTGTGGCCGAGGGCGCGGAGGTCTCGATGGAAGTAGGACCCGATAAATCCGGAGCCGCCCGTGATCAGGATCTTCATCGCTGGTATCTCCGTCCCGTGGTGCGGGGATGGTACGACCGCCCGGAAGGGGGGTTCGGGCGGAGGGGTGAGATCGGGGATTTGAGCGTGGGACTTGGGGGAGACCGGGGACGTCGCGGCTCGGGCCCGCACTCGGCGGGCGTGGCGGCCATGCCGATCGACGCGCGGAGCCTGCGGCGGGACGCGGGGATGCCGGTGCCCGAGCGTCCGGACATTCTGGACGAGATCCCGTTCGCCCTGCGCGACCTCGAGCCCCGCACCAACATCGCGCCGGATCAGTCGGCGGTCGAACAGCGGCTGATCGATCTCGTGCAGGACACCGCCCGCGCTGACGCGGCGTTCAACGCCATCCCCGACACCGAGGGCGGCCGCATTGTCGGAACGGATGTGGCCCGCTTCCTCGCCCCTGAGTATGCCACCCGCGAGGGTCGGTTGCGTCACACGATCTCGACGGCCAAACCCGCGTCCGCCTACGCGGATGATCTTCACGCGGGCGATCGAGGCGGGCGCGTGGAGCGGGAGCGGGCCGCGTCCCGTCCTGCTCTCGTCGGCGGGCGGTGTCGCGTCGGGGAAGAGCTACACGCTCGACCAGATCGGGGCCGCGAGCGAGGGTGACTTGGTGCTCGACACCCAGTTCCGGGACGCCGAGGGCGGCATCCGGAAGATCCAGCACGCGCTGGACAACGGGTGGAAGGTGCGAATCTTCTATGTCCAGCGGCCGTTTGACCTCGTGGCGTCCGGCGCGATTTCCCGGGCTCAGGAAGAGGGCCGCTGGGGTTCGGTGCGGGAACTGCCGAAGATCCATCGGGACGTGCAGGCGGGCATTGCCCGGATTGCCGAGCACTTCAAAGACGAGCCGATGGTTGAGATCCGCTATTTGCTCAACGAGGGCACGCCCGAGAACCCCAAACCGATCAAGAAGCTGGATTTGGCCGATATCCAGCCGGGCGGCGAGTGGTATCATGAGAGCGAGGAGGTGCTGAATGAAGAAGTCGAACGTGCCCTCCAGCAAGCGCGAGCCGCCGGCGAAGTCCCGGGCTGGCTCCTCGACGCCCTCGAAGGGCGGATCGAGCCTTCTGCCTTCCCCCCGCGGGAAGCGGTACAAGAGCTTGGACAGGATCCTGGCCGAGTTCGAGACGAAGCCGCTGGCGGGCAAGCCCCGCCGCCGCGCGGGGACCTGAGCGCCGGACCGTTCGCGGTCGCGCCGCCGGTTGAGTCCGAGGCGTTCAGGCGGTGGTTCGGCGACTCGAAGGTGGTGGACGAGAACGGGTCGCCAGCGGTGTTCTTCCACGGGACCGGGGCGGCCGCTCGCCTGACCGAGTTCGATCCGGCGTTTGCTGGCATGGGGAACATGCAGTACGGGCCGGGGTTCTATTTCACCGACAATCCCGAGACGGCATCGGGGTACACCAACCGCCGTTTGGCGGACGGATCCGAGAAGCCGGGTGGTGAGGACTCTCCGGGTGTGCTTCCCGTCTACCTGTCGCTTCAGAACCCGCTAATCGTGGACGCTGGCGATGTGTCCAATCTGTCTGAGGCGCTGCATCTGACCCGCGCACAGGCAATCGAGATTGCCAAGGCGGCCCCGAACATTCGCAACGCCGAGGATGGCCCGCTGGTGGATTGGTTCCCCTTGGAGCCCGGCCAGAAGATCACGGATTCGATGATCCGTCAGGTTGCCAAGAACTACGAAAGCCCCGACATGCTGTTCGGGGATCTCTACCAAGGGCAAGACGCGGGCGCGTTCCTTGATGCGCTTTCCAAGGCGACGGGATACGACGGGCTGATCGTCACCTTTGACACGGGCGAGCGCCACGCAGTCGCGTGGCGCCCGACGCAGGTGAAGTCGATTTTCAACCGTGGCACTTTCTCAACGGGCGACCGCGATATCCGCTTTGCCGTGCGAGACGACCAGCCCGAGCTCCCCGGTGCGACGCCCGCCCAGACCCGCATCACCCCCGAAGGCCGTCCCGACCTGGCCAACCCCGGGCGGACGGAACCGGTGCGCGGGTTCGTCTCGGCTGTGGACGAGCTGCGGAACCGGGCGGGTCAACCCGAGCCTACGACCTTCGACGCCATCGAGCAGGAAGCCGCCCGCCGCATGTCTCGAGACTACGACGGCGAGGTGTACCGGGCGAAGCAGAAGGTGCAGCGCGGCGAGGCCCTGACCGCCGAGGAGACGGTGATCCTGGCCGAGTCCACGAACCGGCAGGCCCAGCGGGCGCTGCGGACGGAGAGCGAGGCGGATCTGACGGAGGCCGTGCGGACGGCGTGGCAGTACCGGCAGTCGGGCACGATCGCGGCGCGGGCGCTGGGTATCCGGCGGGACCGGGTGGCCGGGCCGAAGCAGCGCTATCGCGAGGCGATGATGAACGCCCTGCTGCTGCCCAGCCCCAAGGTCCGCCAGAAGCTCCAGCGGATCGCGGACAAGCTGGCAGACCCCGAGACGAGCCCAGAGCAGCGGCAGAAGCTTGAAGAGCGGCAGGAGTCGTTGTTCGACCGCGAGGGCCGCAAGGCGGGCAAGATCCGCGAGGATCTGGCGCGGCAGGGCTACGACCCGCGGCTCATCACCGAGGACACGATGGCCGACCCGACCTGGGCGACGGGTGTCATCGACACCGCCCGGCGGGCGCGGACGGAGATCACCGATTCGCTCTACTGGGTCTGGATGAACTCGATCCTGTCCGGGCCGCTCACCCATGCCGCGAACATCGTGGGCAACTTCGCCAACATGGCCTATCGGATGGGGATGCTGCGGACGGTGGAGGGTGCGATCGGGTCGGCGACGCGGGCTGAGGACGTGCCAACGCTGTCCGAGCAGATGTTCCTTGCCGGTCGGCTTGGGCAGACGCTCTCGGCGGGCTGGTCGGCGATGGTCCAGTCATGGGCGACGAACCGGCAGGTGTTTGATGAGCAGATCATCGGCGCCGACCCGTCCGGGCAGCTCCAGTTGGATTTCGGCATCAATGTGAAGGGCGAAGAGCTGCGGCTGCCCGACGCCGGGCCGCGATCTCGCATCCTGCGGACACTGGGGCTGGGCGGGTTGCCGCTCAAACTCCTCATGGCCGAGGATCAGTTCTTCAAGACCGTGGCGGGCACGATCGACGCCAACGGGCGGGCGTACCGGCAGGCCAAGAAGGAAGGGCTGTCGGGCGAGGCGGTGGTCGCCCGCGTGGACGAGCTGCTGGAGGACTGGGGCAACCCGATCTGGCAGAACGCGCTGGAAGAGGCGAAGGTGGTGGTGTTTCAAGACGACCCGAGCCCGCTGGGCCGGGCGGCCAAGACGCTGCGGAAGGAGATCCCGACCGCCCGGTACTTCCTGCCGTTCATCAACACGCCGGACCGGCTGTTTGTGCGGGGGATCGAGCTGACGCCGCTTGGCGTGCTCATGGGTGGGGTGGATGTTGTGGGCGGCCTGAAGTCTCGAGACACGAAGCGGGCGATCCGCGGGGCGGCGACGGGGATCATGGCGGCCGGGTTGTTCTTGGCCATGCTTGCCGTCATGGACGACGACGAGGGCCAGCCGGTCATCACCGGGAGCAAGGTCCGCAACTGGCGAGACGCTGCGGAGCAGTACCGCACAGCCCCGCCCCAGAGCATCCGCATCGGCGGCAAGTGGTACTCCTACGCCCGCATCGAACCGCTCTCGACCGGGCTTGCCGTGGTGGTCGATATCGTACAGCAAGGGCTCGAGACGGGCGACTGGACGGCGGCTGGCACGGAGGCGTGGAAGAGCCTGCTGGCGGTCGCGGAGGACAAGACCTTCCTGCGGACCGTGGGCGAGGTGCTGGAGGCCCTGCGCGATCCTGAGCGGGCCGAGGGGCTGATCTCCGGCACCGCCCGCCGCACCTTCGTCACCGCATGGGTGCCCAACCTGTTCAAGCAGACGGTCCGGGCGCTTGATTCGAACATCCGCGACACCCGCCCGCCTCTGGATGCCGGGTGGTGGGACGAGCAGACGGCCCGTGTTCCCTATGAGGCCCTGCCGGTGTCGGCGCTGGGCGAGGCCCCGATGTACGACCTGTGGGGCCGACCGATCACCCGCGGCTCGCCGTTCGGCGACGACGGGGCACTGGCGGCCCTGTACCGCCTGAGCGTGCCGATCGCCGTCTCCGATGCGGAGATGCATCCCGTTGATCGGCTTGTGGCCCGGTACAACCAGCGGGTCCGCGACGGCCAGCTTGGCGACACGACCGGCGAGGACGGGCACGACCAGGATGGCGAGTTCCATCCCCGCCCGCCGGCGCGGTACTTCTACGACGGGGGCGAGAAGATCGATCTGACCGCCGACGAGTATCAGGGCATGATCCGCGACGCCGGCCAGCGTGCGAGCGAGCGGCTGCTGGCGATGTCGCTCAACTACGACGAGCCCCGCAAGGCCGATGTGCGGCGGATTCGCCGGGTGTTCCGCGAGGAGTACGACCGGGCCAAGCGGGAGATCATGCAGCGGCGCGGGCGCTAGCGCTTGCCGATGGCAATCTCCATCATCACGACGAGAAGAGACCACGCCCAGAGGTACATGATGATGTGGAGAAGCCATCCCGAGATCGCATAGGGGACAGCACCGCGACGGAAGATACGGCGATACCACCTGAATCGGAACAGCGGCGTGTGGAGGTGGTAGGTGCACACTGCTCCCAGCGCCATGAAGAGCAGGAACACGAAGAACGCCGACCACTTCGGCGGATCGATCGTGACGACCGCCCAACGCACAACGCCCTGCACCGGACGCCACTGCATCTCGATCAGGACGGCCGCTGCGATCGCTGACCCGTGGTAGAGGTAGTGCCCGCCGGACGGGTTGCCGTGGCGGTCCTCGATGGCGATCGCCTCGCGCAGTTTCACAATGGCTCCCGTCTCGCCAGAAGCGCGGTGACGGCGACGATGAGTCCCGTGGCTACCCCGCCCGGAAGCAGTGTTGTTGCCCAGTTGATGCGAGCCGCGTTGTATGAGAGATCTCGGGCATTGCCGCTCATCGCGGCACGCTCGGCGGAGTAGGTGCCGGTCGTGGGCGGTTCCCAAAGCCAAGACCGACCCGCGGCGAGATAGAGCAGGGGCGAGGACGACGATCGGTACCTTGCGGAGATCGTCCAGTCTGGGTAGATGAGGCATGCGGAAAACGACAGGGCGATCAGTGCAATCGTCAGCCGTCCACGGAGCGTCATACCTGAGTGTGGCGTGCCCATGCCCCCAGCCTACGGGCAGCCCCACGCCCCGCCAAGCCCCGCGGCCCGGCAACCACCGTTATCGGGTGGGCAATGGCGCAGATTCCGCCTGTTGCGCCTCGACCGCTGCTGCGACAAGGTCCGCCACCTGATCCGCGCCGAGCACGCCGGGGCGACCTACCTCTTCGCGTCCGAGCAGAGCAATGAGAGATTCCTTTCCGACCCGGATCGCTTCGTGCCGCAGCACGGCGGTTTCTGTGCGTACGGCGTCTCGATCAACATTCTCCTTCCGGTCGACATCACCACCGCGCAGGTGCGCAACGGCAAGCTGTATCTGAATGTGAACGCTGCGATTCTTGAGAAGTTCAACGCGGACTTTGACGGAAGCGTGTCACGCGCCGACCAGAACTGGCCCGGACTGTTCGATCAGCACGCCCAGTGACCGCGATCGGGATCCGGCACACCTCCGACAACGCTCTTCTGTCCCGCCCGCCCGGTCGAATGATCGGGCGGGCGGTCTTTCACATCGTCGATCAGAAGCCGCCGAAGAGCAGGGGGGCGAGGGTGACGCACACGATGCCGCAGAGGATGGTCAGCGGTCCGCCGAAGCGGGTGTAGTCGAGCCACTTGTAGCCGCCGGGGCCCATGACCATGAGGTTGGTCTGGTAGCCGATGGGGGTGGAGAACTCGCAGGACGCCGCGATGGTGACGGCGACGACGAAGGGGACGGGGTTGAGCGCCTGCTCGTTGGCGACGGCGACGGCGATGGGGAACATGAGCACGGCGGCCGCATTGTTGGTCATGCAGGCGGTGAAGATGACGGTCATGGTGTAGATCGCGGCCATGAGGCCCCACGGCCCCAGACCGGCGCTGACCTGGACGATGCCGTGTGCGACGGCGCCGGCCATGCCGGTTTTTTCCATGGCGGCGGCGATGCCGAACGCGGCGCCGATGACGACGAGGATCTGGAAGTCCACGCCGCGTCGGGCCTGTGGGCCGGTGCAGCAGCGGGTGAGCACCATCATGCCGGCGGCGAGCATGGCGGCGGTCATGGTGTCGAGCAAACCGAAGGTAATCAGACCGACGAGCCCCGCGAGGATCGCCAGCGCGACCCATGAGCGTTCGTGGCGGAGCGCGGCCGGGGTGCCGAGTTCGTTGGCCAGATAGAAGTCTTCGCTGCGCCCGAAGCGCTGGGCGAAGCCGGGGGGTGCTTCGAGCAGCAGGGTGTCGCCCGGGCGCAGCCGGATGTCGCCGATGCGCCCGTGCAGACGCTGGCCCTGTCGACGGACGGCGATGACGACCGCGCCGTAGCGGGTGCGGATGCCCGACTCGCGGATGGTGCTGCCGGCCAGCGCGGAGTTGGTGGAGATGACGGCCTCGATCAGGCGCAGGTTGGGGCGGTACTCGGCGCCGTGTTCCTCATCGTCGCGGCTGGAGGGGACGAGGCCCTTGATCTGTTGGAGATCCATCAGCGAGTCGAGTTCGCCGACGAAGACAAGTTCGTCACCCTGGGCGATGACCTCCTGGGGCGACACGGCGGGGATGGATGTGTCACCGCGGTCGATGCGCGCGAGGAAGACGCCGGGCAGGTTGCGCAGCCCGGCCTGCTCGACGGTCTTGCCGATGGCGGGGCAGCCGGCTTCGACGCGGAGGGCTGCGTGGTAGCCGGACGCGTCGTGCTCGGCCTGCTCGATGGGTGCCTGGCGATTCGGCAGCAGGCGGCGTCCGAAGAGGATCATGTAGGCGATACCGACGATGGCGATGGGCACGCCGACCTTGGCAAGGGTGAACATGCCGAACTCGACGGCGTTGCCGGACTTGTCGACCAGCCCCTCGTCCTTGGTCAGTTTGGCGACGAGCACATTGGTGGAGGTGCCGATGAGCGTGCACACACCGCCGAGGATCGAGGCGAAACTGAGCGGCATGTAGAGCTTGCTGGGAGAGATGCGGGCGCGTCGGGCGATGCCGGCGAGCGTCGGCAGGAACATGGCGACGATGGGGGTGTTGTTGACGAAAGCGCTCATCCCGACAACGGGGAGTGTCAGGCGGATCTGGGCGCTGCGTTCGTCCTTAGGCCGCCCGAGCAGTTTGTCGGTCAGCGTGTTCATCGCACCGGTTTCTTTCAGGCCGGTGGCGAGGATGTAGAGCATGCCGACGGTGACAACACCCTCGTTGGCGAAGCCGGCGATGGCCTCGGCGGGCTCGAGCACGCCGAAGAGCAGCAGAACCAGCAGGACGCCCATCATGATGATGTCGGGCGCCCAGCGGCCCGTGGCGAGCACGCCGACCATGAGCAGGACCATGACCCCGGTCAGGATGGCGTCGAAGTTGGGCAAGCGATCACTCCGCCGGCGACGGGCCGGCCCTGTCGGGTGCGGGTGTCAGGAAAGCTTGCCGATGCCCAGCGCCTCGATGGCGCGGATCATCATGCCGTGGACGCGGGGCGGGGCGCAGACGACGCCGATGTTCTTCTCGAGCCCGCGGCCTTGGGAGAAATCGAGGTTGCGTCCGAAGATGTCAGTGACGACGGCGCCGGACTCGTTGGCGATGCAGCATCCGGCGGCGTGGTCCCAGATGCGTTCGACATAGCCTTTCTTGGTGGGCAGCCGGAGATAGGCGTCGGCCTGGCCGCGCGCGACGACGGCGTACTTGCACTGGCTGTCGAGGCGTGCGGGTTCGCCGACGCGGGCGAGGCCCTGGGCCTCGATCCATTCGAGGATGCGGGCGGTGTCGTCCTGGTTGGAATGGGCGGCTTCGACCGATCCGCAGACGGAGATCTCGTCGCCGGGCTCGTGGTCGAGCCGGGTGATGCGGGTCATCTCGCCCTTGTCGGTGTCGCAGCGGGTCTCGTAGACGCCCTCGTTTTTGACGGCCAGGTACATGCACCCGTGCGGGTCGCGCTCGTCGAGCGGTTCGGAGAGGTCGATGGGCAGGTTGGGGCAGCCCATCACACCGATGGTGGGGGTGCCGTCCTCGATGTAACCGAGGGCGACGGCGTACTGCTGGTTGCGCAGGAAGCCCTTCGTGCCGTCGATGGGGTCGAGCGTCCAGAAGGCGCGGTGGTCGGTGTCGCCGGCGCCGATGTCGATGGCTTCGAGAACGGATTCCTCGGTGGCGTCTTCCCAGACTTCTTTGACGGCCGCGAGGGTGGCGGCGAGGAACAGCGCGTTGTCCTCGTCTCGCAGGAAGTTGGATGCCTCCTCGGCGACGAGCGTGACGCGTCCGAGTCGCTCGCGGAGGGCGTATCCGACCACGGCCTGGCTGGCGTAATCGGCCACGGTGACGGGGCTCTTGTCGTCCTTGGTCATTGCGCGGACATCGTCGAGGGCATCCTGGACGGAGCGGCAGACGATGGATGCGGCGGCCACGGCGTGGCGGGCGGCGTCGAGGTTTTTAGCGTAGTCGGTCATCGCGTCTCCACGCGGGGTGTGATGGATCAGCCGCGGGCGAGAATGCCGGCGGCGGCGAGGGCGTCGACGAGGTCGGTGACGGACTGTTCGACGGTCTTCTCGGCGGTTTTCAGCTCGATCTCGGGCGATTCCGGGGGCTCGTAGGGGTCGTCGATGCCAGTGAACCCGCGGATCTCGCCCGCGCGTGCTTTCTTGTACAGCCCCTTGGGATCGCGGGACTCGCACACCTCGATGGGGGTGTTGACGAACACCTCGAGGAACGGGAGCCCGGCCTGCTCGTGCAAGGCGCGGACCTTGGCCCGGTCGGCCCGATAGGGGCTGATGAAACTGGTGATGGCGATGACGCCGGCATCGGCGAACAGTTTGGACACTTCGCCGATGCGTCGGATGTTCTCCTCGCGGTCCCGGGCGGAAAAGCCAAGGTTGGCGTTGAGCCCGTGGCGGACATTGTCGCCGTCGAGCCGATAGGCGAACACCCCCCGGCGGACGAGTTCGGCCTCGAGGGCGCTGGCGACGGTGCTCTTGCCCGAGCCGGACAGGCCGGTGAACCAGAGGGTGCAGCCGCGGGCGTTCAGGGCCCGGCACCGGTCGGTGTGCGTCAGGTGTCCGGCGTGCCAGACGATGTTGTCGGCTTTGGGCTTGAGATCGGACAACGGAACCTTCCAGGACAGAGGGATGGCGGATCGGGGTCGACTACCTCGGTCGACGATAGATCGGCCAGAGGCCAACAGGAATGAGCGGTTCTCCGGCAGATTCCCGAAACAGGGGGGCGTGTCTGGACTGGGATCTCGACAGTCTCTAGAATGGGATTGACACACCGATCGGATTCGCCGATAGTGAAAAATAACATAGTCCCGCTCAGTGAAAGCACGGAGGAGGTGTCATGTTCCTAGCCACCATTCTGATCCCTGCGACGCTCCTAGCACCAAACGGACTGAATCCCGGGTCTGAAACGAAGGAACCCGGTCGTATCGAAGTAAGAACGCCCCTCTGGGGCGGAAATTTCGAAGCTGTGACTCGGGAGATTTCTCCGGGAACCGTTCTTGTCACACTCAGCGGAACCATGAACGACCCCGCAGCGGCACAGGGAGAGTGGAAGGCATCCATCAGCCTCGAGTTCGATGTCGGCGATGTGAGAGTCGTCTCATCTGGACGCTATCGGGCCGCGGTTTCGAACGGGAATCTGCTTTTCTACACCGTTGATATCTTGACACCTGATGCCTTGGAGTGGACATGGTCGACCGAACCATCGGTGGGCACCTTGCGTGTTTGGCATGCCGAGGAGGGAAGCGACGGCTTGTCCGATGCCGTCGTCGCGGGCTTGTACCGCTCGCTTATTGGGCTCGACGACTTTGGCGAAGGGGCAAGAGGTTCAGTCTCCTGCACGCCAACCTATAACTCTTGTCTACAAGACGCAAAAAGTACTTGCTCTCCGAACAAGGTCGGAAGCTTCACATACGAATGCAAGCAAGACGGTTCGGTCGTCTGTCGTTGGGAATGCCTTGAGCCCGTGGGGGGCGGGAACGATTAGCAGCCGCTTCCGAACCCGTGCTCAGGCGAGCGGATCCGGGCCCTGGGTTCTGATACCCCAAACACAACTGGAATCCGACAGCGCTGAAGGTGGACTGACCGGGTATGGAGCGCCAAAGTGGGATAGGGGGAACCAGCCCTGCCTATTTTTCGGCTGTTCGTGGCCTGAATCCGGCGTTGTCCTTGGGAATCGCGGTATGAGGGCCGATGACAGAGGAACGTGGGGCATCCAGCCCCGGATCGCTGACATTTCTGCCCGACTGGAGCGCCGCCCGGATGACCACCGCCGACCCTGTCAGCCGCCCGTACCGCCTGACGCACCTCAAGGCCCTCGAGGCCGAGGCGATCCACATCATGCGTGAGGTGGCCGCCCAGTTCGAGCGTCCCGCCCTTATGTTCTCGGGTGGCAAGGATTCGATCGTGATGGTGCGTTTGGCCGAGAAGGCCTTCCGCCCGGCAAAGTTCCCCTTCCCGCTGCTGCACATCGACACCGGCCATAACTTCCCCGAGGCACTGGACTTCCGCGATGCGCTGGTCGAGCGGCTCGGCGAGCGGCTGATCGTTCACAAAGTCCAGGACATGATCGATCAGGGGCTCGCCAGCGAGGACCCCGGGCCGTTCCCGAGCCGCAACCGTGCGCAGATCCCCACACTGCTCAACGCGATCGAGACCTATCGGTTCGATGCACTCTTCGGCGGCGCCCGGCGTGATGAGGAGAAGGCCCGCGCCAAGGAGCGGATCTTCTCGTTCCGCGACGAGTTCGGGCAGTGGGACCCCAAAAACCAGCGCCCCGAGCTCTGGAACCTCTACAACGGGCGCCATCGCATGGGCGAGAACATCCGCGTATTCCCCATCTCCAACTGGACGGAGATGGATGTCTGGCAGTACATCATGCTCGAGAACATCGAGATTCCCTCGCTCTACTTCTCGCACAAGCGGCCTGTGGTGCGTCGGATGGGCCAGTGGGTGCCGGTCGGCGATGCGCCGTTCGGTCCGCGTGAAGGCGAAAAGGTCGAACACCGCACGGTGCGTTTCCGCACGGTGGGCGACATGAGCTGCACCGCCGCGACCGAAAGCCCGGCGGCGACACTGGCGGACATCGTGGCCGAGGTGGCCGCGGCCCGCGCCAGCGAACGCGGCGCCCGCATGGACGACAAGACGAACGAAGCCGCGATGGAAGACCGCAAGAAGGAAGGGTACTTCTAGATGTCGACCGAAACCGCCCAGCAGCACCCCCAGCCGGACCCCAACGCAAATGCCGGCATGGAGTTCTCCACCGAGGCCTACCTCGACATGGATCTGCTCCGCTTCCTGACCTGCGGCAGCGTGGATGACGGCAAGTCCACGCTCATCGGGCGCCTGCTTTATGACAGCAAGTCCATCTTCGAGGATCAACTCGAAGCCGCCACCCAGGCGAGCCTGTCCCGCGGCGATGAGCGCATGAACCTCGCGCTGCTCACCGACGGCCTGCGCGCCGAGCGCGAGCAGGGCATCACCATCGATGTGGCCTACCGCTACTTCGCCACGCCCCGGCGCAAGTTCATCATCGCCGACTGCCCGGGCCATGTGCAGTACACCCGCAACATGGTCACCGGCGCCTCGACCGCCAACCTGGCGCTGATCCTCATCGACGCCCGCCACGGCGTGATCGTGCAGACCCGGCGCCACGCCTTCATCTGCTCGCTGCTCCGCATCCCGCACCTGGTGGTCTGCGTGAACAAAATGGACCTCGTCGGCTGGTCCAAAGAAACCTTCGACAAAATCCGCAGCGACTTCGCGGAGTTCGCCAGCCGCTTCGAGATCACCGACATCACCTTCATCCCGATGTCGGCCCTCAACGGCGACAATGTGGTGACACGGTCGGAGAACATGCCGTGGTACAACGGCGCCAGCCTGTTGCACCACCTCGAGACGGTGCACATCGCCGGTGACCGCGACATGATCGACCCGCGCTTCCCCGTGCAGTGGGTCATCCGCCCGCAGAGTGACGAGCACCACGACTACCGCGGCTACGCCGGGCAGGTCGCGTCCGGCGTGTTCCAGGTCGGTGACGAGGTCATGTCGCTGCCCAGCGGGATGACGAGCAGGATCCGATCCATCGACATCGGCGGCGTCGAGCAGCAGGCCGCGTTCCCGCCGCAGTCCGTGTCGATCCAGCTCGAGGACGACATCGACATCTCACGCGGCGACATGATCTGCCGCCCCAACAACCAGCCCAAGAGCGGGCAGGACATCGACGCCATGGTCGTCTGGATGACCGACCAGCCCATGGTCGTCGGCAAGAAGTACCAGATCCGCCACACCTCCAACGAAGCCCGCTGCATCGTCAAGAAGCTGCACTACCGCATGGACATCCAGACGCTGCACCGCGATGAGACCGTCGAGAATCTCCGGCTCAACGAGATCGGGCGCATCTCGATCCGCACCACCAAGCCGCTCTTCTACGACCCCTACCGCCAGTGCCGCGCCACCGGCGCGTTCATCATCGTGGACGAGCAGACCAACAACACCGTCGGTGCCGCGATGATCATCGGCCCGACCACCTGACCAGCCCGACCAGCCCACGCCACCACCGACCCCGCCACGGCGGGGTTCTTTGTTGTGATCAAGCGGCCCGGTCCACCACGCCGCCGATCAGCAGGTCGGCCGCGCCCTTGCGCGTGTCGTTGCTCATCTTCAACGCCATCGAGGCCGCCTTGAAGCGGATTTGCTGAGATGTCAGCGTTCCGATCGCCTCGGCGTAGTCGGTGTCGCGGATGCTCGACCGGGCGGCCGCGGTGTTGATATATTCGGTCTTGGCGGCGCGGCGCTCAGCTTCCAGACCACGCTGCTGCGTGCCGATGGCGGCCCGAGCCTCGGCCGAGCCCACACCGGGGTCGGCGGCCTCCAACTCGGCCTCCTCGATGTTCATGAACGCGACGGACCGCTCGAACGAATCAATGCGGGATTCCAGTTCTGCCTGCCTCGCGCCCAGCCGCTCGCTGGCGATCAGCCCCGCCGGGTCGTCCGACGCGCGGTTGATCACCAGCCCGGTGGACAGGCGCTCGAAGGTCCGCGCCTGATCGGCCCAGGCCGCGTTCAGGCGGAACACACCGGCGGTGGGGGACATGCCGTTCATCACGCCAAGCGTTCGAAACGCGCGGGAGTCGGACACGCGGATGATGCGGATCGCGAGTTCTCGGACGGGCCTGACCCATCGCGTTTACCCGGCTTGCCGGGGCGTGCCTGGTTCAGGCCTGCACATCCACCAGCGAACCAAGCAGGGTCTCGACGGTGGACTTGACGGTGTCCTGACTCATCTTCAGCGTGCGGATGGCGGCCTCGGTCTTGATGTCGGCCTGGATCTGCTCACCGTTCGCGGCCGCGAACTGCTCGGGCGTCACCCGCACCGGCTTGGGCGCGCCGGCCCGGGCGGCAGCGAACGAAGCAGACTGACCCACGGAAGGGATGTTGCTCATAGTGACCTCATCGTCCATCCGCCGGACGGGCACCAGCCGTGGGCGTGATTCCGCGCCAGATCAACCGGTTCCGGGTGGCTGCTTGACAGGCCGTGCGTCTCACTGCCCGATCGGGCGGTTGCCGTTGGGCACGCTGGCGATCAGGTCCAGCACCCGCCCGGCCTGCTCGCGGTCGATCTCGATCGCCTTGATCGTCGCCTGCTCGAGGATCTGCGACCGCACCAGGGCGGCCGTCTCCTTCGCATAGTCCGTGTCCTCGATCGACGACAGCAAGCCCGCGTTGCCTTCCTGCTCGGCGTACAACGCTTTGCGCTCGTGCTCGATCGATTTGAGACGCGCGCCGATCGCCGCCCGGCTCTTGGACAGATCGTCCACGGCGGCCTTGACCGACTTCTGGGCCTGTTCCGGATCCTCGGCCAGCATCTTCTTCAGGTCGCCCAGCCCGGGGCGGTACCCCACCAGGATCTGCTCGCCGTTGAAGAAAGTGTTGGTCGTGATCTGGTTGATACCGTCGATCACGCTGTCGATCTCGACGCCGATGGCCTCGAGCTCACCCTCGCCCAGCCCGCCGGTGTTCGCCCCCTTGACCACCAGCCCGTCGAGTCCGAGCACCATGTCCTGCAGCACGCTCAGCCCGCCCTCGATCGCGCCGAGCCGGGCCTCGTCGTACGCGAACGCCTGCAGCTTCTTCTCGATCTCGGTCTGCCGGAACTTGAGCTGCTCGGCCGCCTGCAGCCCCGTCGGGTCGTCGCTGGCCCGGTTGATCTTCTTGCCCGTGGCCAGACGCTCGAGGGATGTGGCCACCGACTTCTGGTGGAAGTTCAGGGTCCGCAGCGACCCGATGAAGTTCGTGATGCCCGGAAGGGTGGTCACACCCGTCTGATCGGACCTTCCCGGCTCGGACTGAAGCCCAATCCCCCTATCCTCCCGGATGCCCGATTCTGACTGGGATATCACCGAAGGGCTCGATCCCGAAGGCCCCTCGGCCGAGGACCTCGACCGCTTCGGCGACGAGGTCATCCGCTGCCCCCACTGCAAACGCGAGATCTATGACCAAGCCGAGATGTGCCCGCACTGCGGCATGGCCATCGAGCGTCCGCCGGGGCGTGTCCCGGCGTGGGCGATCGCCATCGTGGTGCTGATGATCGCGCTCTTGCTCTTCGTGGTGTTCTGAGCGGTCTTCAATCCGCCGGCTCGGCCAGCAGCACGCGCACTTCGTCGCCGTCGAGTTGGCCTGAGAGCACCGCCAACGCCCGCTTCGCGCCCGGAACCTCGGCCCGCAGCCGTCGCTTGGAGCGGAAGAGGCTGTCCGACCGGCTCCGCTTGAAAGCCGCCGCGACCTTCGCGCCCAACCCGTCCAGCCGCTCCACGCGGATCAGCACATCGATCACCCGCTTCTTGGTGATCTGCACGCCCACGCGGCTGACGCCCCCGTCCTTGGTACCCGCGTCGATGCCCGCCTCGGCGATGGCCCGCGCCCATTCGCGCGGGGCATACCCGCCGTCCGCGGCGTACCGGACCACCTTGATGCGCGTCAGCCCGCTCATGGCACTAATCTACGATCGGTGTCCGATCCCCGTTCCCCATCTTCCGGGCCTTGCGATCTCTCGGTGGCCATCGTCTGCCGCGACAACGCCGACACGATCGGGCGGGTGCTGCGCTCGGTCAAGGGGCTTGCGTCGCAACTGGTCGTGGTCGATTCCGGCTCGACCGATGCCACGATGGACCTGGTTCTCGCCTGCCGCGACTGGGCCGAGGTCGTGCTTCTGGAAACCCAGTGGCGCGGGCATGTGGCCACCAAGCAGCTCGCGCTGCGGGCCTGCACCCGCCGCCATGCGCTGTCGCTCGATTCCGACGAGCCCGTCACGCCCGAGTTGGCCCGGTCGGTGCGGGACGCCTGCGCCCGCGACATCCCGGCCGCCCGCGTCAACCGCGTCGTCGAATACCGCGGGCGCCTGCTGCGGCACTGTTGGCAGCCGGAGTGGCGTCTCCGCCTCATCCGCACGGATCTGGTGGGCGACGGACGGGCGAAGTGGGGCGGGCTCGACCCGCACGACAAGTTGGAGGTCGAGCCCGGCGTGGCCGTCGAAAATCTCGCGGGCACGCTGATCCACGAGTCCTTCCCCTCGTTCGAGCGGCACCTGCACAACCAACTCAGACTCCAGGCCGTTGCGGCCCGATCGCTCCGGGCGGCCGGCAGGCCCGGCAGCGTGTGGAAGTTGGTCACCTCGCCCCCCGGCGCATTTCTCAAACAGGTGGTGCTCAAAGGTGCATGGCGGGACGGGCGGGCCGGCTGGTTGGCCGGGGGCACCGCCGCCGCCGGGGCGCTCATCAAGCACATGATCCTGCTGGAACTGGACGAGCCGGCGGGTCCGGGAACGGTCAAGCGATCGTAGTTGGGCCGGCTCCCACGGAGGAAGCGCCAATCGGGTCCGCCAGCACCCCTATCATGGCCGGTCCGGCGGACGAACCCCTTGGGGGCTCGGGCCGGGCAAGACGGCGCCGAGGGGGCCCCGCCCCCGGTTCGGCAAGGAAGTGGAACAGCATGAGCGACGACAAGGCGACGGACGCCCTGGAGCCCACCGGCTCGGGCGATGAGCAGACCACAGGCACCGCGACCAAGAAGAAGCGCCGCCGGACAACCAAGAAAAACACCGGAGAGACCGCCGCGCCCGAGTCCGACTCGATCGCGGAGCAATCCGACACGCGCGAGACCGACTCGGACGAAGCCAAGCCCCGCAAGAAGCGCAAACGCAAGCGGAAAGGCAAGGGCGGCGGCGGCGATGCCGGCGCCGAGAAGGAGCCCACGCCCCGGCGTATCGCCACCAAGCCCAAGGACGGCTGGTCCGAGGAAAGCTTCCGGCTCGATCTGGGCTTCAAGGACCTGGGTCTCAAGCAGGAGATCCTGGACACCATCGCGTCCCTCGGCTTCGAGCACCCCACCAAAATCCAGGCCGAACTCGTCCCGCTCGCGCTGACCGGCAAGGACATCCTGGGCCAGGCCAAGACCGGCACCGGCAAGACCGCGTCGTTCGCGCTGCCCCTGCTCAATATGGTCACGCCCGGCGAGCGGTTCAGCGCCATCGTCGTCGCCCCCACCCGCGAGCTCGCGGTGCAGATCAAGCAGGACTTCGATCAGCTCGGCGCCGGCACGGGGCTGACCGCCGTCACGATCTACGGCGGGCAGTCGATCCGCACGCAGGCCGACCGGCTGGCCAAGGGGCCCGAGATCATCGTCGGAACCCCCGGACGCATCCTCGACATGGTCGAGCGCGGCTACCTCGACCTCTCGCATGTCCGCTTCGCGGTGCTCGACGAGGTCGACCGGATGTTCGATATCGGATTCCGCGACGACATCAAGCGCATCCTCAAGCAGTGCCCGGACAAGCGGCAGACCATCTTCGTCAGCGCCACGATGACCGACGAGATCGAGTCGCTGGCCCGTCGCTTCATGAATGACCCGGAGAAACTGGTGGTGTCTTCCGGCTCGCTCACGGTCGAGCTGGTCAAGCAGGGCTATGTCACGGTCGAGCCGTGGGACAAGAAGCGGATGCTCGCGCACCTGCTCACCCACGAGGAGCCCGCGCTGACCATCGTCTTCTGCCGCATGAAGCGGACGGTGGATGATGTCGTGCGGTACCTGTCGCGCAAAAACATCGAAGCGCACGCCATCCACGGCGACATGTCGCAGGGCAAACGCAACAGCGTCATGAGCCAGTTCCGCTCGGGCAAACTCGCGGTGCTCGTCGCGTCGGACCTGGCCAGCCGGGGCATCGATGTCGAGGGCATCACCCATGTCGTCAACTACGACCTGCCCGAAGACCCGGATATCTATGTCCACCGCATCGGGCGCACCGCCCGCGCCGGGCGCGACGGGCACGCATGGTCGCTGGTCACACCCAAACAGGGTTCGCTGCTGACCCAGATCGAGCTGTTGATCAACGCCGAGATACCCAAGATGGAATACCCGGACTTCGAGCCGCGCCCGCGTCCCGAGGACTGGAAGGACGAGCCCACCGGCGGCCGCCCCGTCTACGAGGTCACCGGCGTCACCAAGGAACAGAAGAACCGCTTCGAGGTCGAGGCCCCGCCCAAGGCCGAAGAGATGACCGACGCCCAGAAGGCCGCCAAGTTCCCGGGCGGCGTCGTGCCCAGCAAACTGCCCCCCAAGATGCTCCGCGGCAAGGCCCGGACGCGCGGGCGTTAGTCGAACCACTCGTCTGATCATCAGCCCCGCACACGCGGGGCTTTCTTGTGCGCTCGCATAGGCTTGTTCATGCCCTGCACCCCCGAAGCCCGCGCCCGCCACCTCGATTGGCTCCGCCAGATCACGATGATCCCCTCCGCCGCCGGGCACGAGGGACGCGTCGTCGCGTGGATCGAACACTGGCTCTCCGAGCGACCAGACATCGCCTCCAAGCGCGACGAGCACGGCAACATCGAGCTCCGCCTCGCCTCCGTCGAGCCTTCCGACTCGCCCACCTACTTCACCGCCCACCTCGACCACCCCACCTTCGTCGTCGACGAAGTCCTCACGCCCACCACGCTCGTCCTGGGCTTCCGCGGCGGGGTGATGTCCGACTACTTCCCCCAGGCCCGCGTCCGCGTGCACACCACCGGCTCGTTCACCCTGGGCACCATTACGGGCGAGCACGCGCCCGACGGCGTCGAATGGTCCGAAACCGACGACCGCCCCTTCAAGCAGTACATCTGCCAGACCGACGCCGAGCACGGCGCGAGTCCCGGTGATATCGCCAGCTGGGATCTCCCGCCGCAGGAGATCGTCGAAGACGAGTTCGGCGGCATCCTCTTCACGGACGCCTGTGACGACCTCGCCGCCGTCGCCGGAGCCCTCGCCGCGTTCGACGAGCTCCGCATCGCCAAGGAGTCCGGCGAGCCCGTCGGCGATGTCCGCATCCTGTTCACCCGCGCCGAGGAGATCGGCTTCGTCGGCGCCATCGGTGCATGCAAGTCCGGCCTGATGCCCAAAAACGCCCGCATCATCGCCCTGGAAAACAGCCGCGCCTTCCCAGATTCGCCCATCCACGGCGGGCCCATCGTCCGCGTGGGCGACCGCGTCTCCGTCTTCTCGCCCGAACTCACCGCCGCCGTGGCCAAAGTCGCCGAGACCATCTCCGGCGGGCCCGCCACCCCCAAAACCAGCCAGAAAAACAGCGATATGCCCCAGTGGAAATGGCAGCGCAAACTCATGGCCGGCGGCGCGTGCGAGGCCTCCGTCTTCTGCGCCTACGGCTACACCGCCACCTGCGTCTGCCTCCCGCTGGGCAACTACCACAACATGGCCAACCTCGCCGAAGTCCAGGCCGGCACCTTCAAAGACACCCCCCGCGTCGGACGCGAGCACATCGGCATCGACGACTACCACGGCATGATCGATCTCCTCATCGCCTGCGGCCGAGACCTCCCGCCCACCTCCGGCTTCGCCGAACGGCTCGAGAAACTCTGGAACGGCCGCAAGTTCGTTCTGTCCTGAGCGCCCCGCCCGTATGCTGGGTCCATGGACCTCGCCATCAAGTACCGCGTCCCGCCCGGCACCCGCGTCGACCTGACCCAGTGGAGGACCGACGACGCCCAGGGCGTCGACCGCGACGCCGCCGAGGCCCGCCTCGCCGAAAACATCGACGCCCTCCAGAAGCTCCAGTACCGGCTCTACGCCGAGAAAAAACAGTCCCTCCTTGTCGTCCTCCAGGCCATGGACACCGCCGGCAAGGACTCGACCATCCGCTATGTCTTCGGACCCTTGAACCCCGCCGGCGTCCGCGTCAAGGCCTTCGGCCGACCCACCGACTACGAACTCAGCCACGACTTCCTCTGGCGCATCCACCAGCACACCCCCCGCCAGGGCTTCATCCAGATCTTCAACCGCTCGCACTACGAGGATGTCCTCGTCGTCCGCGTCAACGAACTGGTCCCCGAGTCCGTCTGGCGCGAGCGCTACGACATCATCAACGCCTTCGAACGCTCCCTCTGCGAGGCCCGCACCCGCGTCGTCAAGATCTACCTCCACCTCGACAAGGCCCGCCAGAAGGAAAAACTCGCCGAACGCCTCACCAAGCCCCACAAGCTCTGGAAGTTCGAGATGGGCGACTTCGACACCCGGCGCAAGTGGGACGACTACATGCGGGCCTACGAGGACGCCATTACCCGCTGCAACACCGACCACGCCCCCTGGCACATCGTCCCCACCGACCGCAAGTGGTACCGCCTGCTCGCCGTCTCCGAGATCGTCCGCGCCGAACTCGAACGCATGGACCCGAAACTCCCCGAACCCACCATCGACCGCGCCGAAGCGCTGCGCAAGCTCGACGAGATCGGCTAGCGACAAAGCTCCAAGTGGCACATCCACACCCCTCCTGATTCGAAGTTTCATCGCTTTGCCATCGATCCATGTCCTCGGTCATCCACCCGAATCGGGCGGATGACCGAGACCCCCGCGTACAGCCCCGCCACCCGCTCGCGGTCCACCGCCATCTCCGGATAGGCGGCGTTGATCGGGCAAATGCGGATCACCTCCGCCCCGTCCTCCCCCGTCTCGAAGAACACCCGCTTGAATGTCGTCTCGTGGTCCGGCTCAAGACGCACGAAGCAGTCCATCCCGCTGCGCACCTCCACCGCCGGCGAGAACACCACGATGTCCCCCTCCCGATACTCCGGCGACATCGAATCGCCCACCACCCGCGCCGCGAACGCGTCCGGGTCGCGCACATCCGGCGCACGCACATACTCGTCCGCCACCCGCGCCGGATAGTCCAGATCCGTAAAGTCCGCCGGATATCCCGCCGTCACCGAGTTGATCAGCGGGATCTCCGACGCCAGCGGCACCACCTCGGGCGCGCCCGGCGACAACCGCTCGATCATCGTCCTCAGCGCACCGCTGCGATACAGCGCGTCCAGCGACCCCCCCTCCCCCTTCGCCGCCAGCAACCGCGCCAGCGACCGCGCCGCCCGATCGCGTGACCGCAGGCTCTCCACCGTCCGGCGCACGCCCGTCCCCGCACGGTCCCACTCGGCCAGCTCCATCAGTTCGCCCGCGTCGAAGCCCAACGCCTTCTCCAGCCCCCGGATCACCTCGGCCGAAGGCGGCGGCCGCTTCCCCGACTCCACCGCCCACAGGTACGACTTCGCGCACCCCACCCGCTCCCCAACCTCCTCCAGCGACAACCCCATCGCACGACGACGACGCGCCACCGCCCCGGCGAAGCCCGCTTCAGCAACCCCCCCGGATTTCTCCGGCGCATCGACACGGTTTGTGCGCGACTTTGGTGTCATACCGAACACAACCCTTGCAGCCTACCACCCACAGGGGTACCTTTCCAGCGTCGTTCTCAGAATAGTGAACAGAAAGAAGGAATCTGATCGGGCAACCGCCCGGGAGGGGGGCACCATGGCCGCCACAGCCGAACAAAGCGAGCATCAACCCTGGGACACCGACTACCACCCGGCCCCCAGCACACCGTCCGCCCCCTCCCTGGACCTCCGCCGCGCACGCGACCCGTCCCTCTCGACCACCATCGCCGAGCGGGCCCGTTGGCTCAACGAGCCCCAACGCACCCTGGTCCTCGCCGTCTTCCGCGACGGCATCCCCGCGGCCGACCTCGCCCGGCTCCACGGCCTGCCCCCCCGCGCCGTCCGTCGCACCGTCACGCGCGCCGCCATACGCCTGCTCAACCCCATGGCCCCTTTCGTCGCACGCCACGCGCCGGACTGGACCCCCACCCGCGCCCGCGTCGCACGCTCCATCTACATCCAAGGCCGGTCCATGCGCGCCACCGCCGACCACGCCGGGCTTTCCCTCCACGCCGTCCGCATCCACCGCGACGCCATCGAAGGCATGTTCGACGAACTCCAGCACCAGCGCACCCGCGCCGGCATCGATCGGACCTGGCGATGACCATGCGCCCACGCACCACCCCCGCCCGCACCACGCCGAGCGCCCGCAACGCCTCCGCGCCCGCCCGACAGGCCGCCGCCGCCTTCGGGCTGAACCCCGCACCGCTCGATGCCGCCCCCGTGCCAGCACCCGGCGACGCACTGACGACACACCTCGACCACGCCCGCGTCGCCCTGCTCACCGGGCCCAGCGGCTGCGGCAAGTCCCGCCTGCTCGCCGGCATCCTTCAACACACCCACCGACGCACCCGCGTCGTCGATCCCGCTCTGTTGCCCCTACACGCCTGCGCCTTCGACGCGATCGACGCCCAGCCCCGGCGCACGCTCGACGCGCTGGCCGCAGCAGGCCTGGCGGAGCCATCACTCTGGCTCCTCCCCGCCGGCACGCTCAGCGTCGGCGAACGCGCCCGCCTCGCCCTGGCCCGCGCCATCGCCCACGCACGCCCGGGCGACCTCATCGTCTGCGACGAATTCGCGTCCAACCTCGACCGCGCCTCCGCCGAGTCACTCGCCCGCACCGCGTCCCGATGGGCGCGTCGCGCCGGCGTCACCCTCCTCGCCGCCGGAGCCCACGAAGACCTCCCCGCCCTGCTCGCGCCCGACCTGCTCATCGACGCCCGAACCGCCCAACCCGCCGCACCGCCCGCGCCACGCACGCCGAACCTTTCCATCGAGCCGGGCACCTTCGCCGACTACCACGCCCTCTCGCACCACCACTACCTCGGTTCACGCCCCGCCACCGTCCGACGCATCCTCCGCTGCGTCCGACGCACGCCCCACGCGGAATGGCTCGCCGGCGTGCTCGTCGTCTCCGCGCCCACGCTCAATGCGTCTTGGCGTCGACAGGCCTGGCCCGGACGCTACGACCGAGGGCCGAAATACGAACGCGCCCGCCGCCTCAACACCGAACTCGCCTGCATCTCCCGCGTCATCGTCGAGCCGCGCTCCCGCGGGCTCGGCATCGCCACGCAACTCGTTCGCGCCCATCTCGCAGATCCAATCACGCCCGCCACCGAGGCCGTCGCCATGATGGGCGCGCTCTCCCCCTTCTTCGCCCGCGCCGGCATGACCGAATACCGCCTGCCCACACCCGCGCACGACGCACGCCTCCGCGACGCCCTCGCCCACGCACGCGTCCGACTCACCGACCTGCCCGCGTCCACCACCGACCCCTTCATCGCCCACGAACTCGCCCGCTGGGCACGCCACGCCCGCGTCCGCATCGACCACCCGCACCCGCTCCCCCACCTGGCCCGGCACGCGGTGTGCCGGCTCGCCGCCCGCCCCCGCGCATACGCCAGCACAAGGGGAGATCCTGATGAACCAGCGCAATCGAACGAGTGACACGCATCCGGCTGCCACGGCCCCGCGTCCGCAGGACGCCCGTGACAGTCTCGCAAGCCGTGCTCAAGAACCGCCCATTCCCAAGCCCGCGCCGGGAATCCACACAGACAACCTCCCCACATCCCTCACCCTCTACCTCACCGCCGCCCAGCGCCGCGCCGTCCTGCGCGCCCTCCGACGCATCCACCCCAACCGCACCGCCGCCCTCCTCGCCGCCCTCGACCTCGCCTGAACCCGCCCAGCCAAACCGGAAACCACCGCCATGCCCACCGACCACCACGACTTCCCCGGACCCATGCCCACCACCGACGCCGAACTCCTCGCCTGGGTCCGCCGCTGGATCGGCGTCTCCCCGCCCGCCCGCGCCCTGCTCGACGGGCACCAGGCCCCCCTCGACTACCTCGCCCACGCCTTCTTCGAGGACCGCGCCCCCCGCGACTGCGTCGTCTGGGCCAACCGAGGCGGGGGCAAAACCTTCCTCGCCGCCGTCGCCACCGCGCTCGACCTGATCTTCAAACCCACCATCGAGATCCGCATCCTCGCCGGTTCCGTCGAGCAGGCCGGACGCATGCACGCCCACCTCCGCGACATCTTCGACCGCGAGCCGTTCAACGACCTCGTCTCCGGCAAAGCCACCGAGCGACGCCTCACCCTCACCAACGGCTCCACCGCCGAACTGCTCGCCCAGTCCCAGACCTCCGTCCGCGGCACCCGCGTCCAGAAACTCCGCTGCGACGAGGTCGAACTCTTCGACCCCGAGGTCTGGCGCGCCGCCCAGCTCACCACCCGCTCCAAACAGTGCGGCCCCGTCCCCGTCCGCGGCGCCATCGAGTGCCTCTCCACCATGCATGTCCCCTACGGACTCATGCACGATCTCGTCGCCCGCACCGCCGACCCCCACGGCCCGCGCCTCTTCCGATGGGGCGTCGTCGATGTCCTCGACCACTGCGACGACCGCCACGAATGCCTCACCTGCGCACTCGCCCCCGAATGCGCCGGGCTCGCCAAGGCCCGCGCCGAAGCGGGCGACCCACCCGGGCACATCGCCATCGACGACGCCCTCACCCTCAAGTCCCGCGTCGACACCGACACATGGAACGCCGAGATGCTCTGCCTCCGCCCCAAACGCTCCGACTGCGTCCTGCCCGAGTTCGACCCCCGCGTCCACGCCGTCGACCGCCCGCCCCTCGGCTCCGAAGCATGGCCCGTCATCGCCGGCATGGACTTCGGCATCCGTTCACCCACCGTCTTCCTCTGGGCCAGGCTAGCCCCCGACGGCTCCGTCTGCGTCGTCCGCGAGCACATCCGCGCCGGGCTGACCCTGCCCGAACACCTCGAGCACATCGCGGCCGCCCCGCTCAAGCCCGTCTGGGTCGGCATCGACCCCGCCGGCGTCGCCCGCAACAGCCACTCCGGCGTGAGCGACGCCGACAAAGTGCGCAACGCCGGACTCCGCCCCCGCTGGGTCCGCGGCCCCATCCACGAGGGCATCAGCCTCATCCGCGCCCGGCTCAAATCAGCCGCCGGACGCGTCCGCCTCACCGTCACCAACAACTGCCCCGAACTGATCAAATCACTCGAACGCTACCACGACCCCGACAACCCCGAGACCGACACCCCCGAAAAAGACGGCCACGACCACGCCGTCGACGCGCTCCGCTACATGATCATCAATCTCGATCGCCCCTACAAGACCGTGAGGTCCTGCTATGCGGGGTAAAGCGCCAAATGGCAAATCCGGATTTTCCATCGGCGGGGTGCCACGGCTTGTCTCGCAAGCCGTGCGACAGATGCGCTCAACCCGGCATCGGCGCCAACAACGGCACCAGCACATTCACGACAATCATGAACGCGATCGTCAACGCCACCATCCCGCCCAGCACCTGGATGATGAACACCAGCACCTGCCGCCAGTAGTTCGCCATGTTCTTGCACCGCACCGCCTTGTACCCGATCGCGATGAAAATCACCATCGGCACGATCAGCCAATACCAGGTGTCGTGCGCGTTGATCGCGTCGATGAAAACAGTGCCAAGCGTCACGCCGCACCCCCGCCGTTCGTCGCCGAAGCCCGCAGCGATCCGGGCCTGGAACCCGCCCCGCCGGAAGACTTCGCCGTCTTCTGGTCCGGCAGCAACGCATCCAGGAAGATGATCAGGTTCAGCATCCCCGCCAACGCGATCGACAGCATCGCGATCTCGTTCAGCCGCCCCAGCCCCGGACGATTCGGCGGGCCCATCCCCGCGTCCAGCTCCTCCCGCGTCGCCGCACGCCAGGTGGGGCGGTCACCCCCCGTGTCCCGCACCTCGCCAGGCCGACCCGTCCGCAAGGCACCCGAATCCGCGTCGTACGCCTTGAAATGGTGCTGGTGAACATAGTCCGCCGCGAACGCCACCGGACCCATCAACGCCGCCCCGAAGAACCAGATCCGGTCCTCCCGGCTGTCCACCGCGTCGATCCCCCCGATCATCAGCCCGTAGAAAAACAGGCCCATCACCCCGACCATCGCCAGCAGCCCCCGCTTCACCCGACCCTGGAAAATATGCCCCAGCCCCGGAAACAGGGCCGCGGCCACGCCGGCGATCAAGTCAGGAGAGTGCAGAGAGCGTTCGGCCATGCCGCCAGTCTAGGGACCGCCGACGCGAGATTTGCACGAGCCGGCCCCCCGCGTGTTGACACCGCCCAGAGCGGTCGTACGCTACGGCGCGCCGGGAAACACCGGGCAACCCGAGACCGGATTGGTGGTCCGGCCGGAACGCCCGCCCCCCGCACTTCGGAGGTTGGTTGCCATGATGTTCGACGCAAAGAACTGGCAGGAAGATCAGAACGGTGTCGCCCTGCTCGACGCCCCTTCGTCCGAGAATCCCTGGTGGGCACAGTCCACCGTCGTCGGCTACGACGACGACCTCGACGAGGACGAAAGCTACTTCCTCGAGGCCGATGATGACGAGGATGACGACTACGACGACGATGTCGACGACGACTTCGAAGAGGAGTACGAGGATGACCTCGATGACGGGGACGACTCGGACGATGACGATGACCTGTGAGCCCTCGGTCCGGGGCTGACCGCGCTCGTCGCCGAACCATTCCCGGACCCAGCCGGGGAGGTCGTCCATGAGCAGCAACCAGCCCGAGCACCGCGGCCCCGACCGTCGCAAAAACCCCAACGGCACGCCCCCCCCCGGCACCGTCGTCGACCGACGCCTCGGACTCGACCGACGCGGGCGAGACAACCGACGCGCCAATGCCGCCGCCCAGGACCTCACCGGCCTCGAACGGGCCAGAGGCCCCGGACGACGCCTCAGCGACTTCACCAAAGCCGCCGAGGAAGGCGAGATGACCACCGAGCAGTTCCTGTTCCTCATGGCCATCGACGCCTTCAAAAAGGCCAACGACCGCATGTTCCCCACCTGGACCGATGTCCTCGAGGTCATCCGCCTCCTCGGATACCGAAAAACACAGCCCAGCGAACTCAACCTCCCCAACGCCGACGACTGGCGCGAACGCCCCGACACCCCAGCCAATGTCCGCCCCGACCGCTGGCACGAGCGATTCACCAAGTCCGAACGCGAGCTCGCCGACGAGGCCATCGCCGAGTTCGAGGCCCAACTCGGAGACGACGAAGACGACCTGGATCAGGCCGCCTGACCCACGCGGGAGCACCCATGGGCGGACCCACCGGCACGCATGATGACCGCACACGGCGCGTCGTCGCACCACGCACCGCCGGCGCCATCGCCGCGGCCTTCCTCCTCACCGCCGCCCTGGTCTCCGTCTCCCTCGTCCGCGTCACCGGGCGACGAGCCATCGACCAGGATGTCCGCGAGAACCTGGTCCGCGTCGCGTCCACCCTCGCCGCCGCCATCGACCCCGACGCCCACGCAGCCCTGACCGACCCGGCCCAGGAAGACTCCGACGACTACCGACGCCTCTGCCGCCCCCTCCAGCGCATGCTCCGCGAGACACCCGGCGTCCGCTTCGCGTACACGCTGCGGGAGGTCGACGGGCGGCTGCACTTCGTGCTGGACGGCTCGCCCGTCGGCGACGCCGACGGGGACGGGGTCGAGGACCACTCGTTCCTGATGGATGTCTACGAGGACGCCGACCCAGCGGCGTGGAAGGCGCTCCGCACCCGGTCGTTCGTCGTGACCGACGAGCCGTACGAGGATCAGTGGGGCCGGTTTCTCAGCGGCTACGCGCCGCTGCTGCGGGCCGACGGCTCGGCCGACGCCGTGGTGGGGGTCGATGTGTCCGCGCAGGAGTACGAGCGCCGACTGGCCAGCATCGACCATGCGGCGATGTGGGCCATGCTGCCGGCGGTGTTGATCGCCCTGGCCGGCGGGCGGGCGGTGTGGTGGGCGGCCCGTCGGGCCCGGCAGCACGCCGAGGAGATCGAATCGCACCGCCTGCGGACGGAGGAGGCTTACGCCGCCAAGTCACGCCTGGTGGCCAACCTGAGCCACGAGCTGCGGACACCGCTGACGGCCATCATGGGCTTCGCGGAGATCGCGTTCGATGAGAAGAACGCCGATGCCGAGCGGGCCGAGGCAAGGTCGACCGTGCGACGCAACTGCGAGCATCTGATCGCGTTGCTCAACGACCTGCTGGATCTGTCCAAAGCCGAGGCCGGGGCGATCGAGATCGAGACGGCCGAGGTGAGCGTGGGCGAGCTGGTCCGCGGCTGCGTAGCTTCGCTCCGGCACCGTGCGATGGCCAAGGGCATCGACCTGACGGTCGAGCAGTATGGGTCCGTGCCGTCCAGCGTGCTGCTCGACCCGATCCGCGTGCGGCAGGTGTTGCTGAACCTGATCGGCAACGCGGTGAAGTTCACCGATCGCGGCGGGGTGCGTGTGGTGGTCGACGCCGGGGACGGGGTTCTGCGATTCCGCGTAGAGGACACCGGCCCGGGTCTGTCGGAGGCGCAGCGGGCGGCGCTGTTCCGCCCCTTCGCGCAGGTCGGCGGGTCGGCCGAGAAGAAGAGCGAGGGCGCCGGGCTGGGTCTGGCGTTGTGCCAGAAGCTGCTGGCGCTGATGGACGGGTCGATCCGCGTGGAGTCGACGCCGGGAGTGGGGACGGTGTTCACGGTGACGGTGCCGCTGGTCGAGCCGGAGCGGGCGACGCCGGCGGCGTCGGTGTCGTCGGACACGGGCGGCCAGGGCTCGCTGGCGGGGCGTCGGGTGCTGCTGGCCGAGGACGGGGAGGACAACCGGCGGCTGATCCGGTTCATCCTGACGCGGGCCGGGGCGGAGGTGATGGACTACCCGGACGGTCGTGCGGCGCTGGACGCGGTGGTGGGCGGCGTGGTTCGGCCGGACATCGTGCTGACGGACTGGGACATGCCGGTGCTGGACGGTGCGGGGTTGGTGCGCGGGCTGCGTGCGGCGGGCTGGCGCGGGCCGATCGTGTCGCTGACGGCGCACGCCATGAAGTCGCAGGAATCCGAGTGCCTGGCCGCGGGCTGCGACGCGCACCTGACCAAGCCGATCGACTGGGGCAAGCTGACAGACACATGTGCGGCGCTGATCGGGTCGGAGGATCGGCGGGCGGCGTGAGTGTCAGCGGTCGCGGCCGCGGAGGCCGTCGGTGGTGGTGTGGCCCGGCGCGGTGAAGAACACGGTGGATCGCTCGACGAACGGACCCGTGAGGTCCTTGGCGACGATGGCCGAGGCGTCGGCGAAGCCGTAGGTCTGGCGGAGGTTGGTGTCGGCGTCGATGTCGCGCTGTCGGTTGAGCCAGACGGACGACCAGTCGTAGACGAGCATTTTGGCGGCGGGGAAGGCGATCTCGGCGGTGCGTGTCGGGCGGAGGTGGGACGGCGCGGGCGGGGTGGTCTCGGAGAAATACTCCGGCGCGGCGAACATCGTGGCGGTGGCGATGAAGGAGCCGCCGGTGACGCCCGCGCCGTCGTCGCGATCGCGGAAGGCGGGCCAGTGCTCGCGCTCGGGGTAGAGCACGGCGCGGAGTTCGGGGCTGTGCCGGACGGCCGCGGTGGCCCAGTAGCGCACCTGGTCGCGGGGGGAGAGGCCGCGGTGCGGGCCGATGGGCCGCGGGCTCGGGCTGAGCCCGTCGAGATCGCCGGCGACGAGGTAGGGGTGGGTATCGGCGTTGTCGGCGGAGTAGGCGGCGAGTGTCTGGAGGACGCTGCGGTGGTTGGCGAGCGAGGTTGAGAACCGGGCGGTGCGCCGGGCGGAGGTGAGGGCGGGGAGGAGGAGGGCCAGGAGGAGAGCGACAACGGCGATGGCCGCGAAAAGTTCGAGGATGGTGAAGGCGTGACGGACCGGTGCGTTGGAGGACACGGCTTGCGAGACAAGCCGTGGCACCCTTGGGGCGAGGTGGTTGGTCATGCGTGCCTTGGCCATGGTTCAGTAGACGAAGAACACCTTGTATGCGTCGCCGAGATTGCCGACGGAGACCATGTCGATGCACCACTTGCCGAGGTCGTCCGACCAGAAGGCGTGGAGCACGAGCGGCCAGCGCGTGTTGTCTGGCTCGATCACGACCACGCCCACGCGGGCGCGGAGCGTCGGGGCGGTCTGGTTGAGCAAATCCTCGCGGCTGGGTCCTGCGGTCATGTAGCCCTGCAGGCCGCCGCCGCGTGCGCCGGTCCAGAAGGTCTCGCCCCGCGGCGGCTCCGGCGGTGACCAGGGCAGGTGGGCGTTCTGGAACCAGAGTTGGACGAGGACGGCGTCCGGGCTGTCGACGATGCCTGCAATGCGCAGCGGCTTTGCTTCCGGATCGGTGTTGGCCTTGGCGTGGAAGTAGCGGAATATGTCTTCGCCGGTGAGCGAATCGGGCGGGGGCGCGCCGGTCGCGTGCGTCCATGTTTCGGTCAGGAAGTGTCGTTGTTCGAGTTCGGCCCGGTTCAGGAAGCGGTCCTTGCGACCCAGCCTCCACGCGATATAGGCATCGGCGTCGGAGTTGAGGACGGCGAAGTGAAGAAACTCGGCCATGAGGCGCGTGATACGGAGCCGGTGGGATTCGGCCTGATCGGGGGAGAGAATCGTCGGTACGAGGGAGTTCGGCGGTGGGAGTGGCTGAATGGGGGCCGCGGCGAGGATGGCACGGAGATCGTCGACGCTGGTGTCTGCGTCGACGGCGCGGACGGGGAGCGCGGCGTAGTCGGATTCGGAGACCTCGAAGGCGGCCTGTTCCTCGTCGGAGAGGGCGAAGGGATCGGGCGGTGTGCGGCGTGACCACAGGACGGCCGCGAGCGAGGCGAGGGCGATCGCGGTGACCGAGGCGGCGAGCGTGGTGCGGGCACGCATGCGGGATGTACCGGTGGGGCGGGCGGGGCGGTTGCGGTAGGATCGGGCATGGATGATGCGGCATTGCCCGATTACGAGAAGCTTGGGGCGTTCTATCTCGGGCGGACGGTCGCGGGGG
>RFGH01000024.1 GCA_003696675.1 Planctomycetota bacterium
CGGGGAGAGGGGGGAATCCGCGGCGGTGGCGGCGGGGACAAGAAGGCAGAAGAGGGCGGTCAGGGTCGTGAAAAGCCGGTTTGCGGTCATGCGATAGGGTAGGGTGAGCCGATGCGGGGTTGTCGGGGGGCTTGGGCGGGGGCTAGACTTTCCGCCGCGGCTGGCCCGCTCGGAATCCCTTGGGGGATTGGTGTAATTGGTAGCACGACAGATTCTGATTCTGTTAGTTCCAGTTCGAGTCTGGGATCCCCTACTTTGAAGCACGCTCCGCTGTGAGGCGGGGCGTGTTTTCGTATGCTCAGGGAAGAGACGAAGAGACGAAGAGACGAAGAGACGAAGAGAGATGGAGTGGGGACTTGGAGACGAAACTCGACATTGCTCGGAACTGGCTGCCGCGGTACACGGGGATGCCGCTGGACAGGTTCGGTGATTATGTGCTGCTGACGAACTTCGCGGACTATGTGGGGCGGTTCGCCGAGCGGTTCGGGTGCGATGTGTACGGGCAGGGGCGGGCGATGCAGGCGGCGACGAATGACGCCGGGCTGACGATCATCAACTTCGGGATCGGTTCGCCGAACGCGGCGACGATCATGGATCTGCTGAGCGCGCGTGCGCCCGAGGGTGTGCTTTTCCTGGGCAAGTGCGGCGGGCTGAAGCACTCGACGGAGATCGGGCACTTTGTGCTTCCGATCGCGGCGATCCGCGGCGAGGGCACGAGCGACGACTATTTCCCGCGTGAGGTGCCCGCGCTGCCGAGCTTCAAGCTGCACAAGTTCGTGAGCGACAAGATCGTCGAGCGAGGGCTGGAGTACCGCACGGGGGTGGTCTATACGACCAACCGGCGAGTGTGGGAGCACGACAGGAAGTTCATGGGTCGGCTCAAGCGGATGACGGCGCTGGCGATCGACATGGAGACGGCCACGCTGTTCATCGTCGGGCATCACAACAGCATCGCGCGGGGGGCGCTGCTGCTGGTCAGCGATGTGCCGACAACGCCCGAGGGCGTGAAGACGGAGGCGTCGGACCGGGTGGTGACCGAGCGGTATGTGCAGCTGCACCTCGAGATCGGGATCGACGCGATGACGCGGATCGGCACGCAGGGCGAGCAGATCAAGCATTTTACATATTAGGGATCAGGGATCAGGGATCAGGGGTCAGGGCCGGATCGTGCGGCGGGCGGGCTTTGACGGCGGGGGCGACTGCGTGGAGCGCTGCGTGTCCTGCGGGCAGCCTGCGTGGTAGGCGTCGAGGTAGCGGATGATGTCGAAGAAGGTGTGGCGGGCGTCGGCGTCGAGGTCGGCTCGGCGTTCGCGGGCGAGGAAGGCATCGATGTAGCCGGTGACATCGGCGGCGGTCACGCGGTGGTCGCCGTCGGTGTCGGCGTCGCACGGCGTGAGGGTGTGGATGGTGTTGATCGCAAGGTTTTCGATGGTGCGGACAGCGCCGTTGGGCCAGCGGATCTCGACGCGTTCGATGGTGTCGGTGGTGTTGAGTCCGAAGTGGGCTTCGATGGGGCTCTGGGCGAGGTAGCTAGGGTTGGCCTGTACGAGGCGGTGCTGGGTGCGTCCGCCCGCGGTCAGGGCGATCCGTGTGCCGACGCCCATGGGCGGGATGGACGGGCTGGACCGGGTATCGAGGTTGATGCGGACCCAGTTGCGGGCGCGATCGGCGGCGTCGTTTCGGTAGAGTCGGAAGGGGCGATCGATGGCGGTGATGCCGACATCGAGATCTCCGTCGTTGTCGGCGTCGAAGAGGAGGAGCCCGCGGCCTTGGCCGGTGTGGTTGAGCCCGGCCATGAAGCCGGATTCGGTGAAGGTGCCGTCGGCGTTGTTGAGCCAGAGGTAGGAGCGTTCGTTGAGCCAGAGGGCGCCGGACCATCCGTTGGTTTCGATGATGTCGGTGTTTCCGTCGAGGTCGATATCGCCTGCGGAGGCGCCCCAGCCCCAGCCGCCGTCGTCGACGCCGGCCGCACGGGCGGTCTCGGTGAAGGTGGCGTCTGCGTTGTTCAGGTAGAGCTTGTTGCCGTCCTGCGTGGCGGATGACGGGCGGTGGATGGAGGTGACATACCAGTCGATGTGGCCGTCGGCGTTGAAGTCGGCGACGGCGGAGCCCATTCCGTTGGAGTCAAGCCCGACGCCGGCGGCGGCGGTGGCGTCGGTGAAGCGGCCGGCGCCGTCGTTGAGCAGCAGGCGGCTGGTGCCGTAATCGGCGGCGAGGAGGATGTCGGGGTGGGTGTCGTTGTTGACATCGGCGAAGGCGGGGGAGAAGCCGCGGGCGGAGACGATGTCGGCGGGCAGGTGGGTGGCGGTGACATCGGTGAATGTGCCGTCGGTGTTGGCCAGGAAGAGCCGGTTGGCGTCGGAGTTGAGGATCCAGCCGGCGACGAAGAGATCGAGCCGGCCGTCGGCGTTGATGTCGCCCCAGGCCGATCCGTAGCCGTCGGGCTGGGTGGGGCTGGTGGTTGATACCCCGGCGAGGTCGGCGACATCGGTGAAGCCCGCAAGTCCGGGTTCGGCGGTGCCGTGGTTGAGCATCAGGCGGTGCATGCCGGAGCTCTGGCCGTCGGCATCGCCCTGCACGGTGATGTAGAGGTCCGGCCAGCCGTCGTTGTTGATGTCGGCGAAGGAGACGCCCGCGCCGATCTGGGCGCGGTCGATGCCCCACTCGGCGGCGTGGTCTTCGTACTGGGGCACGCCGTTGGTGTCGATACCCGTGCAGAGGTAGAGCCGGTCGGGCGCGTGCCCGCCCGAGAGGATGAAGAGGTCATTCAGCCCGTCGTTGTTGACATCGGCGGCGGCGGCGCCGGCGATCATGAATGAGATCTGCACAGAGGCGGGGGGCTGGAACTGGGCGTCGATGCCGGTGGCGGGGGTGATGTCCAGGAGAGTCACGGGCAGGGGCTGGCCCGGCGCCGCGTTGACGGCGAAGGCGGCCAAGGCGGCGGGGCAGGCATGTCGGCTGAGGAGACCCATCGGGGGCATCAGAATACCGCGGATCGCAAGGAATTCCAAGGCAATCGTGGGATCAGGGTCTGGCGGCCCGTGGTCCGGGAACCGGCTGATCGGAACCCTCGAGCTGGATCTTGAGCAGTTCGGCGTAGCGGCCGTCGCGTGCGAGCAGTTCGTCGTGCGTGCCGACTTCGCGGATGGTGCCGTGTTCGAGGACGACGATGCGGGTGGCGAAGCGGATGGTGCTCAGGCGGTGGGCGATAACGAAGCTGGTGCGGTGCTTCATCAGTTGGCCGAGCGATCGCTGGATGAGGCGTTCGGATTCGGAGTCGAGGGAGCTGGTGGCTTCGTCGAGGATGAGGATGCGTGGATCGGCGAGGATGGCGCGGGCGATGGCGAGGCGTTGTTTCTGTCCGCCGGAGAGCCGGACGCCGCGTTCGCCGATCAGGGTGTCGTAGCCCTGCTCGAGTTCGGTGATGAAGCCGTGGGCGTTGGCGGCCTTGGCGGCGGCGATGATGTCGTCCATCGAGGCGTGGCGTTTGGCGTAGCCGATGTTCTCGGCCACGGAGCCATCGAAGAGGAAGACTTCCTGCTCGACGACGCCGAGCAGGGCGCGGTATTGCTCGACCGGGATGTCGCGCAGGTCGATGCCGTCGAGCAGGATTCGTCCGTGGGTGGGGTCGTCGAAGCGGGCGATGAGGTTGCAGAGGGTGGTTTTGCCAGCGCCGGACATACCGACGAGGGCGATGGTCTCGCCGGGTTCGACATCAAGGTTGATGTGTTCGAGAACGGGTTGGCCGCGTTCTTCGGTGCCCGCGCCCGGGCGGGCTGCGCCCTTGGCACGGACGGGGTAGGCGTAGGCGACATCTTCCAAGGTGATGCGGCCGCGGACGGCGGCGGGGTTGATGTTGGTGGTGGGCTTGGCGTCGTCGAACTCTTTGGGCTCGGCGAGCAGGTCGAGCACACGATCGAGGGCGGCGAGGTTGGTCTGGACATTGGTGGCGCTCGAGACGAGAGCCTCCAGCGGGCCGAGCAGGGCCAGCAGGTAGGCGGTAAAGGCCATCAGGTCGCCGATGGTCAGTCGGCCGTCGATAACGGCGGTGCCGCCGTAGAGCAGCACGGCGATGGAGGCCAGCGGGATGAGCAGTTCCCAGACGATCTCGACGCCTCGGGCCCACCACCAGGTGTGGAGTTCCTGGCGGGCGAGCAGGTGGCCCTCGGCGGTGAAGCGGGCGGCTTCGGCGTGGCGTCGGTTGAAGGCGCGGACGATGCGCATGCCGCTGAAGGATTCGGCGCTCATGGCGTCGATGCCCTGGCGGCGTTCGCGGATATCGCGGTAAAGGGGTCGGAT
This sequence comes from Planctomycetota bacterium, assembly GCA_003696675.1. Taxonomy (GTDB): domain Bacteria; phylum Planctomycetota; class Phycisphaerae; order Phycisphaerales; family UBA1924; genus UBA6054. Next base: position 4,300 of record RFGH01000024.1, read on the forward strand.
GCGGGTGATCCAGGTCTTGTGGGTGGCCCAGATGATCGGGACGAGCAGCACGGCGCCGACCACGAGCCGCCAGTCGATCCAGGTCAGGACGATGAGGGTGCCGAGCAGTTGTGTGATCGCTCGCCAAGGGTTGTAAATGAGCGAGAAGATGAGATCGCCCACATTGCCGGCGTCCTCACGGAGGATGGACGACACGCCGCCCGCCTTGATGGCGTGGATGCGGTGCAGAGGCAGGCGGCTGGCGTGCTCGAACACGCGTCGGCGGAGCGCGACCTGGACGCGCTTGGTGATGCGGGTGCACTGCCAGCGGCCCCACATGCCGAAGCCGATCACGCCCAGGGTGACGGCGAGCATGCCGGCGCCGAGCAGCCACATCAGCCGGACGCGATCGGGCCTGTCGGTGCCGATCGGTCCGAGGGCCTGCTGCACAAAGGCGGGGAACCCGGCCGGGCCGGGTGAGTCGGTGACGATGTAGTCCAGGGCGATCTTGGTCGACAGCGGCATCAGCAACCCGAGCCAGACCGAGACGCTCAGCGTGCAGAGCGAGAGGATGATGGTGGTGCGGTGTCCGGCCAGCAGACCCCAGAACGCCCCGAAGAGCCCGCGGAAGGACCGCTTGGCCCGGGCGGCTCGTTTCTGCTCCTGGGACTGATCGACCCGCTCGTGGACGCGTTCCTCGGCCATGCGGCGTCGGCGGTCGGCGAGGTAGGCAGCAAAGCGGCGTTTGGAACTCCTGGAAGAACGGCGCACCGATGATGGTACGCCGCCGGCTCAGCGATGCCGCCGGGCGGCCCAGGCCAGCGCGAAGCAGCCGCACGCCACGCTTCCCGGGGCGGGGAGCTGGGCAAAGCGGATCATGATCAGCGCGTTGTCGAAGAAGGCGCTGTCGGAGACGGTGCCCTGCAGCATCTCAGACCGCACGGCGAACAGGCCCTGGGCGTCCGCGCGGATCTGGATGTAGCCGCCCGCCGCCAGCTCATCCAGCGTGTAGCGGGAGGTGGAACCGGGGGCATCGGTGTACGACAGAAGGACGGACTGGCCGGAGTTGTAGAGGGTCGGGGCTGTCCAACGGTCTCCGGGCTGGGCCGCAGAGAGATCGAAGACGGTGGCGGTGGTGATGTTCGGCGTGTTTGTTTGCGCCCACAGGATCAGTCCGGTTGCGTTGGGCTGGCTGGTGCGCCACTCGATCTCCATCGTCGCCCCGTCGAACGGTGAGACGATTGAGGCGACCGCCACGGGCTCGGCGTGCGACAGCGGGGCGCAGGCGGCTGCGGCCGCGATGAAAGCGATGGGTGTTGCCCGCGGCATGGATCGGCTCCGATGTGAGGCTTACATGCCCGTGGGAGTGCCAAACGCGAGGCCATGTTGCCAGCGATCCGCGATCGGTCGGGGCGCGTGCGATTGGAGCGTGCAGGCGGGATCGTTGACGCGGGCGATCGTGGCCCGGTAACCCCGCGGGCGACCGCGGTTCACCGCTTGCGGCGGACGCACAGGCCGCCCAGCCCGAGCAGGGCCAGCGATCCCGGGGTGGGCACCTGCGCGAAGGAGACACGGAACTCGACATCGTTGTAGTCCGCGTCGCCCCTGGGCAGGCGGATGTCCTCGACGCCGACGAGGTACTCGGTCTCGCTGATGGCGGTGAAGCGGAACTGGGCGCGGTCGGTGTCGGACGCGAAGGAATCGAGCCCGCCGCGGATGACCTCGTAGCGGAACAGTACTTCTTCGCCGCGGGCGAACAGGGCGGGCAGAGTGAAGGACTCACCCGCGAAGGACTGCTTGTTGTTGAAGACGAACAGCCCGGAGCGATCCTCAATGGACGATATCCATGCCAGTTCGCCGGTGTAGCCGGCGCTGGAGCCGACGAAGGTGATGGTGGCGGAAGCATGGTCGAAGGGGCTGTACAGCCCCGCGGCGGGCCCGGTGATATCGGCGTGAGCCAGGCCGGCGGCAAAGGCGAAGGCGGCGGCGGTCAGTGCGGTTTTCATCGTCTTTTCCTCCATGTCTGTGGGTGTGCTGGTTGAACAGTGCCCCGATTCAGTCGGGGCGACCACCGATCGGGCCACGAGAAGGCGTCCGCGATGCCGAGGACGCGGATCGTGCCGGTTGGCGCGGCACACCCGCGTCCGGGCGGTTACGCTGTGGTCCGATAGGAGGAGGTCCACGGTGGCGAATCGCAAGCGGCTGGCGTTGCACTGGAAGATCCTGATCGGGCTGGCGCTCGGCGTGATCGTGGGTCTGGCGGTCAACCAGTTCTGGACCGCGGAGACATGGCGGTCGCTGGGCGTGGCCGATCCGGCGTCCTATCTGGGCTCGAAGTCACAGTACAAGGCGTCGATCGCCGAGGGCGGGCCGAACGAGGGCGCGGGCGTGATTGCGATGGGCGCTCGGCAGGTGCGGCTGGCGATCGGCTTTGCCGGGGATCTGTTCCTCAACGCGCTGAAGTTCATCGCGGTGCCGATCGTGCTGTTCAGCCTGATCGTCGGCGTCTCGAGTCTGAACGACACCTCACGGCTGGGGCGGATCGGCGGCAAGACGATCGGCATCTATCTGGTCACGACGGCCGTCGCGATCACCGTGGGCCTGGTCGCGGCCAACCTGCTCGGGCCGGGGCGCGGCTTCGACCAGGAGCAGCGAGAGTTGCTCATAGCCAAGGAGAAGGCGAACGCAGACCAGAAAGTCGGCAGCGCAAACGAGGAGCGGGAGAAGACCGTCTGGAAGGTGCTGCTTGACATTGTGCCGACCAACCCGTTCGGCGCCATGGCGAACGGGAACACGCTGCAGGTCGTCGTGGTGGCGTTGCTGGTGGGCGTCGCCATCACCATGCTGCCCCGCGAGAAGGCGGAACCGCTGATCGTGTTCTTCGACGCGATGACCGAGGTGATCATCAAGATCGTGGAGATGATTCTCGTGATCGCCCCGTACGCGGTGTTCGCGCTGTTGGTGCGGGTGATCGCGGACCTGGGCACCGATGTGCTGCTGAGCCTGCTCAAGTACTGCGCCGTGGTGGTGCTGGGGCTGAGCATCATGTGCTTCGCGGTCTATCCCTCGGTCCTGCTGGCGTTCACGCCCGTGCGGTACCGCCGGTTCTTCCGGGCGATCTCGCCGGCGCAGTTGCTCGCGTTCAGCTCATCGAGCTCGGGCGCAACGCTGCCGGTCACGATGGAGTGCTGCGAGGAGCGCCTGGGCGTGCGGGAAGAGATCGGCTCGTTCGTGCTGCCGGTGGGGGCGACGATCAACATGGACGGCACAGCGCTCTATCAGGGTGTGGCCGCGGTGTTTATCGCGCAGTTGTACGGCATGGATCTGACGATCGCTCAGCAGGCGCAGATCGTGCTGACGGCCACGCTCGCGTCAATCGGCACGGCCGCCGTGCCGGGCGTGGGCATCGTCATGCTGGTCATCGTGCTCGAGAGCGTGGGCATCCCGCTGGAAGGGATCGCCGTGATCCTGGGCGTGGATCGCATCCTCGACATGTGCCGCACCACGGTGAATGTCACCGGCGACTGCATGGTGGCCACGGTGGTGGCCCATTCGGAGAACGCACTGCTCACCGAGGAGGAGGTGATCGCGCGACAGCAAGCCGCGGAGGCCCGCGGGCTGGACGAGTTCACGAAAGAGCAGGAAGAGCGAGAGAAGGCGATGGACTGACGCTCAGTGCCCCGCCCCCACATGCACCGAATGCCCCGCGTCGAACGCCTTTTTGTCAAGCGTCTGCTCGTGGGCTGCCAGCAGTTCCTCGGTCGTGTGGTGCCGGTCGAGACCGTGGCAGATCGCATGCAGATACGCCGCCTGCGTGCCGGCAAAGACGCGGTCGGCCTCATCGGCGTCCAGCGGCATGGCGTCGAGGCTGGCCTTGAAGGCGTACCACTTCTCGCGCTGCGATTCGCCGAAGGGGTCGAGGTAACGGGTGCCCTCGCCCGACGCGGGCAGGTCGTACGCCTTGCGGACCGCCTTGGCGACGAAGCGGTTGCCGTTGCATGCGCCGAGCCGGACATAATGCAAGCCGAGCAAAAAGAGTGCGTCGTCGGCGTGTGCGTCCACCTCGTCGATGTACCGCTGCGTGCCGGGCTCGGGGCGAACATGGAACGGGCACACGCCGAAATAGGTCAGATCTTCCTCGAGGTACGGCGTCAGGAACTGTTCGCTGTCCACGAATCCCAGGTCGGGCCGGGCGGCCAGGTGCGGACGCAGCGCCTTGTCCAGGGCGCTCGACATGTGCCACTGCTGGGCGAGGTGGGCGATGTATCCGTCCCTGGGCATGGTGCCGCGGATCAGCCCGGCGGGCCCCTCGGCCCGCTCGGCGATCTGGTGGAGTTTCCAGTTGTCGTCCTTGAGCCGGGTGGTCAGGGTTCGGTCGGCGGCGGGGGGGGTCATGGGGCGATCCTCGCGGTATTGAGACTGGTTCTCAATCAAACGCAAGCGGGGCCCGGGGATCAACCCGGGCCCCGTGGGGCGCCGCCCGGCCTCGTGGGGAGCCGGCTGGCCGCCGATCGGATGTCGGGCGCGATCAGATGCCCGCGTTGTACAGCTCGATGAACCGGCTGATGTCGAAGAAGTTCAGGGTGCCGTTCTGGTCGTAATCCGCGGCCGGGTCGGACGCGCCGTACAGATCGATGTAGGCGGCGATGTCGAAGAAGTTGAAGACGCCGAACGGGGCCGCGAGGTCGGCGGTGAGGGTCGATTCGCAGCCGGTGAAGCTCAGCGACAGGTCGTCGACGCCGGCCTCGACGATCGAGCCGTCGCCGAGGTCGCTGGCGACGAAACGCACGCGGACCTGATCGGTCGGGCTGACGAAGTCGGCGATGCGGAAGGTCTTGCCGACCCAGGCGTTGGCGTTCTCGGTCACGATTTCCAGGGTCGACCATGTCGAGCCGTTGTTGTTGGAGATCTGCACGAGCATGGAGTCGCTATTGGGCGCGGCGCCTTGGTCGTTGGAGTACCAGCGGTAGTAGGAAAGGATGGCGTCGCCCTCGCCGGCCGTCGCGTCGAACGCCGGACTGGTCAGGGTGGTCGCGCCGCCGTCGACATCGAACGAGCCGACGCCCGTGCCGGACTGTGCGCCGGTGATCCAGCAGAGCGTGCCGGCGGGGGTGTGGTCGTCGCCGGGTTGTGCGGCGGTGGGCTGGGGGTCGGCGCGTTCCCACTGGCCGGTGGTCGCCGAGTCGCCGGGCGCACCGACCGTCCATCCTGTGTTGGACTCCATGTCATCGCTGAAGGCGATCGCGACGGCGTCGATGGCGAACCAGCCCGAAGACGGGAAGGTCAGCACCGAGCCGCCGAGTGTGGTGGCAGAGACGGTGAACTCGACCGTCTGGCCGCAGGCGGGGGCGGGGAG
>RFGH01000221.1 GCA_003696675.1 Planctomycetota bacterium
GTCTACCTCAGTGTTGGCGGGGTTCCGAGCGGATGGGCATGAAATGCGTGTTCCGGTGGGGTTGGGGCCGGCTTAGCCGAGGACTCCGGCGGGGGTGCTGGTGCCGAGGGACTTCTTGATGGCTTCGACGATGCGTTCGGCGGTGCGGACATTGACGAAGCCGGCGGTGGCGTCGATGGCGGGCTGTGTGCCGGTGCGGACGGCGTCGAGGAAGGCTTCGATCTCCTTGACGATGGGTTCGCCGGCGTCGATTTCGAGCGGCTCGATGTTGACCAGCTCGGTCCAGTCGAGGTCGGTGAGGTCCTTGCCCTGCTTGAGTTGCTCACGGACCTCACGCATCTGGAGTTCGTTGGCGGTGCGTCGGATCATGGTGCCGGTCTTGGCGGCGTAGTCGATTTTGATGTAGCCGTTCTCGCCGGTGATGCGGGTGACGCGTTCGGTCTTGAGGGCGAGGCGGGAGGCGGTGATGTTGGCCACGCACTGGCCGCCGCCGGCGTCCTCGGGGAGGTTCCAGAGGAGTCGAGCGTTGCAGAGGTCTTCGAACTCGGAGATCACGGCGACGCCGGAGGCCTGGATCTCGTCGGGCTCGCGGCCGTCCATGAGCATGAGGACGACATCGAGGTCGTGGATCATCATGTCCATGACGACGCCGATGTCGATGGAGCGGAAGGTCATGGGGGAGACGCGGTGAACCTCCATGAAGCGGGGGGTGATGGGCTCGCCGGTGGTCTCGGTGGCTCGCTGCATGGCCCGCATGATGGGGTTGAAGCGTTCGATGTGGCCGACCATGAGGCAGGCGCCGGTCTGCTCGGCGAGGGTCTTGATTTTGTTGGCTTCCTCGGCGGAGGGGGCGAGGGGTTTTTCGATGAGGCAGGCGACGCCGGCGGTGAGGAAGGGCTGGGCGGACTTGTAGTGGTAGGTGGTGGGGACGGCGATGGAGACGGCGTCGACGCCGGCGTCGAGCAGTTCCTGCTCGGTGGCGAAGGCGCGGGTGTTGTGCTGCTCGGCGATGCGGGCGGCGGTCTCTGGGTTGGCGTCGACGACGCCGACGAGTTCGACGCCCTCCATCTGGGCGTAGACGCGGGCGTGATGGCGGCCCATTCGTCCGACGCCGACGGCTCCGCAGCGCAGGGGGCGGTCAGAAGTCGTCATGCGGTGGTCCCTCCCGGACGGACTGGGGGTGGGGTGATGGTGGATCAGGCGAGTTCTTCGAGGGCGGCGGCGAGGTCTTCTTTTTTCGTGAGCCCGACGAACTTCTTGGCGGGCTTGCCGTCCTTGAAGATGATGACGGTGGGGATGGCCGAGATGCCGAACTTCATGGCGATGTCCTGGTTGGCGTCGATATCGACCTTGCCGACGGTGGCGCGTCCTTCAAACTGGTCGGCGATCTCGTCGATGGTGGGTGCGAGGATTTTGCACGGCATGCACCACTCGGCCCAGAAATCGACGAGGACGGGCTGGGCGGAGGCGAGGGCCTCATCGAACGAGCCGGCGTTGAACTCTCTGACATTGGCTGCGGGCATGACGGGCTTCCTTTCGCGTCTGCGTCTGATGGGGGCGGGCGTGTGGAGCCCGGGTGGGATGGTAGGGGGGCGGGGCGTGCTTGGGGGACGGCTCGCGGGCTGGTATGATGGGCGAAATGGGCCAAGATCTTCCCATCCAGGTTTCGGAGCAGGGCGTGGACGCGTTCTGCCGGCGCACGGGGTGGCCCGGCTGAGCCTGTTCGGCTTGGTGCTGCGGGCGGACTTCGGGCCGTCTAGCGACGTCGATGTCCCGGTGGAGTTCCGGGCGGGGCGGGTGCCGGGTTTGGCTTTTTTCCGGATGCAGGACGAGCTGTCCGAGTTGTTCGGGCGTCGGGTGGATCTGCATACGCCGGCGAGCCTGGGGCCACTGATCCGCGACGAGGTCCTATCCGAGGCGAGAGTGATCCATGTCGCGGCATGACGACGGCGTGCGCGTCCGGCACATGCTGGATCATGCGCGAGAGGCGGTCGAGATCTGCGCGACGCGGACGCGGGCGGATCTGGATTCGGATCGCCTGTTCAATCTCGCGCTGGTGCGGCTGATCGAGATCGTCGGCGAGGCGGGCACGAAGATCTCGATCGGGCTGCGCGAGCGGCATCCCGATGTGCATGGCGAGAGATCATCGCGATGCGGAATCGGATCATCCACGGCGATGACGCGGTGGACTTTGACATCCTTTGGGCTGTTGTCACAGTGGATCTGCCGCCGCTTGTGACTCAGTTGGAAGCGATCCTCGCCGAGCTCTGATCATGGGCCGCTTTGGAGCGCCGCCCAGGCCGCGTCGAGGGCCTGGCGGTGTGGGGCGGTGTCGTGGACGCGGAAGACGCGGGCGCCGGCCTGGAGGTGCAGCACGGACAGGGCCAGCGTGCCCGGCAGGCGTTCGTCGGGGATGGAGTCCCGGTGGAGCGAGACGCGGCCGACGAAGCTTTTGCGGCTGAGGGCGCTCATCACCGGGCGGGCGAGGGCCAGCAGGGCGGGGGTGTGGCGGATCAGTTCGAGGTTCTGTTCGACGGACTTGCCGAAGCCCAGGCCGGGGTCGAGCAGGACGGCGTCGCGTGGGACGCCGGCGGCGACGGCGGCGTCGAGTCGAGCGGCGAGGTGGGTCACGACCTCGGCGACCACGCCGCGGGGGTAGTCCGGTGGGGTGTCGTAGCGATCGGAGAAGCGGTCGGCGTCGGGTGGGGCGAGCCGGTGCATCAGGACGATGCCGCACGGGCGTTCGGCGGCCAGAGCGAGCATGCCGTCGTCCTCGGTGCCGGCGGAGATGTCGTTGATGGCGTCGGCCCCCGATTCGAGGGCGTCCCGGGCGACGGGTGCGAGGGTGGTGTCGACCGTGATGGGTAGGGTCACTCCGGCGGCGCGGATGGCGTCGATGGCCGGCAGCAGGCGGCGGCGTTGTTCGTTGGCGTCGACGCGCTGTGCGCCCGGGCGGGTGGATTCGGCGCCGAGATCCAACCCGTCGGCGCCCTCATCGGCGGCGCGCCGGGCGGCGTCCGCGGCGTGGGCGGGGGTGGGCAGTCGTCCGCCATCGGCGAATGAATCGGGGGTGAGGTTGAGGATGGCAAAGATACACGGACGGTCCAGGCGGACCGTCCGTGCGGGGTTGAGCATCCATGTGGTGGCGGCGTGTGTCACGGCCGCGGACTGTAGTTAGAAGTCGAAAGCGTCGTTGTCGTCGCCTCCGTTCATGGTGTCCTCGGGGATCATGGTCATGATCTTCTGGAGCGTGGCGTTGGGAATGCGGGCGCGTCCGACGAAGCCGCCGTCGTCGAAGGTCATGGCCAGGCCGATGGGGTCGAGCGCGTCGATCGGCTCGAACTCCGGGATGGCACCGAACATCATCATCATGGGCCCGATGGCGTTGAGGATTTCATCGACACCGATGTAGATCTCGGCGGCGCGGTCGGCGGGCAGGGCGGCGGCGACGCGGGCCAGCCCGGTGTTGGTGTTCAGGCCGTTGCCCTGCTTGGCGGCGGCGATGGCCCGCTTGGTCAGCTCCGGGCCCTGGGTGAGGGTCTGGACGACGCCGCCCTCGACCTCGCCGAGGTAGCCGGCCGGGCCGCCGGTGGGCCCGAACATCATCTGCATCATCATGGTGGGATCGATGGGCATCGCGCCCATGCCCTGCATGGCGCTTGGGTCGACCTTGAAGGTGACGCCGTAGGAGGTGAGCGCGACACCGTCGATGGTGACCGCGTCAGGGGAGACGCTGGTCTCGACGGTGACGCCCTCGTTGGACTTGCCGTTGGTCTCGTTCATCAGCGTCATCATCGCCTGGCGGTAGGCGCCGGGCTTGTCGGTGCTGATGTACTGGGTGGTGTTGGCGAAGAGCCCGCCGCCCATGAGCCCTGGGGTGGAGCCCATCACGAACGCGACGCCGTTGGTCAGCTCGGTGAGGTCCTTGAGGGACATCTGACCGAAGCCCATGCCCATCTGGTTGCGCATTTCGGCGGGGAGGTTGGCGGTCATGGCATGGACCGCCTGGGCGATCTGCTTGACGCCTGGCGAGGAGGTATCGAGCGACATGGCGAACATGTAGGGGCCGGCGGGCAGGTGGCTGATCAGGCCCTCGGTCTTGCCACCCTTGGCGAACTTGGCCGCGGACGCGGAACCCTCTGTGAAGTTCATGGCCATGTCGTAGGACATGCCGTTGTCATCGACGGTAAGCCCGAAGGCGCCGGCGGCCAGATCGTTCAGCCCGGTGGTGATGACGCTGAGGAAGGTGTTGTAGCCGACGGCTGCCTGCTCGCCGCCCATGATGCCGATCATTGCCCCCTGTTCCTTCATGCCGTCGATGACGGCATCGAGGTAGGGACGCATGGAGTCGGCGTTCATGAGGATCGCGACCTCGGACCCGTCGAGGACGCGGTTGCCCGCGCCGCCGAGACGGGACGCGTGGGCCTTCATCTTGCCCTTAGTCGCGTCAAAGGCGCGGACAGCGTCGGCATCGTTGGAGAGCGCGGCCAGACCGGCGCCGAGATCACGGGCGAAGACCTGCTGATCGGGGAAGGGCATCTCGACCAGCCCGTCGACAGGCTCGCGGCCCTGGGTGAAGGCGGCGAAATCGTTGACCGGCAGGAGCACCACGCCGGTGGGTTCGGTGCCCGCGTTAGGATCGTCGGGAAGATCGACGACGATCACGGCCGAGCCGTCGAGGTTCATGCCAGGCATGCCGCGGACCATGGCGGCCGCGAACATCAGCTCGGGGCTGGCCTTGTCGCCCAGGAGGCGGTTGATCTGATCGAGGTCGGAAAGGAAATCGGCGATCTTGCCGATCGAGACGACAACATCGGCTTCGGTCGGGACGCGGTCCAGGGCGTCGGGAGCTCCGGCGTGGGCCGCGAGGCCGGCGGCGGAAAGGGTAAGAAGGGACAGAATGGTCTTGCTGCGGGCCCGCATGGCTCCTCCTTGGTGACTGGTCGGATCGATTGGGGTGTCTCCCCCCGTGGGCTGATCCTATCTCTCCAGTTGAACGCTTGGTGATTTCAGTGGTTGCAGAAAAAACCCCGCTCGGGGCGGGGCTGGGTGGGAAGTTCGGGATGGGATCGGGGCCTTTGGCTCAGGCGGCCGAGCCGTTGCGTGGCTTCGGAGCGACCTTGGGCTGGTCGGATTCGGGCTCGTCCTCTTCGTCGGCCTCATCTTCGAGGTCGTACTCGGCGAGTTCGTCGGGGTCGATGGGGTTTCCGTCCTCGTCGACATACTCGTACTCGACCTCTTCGTCATCTTCCTCGGGCTCATCCTCTTCCGTCTCGGCGTCGTACTCCGCCTCTTCGTTTTCCTCCTCGGACTCGTCCTGCTCATCGACGAGCTCGGATTCTTCTTCTTCTTCTTCTTCTTCTTCTTCTTCGAGCGCGTCTTCCTCTTCGGCTTCGGCGTGCTCGTCATCCTCGTCCTGTTCGTACTCATCGAGATCCTCGTCGGCGATCAGAGGCTCGTCTTCCACCTCGTCGGAGATCTCGGCACGCTTCGCGTGCACTTCGACCGCTGGCTCGTCGTCCGTGTCGAAGGGGGGGGCCTCATCCTCCGCGGCGGCGGCATCTTCCTCCGACAGGTCGAACATCAGTTCCTGGTCGGGGTCCTCGGGATCGCGGAGGGTGATGCCCCGGCGCTTGGCTTCTTCGGCGGCCATGCGCTGGATTTCGTGCCACTCCTCGATGGAGATCAGGACCTCGCGGGCGACCGATCCCTTGTGCTCACCGATGATGCCCGCGATACCCATCAGGTCGATCAGGCGGCTGGCTCGGGTGTAGCCGATGGCCAAGCGGCGTTGCAGCAGCGACACCGAGCCGCGCCCGGTCTCGAGCACGATCTCGACGGCGCGATCGAACATGGGGTCTTCCTGGGCGGCCGCGAGGGACGCCGAGGAGTTGTTCTGGCTGGCGAGGATGCGTTCCTCATCGGAGCCGGTCGGGCCGCGCATCTGCATGAGCGACCGCTCGAACGAGGGGGCGGCGACCTCTTTGAGGTGGCGGACCACCCTGCGAATCTCTTTGTCGTCCACCAGCGTACCCTGGCAGCGGTCGAGCTTGTGGCTCGAGGGCGAGAGGAACAGCATGTCGCCTTGGCCCAGCAGCAGCTCCCCGCCCTTCTGGTCCAGCACGATCCGTGAGTCCATGCCCGATGCGACCTTGAAAGCGATGCGGCAGGGCATGTTGGACTTGATCAGGCCCGTGACCACATTGGCCTGCGGGCGCTGGGTGGCGAGGATCAGGTGGATGCCCACGGCACGCGCCTTCTGGGCGATACGGATAATCGCCCCCTCGACCTCCTTGTTGGTCATCATCAAGTCGGCCAGCTCGTCGATGATGAAGACCATGTAGGGCAGCTTGCGGGGGATGCGGGCGGCCTCCTCGTCGGTCTTGCAGTTGAACGCGGCCTTGATCTCCTCCCAATCCATCTCGTTATAGCTGGCGATGTCACGGCAGCCGGCCTCCGCGAGCAGTTCGTACCGCTCGTCCATCTTCGTGACCGCCCACTCGAGGATGGCTGCAGCCTTGGACATCTCGGTCACGACCGGGCACATGAGGTGGGGAATGTCTTTGAACTGGCTCATCTCGACCATCTTGGGGTCGACCAGCACGAGCTTCAGCTCGTTGGGCTTCTTCGTGTAGAGGAAGCTCATGATGATGGTGTTCATGCATACCGACTTGCCCGAGCCGGTCGTGCCCGCGATGAGCATGTGGGGCATCTTGGTCAGATCCGCGATCAGCGGCTCGCCGCCGGCGTCCTTGCCGAGGAACATCGGCAGCTTCATTTTGCTGAAGCGTTCGCGGTTGGACATCAGTTCCTTCAGACGCACCCGCTCCTTGGTCGGGTTGGGAACCTCGATGCCCACGGTGTCGCGTCCTTCCATGTTGGAGACGATGCGGATGTTGACCGCTTTGAGCGAGCGGGCGAGATCGCTCGATATCGCGGTGAGCTGAGCGACCTTGGTGCCCGGAGCGAGCCGGATGTGATACAAGGTGATGGCCGGTCCCGACTCGATGTCGACGACCTCGCCGTCGATGCGATATTGGCGCATGGCGGCTTCGAGGTTCTCGGCCTGCTCGCGGACCAGTGTTTCGAGTTTGGCATTGAAGCCTTCCTCGGGCTCCTCAAGAAGATCAAGAGTCGGGAACTTGTAGCCTTCAAGGCTCTGGGCGTTCTGAAACTCGGACAGGTCGGCATCGGTCGCCACGCTTTTGTTCGCCTGGCCGAATCGCACCGGCAGTGCCTGAATTTTCGCGCGGAGTTTGTCGCGATCGAACACCTGCGGCGCTCCGGGAATCTCCGAGTCGTCCTCCTCTTCCTCTTGTTCGGCGTTCTCGGGTTCGTCGCGGTCGTCCTCGTATTCGGCCGCGGCGTCTTCGAGTTTCTCTAGTTCTTCGTCATCGATCGGCTTGGGCACCGGACGCACGACGCGCTTGGGCTTGGCGGTTCTCTCAGCCCTGTCCGGCTTGACCTCGATGATCTCGTCATCGAGGTCATTGGGACGGATGCGTACAACGCGGGCCCGACGCAGCAAGGACCGCAGTCCGGCGAGCAGGCCACCGGACGCGGCCCGCGAGGACTCGCTGGCGCGATCGATGGCCGAGTTGGCCTTCACCGCCGCCGCCGCGACCGAGCCCGCCGCGGCCGCGGAGACCTTGGCCGCCGGCACGATGGCTTTCCAGAGCATGATCGGCAGGGCGAGAACCAGCCGGTCGCAGGCGACAATCGCGCCGACCAGCAGCAGCAGCACCGACCACACCAAGGTTCCCACCACGGCGAAACGCGGCAGCATCTCCGCGCCGCTCACCAGCCCGACAACGCCGCCCACCAGCCCGGGCAGCGGGCCGGCGGAAGGAAAGAGCACCGCGAGGATGGTCGCCGTCGCCGCCGTCAGGATCGCGACGCCGATTGTTCTGACGAACGGCTGGGCCACGGGCTTGCGCAGCGCTCGCCGAACGATCGCCACCCCGGCGAAGATCATCGGGACCGCCACGGCCAGCCCCAGGGTCCGCAGCAGGTGATACGACACGGTCGCCCCGATCGGACCGGTGAGATTGGTCACCTCTGCGTTGCCCGGCCACACCGCGTGGCTGGGTGGGTCGGCGGGATCGAATGTGAGCAATCCGGCCGCGAGGAACAGCCACACCGCCCCGAGCGCCAGCCAGCCCAGCCGAGCGAGGAGAACCACCCCCTCGGGCGGCGGCACGGATTCCTCGCGGACGCGGTAGGGGCGGGTGCTGGATCGGGCTTTGACAGAGTTGGCCATAGCCCGCGATATCGGCGTTGGACCTGAGATTTGCCCAGATTCCACCGCCTTCGATGCTGGCCCGTTCATACCCCAGATCCGGGGCGAACAAAGACCGCCGACTCCCCTTGAGAACGCCGGCGTCCGTCTCCTGACCGTTGAAGATGCCCAGCCCGGCAAAGTCGAACTCCACCAAGCCGCTGTCTGCGATGCGGCCCGTGTCGGAGCCGATCACGAGGAACGCCGCGTTGACTGGGTCGTCGCCCTCGGAGCCGGCGTCCCGGATGTCCCGCCGTACTGGTCGGGCGGCGGCAGGCAAGGCATGGTCCTCGTCTCTGTCAACGATCGCTTCGTAGTTCGTGCACACCCCGCCGGTGCATTCGCCTCTCAGGGCGATTCCAGAAACTGTTGTGCCCACCCCACGGACCCCTTTGTGCGGTCAGCAGCCCCGTCTGGCCGATTCCCCAACGCACACCCCGTGCGCGAGGGAGGCCCCGTGCCCGCGTCGAACGCCGATCCGAAGATTCTGAGCCGGGCCGACCTGCTGGCCCGACGCGACGAGGCCCGCCGGGCCGGTCGACGCGTGGTCCATTGCCACGGCTGCTTTGACATCGTCCACCCCGGGCACATCCGCCACCTCCGCCAGGCCAAGCAACTCGGCGATTTCCTGCTGATCACCATCACGGGCGACGCCGGCATCGACAAGGGCGTCGGCAGACCATTGATACCGCAGGAGTTGCGTGCCGAGAACCTCGCCGCCCTTGACTTCGTGGACTGGGTCTACATCGAGCCCTCGCCCACGGCCGTGGAACTGCTGGACGCGGTCCGTCCGGATATCTATGTCAAGGGTCAGGAGTACGAGCACAACCAGCACCCCGGCTTCGCGGCCGAGCGGGACGCCGTCGAACGCCACGGCGGGCGGGTGGTCTTCACCTCCGGCGATGTCATTTTCAGCTCGACCGCCCTGATCGCCGGCATGGCCGAGTCCATGAACCCCGGCGACGCCCGCGTGACCGAACTGCTCCGCAACCCGGCCCTGCAGCCGGAGAACCTCCAGCTCCGGCTGGCCGGATTCCGTGGGCGCAAGGTCGTGGTCGTCGGTGAGGTGATCGAGGACGCGTATGTCTTCTGCGATCCGCCCGGCGTCGCCGGCGAGTCCCCCATCCTGGCCCTCCGCCCCGTTCAGGAGCGGGGGTTTGATGGCGGGGCCGCCGTGGTCGCGCGTCACATCGCGGCCCTCGGCGGCGAGCCGACCCTGATCACCGCCCTGCCGCGCGACGCGGTCACGGTCGCGGCGTTGCGAGAGCGCCTCGAGAACGAGGGCGTGCGCCTCGTCGCTGTGGATCAGGAAACTCCCATCGCCTGCAAGCAGCGATTCCTGGTGGGCAGCGAGAAGGTCGTCAAAGTCGATTGGGTCCGCAAGGCGGTGCTGGATTCCCGCCAACAGGAGCGTCTGGTCGCTCTCGCCGGCGAGCACGCCGACGGCTGCGACGCCGCCATCGTGACCGACTTCGGGCTCGGTCTGTTCACCCCGGGCGTTCTCCAGAAACTCACCCGGACCCTCCGCGATCGCGTCCGCATCATGACCGGCGATGTCTCCGGACAACGCAACCACCTCGGCTCCATGCTCGAGATGGACCTTGTCACGCCGTCCGAGACCGAACTCCGCCAATCCACGCGGCTGTACGACGAGTCGCTGCCGGCGGTCGCCTGGCGGCACCTCTCCCAGACACGCTCGAAGTCGATCTTCGTGACCATGGGCGGCGAAGGACTCATCTCGTTCCGCCCCGTCGACGCGGACCCGTCGCCGGTCGATGGATGGGCCACCCGCGTGGTCGGCGAGCATGTGCCCGCCCTGTCCACCCATGTGGTCGATGCGCTCGGATGCGGCGACGCGTTGCTCGCCACCGCCACGCTCACCATGGCCGCGGGCGGTTCGCTCATCGAGTCCGCCTTCGTCGGCGCGATGGCCGCCGCTGTCCACGGATCACGGATGGGCAATGTCCCGGTCGACATCGCCACCCTGCGCCGTCGCGTCGAGGGACTGCGCTCGCACGCGCTGAGTTTCGTGCCCGCCGATGTGCTGGCCGCCCGAACCGTCCAGAAACCGACGCCCCTGGCGTCCTGACCCACCGAAAGAGCCATGCCACAGCAACAGCCGACCGTGTGCTTCGTCATCCCCACCCGGGATCGGAGTGCGGAGCTGGAACGCACCCTCGCCGCCATCGGGCGCCTGCCCGTCGCCGGCGAGGTGCTGGTGGTCGACAACGGCTCGGCGTCACCCGTGCTCGCGCCCGGCTCGCTGCCGAACGGGCTGCCCGTGCGGCTCGAGTGCCTGCCGTTCAACGAGGGCGCCGGAGCCCGCAACCGCGTCATCGACCACACCGACGCGGACTGGATCGTCATGCTCGACGACGACTCGCACCCGACCGATGCGCGTTTCCTCGACGCCCTCGCCGAAGCCCCCGACACCGCCTTCGCGATCAGCGCCGATATTTTCCTGCCCAACGCCGGCACCCGCGAGATGGGCGGGCTGCCCGAGGTCTTCATCGGCTGCGGCGTGGCCTTCCGGCGCGAGGCCTTCGAGGAACTCGGCGGCTACGACGCCTCCTTCGGCTACTACGCCGAGGAATACGACCTGGCCGCCCGCATCCTGCTCGCGGGCGGATCGGTCCTGTTCGATCCGCGCTTCCGCGTCGACCATTTCAAGGTCGCCGCCGGTCGCGACATGAACATCATCGTCGAACGGCTGGTCCGTAACAACGGCTGGGTGATGCAGCGTTACGCGCCGGAGTCCGACCGCCGCGCCCAACTCCGCGAGATCCGCGGCCGCTGCCGCTTCATCGCCGACCGCGAGGACGCCCGCTACGGGCTCGGACGCGGGCTGGTCGAACTACGCCGGACGATCAACGCCCAACGCCGACGCCCGATGCCCGCGCCCCTGTTCGATCGCTTCACCGGGCTGGCCGCCGCCCGGGAAGCCCTGCAGCGGGCCTACGCCAGCGACCGCTTCGCAACGGCCTGCGTGGTCGACACCGGCAAAAACGCGTGGTGCGTCGAGCGGGCCTTGGACGAACTCGGCGTGGCCCGCGCCGCCGAGTCCGACGCCGACTCCCTCGTGATCGGCACCATGTCCCCCGGCCCGATGCTTGATGCCGCCGCCCGGCGTGCGGGGTCGCACCGCCGGGTGATCGCGCCGTGGACCATCGCTGACAGCGCCGTGTCAGCCAGCCACGGGGCCGCGGCGTTGGCCGGATAGTTTTCCGTACAATTCACGAACAAGGGCCTTGAAGCCTGTTCGGGCTTTGGTATGCTCCGCCCATGATCGCGCGGATCCGCTCCTACCTGCTCGAGGGGATCGACGCCCACGGCGTCGAGGTGGAAGTCGATATCGACGAGGGCAATCCCCAGGACCGGGAGACCGTGGTGGGGCTCCCGGACGCTGCCGTTCGCGAGTCGATGGAGCGGGTGCGGGCGGCCATGGGCAACTCGGGATACGCCCAGCCCCGCGGGCGGGTGCTGATCAACCTCGCCCCGGCTGATGTCCGCAAGGAAGGCCCGATGTACGACCTGCCCATCGCGGTCGGTCTCTTGGCAGCCCAGAACACGATGCTCCCCGGCGGGCTCGATCCGAGGTCCGCCCTGTTCGCGGGGGAACTCGCACTCGACGGGCGGATCCGCCCGGTCCGCGGAGCGCTCGCGGCCGCCGCCCTCGCCAAGCAGCTTGGTTACGACGCGGTTGTCCTGCCCGCCGAGAACGCCCGCGAGGCGGCCATCGTCTCGGGGGTCTCCGTCTACGGCGTGTCCACGCTGGCCGAGGTCGTCGGCATCATCTCCGGCGCGATCGACGCCGAGCCAACGCCCCCCGTCGATGTCGAGTCCCTGCTCGCCGAGGCCGAGCCCGCCGTCGACTTTTCCGAAGTCAAAGGTCAGGAATCCGTCAAACGGGCGCTCGTCATCGCGGCCGCAGGCGGGCACAACCTGCTGATGCTCGGCCCCGCCGGAACCGGCAAGACCATGATGGCCAAGGCCCTGCCCGGCATCCTGCCAACGCTCACCGCACGCGAGGCCATCGAGGTCACACGCATCTATTCCGCGGCGGGGCAACTGCGTCCCGACCAGGGGCTGATCACGACCCGCCCCGTGCGTACGCCGCACCACACCGCCAGCTCGCCCGCCATCGTCGGTGGTGGCATGGTCCCCCGCGCCGGCGAGATCTCGCTGGCCCACCACGGCGTGCTGTTCTTGGACGAACTCGCCGAGTTCCCCCGCAGCGTGCTCGAGACGCTCCGCCAGCCGCTGGAAGATCACGTCGTCACCATCGCCCGGGCCCACGCCACGGTGCGTTTCCCGGCGTCCTTCATGCTCATCGCCGCCATGAACCCGACACCCAAGGGCGATGTCGCCCCGGGCGAGGTGGGCAGGCGCGACATGGAGCGCTATCTCTCCAAACTCTCCGGACCGCTGCTCGACCGCATCGATATCCATGTCGAAGCGCCGGCCGTCCCGTTCTCCGAACTCGGCTCCAAGAAGCCCGGCACCAGCACGGCCGAACTCCGCGCCCGCGTGCACGCCGCCCGCGACCGCGCCCGCGCACGCCAGGGCGACACACCCAACGCCCGGCTCCGCGGCAAGGACCTCGACCGGCTCGTCGAGCTCAAACCCTCCGCCCGCGCCCTGCTCGAGCAGGCCCTCACCCAACTCGGATTGAGCGCCCGGGCCTACGACAAGGTCCGGCGGACCGCCCGCACCATCGCCGATGTCGAATCCAGCGATGAGGTGCTGCCAGAGCACATCGCCGAAGCGGTGCAGTACCGCCTGCTCGACCGGCGGGTGTAGTTCGTGGAGGACCGCATGACCCGCAAGCAGCGCCCCCTGCCTCACTCACCCGTGACGCTCATCGAGATCACCGATATCCAAGAAACAAGCGAGGACGAGTCGGTCGACGGCATCCACCCGAACGACGAGGGCATGCGCCGGCACGCTCACCGGCTCGAACAGGCCGTCCGACCGATGCTCACGGATTGACGACGCATCCGGCGCACGACAAGGCCCCGCGGGGGGCGGGGCCTTGTCTGGGGGGGGAACGCATGCGGGGAGAACCCCGCGGGAAGGAGAGGCGGGAGTGGGGGACTCAGCGACGCCGGCGCCGCGTGGCCATCACGCCGCCCAGCGGCAGCAGCGAGAGCACGCCCGGGGCCGGCACCAGCACCATCGCATAGGCACGGATCTCACCGTTGAACACGCCCGTGCCCACGATCGTGCCGTTGTCGCTGATGCCCATCGCCGAGGAGGATGTGTTCGTCGAAAGATCCCAGCCCGAGGACGGATCGATCAGGTCCTGCAGGGCATAGGTCGATTCCCCGTCATAGAGGAACGGGATCGCGAACGCGTTCGACGCCGTGCCGACCACCCAGCCGGACGAGTTCACGCCGCGGGCCGAGCCCTGCGAGGTGTCGAACGGCAGCGGCACCTCGGTGATGCCGTTGACAGGGTCCCAGATGAACGGGTTGGAGCCGGACTGGTTGAACGACGACGAGCCGACCACATGCCCCGCCTCGCTCAGCCCGAACGGGATGCCGCCGTTATCGCCCGCGAGATTCGGGATCTCCACCGCCGTGCCGGTATTGGAGTCGTACAGGATCGCCACATTTCGGGCGAGGTTGTTCGGATCGATGCCGGTTCCCACGACCATCCCCGCGTCGTTGACCGCGAACGCGGTGGTCATGAAGGCGCCCCCGGGCGTGGTCGCAGTGATGATCTGGGCCACGCCGTTGACCCACATCGCCCCACGCTCGTTGATGCCAGAGCCGAGCGAACCGACCACCACGCCGGCGTTGTTCACATCGTTCGCCCGACCGACATCGCTGCCGCCGATGCTCAGCGCGGTCGCGACACCGTTGTTCCAGACGATCGGCAGCGCGCCCGCCCCGAAGGAGGTCGTGGTGCCGTTGCCGACCACCATCCCCGAGTCATTCGCGCCGTTGGCCACATAGAACGGACGCGAGGCGATCGTTCCCAGCGCGACCAGCCCGCCGGACTGCGTCCACGACCACGCCTGATTCGACGATCCGAGCGATCGCCCATACGCCACGCCGCCCGCCGAGATGCCGAAGCCTTGGCTGGCGAAGTCGTTCGGGCTCACCAGCCCGAGGTCGATGATGTCATACTGCGGCACAGTGCCGGCGTGAGCGACGCTCGACAGGCAGAGCGCCGCAACCATCCCAAGTGGCGTGCGGGCCATCGGTTCGTCCTCCCGGAAACCCCGCCCCGCGACACACACACGCGGACCGGACTCCCGTTCTTTCTCTCTGACGACAGCCTACCGGCAGCAGGCCGATCTGAGAGGCCCAAAACGAAAAAAATTACAGAGGGCGACACCCCGGTTCCGGGCACCGGTCGCTTCCCGGCTCGCGATCGGCTACACATGGTGCGCATGAATAAGGAATCGGAACGGTCGGCCGACGAACTCCGCGCCGCGGGCGAAGCGCTCCGGCGGACCCTCCGGTCCCTGCTCTCCGGCGTGCCGGGCGGGCCGCACAAGCCCACGCCGCTTTCCCGCAAACTGGGTCTCAGCCGCGTCACCGTCAGCCGCATCCTCCGGGCGATCGAGCACGAGAGCCCGTTCGAGGTGCTCGAGGCCATCCCCGGACCCGAGTCCCTCCGCGTCGCCCTCACCGGCGCCCGCAAACAGGGCGTCGCCATCGAATCCGTCGACGGGGCTGCCGCGGCGATCGATTCTTTCGCTGCCCTGATCCGCGAGCGTTACGGCACCCGGGCCGCGTTGGACGCCGCCATCCGCCCGCACACGGGCACGCTCAAGGAGCGGGTCGACCACGCCGGGCGGGCCGAGGTCTTCAAGGGCATGAGCCGCATCCTGGGCGTGGAGGCCAAGTGCTGGCTGACCTCCATGGTCTTCACCCCATCGGGCTCCGACCCGGCGTTCGCGTCGGTGACCACCGTGCACGGCGCGCTGGGCCTGCGTCGCCTGCGTCCCGACGCAGCCGTCCATTTCTCCTTCGGCCCGCCCCCCGCCGACCGGGGGCACGACCGTGCGCTCTCGGCGGCCGATCTCTCGCTTGATGACCTGTGCGAGAACCAGCCGGCACGGGTGGTCACCGAAATGTGCGGCGGACGGCTCGTGCACCGCCTGCTCGACGAGCGTCTCGGCAAGGACGCCACGATGGACATGCTCAGCGTCAGCGCCGACGAGCGGGGCTCCCGACGCTTCGCCGAGGGTCCGTCCCGGCTGCGCGGCGCCTCGGTCTTCGTGGACATCCCGGTGCGGGTCATGATCTGCGATGTCGTGGTGCACAAAGAAGTCTTCCCCGACGCACGCCCCGAGTTGATGGTCTTCAACCCCGGCGCACGCGGGCCGGCAAACCCCAACGATCCGTCCCGCGCTGTCGACCGCGTCGACCTGGCCGCGGGCGTCGACTCGGTCGACGGCGATGACCGCTTCGTGGTCGACGAGATCCGGGGCTATCCCGAGATGATGGCCCGGGTGTTCGACCGCATCGGGCGTGACGCGTCGGAGTTCCGCGTGTTTCGCGTCCGGCTGTCCTACCCGGTCACCGCCTTCCAGCATGTCGTCGCGTTCCGGGCGCCGGACGGGCCATGAACGACGCGGAGCGTCTGGTCGGCTTCCTCAAGGGACGCGACACACCGTGCCCGGGCTGCGGCTACAACCTCCGTGATCTGCGCGGGGCGGCGTGCCCGGAGTGCGGGGAGACGCTGTCCGTCGAGCGGATCCGGTACCACCGGCCCTCGCCGTACATCCCGACGCTGTTCGTCGGCGGGCTGGGCCTGCTGGCCGGCGGTGTGGTGTTGCTGATGATCTGGCCGGAGGTGATGAACTGGCGGATCCTCCGCAGAGGACACCCGCCCGGTCTGGACGATTTGCGCTTCGCGGCATTGCTCGGCGCGACGCTAGGAATCGTGGCCCTGATCGCGAAGTGGCTCGACTGGTCGGGCGAGATGCCCAAGCGATCGGCCCGTTTCCGTTGGGGTTGGGCGGGCGCGTGCTGGGCGTCGGTGCCGCTGGCGTTGCTGCTGGGGCGAATCGTTGGAAGATGGTGAGATCCGTCGGTTTTCTTCCGGTGAACGCGGCGGGGTTTCGGGCAGGATGGTTGTTCCGATTTCGGCTACGCTCTGACCGGACGCGGCGTTGCGCCGCTGGAGAGCCGTTGGTCCGAACGAGGTTCTGATGATGCGTGCAGTGTGGTCGGCCGTGTGGGTTGCTGTTTCGGTGTGGATGCTGATCGGTGCGGCCGTGGGATGCGCGTCGTCCGCGTCGGGCGGCGCTGGTGGTTCGGGCAGGGCGGCCCGCGCCGGGCTCGGTGTCGGCGCGGTCGAGGAAGGCTTCCGGCGCGAGGGCCGCCAACCGGTGGTGAGCATCTTCGAGGCCCTCGACCTGCCCACGCCCACGGAGCGGCGGCTGGGGTCCGGCGCGCCCGGCCCGGGGTATTGGCAGCAGCGGGTGGACTACACGATCGACGCGAGGCTGAACGCCGAGGCCCGCTCGGTCTCGGCCCGCGTCCGGGTGGTCTACCACAACAACTCACCGGACGAGCTGGACTACATGTGGCTGCAGCTCGAACAGAACCTGTTCCGCACCGATTCGATCGGAACCCTGCAGCGGACCCCCGGCTCGGTCATGAAGATGCTCGAGTCCGACTTCGACGGGGGCTACACGGTGACCAACCTGCGATCGGAGGGCGTGGGCGGTCAGCCGCTGAGCATGCGCGTGTATGACACGCTGGCGCGGGTCGATCTTGCGAGCCCGATTCCCGCCGGCGGGCGGTTCGAGTTTTCGTTCGATTACGAGTTCGTGATCCCCCCGCACCTTCGACGCATGGGCGCCGAGGAAGTCGAGCAGGGCGTGATCTTCGAGCTGGCCCAGTGGTTCCCGCATGTCTGCAACTACGACGATGTGAACGGATGGAACACCAAGCCGTATCTCGGCAGCGGGGAGTTCTACACCAACTTTGGATCGTTCGATGTGCGGATCACCGTGCCGGCGACGCACATCGTCAGCGCGACCGGGGTGCTGCAGAATCCGGAGGAGGTGCTCACCGAGATCCAGCGTGAGCGTCTGCGGACCGCGCTCGAATCGGACGAGCCTGTGCGGATCGTGACCCGGGATGAGGTCGGCGGTGCGATGGTCCGTCCCCGGACCACGGGCGAGCTGACCTGGCATTTCAAGGCGGATGATGTGCGCACATTCGCGTGGGCGTCCTCCGAGGCGTTCCTGTGGGACGCGGTCGGCGTGGATGTGACCGACCGCGACGGGACGGCCCGGCGCGTGCTCGTGCAATCCTTCTACCCGCGTGAAGCGACGGTGTGGGACATGGACCATGCCGGCGGCGGCGCGACCCGCGCGGGCAAGCACTCGATCGAGTTCTACTCGGACTTTCTCTGGCCGTACCCCTACCCGGTCATGTCGAACATCAACGGACCGGAAGGCGGCATGGAGTATCCGATGATCGTCTTCTGCGGATCGCGGGAGAATGTCGACGGCATGGTCGGCGTGACGGATCACGAGATCGGGCACACTTGGTTCCCGATGATTGTCAACAGCGACGAGCGCCGGTACATGTGGCAGGACGAGGGGTTCAACACCTTCATCAACATCTACTCGCTCGCCGCGTACCGCGGGGAGGAGCCGAATGTCGAGCGGCACCTCCGACAAGCGGTTGAGATCGCGTCTTCCGTGCATCCGCAGCCGATCATGACCGAGCCGGACCGGATGTGGTCGCGTTGGGTGGGCGGGTTGAACTACCGCAAGACGGGGCTGGGTCTGTATCTGCTCCGCGAGAAGATCCTCGGTCGTGAGCGTTTCGACACGGCGTTCGGCGACTATGTGCGTCGCTGGGCGTTCAAGCATCCGCAACCGAGCGATTTCTTCCGCACGATGGAGGACGCCGCGGGCGCGGACCTGGCGTGGTTCTGGCGCGGGTGGTTCCTCGAAGCGGCTCAGCTGGATCAGGCCGTCGCGGGCGTGTTCCGCGAGGATGGACGGACGATCGTCGTGCTCGACAACAACGCCCGGATGGTGATGCCGGTGTTCCTGCGAGTGACCTTCAAGGACGGATCGGTCGAGAACCTGACGCTGCCGGTCGAGATCTGGAGCACGACCGATCGCTGGCGTGCGGTGATTGATAAGAGCGGGCGCGAGGTTCGCTCGGTCGAGATCGACCCCGAGGGCGTGCTGCCGGATATGGACCGGTCGAACAACCGCTGGCGGTGACGCCGATCGGCGGAGCCGGGCACATGATGATGCGAATGGCAGGAGCCGGGACGATGGTGCCGGCTCCTGTTGTTTTCCGGCGTGGTCGGGTGGTTTGGGTCCGGTTACATCGCGAGGAAGATGATCCAGGTGACGGCCGCCGCCTGGATCGCCGCGACGAGGTCGTCGAGCAGGATGCCCCAGCCGCCCGGGATGTTCTGCAGCTCGCCGGCGGGGGGCAGCTTGGCGATGTCAAAGGCCCGGAACAGCACAAAGGCCCCGGCGAGGGTGAGCAGGACGAAGAACGGTTCGTGGGCGAACAGCCCGACGGGCATGAGCAGGAGGGTGAGGGCCATGCCGGCGGTCTCGTCGGCGACGACCGGGGAGGGGTCCTTTCCCCAGCGGGCTTCGGCCCCGTCGGCGGCGACCACGCAGATTGCGCTGAAGTTGATGAGCAGCGCGAGCATGACGAGCGCGTGGACCCACCAATAGGCGGACGCGGGTCCGGCCCCGGCGAGGGTGAGGACGGCCGACAGGGCCACGGGCGGCAGCGAACCCCAAGTGCCCGAGGCCGGACGCATGTGCCCGAGCCCGCCGGTGGTGAGGACCAGTTCGTGGACCGGGTCGGGTCGATTCATGGGATTCCCGCGTGGTGAAGCCGGATAAGGCTTTGGTGTGCCGTTATTTACGCTTGCCGCCCTGCCCGCCGCGTGCGCGTTCGCGGGTCTTGGCTTTCTCTTTGGGGCTGGGGGTCACGGTGGGCTTACGGGTCTTGGCCGGCCCGAACGCTTGGATGAGCTTGCGCTGCTGCTCGATCGAGTGCTGGACCGCGCGTCCGATGTAGGGCAGGGCGGAGAAGATCGTCACGAAGGTGGTGGCCCAGGCCAGCGCGACGACCAGCGTGCGCATGTGTGTGTCGGGGCCGGGGTTACCAAAGGCGACGATCAGCAGGATCAGGGGAACGGCGACGGACTGGAGGACCATTTTGGCCTTGCCTGTTACGCCGGCCGAGAAGTCCACGCCCTCGCCCTCGTAGACCCCGCGGATCGAGGTGACGAGCAGCTCGCGGGCGACCATCGCGACGGCCATCCAGCCGGCGATGCCCGAGACCTGCATGCGACCGACGCCCTCGGCGACGGAGGTGAAGCCCGGGCCGGCGAGCATGATGAAGCCGCCGAGGACGAGGACCTTGTCGGCGAAGGGGTCCATGATGCGGCCCAACTTGCTGACAGCCTTCCACTTACGCGCCAGGTGACCGTCGAGGGCATCGGTGAGCGCGGCGATGATGAAGATCGCGGCCGCGGTGACGAGCACGGCGGTCGAGGCGTGGGAGAGATCGCCCAGGCGGTCGACGCCGGTGGGGTCGGCTTTGAGGGCGCGGGTGGTCACGGAGCCGAGGAGGGCGACGAAGACGATCGCGAGCACCACGCGCGAGAGGGTGAGCAGGTTCGGGATGTGGAGTTTGCGGCTCTGGGGCTGCAGTGTGGCGACCGGGCGGGGCTGGATCCGCATCATCTCGTGGGGCTTCATCGCGCGATGGTAGTCGCGGAAACCGGGTTTGTCGGTCTGGGAGTGGGGGTCTCGCGGGCTCGGTTGGTGGACGCTCACCGCGTTCGGCACTATCGTGCGGTCCTTGTCCCGGGGGCGTCTGCGCTGGCTGCGCGGGGCTTTCCGGGCGGGCGTCGGGGTCTCCCGTTTGCGGGGCGGCGATCGGCGTACAGGAACGAAGCGGGGACCGCTCGCCGTGGAAGAAATCATCAGCCCGATTGTGCTATATACCGTCTGCGCCCTCGGTGCGGCAGGGATGGCGTTGGCGCTGCCCCGGCGGGGCTCGAAACTGGTGCCCCTGGGGATCACGCTGCTCTCGGCGGCCTTGGCGATGGCGTTGGTGTCGCTTGGGCTGCGGGTCGACCGCGGGCATGGCCCGGGCGTCTTCTTTTACATCTTCGCCCTGATCGCGCTGGGGGCTTCGGTCCGGGTCATCACGCACCCGCGTCCGGTGTATTCGGCGTTGTACTTCATCCTGACGATCATCGCGTCCTGCGGCATGTATGTGCTGCTGGGCGCCGAGTTCATGGCGTTCGCGCTGGTGATCATTTATGCGGGTGCGATCCTCATCACTTATCTGTTCGTGATCATGCTCGCGACGCAGGCCCCGACCGGGCAGGACGCGGGCATGCTCGACGAGACCGACGCCGTGGCTCGTGAGCCGGTGGTCGGTGCGGTGGTGGGCTTCGTGCTGATGGCGATCATCTCGGCGATGTTGTTCGGCGGGATCAGGGATGCCCGCCAGCCGGACCCGGCGTTCACGCCGGACGAGGTGCTGGCGCATCTGCCCGGCAAGGTCGATCGGATTCTGCGCGAGCGTGATCTGATTTCGGCGGACGAGCGGGTGGCCCGGACCGGCGACGGCGGCGGGCTGATCGACGCCGCCGCGGGCACGATCACCATTGAGAACACCGATCTGGGCACGACCCGCGTGATTGATGAGTGGCCCGAGTATCTCTCGGCCACCAACCTTGATCGGCTTGGCTGGAACCTGCTGCACGACCATCCGATGACGATCGAGATCGCGGGCGTGATCCTGCTGATGGCGATGCTGGGTGCGACGGTGCTGGCCCGCAAGCATGTCGAGTTGGAAGAGTCGCTCAAGGCCGAGCAGGCCCGCAAACTGGGTGAGACCACGCTCCGCCCGCAACACGCCGGGGGTGCCTCTTGATCGATGCTCTGTCGCTCGCGGCCTCGCCGTTCGCCCTGCCCGATTCGGTGCTGGCCCACTACCTGCTGGTCTCGGCGGTGATGTTCACGCTGGGGCTTGTCGGGTTTCTGACCCGCAAGAACCTGATCATCATGTTCCTGTGCACTGAGATGATGTTCCAGGCGGCCGGCCTGGCACTGATCGCCTTCGGGCGGTATCACCTCGGTGAGGACGGACAGACCTTTGTGATCTTCGTGCTGTGCGTCGCGGCCGCTGAAGCGGCGATGGCGCTGGCCTTGGTCGTGCTGTTATTCCGTCGGCGGGAGACGCTCTCCGCCGAGGCGTGGAAGGAGCTCAACGGGTGATCGCCGATCTGCTGACTGCACCGGCGTGGTCCGCCCTGCTTGCGATGGCGCCCGACGCCCAAGGCGCGGGCGGTTCGCACGCCGCGACACAGGTCGCGCACGGGCCGGGCTGGGTGCTGCTGATCCCGTTCCTCCCGCTGCTCGGGGCCGCGCTCTGCGGGCTCTATGCGGCGATGGGCGTCAAGAGCAAGCTGCCCGCGTGGACCGTGATCGGACTGCTGGCGGTGTCCTTCGTCACGACCGTGGCCATGGCTACCGGCTTCGGCGGCGCGGACGGGGCCGCCTACACCGTCAAGGCCTTCGACTGGATCCAGGTCCACGGCGAGCACAACAGTTTCGTCGCGAACTTCTCTTTCTTCGTCGACACGCTGACGATCTATTGGATGCTGTTCGTCACGGGGCTGGCCACGCTGATCGCCCTGTACGCCAGCGAATACATGTCGCATGATGTGGGCACGGGCTACTGCCGGTTCTTCGCCGCGTTCAGCCTGTTCGTGTTCTCGATGGCCTGCCTGGTCATGGGCGACAACCTCGTCATGCTCTATCTGGGCTGGGAGGGCGTGGGTCTGTGCTCGTACCTGCTGATCGGCTACTTCTACAAGAAGCCGTCGGCTGTGGCCGCCGCGAAGAAGGCGTTCATTGTCAACCGCGTGGGCGATCTCGGGCTGGCGCTTGGCCTGTATCTGACCTATGTCCACTTCGGCACCGTCGAGTACGCCGCCCTGTTCGCCAACGAGCGGCTGCTGCACTATGTCGAGCTGGCCAAGACCGGCGCGTTCGACCAGATCCCGATGATGGCGCAGGGGATCCCGCTGCTGCTGATGGTGGGCGCGTTCGGCAAGTCGGCCCAGTTCCCCCTGTATGTCTGGTTGCCCGACGCCATGGAAGGCCCCACCCCGGTGTCGGCGCTCATCCACGCCGCGACCATGGTCACCGCGGGCGTCTACCTCATCGCCCGCTTCTACCCCGTGTTCCTGGCCAGCGAGCTGGCACTGCCCATCGTCGCCTGGATCGGCACGATCACCGCGCTGCTCGCGGCCACGATCGGCATGGCCCAGTTCGACATCAAAAGGATCATGGCCTATTCGACCGTGTCGCAGCTGGGCTACATGTTCGCGGGCCTGGGCGTGCTGACACCGACCGGGGCCGCCTACCACACGCTGACCCACGCCTTCTTCAAGGCCCTGCTCTTCCTCTGCTGCGGTGCGGTGATGCACGGCTTCGCCGGGCAGCTCGACCTCCGCAAGCTCAGCGGCCTGCGACGGGTCAAGGGCTGGGGCATCGTCAGCTTCGGCATGCTCATCGGCTGCCTGAATCTGGCGGGCTTCCCGCTCACCGCGGGCTTCTTCAGCAAGGACACCATCCTGGCCGAGGCGTTCGTGACCCCGGGCACCGCGGTGATCGGCTGGATCCTGATCATCACCGCCGGCATGACGGCGTACTACACCTTCCGCGTGTTCTTCCGTGTGTTCGTCGGCCCGGTGGAATACCACCCTGGCGACGAGGCCCACGACCACGATCACGGCCATGAAGACCACGGGCATGCCCACGGCGAAACGCACACCCACGATGCCGGGCATCACGGTGACCATCACGGCGATCACTTCCACCCGCACGCGCCGGGCTGGGCGATCAACACCGTGCTCGCCACGCTGACGGTGCTTTCGATCGCCGCCAGCGGGCTCTACTTCGTGGGCGCGGGCGAGGCGCACGGCACCAAGACCAAGCACTATGCCGACACGATGGTGTCCGCGTCGACCGCGGGCTACCACTCGCCCTATTCCGAACACGCCTTCCACGCGGAACACGGCGCTGATCACAACGCCGACGACGGGGGCGATCACGCCGCTCCGCACGCCGGCGTCGGTCCCCGCGGAACCATTGATGAGCCGCTGATGCTCCTGGGCAAGGACCCCCACAAGATCATGTACTATGTCTCCGGCGTGGTCGGGCTCGTGGGGATCGTGCTGGCGTGGTTCTTCCACTACGCCGGGCGCAAGACGGCCTCCGAGTGCCGCATGGACAAGGTCGCCCGCCTGTTCGGACCGATCCCCCGCTGGGCCGAGAACAAGTGGTATGTGGACGAATTCTACAATGCGACCATCCGAGTCCCGCTCCGAGTGGTCAGCCATTTCTTCCACTGGTTTGACAAGCTGGTCATCGACGGGGTTGTGAACCTTGCCGGCCTCTCGCCCCGCATCGGTGGGTGGCTGATCCGTCCGTCTCAGTCGGGTGTGCTGCAGGGCTACGCGGCGGGCATGGTCGGCGGTGTGGCGGTGTTGCTCGTCGTGATCCTCCTCGTGGTTCGGTTCGGGGGTGGCGCATGAATCCGCTCTGGCTGATGCTGCTCATCCTCGTTCCCCTCGTCGGCGCGATGATCATCGCGTTCGGGTCGGGCAAGAACGCGTACCGCGATGCGCTCTTCGCCTCGTTGGCGTCGCTGGTTCCGGCCGTCGCAGCGTTGATGGAGTTCGATTTCACCCACGCCGGCCACTACCAGGGCCAGTGGAGCGTTTCGTGGCTCGAGCCGCTTGGGCTCAAGCTCTCGCTCGGTGTGGACTCGGTCGCCCTGCTGCTCATCCTGCTCAGCGTGCTGCTCGGGCCGGTGTGCGTGCTGGCCAGCAAGACCGCCATCACCGACAACCGCAAGCTCTATTACGCCTGGCTGCTGGTGCTCCAGTCCGCCATGGTCGGCGTGTTCTGCGCCCGCGATCTGCTGCTGTTCTACATCTGCTTCGAGTTCACGCTGCTGCCGATGTTTATCCTGATCCGGATGTTCGGCTCGACCAACCGCGTCGCGGCCAGCACCAAGTTCTTCCTCTACACCTTCACCGGCTCGCTCGTCACGCTCGCCGGCCTGGTCTATGTCGTCAAGTTCGCGGCCGAGCGCAACGGCGTCTGGTCGCTGGACATCGGCACGCTGACCACCGCGGCGTCGTACATGTCGCCCAAGGAACAAGCCTGGGTGCTGGGCGCGATGCTCGCGGGCTTCGCCGTCAAGGTGCCGCTGTTCCCGGTGCACACCTGGCTGCCGCTGGCGCACACCGAGGCCCCGACCGCCGGCTCGGTCATCCTCGCCGGCGTGCTGCTCAAGCTGGGCACCTACGGCATCTACCGCTTCGCGATCCCAATGGCGCCGGTGGCGTTCACCGAGCACGCCCCGACGATCGCGGTGCTCGCGATCATCGGCATCATCTATGCCGGTCTGATCTGCTGGGTGCAGGACGACATCAAGAAGCTCGTCGCGTACTCCTCGGTCAGCCACCTGGGCTTCTGCGTGCTGGGGCTCACCGCCCTGAATGCGAATGGCCTGTCGGGGTCGGTCCTCTACATGCTCAGCCACGGCTTTTCGACCGGCGGGCTGTTCCTCATGATCGGCTTCATGTACGAGCGCTATCACACCCGCGACATGCGCAAGGTCGGCGGGCTGGCGAGCAAGATGCCGGTCTGGGCGTTCTTCATGGTGTTCTTCACGATGGCGTCGGTGGGGCTGCCCGGCCTGAACGGTTTCCCGAGCGAGCTGCTCTGCCTGATCTCGGCCTTCCAGGCCGACGGGTCGTGGACCGCCGCCGGCGAGCCCGGCGCAGCCGGTGTCACGCTCGGGCCGTGGTACGCGGCCGTCGCCGGCACCGGCATGGTTGTCGCCGCGATGTATCTGCTCATCATGGTGGGGCGGATCTGCTTCGGCCCGAAGATCGAGCCGGAGGGGCACCACCACCATGAGGTGCTGCCAGACGACCTGAACGCCCGTGAGATCGTCACCCTACTGCCCTTGGCCGTCGGATGCCTGGCCTTCGGCCTGTTCCCCGGGCTGCTCCTCGGCGCGATCGAGGAGCCGGTCAACGACACGGTCCGTCTGGTCGAGGCGTCGCATGAACTCAGCGGCCCGCATGCCATGGCCGATTCGGCGTCCACCGCCGCCGAGGGGGTCCGCCCGTGATCGAGAAGCTTCCCCAGATCTGGCCCGAGCTGCTGCTCTTCCTGACCACCTGCGTGGTGATGCTGACGGGCCAGTGGCCCAGCGCGCCGATCCGGCGCCTCACGCCTTGGCTGGCCGCGGTCGGTCTCATCGCCGCAGGCGGCGCCTCGATCGGCGCTCCCGCAGGAGACGGGCTGTTCCCGGGAATGATGGTCTACGCCAAGGTGCTCACCGCGATCGTGGGGCTGATGATGCTCCCGCTGCTCGCCGGGACGGTGGACCGTGAACTCGAGGCGCAGTCGGCACGCGGCGTGCCGTTCCAACCGATCCGTTCGAACGGCGCCGAGTTCTACGCATTTTTCCTGTTCAGCCTGACGGGACTGATGCTCGTCAGCTCAGCCGATGATCTCATCTGGCTGTTCCTGGCGCTCGAGCTGACCAGCCTGCCCACCTACATCATGGTGACCATCTCCACGCAGACCACCCGGTCGCAGGAGGCGGGCATCAAGTACTTCTTCTTGGGCGCACTCGGGGCGGCCATATTCCTCTACGGCTTCGCATTGCTGTACGGCGCCAGCGGCACCACCAACATCCCCGAGATGGCCGCGTACTTCCGCGCCGAGGGCCTGGGCCCGATCGGGCTGCTCGGCGTGCTGGTCTCGCTGATCGGCGTGTCGTTCAAGGTCGCGGCGGTACCGATGCACTTCTACACGCCCGATGTCTATCAGGGCGCGGCCTCTCCCGTCTCCGCAATGCTGGCGTTCGTCCCCAAGACCGCGGGCTTCCTGGCGATCTTCATGGTCGCCGGCGTCGCGGGCTGGGGCGAGGACCAGCGCCTGCCCGCCGAAGTCGATGCCATGCTCTGGATCATGGCCGCCCTGACCATGACCGTCGGCAATGTGCTCGCGCTGATCCAGTCCAGCGTCAAGCGGATGATGGCCTACTCGTCCGTCGCCCACTCGGGCTACATGCTGGTCGGCGTGCTCGCCGGTCCGGGGGCGGAGGGTTCGCCCTTCTGGCGCAACGGCCTCGCCGCGGTCCTTTTCTACCTGCTCTGCTACGGGGTGATGAACCTCGGCGTGTTCGCCGTGCTCGCCTCGCTGGAGCGCAAGGGCGAGGAGGCTGACGACATCGACGACATCCGCGGGCTTGTCAAGACCCAGCCGGTGCTCGGCTGGACCATGGTCATCTGCTCGCTCAGCCTGCTCGGCTTCCCGCCGCTGCTCGGCTTCATCGGCAAGGTCGGACTGTTCACCTCCGGCGTCGCCAGCGGCAACATCCCGCTGGTCATCATTCTGGGTATTAACTCGGCCATCGCCGCGTTCTACTACCTCCGGCTCGTCGCGGCCGCGTACCTCGAGCCCGCGTCGGATACCGGCTTCCGCCCGTCGCCCTACCTGTCCCGCCAGTTCGCCGGGCTGCTGAGCGCCGGCGGGGTGATTGCGCTGCTCTTCGCCGGGTCGGGCCTGATCAAGGCCGCCGACAACGCCTCCCGCATCGCCCCCCCGGATGGGGTGGCCGTGCCCGCCAAGCACCACGACGCCGGACACACGACGCCCGCCGAACCGGCGCATGGACACGCCAGCCAGCCGCACGGCTGATCCGCCGACACCCGCTTTCTCCGCCCGCCCCTCGGCGGGCGTTTTTCTTTGATACCGTGCCCGCATGATCGAACTGCTCCCGCTCATCACGCTCGCGTCCGACGCCACGGCGACCAGCCCCCCCGAGCAGGTCGGGTTCTTTTCAATGGCCGGGCTGATGGCCCTGCTCACGCTGACCACGCTCGAGATCGTGCTGGGCATCGACAATGTCGTCTTCATCGCGATTCTCACGGGCAGGTTGCCCGAGGAGAAGCAGGGGCGGGCACGCACGATCGGGCTGTTGCTCGCGATGGTGATGCGTCTGATCCTGCTCGGGCTTGCCTACTGGATCATGCAACTCAGCAAGCCCTTCGCGACCATCCCGGTCGTCAACATCGAGCTTTCCGGCAAGACGCTGATTCTGATGCTCGGCGGGCTGTTCCTGATCGGAAAAGCCACGCTCGAGATCCATCACATGGTCGAGGACGGCGGGGCGCACAAGGGCGATCCCAACGCCCGGCCCGGGATGGGGCGCAAGGCCGCCGGGTTCGGCAAGGTGCTCGTGCAGATCCTGATGCTCGACCTGGTGTTCTCGATCGACTCGGTGGTCACGGCGGTGGGCATGACGAGCAACTACTGGATCATGGCGACGGCCGTGATCCTGGCCATCGGCGTGATGATCGGTTTCGCCGGACCGATCGGGCGGTTCGTGAACACCCATCCGACCATGAAGACGCTGGCATTGGCGTTCCTGGTGCTGATCGGGGTCCTGCTGGTGGCCGAGGGAGCTGGACCGCAGTACCACATCCCACGCGGGTATGTCTATTTCGCGATGGTGTTCGCGATCGTGGTCGAAGTGATCAACATGAAGGCCGGGTATCGACGCGGGGCGGATCGGTCGAAGCACGCCGGACCGAGCACTCCAGACAGACTATAGGGAAAAGTACCTATTTTAGGGCGTTATGGATCTCTAGGGCGTTTACGCGATCTCAATAGTTGGGTTTTTGCCCTAATCCGAATATAGAGCGAAAGTGCCCGCTTCACCGGGAAAATGCGGTGCGTACCCTCGCTCCGGCATGATGACTCACTCTCCCCAAACACCCAAGATTGACATTCCGGCCGATGTGAACCCCAAGGTGCTGGTCGCCGGGCTGGTGACGGAGCCGACCACGGGGATCGCCATCGCCCGCCTGTCGGGCGAGTTGATCTACGCCAATGACCAGGCGGCCCGCATCTTCGTGGGTGCGAACTCCAAGGCCGAAGAGTTCGTCGGGCGGTCCATCTGGTCGGTCTTTCCGGATGCCTGGATGCGAGAGCGTGTTGAGATCGCCCGCCGCATGTACCAGACCGGCCGCCCGACATTGTTGCGGACGGTTTGGCTGGGCTACCAAGTGCTTTCATGGCTCTACCCGCTGGATCTGGGGGGTGAGGAAGACGCGGCCCGGGTGCTGGTGATCTCCCGTCGGGTGCCCGCGGGCGGGTTCGAGGCCACGGCCAGTGGCGATGTGGAGTTGATCGAGTCCCGAATGGTTCGGCTGGGTGAGCTGGATGTGCTCAGCCCGCGCGAGCTGGAGGTGTTGGCGTTGGTCGGACAGGGGCTGTCGATCAAGGAGATCGCTGACACGCTGCACCGGTCGGAGAAGACGGTCCAGAATCACCGTGATTCGATCGGGTCGAAGCTGGGGCTGCCGAATCGGGTGAAGTTGGCCGAGGTCGCGCGGCTGGCCGCGTTGACCCGGGATGATGCGCGCCGCGTCCGAGTGTAAGCCCCGTTTGTGCATGGGGATATCTCCCGAGTCGCTCGGGAAGATGTGGGGAGAAGATACCATTCGGCCCCGCTCCAGGGATCTCCCTAAGGAAAGCGGAGCTTGTGGTTCGAATGATGGTTCGCCAACGGCCGGCAACATGAAGCTAGGCCGCGAAAGGGACCTGAGGAATGATTCAGTTCGGTGTAGATGGGCCCGCGAGCGGGTCCTTGGGGTTCTCGTGCGCTCATGAGGCGTCCGAGCTGTTCGGCGCTTCGGTGGAAGCGCTGGCGGGGGTGTTGCTCTCCGACCCGATGACTGGGTGCTTCGTGGCGGTGGGGGACGGGCGGGTGGTCTGGTCGAACGATGCAGCGGACCGGATGGTCCTGACTCAGAGCCAGCGTGAAGAGGGTCCGCTGAGCGGGCGGGCGATGGGGGAGGTGTTCCCGGAGGGTCTGCTGAGGGAGTTTGGGGTGCTGGCGGCCCACGGAACGCGCAGCGGGGAGGCGGCGGTGCTGCGGGTGATCTGGAACGATCGGGAGCTGTTCGTGCGGGTGGTTCGCTTGCCGTCGGGAACGGACGAGCAGGAAGGCCCGCTGACGGCGTATGTGCTTCATTGGGGCCACTCGGGTCGATCGGATCTGGAGGCGGCGAATCCGGCGGTGAGCGTGATCGAGTCGCTGGTTGTTCGCCTGGATGAGCTGGATCGGCTGACGACGCGGGAGCTCGAAGTGCTGGCGCTCTTGTCGAGCGGGCGTTCGATGCGAGAGGTGGCGGACTCGCTGTTCCGATCGGAGAAGACGATCCAGAACCACCGCGACGCGATCGGGACGAAGCTGGGTCTGCGGAACCGGGTGCGGCTGGCCGAGGTGGCGTGCCGGGCGGGGCTGACTGTGGATGACGCACATCGGCAGCGGGTCTGACCAATGCCTTTATTCGGAAGCCCGCGGTTCCCTGTGATGTCGCATTTACAGAACACGGCTTGCGAGACGGGCCCGTGGTAAGCGGGCAGGGTCAGCCGTTGCGGAGGGCGGTGAGGAAGGTGTCGCCGAAGGCGTCGAGTTTGGCTTGGCCGACGCCCTTGACGGCGAGCATGGCGTTGAGCGAGTCGGGGCGGACGCGGACAAGTTCGCGCAGTGTGGCGTCGGAGAAGACCATGTAGGGCGGGATGGACTGCTCGACGGCGATGTCGCGCCGGACGCCGCGGAGTTTCTCGAAGAGCTGTTTTTCGTCGAAGGACATCGGGGCCGCGTCGGTGACGCGGTCGCGGCGTCGTCGTTCGGACCTGGCGCTGCCGGTGCCGACGGGGCGGGCGAGGGGGACTTCCTCTTCGCCCTTCATCACGGCGACGCCGCGGGGGCCGAAGCGGAGGGTCTCGAAGTGGCCGTCGACGACGCGTTCGAGGGCCTCGGCGGTGACGAGCTGATCGATGTAGGAGGCGATGGCGGCCTTGCGGTGGTCTTTGAGCATGCCGTGGACCGTGAGCCGGTCGTGGCCGGTGGAGCGGATCTTCTCGGTGTCGGCCCCTCGGACGATATCGGTGATGTGGGCGGCGCCGTATCGCTGGCCGGTGCGGGCAACAGCGGAGAGAATGATCTGCCCGATGCGTTTGGCGTCGCGCTCGATCTCGGTTTCGCCGAGGCAGACATCGCAGGCGCCGCACGAGTGCATGCCGGCGGGCGGCGTGTAGGTCTGGCCGAAGTGCTCGCTGAGCATGCGGTGGCGGCAGCCCATGGATGAGACGAGGCGGCGCATCTCGCGGACGAGCCCGAGTTGGGCTTCCGTGGCTTCGTCGTCCGCGCCCATCTCGGCGTTGTTCATGCGGATCAGGCGTTCCCAGCGGGTGGCGTCGGTTGGACTGTAAAGGAGGAGGCACTCGGCGGGCTCACCGTCGCGGCCTGCGCGGCCGGTCTCCTGCTGATAGGCCTCGATGGATTTGGGCATGGTCGCGTGGACGACGAGGCGGACATTGGAGCGGTCGATGCCCATGCCGAAGGCGACGGTGGCGACGACGACATCGAGCGATTCGTTGCTGAAGCGGTGCTCGATATCGCGGCGGGTTTTCTCGTTGAGCCCAGCGTGGTAGGGCTCGGCGTTGATCCCGAGTTTGGTGAGTCCCTCTGCCAGCCATTCGGTGTCCTTGCGGCTCAGGCAGTAGACGATGGTGCCGCCGCCGTCGCCGGCGCGCTGGTGGTTTCGGACGGCCTCGGCGGCCTGCTCCGCTGGGTTGCGCCTGGCGCGGACGCGGTAGGTGAGGTTCGGGCGGTCGAAGGTGCCGACAAGCACCTCGGGCTCGCGCAGGCCGAGCTGGCGAGCGATGTCCTCGCGGACGCGGGGTGTGGCGGTGGCGGTGAACGCCTGCATCGCGACTTTGGGCGTGACCTCTCGGAGTTCGGCCAGGCGGCGGTACTCGGGGCGGAAGTCGTGGCCCCACTGGCTGATGCAGTGGGCCTCGTCGACGGCGATGGCGCCGAGTCGTCCGGCGTCGGCGAGGGAGGCGAGGAAGGACTTGAAGCCGGGGTTGACGGCTCGCTCCGGTGCGACGAGCAGGAGGTTGAGTTC
The DNA here is from genome assembly GCA_003696675.1 of Planctomycetota bacterium. Classification (GTDB taxonomy): domain Bacteria; phylum Planctomycetota; class Phycisphaerae; order Phycisphaerales; family UBA1924; genus UBA6054. Next base: position 31,337 of record RFGH01000221.1, read on the forward strand.
GCCGAGGGTGAGCCTGCGGAGGATGTCGCGAGCGTCATCGAGTTCGACACCGGAGTGGATGGCGGCGGCGGGGTAGCCGTTGAGTTCGAGCCCGCGGACCTGGTCGCGCATCAGGGCGATCAGCGGGGAGATGACGATGGTGGCCAGCCCGGTGACGAGCGGGGGGACCTGGTAGCAGAGGGACTTGCCGCCGCCGGTGGGAAGGACGGTGAGGCAATCGCGGTGCTCGATGGCGGCGTCGATGGCCGAGCGCTGCATGGGGCGGAGGCTGTCGTAGCCCCAGACCCGGCGGACGGCCGCGAGGACCGGATCGGTCTTCTCGGCTGTCATCAGGTCGGGCTGATCGGTCTCGGCCATGTTCGGAGGGTACTCGGGATGTGGGGCCGTCTCCAGCGTCGCGGCGTGATCGGCCGCCTTCAATGCGAAGGGGACGGCACGGGACGCACGACGCGAGCTCGGCGCGAGACGGAGGAACGCGATGCTGACGCTGAAGGACACCTACCCGCTGTATCTGGGAAGCCGAGCGGAGATACCCAACACGGACTTGGCGGTGATCGACAAGTACACGGGCGAGACGGCCACGCGGGTGGCCAAGGCGGATGCCGAGACCATCGGGCGGGCGATGGATGCCTGCGTCGACGCGGCCGACGCGATGGCGGGGCTGGCGTCGTTCGAGCGGAAGAAGGCGCTGCGGCACTGCGTGGATCGATTCAGGGAGCGGCGCGACGAGTTGGCGTTGGCGTTGTGCATCGAGGCGGGCAAGCCGATCAAGGACAGTGAGGGCGAGGTCACCCGCCTGATCGAGACTTTCGAGATCGCGATGGAGGAGTGCACGCGGATCTCGGGCGAGGTTTTCTCGATGGACATCACCGAGCGGGCGAAGGGGTACCGGGGATATACGCGGCGGGTGCCGGTGGGGCCTTGCTCGTTCATCACGCCGTTCAACTTCCCGCTGAACCTGGTGGCGCACAAGGTGGCGCCGGCGATCGCGGCGGGGTGTCCGTTCGTGCTCAAGCCCGCGAGCGCGACGCCGGTGGGGGCGCTGATCATCGGGGAGATTCTGGCGGAGACGGATTTGCCGGAAGGTGCGTTCTCGATCCTGCCGTGCAGTTCGAAGGACGCGGAGCAGCTGGTGACCGACGAGCGTTTCCGAATGCTCAGTTTTACGGGTTCGGACACGGTGGGCACGAAGCTGGCCAGGCAGGCGGGCATGAAGCGGATCACGCTGGAGTTGGGCGGCAAGCCGCCTGCGTGGTGGACCGCGGGGTGGACCTGGACGACTGCGTGAGGCGGATCGTGTTCGGCGGGTATTACCAGAGCGGGCAGAGCTGCGTGAGCGTGCAGCGGGTGATCGCGCATGAGGAGGTCTACGACGCGCTGCGGGACAAGCTCGCAAAGGCGGTGGGGGAGCTGAAGAGCGGCGACCCGAAGAAGCGGGACACCTTCATCGGTCCGATGATCGATGAGGATGCGGCGGTGCGGGTCGAATCGTGGATCAGGGAGGCGACCGACGCGGGCGCGAAGCTGCTGGTCGGCGGGACACGGAAGGGTTCGGTCATGGAAGCAACTCTGCTCGAGCATGTGCCGAGTTCAGCGAAGCTGTACCGCGAGGAGGTCTTTGGCCCGGTGGTGATTCTCTCGCGCTTTGCGGACTTCGAGGATGCGCTGGCCGAGGTGAATGACAGCGCGTACGGGCTGCAGGCGGGCGTGTTCACGAACGATCTTCGGCGCATGCACGCGGCGTGGGACCGACTCAAGGTCGGCGGAGTGCTGATCAACGATGTGCCGTCGTTCCGTGTGGATCACATGCCGTACGGCGGGGTCAAGGACTCCGGGCTAGGGCGCGAGGGCGTGCGGTCGTCGATCGAGGACATGACCGAGGTGAGGCTGATGGTCGTGCGTGATGTGCCGTCGCGTTGAGTCAGGCGAGCGGCCGGAGTGTCACGCCGGCGGCTCGGAGTGCCTGGGCGACGCGGGCGGCGATGGCGCCGGCGTTGGGCGTGTCGGCGTGGATAGACAGGGTGTCGGCGGCGAGGGGGATCGTCGATCCGTCTGCGCAGCGGACGGTTCGGGTTTTCACTATGGAGACCGCCTGCGCGGCGGCGGTGTCGGGATCGGTGATCAGTGCGTCCGGCTCGGAGCGGGAACGGAGCGAACCGTCGCGGTCGTAGACGCGGTCGGCGAAGGCCTCTTCGGCGACGGGGGCGTCCCATGCTCGCCACCACGCGATCGCCCGTGATCCGGCCTGGCCGATCAGACGCAGCGACGGGTCGTGCCTTTGCGCGGCCCGGAAGATGGCTGACGCTACGGATTCGTCCGTTGAGGCCGCGTGATACAACGCGCCGTGGGGTTTGCAGTGCGTGAGGCGGACGCCTTCGGATCGCGCCACGGCGGCGAGGGCGGCGATCTGAGCGGCGATGCTGGAGCAGAGTTTTTCGGGATCGATGTCGATTCGCACGCGGCCGAAGTTGGGCCGGTCGGGATAGGACGGGTGCACGCCCGCGGCAACGCCGTGTCGAGCGGCGCGACTGATGGCGTGACGCATGGCGGCTTCATCGCCCGCGTGCCCGCCGCAGGCAATGTTGACGGAGGTGACCGATGCGATGACGGCGTCTTCGGCGGCGCGGTGCTCGGGCGTGGCTGCCTCGCCGGTGTCGGCGTTGAGATCGATGACGATGGGGGCGGGATCGGTCACGCGTCGGCTCCATCATCGCATGGGGCGAGCAGCGTGTCGAGCGTGCGTCGTTGGTCGGTGCTCAGGCGGCGGGCCTCTTCGAGGGTGACGGGCTCGAAACGGACGCGGCCACGCGGACGGAGCATGGCGGTTGCGGGCAGGTCGGCGCGGATCACGCACGCGAGCAGCGGGTAGCCGCCGGTGGTGGGGCGGTCGACGCCGAGGATGATGGGTTGGCCATCGCCGGGGATCTGCACGCCCCCGGTGACCGTGGGCTCGGAGTCGAAGGAGCCGGCGAGATCCGGCGGTGGGATGGCGGGGCCGTTGAGGCGGAGCCCGACGCGGTTGGACTGGTCGCCGACGGAGAACTCGGCGGAGGTGAGCCGGTCGAGGGCGTCGGCGGGGAAGCGCTCAGCGTGAAGCGAGGGGACGATGCGGAGCGTGCGGCGGCCGAGTTGGGAGCGGAGGAAGTTGTGGAGATTGTTCGAGGGTGATCGTGGCCGGTGGTCTGCGGTGGTGAGGGGGATGGTGTCGTCTTTGCGGAGCGGTCGCCCGTGATGGCCTCCGAAGCCGGCGGTTGCGAGGGTTGATCGGCTGTTGAGCACGAGGGGCACATCAAGCCCGCCCGACACGCACAGGTAGGAGCGTGCGCCGTCGGAGAGCCCGCCGAATCTCATCAGCTCGCCGGCGTGGATACGGGTCGGCTCGCACCACGGCAGCGGGCGACCGAAGTCCGAGGCCGCGATGCGGGCGTTGGGGCAGGGCGCGCCGGTGAGGCACACCCATGCGTCGCGGTCGAGGGTAACGGTCGGGCCGAGGAGGGTGCATTCGAGAGCAGCGGCGTGATCGGGGTTGTTGAGGAGCCGGTTGCCGGCGATGAGCGACAGGGCGTCGAACGCGCCGGACGGCGGCACGCCGATCGCGCTGTGGCCCGTGCGGCCGAGGTCCTGCACGGTGGTGAACAGGCCGGGCTCGATGACGCGGAGCGACGGCATCACGCGTGCTCCCTGGCGAGGCGGTCGAACTCGGCCCGATCGATGCGTCGGAAGCGGACGCGGTCGCCCGGCGCGAGCAGGGCCGGGGGATCGCGCGAAGGTTCGAACAGTCGGAGCGGCGTGGCGCCGATCAGGCGCCAGCCGCCGGGTGTCGATTGCGGGTAGATGCCGGTGCGCGATCCGGCGATGCCGATGCTGCCGGCGCGGACGCGGGGGCGTGGGGTGTCGAGGCGCGGGGTGTGGAGGGCGTGGGGCAGGCCTTCGAGGTAGGCAAAGCCCGGCGAGAAGCCGAGCAAGCGGACGGTGTACGCGGCCGAGGCGTGGAGGTCGGCGGCGGCGTCCGGCGACAGGCCCACGGCGCGGGCGATCGGCTCGATGTCGGGGGCAAGGTCCGGGGCGTAGCAGGCGGGAATGTCGATCGTGCGGGTCGTCGCGGCGGGGGCAGAGAGGTGCGAGGCGACGGACTTCAACCGCGATGTCACGGAAGCGTGGTCGGCGTCATCGCGGACCCGGATTTGCACAGTGTTCGAACCGGGCGTGACCTCATCGATGTCCTCGATGGCGGCGTTGCGGATGGTTCGGTACGCGGCTACGCAATGTTCGGCGGGAAGGATCACATGCGCCTCGCGTTCGCCAGCCCAGATGACGCGGACATCGTCCATCCGCAGAGCCTAGCAGGGCACGAAAAAACGCGTCCTGGCGGACGCGTTGATCGTCAAAGCGGAGAGGGGGGATTCAGCTCTTCTTTATTGGGTCGACGACACAGGATTCCCGTCCGCGGGTGTGACGCCCTGGATCGGCTCGATCGGCAGGTCGTCCGTGCTCGGCGCTTCCGGCGCCCGGAGCCGCAGCGCAGCGACCGTCGCCTGACGGCTGTAGTCGATCGACTCACCGAGGATGCGCGTGGCCTCCTGGTCCGCGTGGAAGCCCTTCGAGTTCTCGCTGGAGATGTAGTCGAGACGCCACATCGCCTTGCGCTGGAGCTCGTACACGGGGGCGAGCTGCTCTTCGGTGACGCCGGCCGCCTTGGCTTCGAGGATCGCGTCGAGCATCTCGGACATGGCGGCGCCCGCACGCTCTGTGAGCGCGACGGTGCGGGCCTGGATCGTCTCCACCTTCTCGCGGAGCACATCCTCCGATTCGTTGTGGCAATTCTGGCAGGCGTTGTTGATGTTCTTGAGCGGGCTCTGGACATTGTGGCTCGAGACCTTCATCGCTCCCTTGCGCTCGTAGGGCATGTGGCAGTCGGCGCAGCTCACGCCGCTGCGTGCATGGACGCCCTGGCTCCAGAGCTCGAACTCCGGGTGCTGCACTTTGTAGACGAGGGCGCCGGTCTCGCCGTGCTTGTAGTCATAGAACGCCGTGCCGTTGGGGAACTGCTTCTTGTTCCAGTGCTGTTCGAGCTGCTCCATCTTGAGGCCCTCGCCCCAGGGGAATTCGAGCGTGTCCCCTGTGGCGCAGTAGTACTCGACATGGCACTGCCCGCAGACATACGACCGCATCTCTTGACGGGTTGCATCCTTGTTTGGGTCGTAGCGCTCGCTACGGTCGCCGCGACGCCAACGCTCGACGCTGGGCAGGTGCGGCACAGGCTCGTCGCTCTCGGCGAGCGCCGCGATGCCGAGGACGAACCCCGGACGCGTCACGCGGAGGGCCATCGTCTGCGGGTTGTGGCAGTCGATGCACGAGACGGGGTGCGCCTCGCCGTCGACGAGCGACGGGTGCCCCTCGGGCACGGGCTGCCCCGCGAACTCACCCGTGAAGCCGCCGACCGGAGGCTGCGGTACCACGGGCTCGTTCTCGCCCGGGGTGCCGTCGGGCATGGTCTTGAGCAGGCCGAGCACATCCTGGTACTTCATCGTGCTGACTTCTTTGAAGCCGCGGATGACCGCGTCCATGTTCAGTTCGGCCGCCAACGAAGCGTCGTCCGTCGGCAGGCCCATCGCTTCACGCCCAACCTTGTGATACAGTACATTGGTCGACGCGTGGCAGTGCAGGCACGCGCCGGCTTGCTGCTTCTTGGTGACGCGTTCGGTCACGCCCTGGTCGTACAGCATGTAGGCGTGCCCGCGAGCCTCACGGTAGTCGATGCTGAACGCGTATCCCGCGTACAGACGCCGGAGCCACGGCTGACGATCGAGCTTGCTCTCGGGCATCGCGCTGCTGCCGCCGTAGAACTCGTCGCCGGCGGTTGCCTTGTAGCCGTCGAACTGGTGCGGCCAGTTGAGTCCCCAAGGCTCCGGATCGATGCTGATCTCGCTGAGTTCGGCGACGCGGACGAACGGCTGCCGCGCCTCCTGCTTGTGGCTGAACATCGTAATGAGCACCCATGTTACCAGGAGCGTACCGACGACGGAAACAACGAAGACCATGCCCAGCAACAGCACGCGACCCGGTCGCTGGTTTCTGGCGGCAGTCGTCCTGGTGCATGTTGCGTCGGCGGTTGTCATTGGATCACCTCGTCCTTCGGGCGGCCCTGTGCCGCCCGAGTGCTGTTCATTCTCGACCGGAAACACCCGACTCTCGCCCGGCATGCCCGACATCGCCGTGGCAGTGCACGCAGAGCTGCATCTCACCCCCCGGCTCGACGGGCAGCATGTGATTCACATAGTCCGCGTGACAATGCAGACACGCGCTCTGCGTCACGCGACGGTTGCGGGCCTTGATGCGGATCGGCTCGGGGAAGTCGCCGGTCGTGAAGGCCAGCGAGTGAAAGAATCCGTTGTCGCCCTTGGTCAGCCACTTGCCCGCGAAGTCATGCGGCAGGTGACAGTCATTGCAGGTCGCGACATTGCGATGGCTGGAGTTGATCCAGGCGTCGTAGTGCTCCTGCATCACATGGCAGTTGGCGCACGACGCGGGGTTGTTCGACAGATAGGAAGCCCCGTCGCCGTACCCGAATGTGAACGCGCCTAGCCCGCCGAGCACCCCGAGCGACACCGCGCAGAGCACCGACAGCATGCTCACGATCCGCGGCTGCTTGGCCTTCGTGGAGGTCTTGTCGGGGGTGGCCGCGGCTTGGGTGACGGGCTCGCTCACAGCGGTCTCCTATCGGACCAGCACATTCTAGCGTTCCGGATGGATATATCCATTTATCCGAACGCCAGAAAGGGCTTTTTTCGTTCCGGCAGGGCGGCAAGAGCCATCAAGGCCAGTTGCGAACCGACGAACACCGTGAGCCAGAACAGCCCGCCGTCCATGAAGCCGTACGCGTGCAGCCCGACACTGAGCATGTTCGTCCCGAACCAGCTCCACACCGTCACGATGTTGCCGGTGACCGCGAGCGCCGCGATGCCGCGGGCCCGGATCATGCCGCCCCAGCGCGCGTGCAGGATGATCGCGTTGATCAGCACGACGAGCGCCGCGCCATTCTCCTTTGGGTCCCAGCCCCAGAACCGGCCCCACGACTGATCCGCCCAGATCCCGCCGAGCACGGTGCCGACGAAGCTAAGCAGCAGCGCGAAGCAGACGACGCCGTAGACCATCCGGATCATCGCACGCTCGCGCTCGGGCGTGATGGCCGTGGTCGTGACCCGTCCGATCAGATAGACCGCCGCGATAGTGCCGGCAAGCAATGTCGCCGAGTAGCCGAGCGTGATCGTGATGACATGTGTCGCGAGCCAGAAGTTGCTGTCGAGTACGGCCTGCATCATCTGCATCGTGTCGCCGTCGTTGCCGAGGTTGTGCGCGATGACGAGCGTGCCAGCACCGATCGTCGCTGACCCAAGGATCGACACGCCGAGCGGGTATAGCCGCTCCATGAACACGCCCGCGAGCGCCGCCGCCCAGCCGACAAACACGGCCGACGAGTACAGATTCGTCACCGGCGGCCGCTCTGTCAGATAGATCCGCAGTCCGATCGCAAGTGTGTGCACCAACACAGCCGCGACCAGCAGCGCGAACGACCCGACCCGCAGCCGCTCCGCCCATCGCCCCATAGAAGACGCCTCTTCGTGCCGCGACCGCAGCATGAACGAGAAGCACACCCCGAGAAACGCGAGGATGTAAAGCACGATCGTGCCGGTGAACAAGGACGCGCGGTTGAAAAGCACCTCAAGGCGCATCCGCAGCATGACCTCCGGCATCGATGCGTCAAGAAGCTGCGTGTAGGCATCGAGCGCAGCGTTAAAACTATCCGCGTCGCCCTCGCTCGCGGCGGTCATCATGGCTGCCAAGAACGCCACGCTCGGGTGATGCGTATCGCTGACGCGGTCGTCCAGGAACGCCTCGTGGAACGGCCGCCACTCGCCGTCCGGCGAGAGCGGCGGGATCATGAACGGCTCGTACATCTGCGCGTGCGAGAGCACCGTGTTCACGCGTCGGTAGAGCTCGAGCGCAGCGCGTTGGAACTGGTCCCGCTCACGAGGCTCGACACTGGCCGCCAACCATGCCTGATCCGCGATCTCGTTCCACTTCGGTTCGATCACCGAGAGCGGTATCCGCCCGCCTTGTTCCGGCGCGAGATCAAGGATCGCCAGCAGGTCTGGGTGATCGACCCGCACTGTCGAGAGCCCCGACACACGGTCCGGGTTCGTCATGAGATCGAGCAAGTAATGCGTCGCGGGCACGACGCCGTCTTTGGTGCGCACCTGCTGACGCCCGCCGGAAACCATGAGCATCGACCTCGCCGCGGTGTCGAGCGGTTTGATCCGCCCGCCCGCTGATACCGGTAGCTCGGCGAAAGCCTTCATGTCGAAGTCGCTCTGTGGCGTCGGTCGCATCAACGCACTGCAAGCCAGCACGATCCCGAGCACACCGACCGCCCAAGGCCAAACCCGGTGCACCGTGGTCCGCGACTCGACCGGGGTCGCGGCCTGCGCGCCGACCGTGACCGGCCCGTGCTTCACCCGTCGGCGCAGGAACCCCATCAGCGTCTGCCCGAAGTGCCAGGTCATACCGCCGCCGACGATGATGCAGGCGAGGTACGGCAGCACCCAACCCGGGTTGCGCACCACCTGCAGCACCGTCCCGCTGCCGTCAGGCTTGTAAGACGACTGGTAGAAAGTCATCCCCGCGTACCGCAGCGGGTTGTTCATCCAGATGCGCACCTCGCGGTCGGTGCCGTGCTCGGGGTCAACGATCCGAACATCGCTGGAGAAGTTCTTGGCGATGTTGGTGCCCGTGAAGCGGTCGTGCCTGAAGTCTTTGAGGTGAAGCGTGAATGGCAGATAAGTACGCGCGTACCGCAGGGCGAGTCCGTACGCAGATTCCCCAACCTCCACACGCTGCGCATCGATCAGCGCCGCTGAAACCAACCATGTACCGAGTTCATCGCCGTCGTCGAGCAGCGTCACATACGCCGCCGGCGTATCAGTTTGCGATCCTTCAACACCCGTGGCCGGCGGCTTGCCCTCAGCACGGGCTTCCAGTCCGATCCCGGCCGTTGCATCAGTCTCGCCGTGCGCATGAAACAAGTCCGCGTTTGCCATCCACCGGTCAACTCGCACGCCGAAGGGCAGCCGGGCATCCTCAATGACGGTCGCCGTCCTGGCCGCGTCGGCCAGCATCCACCCCGGCACCGTCACGATCCGGTCATGGTCCGGGTCGCTCGGATCGATCAATACGAGTTCTGACTCGCGGAGGTCCTCGATGAACGAGCTGCTCGACCCCTCGTCGATCGACATCAGCCCTTCGTCGGCCATGAAGCCGGTGACGAACTCGCCCGCGAGCAGCACGATCAGCCCGGCGTGCAGCACAAGGACGCCGACGCGCTTGCGTGTCGCCTTGAATCGGATCGCGTGCGCCGCGAGGAGATTGACGATCATCAGCGCCGCGATCGTCAGCCCGCCCGGGATCGGCATGCGGAACCCGTCGTCTTCCATCGGGATGAACAGACCGGGGTCAGCCATCGCGATCCACGACCGGAAGTACTCGTCCACCGCCTGCCAGACGCCGAGCTTGGTCTGTGCAATGGTACCCACGAAGATCTGCACCATCGCGAGCGAAAGCAGCACCACGGTCAGTCGCAACGATGCCAGCATCTCAACGAATCGCCGCATCAGTCATCACCCACATCGCCAAGTCCCGCGATCGAACGGGCGATGCTGAACACATCTGCTTGAAGGCGATCGGCGACCGCAGCGTCCGGCACGGTCGCCCGCACGAACCACATCTGCCCGATGGCTTCGTCATACACTCCAGCGGCGAGCATCACGCCCGAGGGCGCCTCGATGCGCGTTTCGTACCCGTCGAAACCCGGCGCTGAGAAACGGGCGATCGCTGCGTCAAGCTCGGCTTCTTCAATCGCTGGTAATCCCATCTGCCCACGCCAACGGTTGATGTTCGCGAGGTCGCCGCCGACGCGCCCACCGAAGCGGCTGACTGCGACCTCGACTGGCCCCGAAGGATCAGGCGCGATGTATGTCGCTAGCCGCATCTGTCGGGGCTCCGGATCCTCCGTCCACCCAGCAGGCACGATCCAGGGCCGATCGCTGCGAGCGGCTTCGTCTGCCCCTACATCAACCGGGTTCGCGACGCCCTCAGAGGCGGGCATGCGCTCGACGCCCTTGGACACCGCGTGCTCTTCGATGCCCCCGCGGTCGCAACCGATCATCGCTGCAACTACAGCAGCCGCTGCAAGAGCCGAGGAGACCTTGCGTGGTCGTTGATCACGCCAGCCGTTGAACCCCGATCGGACTCGATATCGAACCATAGTGCACAAGCGTATCCGCTTTTGGCTACTTCGTCCGACGACGAGCTCGCACCGAAATGGCGACGCAGTGCGCAAGCCTGCCAACAACGCGCTGAAGCCAACCGGTCAAACTAGGGCAATAGGCTCAAAGAAGAAAACCCGTTGCTCGCAAAGCCCTACATAACAAGGGCTCAGAGCAACGGGGTCTCAATCAAGCGGAGAGGGGGGGATTCGAACCCCCGTGGACCCGGAGGCCCAACCGGATTTCGAATCCGGCGACGAACGGCCTTGGCGACCCCGAGAACGCCGATTTTGGCGATGGGTGTTGCAACCGCGTTAGCAACCCCGTGCGGGACGAGGCGCTGGCGGACCTGATCCGACGGTGGCCGAGCCTGCCCCCGGCGATCCGGGCGGCGATCGTGGCGATGGTGGGGGCGGTCCCGACCACGACCCCGGACGGGGCGACGACCCCGGACGCGGGCACGGACGCGATCCCATGACACATAACACAAAACCCCCTTCCGGCGTGCGGGCGGGGGTTTTGTGACAACGGCCCCGACGGGGCGGAGGCGAAGATGGTGACGAACGGACGAACGGCGGGCGGGCGATTCGCCAAGGGCAACCCCGGCGGACCCGGCAACCCGCACGCGGGGAAGGTTGGGAAACTGCGGGCGGCGATCCTGGCGGCGGTCACACCCGAGGATGTCGCGGCGATCGTGGGGGCCTTGATCCAGCGCGCCAAGGGCGGGGACATGGCGGCGACGAAAGAACTGCTGGACCGGGCCATCGGCAAGCCGACCGACGGCGACCTGGCCGAACGGCTGGACCGGCTGGAGGAAGCGGCCGAGCGGCTGCTGGGCGGGGGGGCATCATGAGCGCCCGTCGTCGTCTGGAAGGGCTTGAGCAACGGCTGGGCGAGATCCGGGAGATTGAACCCTGCGATCGGTGCGGAGCGCCCGAGCGGATCAAGCGGGTGGTGGGGGTGTTCATCGGCATGGGCGACGAACTCGCAACCTGTGAGGGCTGCGGGCGATCACTGGACATGAAGGACGAGGGCCGACCGCTGGACGGCGGGCATGTCATCCGCTTGATCCGCGCCGAGCCTCCGCCCGGCTGGACCGCACCCGAGGACTGATCCGGCGACCGTCACCAAACGGTGTTGCGTGCGTCGGTGCGTTGAAAATCCCCGGCGGTGCTGTGGAAATCCCATCGGTTTCTGTCGGTTGGATCTTCTCTCAAAAAAAGTGTTGTAATAACGAATCGCCGCCTTGGCGGGCTTGATACATTCGTCAAGTGAGTATTGAAGAGAGCACACAGGTGTCCGCGATGCAACGGACGCGCCGTGACGACGGACACCCAAAGAACTTTTGGGGCTGCCGGAAATCAAGGCGATGTTCCGGAGGCGTGGGCCGATCGGTTATGGAGAGCGCCCGCCCGCTGTTGGGCGGGACATACAAGGAGGTTCATCCATGAAGGTACGAACGATCAGTGAGATGGCGAGCGCTTGCGGTGTCCCGCGTTGGCGGGTGCTGTGGGTGCTGCAGTCGCGTGGCATCGAACCCGAGGCCCGCATCGGCAATGCGTGGGTGTTCGGCGAGGACGCGGCCGAACGGGTGCGGGCGGCGCTGGCCGAGATCAACGCGAAGCGGGGGGTGGGCGCATGAAACACACCCACATTCCGGAAGCCTCCCGCACGCGGCCAAGCAACACGGGAGGCACTACCGAGATCCCTCAAACGGACCCGATGAGCCATTCTATCAACCCGGCGTGGCGCTTGCTAGACCGTTCCAGCGCGGCCGTGGTGTTGGGCATCGGCACGCGGCTGCTGGATCAACTGACCGGCTGCAATGCCATGCCAAGCGTGAAAATCGGGACGCGGCGGCTGTACCGCGAAGATCACTTGCTCGCGTGGCTTGACGCTGGCGCACCCCAAACCCCCGGATCGGCGGCCCGCGTTGTCCGTGACTTCCAGCGCCGAGGGGGTCGTCGATGAACTGGATTCACCCAGATGTCCCCCGGCGGTTCCGGCATGTCCATCGCAAGTGGTCCCACCTGACCGAGTCGGAGCGCGAGCGCTACGCGAAGTCTCTCGCCCGCTGCGAGGCTTGGGGCGAACTCGCGTACTTTGAATCGTGGCGGGACTGGTATCGGTCCCAGTGGTCCCCCTTCGCGGGAGGGCGTGCGGCGTGGTGAATCGCTACGAACCCTTCCCGACGGTCCACCTTCCCGAGCCGATCCGAACGATGGTCGAGGACGGCGCGGACGCGATCGGCTGTGACGCGGCGTACATCGCCCTGCCCACCCTGGCGGCGTTGGCATCGGCCATCGGCAACACGCGACGGCTGCGCCTCAAACGCACCTGGCATGAACCCGCGATCCTGTGGGCGGCTGTGGTGGGTGAATCCGGCACGGCCAAGTCACCCGCGATGGCGCTCGCGCTCCAGTGGACAAAGGCGCGGCAGGATGAGGCGGTGCGGACCCACAAGGCCGCGATGTCGGACTATCAACACGCCGAGCAACTGCACGCGGTCCGGCACAAAGCGTGGCTCCAGCGGGCCGGACACGCGACCGAACCCGGACCCGACGGCCCCCCCGAGGCCCCGCTACGGCCGACCTGTGAACGGACTTGGACGGACGACGCGACCACGGAAGCGCTGGTAGCGCTGCTGTCCGAGAATCCGCGCGGGCTGCTGCTGGCGACGGACGAACTGTCGGGATGGTTTCAGAGGATGGACCGCTACACGGGCGGCAAGGGCGGCGACGCGGCGAAGTGGCTGGAGATGTTCGGCGGGCGGTCCGTCGTGGTCGATCGGAAGGGATCGGGATTCGTGCATGTCCCCCGCGCGGCGGTGTCCGTCGTGGGGTCCATTCAACCGGCGATCCTGCAACGGTCCGTGGGTGACACGAACCGGGAGAACGGGCTGCTGGCCCGGCTGCTGCTGGCCCACCCCCCGAGGCGGGCGAGGGAGTGGACCGACCGGGACTTGGACGAGCGGACGGTGGAGGCGGTGGGAGCGGTCTACGCACGGCTGTACGGGCTGGCGATGGACACGAACCACGACGGGCAGCACAACCCGCGCACCGTCATCCTGACCCCCGAGGCCCGGCGGCGGTTCGTTGCGTTCTACAACGCCCACAACGCCGAGCAAGTCGCCCTGGACGGGGACGAGGCGGCGGCGTGGTCCAAACTGGAGGGATACGCGGCCCGATTCGCACTGATCCTCCACCTGACACGGTGGGCGGCTGGCGAGCCGATCGACCCCGACGCGGTGGACGAGCCGAGCATGGAAGCGGGCATCGCGCTAGTCGAGTGGTTCGGCCGAGAGGCGCTGCGGGTCTACGGGCGATTCTCCGAAGCCGAGGGCGAGCGGGCATATCGAGAACTGATCGAACTGATCGAGCGCAAGGGCGGCGCGATCACTGTTCGGGAACTCTTGATGGCCCGCCGATCCCGCTACGCGAAAGCCGAGGACGCGACCGACGCGCTGGATGGGTTGATCCACGACGGGCTGGGCGAGTGGGAACGGGTGGAGCAAGGGCCGGACGGTGGGCGACCTACCAAACGGTTCCGGCTGCACGCGGGCGCTGACACAAAACCCCCGATCCGAGGGCGCTAGCGGGGTTTTGTGTTTTGTGTTGGCGTGCTGAATCGGAATCCGCAAGAATTGAGGCTATGGCAATGGCAAAGAGAGCAAATGGCGAGGGGTCCATCTTCCGGCGGGGCAAAGGCAAGCGATACTGGATCAGTTGGAAGGACGAGAACGGCGTTCGCCAGCAACGGTCATCCGGCACAACCGACCGACGGGTGGCCGAGCGCCTGCTGCGCGAAGAAACCGAACGGGTGCACGCGATCCGCAAAGGGCTTATCGACCTGCGGGCCGAGGCGATGGCGGAGGCGGGGCGCGGGCCGATCGGGGACATCCTGAACCTATTCATGGCGAAACTGCGCGAGGCCGGAAGATCCGAGCGGCATACATCGGCGGTCGAGTCGCACCTGCGCCGGTTCGTCAAGCGGTCGGAGATCACAACGCTGGCGGAGATCACTTCCGAGTCGGTGTTGGCCGAGGCCGACCGGATGCGCAAGGCCGGGCGATCCGCACGGACGCGCCAGCATGTCATCGGCAATATCAAGGCGCTGACCCGTTGGGCATGGCGGGAGGGCATGTCCCCAGTTGATCCGCTGGCGGGGCTGTCACTTCCGAACCCGGACACGGACCGGCGGCGGCGGCGGCGGATGCTGACCGTTGAGGAATGGCATCGGCTGGAGTCGGCCGCGATCAACGGTCCCGACCGCTACGGACTGTCCGGCCCCGTGCGGGCGATGGTGTACGCGACCGCGATTCAAACCGGGCTGCGGGCGAACGAACTCCGCCAACTGCGGCGGTCATCCCTACACCTAGACGGGGAACGCCCGTTCGTCGTGGTCGAGGCGGGCGGGACAAAGAACCGGACGGTGGCCCGGCAATACATCCGCCCGGAACTGGCCGAGCGCCTGCGGATACACGCGGCGATGATGTCGCCCGGCGCGGCGGTGTTCGCCCTGCCCGACCGTCGCGGACTTCCCGCGATGCTGCGGGCCGACCTGGAGGCGGCGAGGGCGGCGTGGTTGGCCGAGGCTGCCCACGACCCCGTGGAGGCCGCGAGGCGAGCGGAGTCGGACTTCCTGGCGGTCGAGGACCACGACGGCCGGGTGGTGGACTTCCATGCGTTGCGGCACACCTGCGGGGCGTGGGCGACGATGGCTGGGGCGAGCCTGCAAGCGGTCAAGGCCCTGATGCGCCATTCCACGATCACTCTGACCGCTGACACCTACGGGCATTTGGCGAAGGGCGAGGAAGCCGAGACGGTGGCCCGGTTGCCGGGATTCGATCGACCCGACCGGTTGGCCCAAACGGGCACGGCCGGGTGTAGCAACCGCGTTAGCAACGGGGGCGCTGGCGAGCGCAATTCGGTGCGCTCTGGCGCAATCCGAAAAGAACACGCGAGCAACCGGGGAAGCCTCAAAATCACCGGGGAAACGGCGATTTTGGGCGAAAATGAAGCGGAGAGGGGGGGATTCGAACCCCCGTGGACCCGGAGGCCCAACCGGATTTCGAATCCGGCGCATTCAACCGCTCTGCCACCTCTCCAGGCCGGGACGGCGCCCGACGCGGGGTCCACGATAGGCGTCCAGCGGGGGGCTTCTCAAGCCCGGTCGGCCTGGCCCCGCGTCGCTCCCGGCTCGTTTGCCTGACGCACGATGGGATAGGCCGGGCTGGCGGTGCGGTCGATCAGCCGGATCCAGGCCAGATCGAGCAGCCGCACGCCCCAATAACCCGAGATCACTGGGCTCGCCACCAGGATCGCGAGCCCGGCCCCGATCAGGACGTCCGACACATAGTGGGCGCCGCTTTGCACCCGGGAAAAGCACACGATCCCCATCAGTACCCACCCAAAGGCCCGCAGCCTCGGATAGAGGCACGCCAGCAGCACCGCCAGCACGGCGGCGAACGCGGCATGGTTCGAGGGCATCGACCACAGGTCGGCGGTGGACGCCTGACCGAACCCGAAGGCCCGCTCCGGCCCGTTGCCGAGGTCCACGGTCCGGAATGGTCCCATGAACCGACCGGCGAAGTCCTCAACCCGCGGCCTGGCCCGACCCAAACCCATCTTGAGGCTGATGGTCATCACCCAGATTAGACCGCCCGCGAGCGCCCAATCGAAGACCCGCCGCCACCGGGCCGGGTCGAGCAACGCGATCAGCACGAACACCAGCACCACCGAGGTCAGTTGGCCGAACTGGCCAAGGAACGCCAGCTCCCGGGCTGGATCCTTGGTGATCGGTATCGCCCTGATCCACCGGCTCAGGGCGGGGTCGACGGCCAAGGCCGCGAGCCCGGCAACGACCATGCCCGCACCCAGCATGGGCAGCCGCACCCCGCGGCCCGTAGAGTCGTGTCCCTCGGATGGATTGATGGACGAACGCACCGACGAGAGCCGCTCCTGGTCCAACGCCCGTGCCGCGGTGGCGCTCGTGGCGTTGCTGCTCGCAGTATACCTCCCGGGCCTTGCGGCTCTGCCGATCGTGGACCGCGACGAGGCCCGCTTCACCCAGGCTTCGCGCCAGATGCTCGAATCGATCGCTCTCCCCGCCGCCGAGCAGGACCGGCGCCCGCTGATCTTGGACGATGGTCGTCTGGCCGGGGGGCTCCATGCGGGCGGCCTGACCGTGCCGATGCTCGGGGAGCGTGCGCGGATCAACAAGCCGCCGCTGGTCTACTGGCTGCAATCCACCTCCGCATGGGTATTCACCGCCGGGCAACCGCTGCGGGACGCGCCCTGGATGTACCGGTTGCCCTCTGGGTTGGCCGCGATCGTGGCGTGTCTGGCGACCTGGCGGATCGGTGTGGGAATGGGAAGTGCGCGAGCGGGCTGGTTGGCCGCCGTCGCGCTCGGCGCTTGCCCGATCATGGCGTGGGAAGCCCACCAGGCCCGCTCGGATCAGGTGCTGATGGCCTGCACGTCGGTCGCGATGCTCGCGCTCAGCAGGGTGTGGCTCGGACACGCCGACGAAGCCAAGGCGTGCTCACGATGGGCGTGGACATTCTGGATCGCCACGGCCCTGGGTGTGCTGGCCAAGGGGCCGATCACGCCGATGATCGCCGCGTTGTGCATCGGCACGCTGTCGCTGGCGGCCCGGGAGATCCGGTGGCTCGCCCGTCTGCGCCCGGTCGTCGGGCTCTGCCTGCTCGTGCTGATCACCGCGCCGTGGGTCGTGGCCGCCGCGTCGCGGGTCGGATTCGCTGTCTTCTTCGAGACCGTGCGTGCCGAGACGCTCGGCCGATCGATGGAGCCGATGGAGGGCCACGGGGCCCCGCCGGGCTATCACCTCGTCCTGCTGCCGGTGCTGCTGTGGCCCGCGTCACTGATGACGCTGCGTGCCCTGCGTCTCGGCGTGCCGTCTCTTCGCAGACCGATCGACCCGCGCCAGGGCTTCCTGATCGCATGGATCGTGCCCGCGTGGATCGTGTTTGAGCTGGTGACCACCAAGCTGCCGCATTACACCATGCCGCTCTACCCGGCGCTGGCGCTGCTCGCCACACGGCTGGCAACGGGTGATGTCGCGGATTCGGCACGCTCGGAAGGGCCGGTCCCGAACGCGCTCGGGGTTGTGCTGTGGACGCTCATCGGCGGGGCGATCTGCATCGCCGCTCCGATCGCGCTCGGCGTGTTCGTGGATCAGCCCGATGCCCGCTGGGTGTGCTGGGGCACGGCGGCGGCGTGCCTGCCGGGCCTGCTTCTCGCCGCCCGGCACGCCTGGGCTGGTCATGCGGCCAAGGCAAGCGCCGTCGCGGCCGTCGTCTCCGGCATCATGGCGATCGGGCTCGTCGGGTTGGCGCTGCCGCGGGCTGACTCGCTGTGGGTCACACGCGGGATCGCGCGGGCGATCGACGCAACCGCTCCGGCCAGGCTCGGCGCGGTCGGGTATCACGAAGACAGTCTGGCATTTCTTGCCCGCGGCAGGCTCGATCGGCTCAGCGCGAACGCGGCCGAGCCTTGGTCCCGGTCCCATCCCGGCGGCATCCTCGTGCTGCCGGCGATCGAGACGCCGCCGCGCGCCGCGGTCTATCTCGCCACGGTCGAGGGATGGAACTACTCGAAAGGGGAGCGGGTCCGGCTGCGCGTCTACCGGATCCCGGGGCCGGAGCAGTAGGCAGTCGTTCTCGGGTTAGCGGGCCGCCAGGTCCGGCAGTTGCGGAGTCAGCGGCGTGGACCCGACCGGCGGGGCGTGCCCGTTTGACTCGATCCGCTCGGTCATCGGCAGGAGTTCCCGCCGTCCCTCAACATCCTCGACGCGGTCGGTTCGTGCGACTCCACGGGCTATCCGTGTTCGGGCTGGGCATCGATGACATTCCCATGACCATTACCGCCGTTCCGGCCCGTCCGCGGGGTTCAATGGTCCGTCTGGTAGTGTGGCTTGTTTGGCGTGGTGCGGAGACCTCAGCCGCGCGTGGCGAGCGCCCGAGACAGGGCCTCGACCAGATCTTCGGGTTCGACCATGCGCCCCGTGCCGACATGCCGGCAGGCCTGCCAGCCGGTGCCCGGGCCGACAAGGATGAAGCCGTCTTCCTCCAGCGTCGCGGCGTTGCGCTTTGTGGACGCCTGATTCCACATCGCGTCGTTCATCGCCGGAGCCAGGAGCACCGGCGTCTTCGAACGATCGATCGCGCTGAGCACCAGCGCAATGACATCGTCGGTGCGCCCGGTCGCCAGTTTGGCCATCATGTCCATCGTGCAGGGCGCGACGAGGGCCGCGTCGCAGCGATCCGCCAGCGCGATGTGCTGTGGGTCGTGCGCCTCGCTGTGCTGCCACTGGCTTGTGTAGACCGGACGCCCGGAGAGCGCCTGGAATGTCAAGGGGGTGACAAACCTGGTCGCCGCGTCGGTCATGAGCACGGTGATCTCGGCGCCCGCCTGCGCGAGGCGGGAAACGACGGTGCAGGCTTTGTACGCGGCGATCCCGCCGCTCACGCCGATGAGAATCCTTCTGGATCCGAACACGGGCGCCAGCTTCGCCGGATCGAGCATCATGCGTGTCGCCTTCCGGGAGCACCCCCCGAAAGCAGGCGTGTCAGAGCAGGGCCTCTTCGGCCTGCTTGGGTGCGTCCTCTTCGAAAGACAGCGTGATCTTGTCCTGCAAGATCTCTTCGATCACAACCTCAAGATCGCTGCGTCCGTCGCGCTCGACGAGCGGGCGGGCGCCTTCCACGAGCTGCTCGAGCCGGCGCTGGATCAGTGCGCAGAGCTTGAACCGCCCACCGACCTTCTCAACAAGCTCATCGCTTTTCAGAGCCTCGATCATCGGCTATGCTTCTCCAAGAACGGGGTGTCGGCCCGATCGTCCGGGTTCCGAAGGAGCAGTCGATACCCCTTATTTGACCGCTCGGATGCCAGAGTGAATCGTAGACCGCACCCGACGCCCTGACCAGCGGCGTTGTGCCGATCCGTACGTATCCTTCGATTTGTCAGGAACCTATGGCCGCGACCGCCCAAGAACGCTTCTCAATTGCCGACAGGGTCATCCATCCCGGTAAGCCCGAATGGGGTGTGGGGACGGTCGCCTCGGCGTCCAGCACCACCCAGGACGGGGTGCCGTGTCAGCGGCTGGCGATCCGCTTTGACCGGGCCGGGCTGAAGACCATCACGACGGCGTTTGTCACCCTCAAGCGGGTCTACGCAGACCAGCCGGCTGCGGAGCCCAAGGTTGGTGTCGATCCGGCTCGGCCCGAAGCCCCGGATCCCTTCGCCGCCGCCCGGAGCGGGGCATCGGGCATGCCGATCCCGGACGACCCCAGGGCGGTCCGAAAGTTGATGACCGCCGTCCCGGACGACGCGACGGACCCGTTCATCAGCGAAGCGAACCGGCTGCGAAAGGTTCTCGGACTTTATCGGTTCCAGCCCACCCCCGGTTCCCTGATCGACTGGGCCGCCGCGCAGAGCGGGTTGGCCGATCCGCTGACGCGGTTCAGCCGGCATGAGCTGGAAGAGTTCTTTCGGGAGTTCCGGCGCAATCTGGACAAGGCGCTCGCCAAGGCGGTTGGGGACGCGTCCCGCGTGGACCCCGCCGAGTTGAGAGAGATCGCCCGCGCCGCGCCGCCCGATGGGCAGCGCGCGTTGCAGGCGCTGCACCGCAAGCGTTGACTCGGGGCAACACCCCGCGTCACCCCACCCCCCCGGAACGGATGTCCGGGGGCGCGTCGGAGGCAGGACGGATGGCCAAAACGGAGTGTTAAGCCCCACGGATGGGGATCTTCGCGGACCTTCCCGCCCGGCCCTGCGGCGGCGTGCCAGTTCCGGCCCGCCGGTCGCAAAAGGGTCTGGCGGACCGGCACAGGCCGGTGTGGCATACGACAGATCCAGATCCGGAGGCGAAAGACATGACCGAGAACGACTTCCAGACGCGGCTTGCCAAGCTCCTCGAGCAGATCGATACCCTGCCCGAGTCCGAGCGTCCCAAGCTCGCCCAGCTTGCCAGCGAGACCCAGGCCCGCCACCAGAAGATGAAGAAGACCATCGCGGAACTTCAGGAGTCGCTGGATCACCTCCGGCTCAGCGTGAAGTACCTCGTGTTTGATCTCGAAGCGACCCGCCGCGAGAACAAGTACCTCCGCAACCTCCTCGAGAGCCGTCAGAACGGCGAGGGTGCGGACTGATTCCCCTTCCCCCCTGCGACGCCCCGACCCCCGTGCCGGGGCGTTGCTGTCCGCCCGGGCTCGCACGGACTTGCGTCCGGGGGGATTGTTCGGGCGATCCGAACGCCCTACGCTCCGGGTCCACAACCCGGAACGGTGCCCGAGAGGCTGAAGGGGCCGGATTGCTAATCCGGTGTACATCGTAAAGGTGTACCGAGGGTTCGAATCCCTCCCGTTCCGCTCGCGAAGACCCGCCCAGGCGGGTCTTTTTCATGCCCGCGTTCCTTCGTCCGGCGGAGACCCCGATGACCACCGACGCGACCTTTTCGTCCGAGCAGGCCGTGGCGTTTCTCGGCTCCCGACGCTCCACGCCGCCGACCGATCTGGGCATGCCGGTCCCGGACGCGTCGCAGCTGGAGACGATTCTGCGGCTGGCGTCCCGCACCCCGGACCACGGGCGGCTGGTGCCGTATCGGTTCGTAGTGCTCGATCACGATGCCTGCGTGCGGATGGGCGACCATGTGCGGGCGGCGTACGCCGAGGATCATCCCGATGCCGATGAGTCGGCGTTGTCGCACAGCCGTCAGCGCTTCGACAATGCGCCGATGATCGTTGCGGTGGTGAGCCGGGCGCAGGCGTCGCACCCGAAGATCCCGGAGTGGGAGCAGATCCTGACCGCAGGGGCGGTGTGCATGAACCTGCTGCATGCGGCGCACGCCTTGGGCTTCGGGGCGATCTGGCTGACGGGGTGGACGACATACGACCGCCGGATCTTGGGAGCGCTGGGGCTGGGTGTTGACGAGCGGCTGGCGGGGTGGATCCACCTCGGCACACCGGGCTCACCGCGGGAGGATCGACCCCGACCTGTGGTGTCGGAGATCACTACATTCTGGCGGTGACGGGCGTCGTCGGTCGTGGTACCTTGGGTCCATGAATCACGCGATGCGTCTGCTGGTCTTTGTGTTGTGTTCCGTGGCGGGGTCCGGCCTGGACGGGGGTGAACCGGTGAGTGCGGGCGATGGCGGTGGGGCTGAACGGTCGCCGGTGACGGCGGCTTCGGCGTTGGATCGGTTGCTCGCGCCGGATTCGGGCCTTGCGTCGGGCCAGACGATCGTGTTCTTCGGGGACTCCATCACCGAGGCGGGCGGATACATCCGCATGTTCCGTGAGCGTTTGAGTGCCGAGCGCCCGGAGCTGGACATCACCCTGGTCAACCGGGGGCACAGCGGGTACCGCGTGCCCGACATCCGCCCGCTGCTCGATGAGGAAGTGCTCAGCGAGGCCCCGGCTTTGGTGGTGATCTACATCGGCATCAACGATGTCTGGCATTCGTTGCACGGTCGTGGCACGCCGAAGGACGAGTACGAGGCCGGGCTGCGGGACATGATCACGCGGACCTTGGAATCTGGAGCGAAGGTCGTGCTGTGCTCGCCGAGCATCATCGGCGAGATGCCGCGCGGCTCGAACCCGCTCGACGCCATGCTCGACGAGTACGCAGGGATTTCGGAGCGGGTGGCCGAGGAGACCGGGGCGATATTCTGCGACCTGCGTTCGGCGTTCTTTGCGTATTTGAGCGAGCACAAGACCGACCGGTCCGACCGTGGCGTGCTGACGAACGACGGTGTGCACATGCTGCCGGCGGGCGATCGGCTGGTGATCGAGACGATGGCGGGGGCGATGCGCGAGTCGCTGGGCGGCTGATGCTGCGGGGCGGCGGCGATCAGTCCGCGTAATAGTCGGCGTACGGGTCGTCCCCGTCGGGCGTTTCGCCCGAGGGGATGTGGACCAAGCCGATTCCAGCGCCGACGAGCAGCCCGGCGATACCCGCCCGAACGGCCAGCGTGGGGATCGGCTTGGTGAGCGTGATGCCGAGTGCGGCAGGGGCGAGGGCGACGGCGATCAGGGCGGGGACGCTCTTAGGTTCGGTCTGGATGCCCGCTCCGAGCAGCCCGATCAGCACGACGCCGACAATGACGGTCGCCGAACCGCGGGCGAGGGTGAAGCGTTTGAACGCGATCGAGACGAGTGCGGCGGCGCTGAGGACCGCCAGTGAGCCGACCAGCGCGATGGATCCGGTGGCGAAGCCGGCGAAGTAGAGGAACGGCTGCACGACGCCGAGCAGCGCGACGGCCGCGAGGGAGCCGCTCCAGCCGATGGTCTTCGACAAACCGCGGTCGGCGAGCGTGGCGAGCGAGGTTCCGCCGATGGCGCAGGACGCGACGAGCAGCCAGAGTTGGGCGTCCGACAGGACGCCGGGGCGGTAGCCCTCGGTGAGCATCCAAGTCGCGCCGGCAAAGGCGGCGGCGCGGGTGAGCAGGCGGACGAGGAGTGGGACGCGGGCGAGTGACTCGGCGGCCGCGAGCAGCCCGATCAGGGCCATGGCGTGCAGCACACGCTTGGTGTTGTCGTCGGGCCAGAGGTCGGCGGACTGCTTGACGACATAGTCGGCGACGATCACACCGAAGGCCATAAGGATGGGCAGTGCCCAGACCGGGCCGGGGCGTGGCTCGGTCTGATCCTTTGACCGCTTCGCGTGCCGCCACCAGAGCAGACCGAGGAGAACAGTCGCGACAAGGCCGGGCAGGATGCCGCCGTGCAGCACGACGCGGATGAGCAGTTCGTTTGGCATGGAATGGCGGCTCGGGCGGTTTGCCCGTGCCGCCGTCTGGAGAGGAGACTGAATCGGTGTTTTCAGAGCGGGCTTACTTGGCGACGGCTTCGACCGCGACGATCAGGTTGACGGTGTTGCCGAGCCCGCCGTCCTCGCCCTGGTCGGGCGCGAGATACTTGTTCATGCCGAAGTCGGACCGCTTGATCGAGAAGCGGGCCTCGAAGCCGAGGGCGTCGTTGTCGCGGACCTTGCCGGTCTTGAGGCCGGTGACGGTGGCGGTGACGGGGTTGGTCTCGCCCATCATGGTCAGGTTGCCGGTGAGTTCGTAGGAGCCGTCTGCGTTGGCGCGCATGCCCGTGGACTCGAAGGAGATGGTGGGGTACTGGCGGCTGTTGAAGAAGTCCGCGTCGCGGAGGTGCCCGTCACGGCTCTTGTTGGCGGTGTCGACCGAATCGGTCTGGACGGTGAAGGCCATGCGGCTCTTGGCGGGGTCGGTCTGGTCGAAGTGGATCTCGCCGGTGAAGTCATTGAAGCGGCCGTAGAAGTTGGCCATGCCGGCGTGGCGGATGCTGAAGATGAGTGAAGAGTGGACATTGTCGACTTCGTAGAGGCGCTCGGCGGCGCGGGTCTCGAAGACGGTCTCGCGCTGGTTGTACGAGCCGAGCCCGTTGGACCAGCCGGCGAGGAGCCCGACGCTGGCGAGGGAGGTGAGGCCGAGGGCGGTGGTGAGGATGCGGTTCATGCGTGTTTCTCCTGCGGTTGTTGGCTTGGAAAGCATGAATGGGTCGGCCCGATTCTGGACCGAGATGTCCTTGGTCGGCGGGCGTCGGCCCGCTGATACCTGTGACAACAGGAATCGCGGTCGGCCTCAAGCTATTCCGCGTTCGGCAGAAAAGTCGCGTGGATTCCACGGGGGTGGGCGGGGGGCAGGCTCACTCCCACTCGATCGTGGCCGGCGGCTTGCTGGAGATGTCGTAGACCACGCGGTTCACGCCGCGGACCTCGTTGATGATGCGGCTGCTGATCCGCCCGAGCACCTCGAAGGGGATGCGGGCCCAGTCGGCGGTCATGAAGTCCTGGGTCTCGACGGCCCGGACGGCAACCACGGACTCGTAGGTCCGCCCGTCGCCCATCACGCCGACGCTCTGGACGGGCAAGAGGACGGCGAAGACCTGGCTGGTCTTGCGATACAGTCCGGCCGAGACGATCTCCTCGAGCAGGATCTCGTCGCAGGCGCGGAGCAGGGCGAGCTTCTCTTCGGTGACCTCGCCCAGCACGCGTACGGCCAGGCCCGGGCCCGGGAAGGGGTGCCGCCAGACGAGGTTGTCGGGCAGGCCGAGAACACCGCCGAGCCGGCGGACCTCGTCCTTGAAAAGTTCGCGGAGCGGCTCGATGAGTTCGAAGCCGAGGTCCTTGGGCAGGCCGCCGACATTGTGGTGGAGTTTGATGTTGGCCGAGTGGCCTGCGTGTCCGTGGCCGGACTCGATGACATCGGGGTAGAGGGTGCCTTGGGCGAGGTACTTGGCGTCCTGAACATCGCGTGCGGCCTGCTTGAAGACCTCGATGAAGCGGTGCCCGATTCGTCGACGCTTCTCCTGCGGGTCTGTGATGCCGGCGAGATCGCTCAGGAAGTCGGCCCGCGCGTCGGCGACGCGGAGGTCGATCTTGAAGTGGTCGCGGAAGGTGTGTTCGACGAGGTCGCGTTCCTTGTTACGCAGCAGCCCGTTGTCGACAAAGACGCAGGTCAGGCGATCGCCGATGGCGCGGTGCAGCAGAGCGGCGACGACGGAGGAGTCCACACCGCCTGAAAGGCCGCAGATGACGCGGTCATCGCCGACGCGTTCCCGGATCACGCGGGCCTGTTCTTCGGCGTAGTCCGACATCTTCCAGAGCCCGGCGCACTTGCAGATCTCGTAGAGGAAGTTGCGGAACATGTCCACGCCGTGCGGTGTGTGGGTGACTTCCGGGTGGAACTGCACGCCCCAGAACTTGCGGGCGGGGTTGGTCGAGCGCACGGCGGCGAAGGGGCAGGTGCGGGTCTTGCCGATGGACTCCATGCCGCCGGCTTTGAGGTCGCGGATCTGGTCTCCGTGCGACATCCAGACCTGGGTGTGATCGGGTACGGCGTCGAAGATCGAGCCGGCGTTGACGATGTCCATCTGGGCGCGGCCGTACTCGCGATGATCGGCGCGGCTGACCTCGGCGCCGAGGATCTTGCAGGCGAGCTGCATGCCGTAGCAGATGCCGAGAACGGGCACGCCGAGGTCGAGGACCTTGGGGTCCATGGTGGGGGCGCCGTCGTCGTAAACGCTGGACGGTCCGCCGGAGAGGATGACCCCCTTGGGGTTCATCGCACGGAGTTCTTCCGCGGAAATATCGGGGCGAACGAGCAGGCTGAAGACGCCTGCGTCACGGACGCGGCGGCAGATGAGCTGTGCGGTCTGGCCGCCGAAGTCGAGGACGGGGACGATCTCGTCGTGCGTGTCGGTCATCGGGGGCCCTCAAACGAACGCGGCCGCGCCCATGCTGACGCGGCCCCTCGTTCGGACTTTAGTCCGAGAACACCGGGAACCCGTCGTCCCCGAGACAGATCGTATCCACCGATGGCCCGTTTTCCGTGCGCGTCTGGATACCTGCGGAGAGGGGCAACCGGCTGCAGGGTCGGATCGTATCGAACGCGATCGTCCCGACGCGGGTAGCATCGGTGCATGCCCCTGAATGGGACAGCCTGGTCGGCCCGCGTGGGAGGTGTGGCGCTGGGGCTCGCGTCCGCGATGGTGGGAGGGTGCTTACCCTCTGAGAAACCGGGCTTCGACGAGCCCAACCCGTTGCGACGCATGGACGCGATCGTGCTGGCTTCGGACAAGGACGCGGACCCTGAGACGCTCGCCCGGCTGGTCGAGCAGTTGGACAGCCAGGACCCCGCCACGAGGATGCTGGCGATCCGTGCCTTGGAGAAGCGGACGGGTCAGACACTGGGGTATATCCATACAGACCCCGAATGGAAGCGGCAGGAAGCGGTGGATCGCTGGATGAAATACCTTGAAACCGGGATCGATAAAAGCGAACTTGTGGCGCCGAGTGGCGATTCCGGGGCCGCCGATCCGATGGAATCCTGAAGCCTTGGGTGTCAGCCCGCGGCGGCGAGCCGGGGTTGTCCGAGGAAGCATGAATAACGCATGACCCAACGCCCACACATCAAGCTGGAACTCATCAGCGACCCCACTTATTTGTGCGGGGCTCGGGAGCTGGTGGCGTCGATCTCTCGGCGGCTGGGATTCGAGGACATGGATTGCTCGAAGATCGCGCTGGCGGTCGACGAGGCCCTGTGCAATGTCATCCGCCACGGGTACAACCGTGCTATGGACCGTCCCATCTGGATTTCGGTCTGGCCGGTGGACGGGGATGCGGCCTCGCCGGGCGGCATCCGGATCGTTATCGAGGACGAGGCTCGGCAGGTTGAGCCCGACAAGGTCAAGAGCCGGGATCTCGACGATGTCCGCCCGGGCGGGCTGGGCGTCCACATCATCCGCGAGGTGATGGACGAGGTGGTGTACGAGAAGCGGACCCCGGTCGGGATGCGTCTGACCATGGTCAAGAAGGCTCCCCGTCCGGTCGAGCCGCCCGCATTGTCGGAAAAACGCTGTTGTCCGACGGTGATGACCGAGCGCGCCCCCGGCCGGGTACGATAAAGACCTCAGGCCGCACCACGGAGGGCGCATGCCGGAGTCTGATGCCATCGTCGAAGTCCACTCGCCCCGCACCGGCATCATGGTGGTAGCACCGAAGTCGGATGTTGACCTGTCCCGGTCGCCCGAACTCCGGCAGGCACTGCGTGAGGCCAGCGACAGACGCCCCGATCGCCTGATCGTGGACCTGGCCGAGGTCGGCTACATGGACTCGTCCGGCTTGGCGACGCTGGTCGAGGCCATGCGGACGGCCAAGTCCACCGGCGCACCGCTCATCCTGGCGAGCATGAATCAGAAGGTGCGGGCGATCTTCGAGATCGCCCGGCTGGACCAGTTCTTCACGATCGTGGACTCGGTCGACGCGGCCCTGAGCGTCTGACACTCGCCCGGCTGGACGGCATGGGGCACTCCAGCGAGACTGCACGCGGATGGATCGCACGGAAACCAATCAGACCGGCGACACCGACGCGGGCCAGATCCGTCCGTTGGTGGCCGTGCTGCTTTTCCCGATCGCTGTGATCGGGCGCCGGGTGATGGGCATCCTCGAGCACACCGGCTCTGTGACTTATCTGTTGTTTGACGCAGTCCGTTGGTTCTGCCGGGCGGCGTTCGGGCGCAAGTACCGGCTGGGCAAGTCGGCGATTGTGAGTCAGATCATCCGCGTGGGCACGCAGTCGGTGCTGATCGTGGCGATCGTCTCGGGCGCGGTGGGGCTGATCCTGGCGCTGCAGCTTGCGCCGCCGCTGGACGCGTTCGGGCAGCGGGACAAGATCGCGAACATCATTGCCGTGGCGGTGCTGCGCGAGCTCGGGCCGTTGATCGGGGCCATCGTGCTGACAGGGTTTGCCGGCGCGTCGATCGCGGCCGAGATCGGCACGATGGTGGTGTCGGAAGAGATCGAAGCCCTCGAAGCCCATGCGCTGAACCCGGTCCGGTTTCTTGTGGTGCCGCGGGTGCTTGCGTCGCTGATCTCGATGACCTGTTTGGGCGTGATCTCCAGCTTCGTGGCGATCGTGGCGGCTCTGCTGATCGCGGTGACGATGCTGGGCATCCCCTACGAAACCTATATGAACAACATGCTCCAGCAGGCCAAACTGGTTGACTTCTGGACCGGAGTATTCAAGGGCGGCGTGTTCGGCACGCTGATCGGCATCATCGCGTGCGCCAACGGGCTGAAGGTCACGGGCGGCGCGGCCGGCGTCGGTCGGGCGACAACCTACACGGTCGTTGAGTGTGTGGTCGCCATCGTGATTGCGGACTTGATCTTCACGGCGATCTTCTTCGCGCTGAAGCTGTTCTGAGATCGGAACAGACGAAGTGCCGGAGAAATTTTCTTAGCACTTCGTGTCTTTGCCATTTCCTAGAGCCGATACCCCAACGGATGTTCCGCCAGGGCGTACATCTCGCGGAGGACGGTGATTGCCAGCGCACCTGAGAGCACAAGCCCACCCATGATGGCCGCCGACTTCCAGGCGCCGATGCCGGCCAGCCAGCCGAATCCGTACACCGTGGGCCAGATCGCACCGTAGCGGGCGATCTTCTCGCCGAGCTTCGGTCCCGGGCCGAGCGAGCGCCAACGCCGGAGGATCTGCACGGCCAGCAGGGCCGCGCCGCCGACCGGCCACATGGCGGCCGTCCACGGCACCCAATCCGGCCAGATCGCGCCGCCGGTGCGTCGGTACGCCAACACCGCCAGCACCGCCGAGCACACGACCCAGCCCATCAGGGCGAACCCCGACGCACGGCGCGAGATCACCGGGCTGCGGCGTCCGAGCGTGTGAGAAAGCCCCGCGATCACCATGGCGTGCGTCATTACCCACCACGCCGGAAAGAGAAAAGTTACCCACAGGTTGGGCACCAGCGCGTGCCCGGCGTAGATGACGCTGAGCAGCACCATCCCGATCGCGGGGATGAACTTGCCCAGCGCGTTGAACACCAGAATGGCTGTGGCAAGGAACAATGTCGCCAGCACCGCCGCCGTACCGAAGGCCGTCGCGCCCAGCACCGAGAGCAGCAGCGAGACGGCCACCACCGAGA
>RFGH01000222.1 GCA_003696675.1 Planctomycetota bacterium
CCCCGCCGCCACCGCCGCCGACCGCCTCGCCGCGGCCTTCTCCGACGCGGGCGACCGCTACGCCGCCCGCCGCTCGGGCACCCATTTCCTGGTCACCGCCGCCCCACCTCACCGCCACCTTTGGTCCACCTGGATGACCCTCGACTTCACCGACACCCCCGCCGGCGGCTGCCTCGCCCACGCCCGCTTCAACCCCTCCCCGGGCATCTGGACCGGCGTCATGCTCGCAGCCCTGGGAGCACTCACCGTGTTCTTCGGCGCCCTCACCTGGGCCGCGGCCGAATGGATGCTCGACCGCCCCCTCAACGCCCTCTGGGTCGCCCTCGGAGCCGCGGCCGTCATCGCCGCCCTCCTCGCCGCCATCGCCCTCGGCCAACGCCTGGCCGCCCACGAGATCACCGACCTCGAACGCTTCGTCCGGGCCGCCACGGATTTATACTGACCCAGCCGCTCACCAAGGTCAGTCCCGCCGCCCGGAGCGTCAGCGCCACGCCGACGCCGCAGACCGACAGCCCGGCCAACGAAGCCACAGCACATCCACGCATGTCCTCATCCTCCTGTGCGGCGGCTCACCACCGCACACAATCTCCCCCACGATCGACCCGCCCGCCGCCCGATTGATCCCATCACGCAAAAAGAACAACCCCCACTCCGAAGAGCGGGGGTTGCGAGTGTCAGGTCAGTTCAGCCGAAGCTGATCTGTCCGTCACACCGCGATTAGCGGCGGCGACGGCCGGCGACCAGACCACCGAGGCCGAGCAGGGCCATGGCGGAGGGAGCCGGGGTGACGGTCAGCGTCTCGGACGAGAACGCGTCGAGGCCGAACTGGATGGCCGGGTCGGCGAAGCCGCCACCGGTGACGGTGAAGGGAGCCGGGGCCTGGTCGATGGTCACGGCCGAGTAGCTCAGCGTGCCAGCGGCGGTGCCGGTAACGGTGAAGGTGGTGATCAGCAGCGGGCTGCCAGCGACGATCGGGGGGATCAGCGAGAACTGGGCGGCGTGCACATTGCGGACATTGGCGCCGTCAGCGAACGGGGCGCCGTCGAAGCCCAGCGGGGGGTTGTTCCACGCGATGGCCGCGACATTCGAGACCGCAACGACCGCATCGGAAGCGATCAGGTCGATGTTGATCGACGACATGTAGGCGCCAGCGGGGTGACCGGTGAAGTACGCGGTCAGCGTGGCGGTGGTGGTCTCACCAACGGCGATCGAGTTATCATCGAAGGTGAGCTCGACGCTCAGGGTCTGAGCGGTAGCAACGGAAGCCAGGCCGGCGACGGCCATCAGAGCGATGCTCTTCATTTCAAATCTCCTCACTTGGATACAAACGGTGTACTTGTGTACCGAAGACCTACTGGAAACGAACGACTCGTTCCTGACCCGCTCCGAGCATACACCCGGCCCCGAAATCCTGCAAGCCGATTGTCCGCTCTGAATGGGGAATTTGCAATCCAGCCCCTCCTCTTGCCATCTTGTGCACCCAATTACGGGTCCTGTAAGGGTAGTCCGGGCCAGTTCCTCCCCAAATGCCCGGCCCCATCCCATACCAGAACACGGATTATCAGACCGTCTTCACCGATTCCTCGCCAACCTTCCGAAAAGTTCCGACCTCCCGATCCTTTCTTACCCCCGGGAAACGCAATGCCCGCCCGTGCGCCACCGCCCAAACCCCCGCCCCCAGCACCCCGGTCGCGAAAATCGCCTCGGTCAGGTTCTGTAACGCATCGCTCCGCTTCATCTCAAATGGACGCATCGCCCCGGTCAGAATCACCGGCACACGCAACCACCCCGAAATCCGTGCATGCAGCAGTTCCCCGGTCACGCTCAGCGTGTCCGTCCCGTGCAGAATCACCACCCCCTCGCTCTCGCTGGGATGATCGGCCGGCCCGACGATCAGCTCCACCGCCCCCACGATCCGCTCACGGTCGGCATCCGTCAGATGCAGCGAGTCCTTCTGCATCAACTGAAGCGTGTTGACCACCGTGTCCTCGAGCCGCAGCAGCCCCAGCATCTCCTGGACCACCGACGCCCGGTTCTCCAGGGACCCCGAATGCTCGTCATAGGTCTTCTCGATGGTTCCGCCGGTGGAGATCAGGGTGATCCGTCGCATCGGAATAAGGTTAGCCCCAGCCGAAACCCGATCCATGCCGGGCAGACCCCCGCCGACCCCAACGGGAGCAACGACCGATATGCCGACGATGGACCTGACCGCCGCCTACAACCGCATCCACGAGCTCTTCAAGCTCGGGCGGTACCAACCGGCGCTCACCCAGTGCGAAGCCGTCCTCCGCCAACGCCCAGGCCACATCCCCTTCATCGGGCTTCAGATCGCCTGCATGCTCCGCATCGGACGCGCCCCCGAAGCCGTCCGCCTCCTCCGCCGCACACTCCGCCATGTCACCCATCCGCCCCACAGGGCCATGCTCATCTCCCAGATGGTCGAGGCCCACTCCCAGCTCAACGCCTTCGACGACGCCATCGACATCGCCCGCGCCGAGCACGAGTCCCGCCCCGGCGACGCCATCGTCACCGGCTCCTACATCCACATCCTCACCCTCGCCGGCCGCAAGGATGAAGCCATCGCCGTCGCCCGCGCCGCCATCGCCAACCGCACCGGCCAGCTCTCCGTGAAACTCGGCGCCAACTTCGCCGAAGCCGCCCTGCGCACCGAGTACGCCGACGAAGCGCTCCAATACCTCTCCGCCGCCCTCGAAGCCAACCCCGACACCAACCCCGAGATCCTCGCCTTCGCCCACACCCAGATGGGACACATGCTCGACCGCGCCAAACGCTACGACGAGGCGATGAAGCACTACAACAAAGCCGCCGAACTCACCCCCGTCGTCTACGACGACGCCGCCAACGCCGCCCGCGTCGAAACACACAAACGAATCTTCTCCGCCGACCGGTTCGACGCCCTCCGCCGCCCACCCGCCGGCAGCCCCACCCCCGTCTTCGTCGTGGGCATGCCCCGCTCAGGCACCACCCTGACCGAGCAGATCATCGACGCACACCCCGACGCCGCCGGCGCGGGCGAACTCCACCTCATCAACGAAGCCATCCGCGATCTCATCGGCGAGACCGGCTCCGCCGAGGACCTCGCACCCGACCGCGTCGATCCCGACCGACTCGCACAGGTCGCCGCCGCCTACCGCGCCGAGATCGCACGCCTCGTCCTCCCCCGCACCCCCCGCTTCGTCGTCGACAAGGCCCCCAGCAACTTCTGGCACATGGGCTTCATCGCCATGGCCTTCCCCGACGCCAAAATCATCCACTGCCGACGCGACCCACGCGACACCTGCCTCTCCTGCTACTTCCAGGCCCTCCACGCCGCCCATTCCTACGCCTTCAACCTCAAAACCTGCGGCCAGTTCTACCGCCACTACCGCCACATGACGGACTACTACCGCACCCTCGCCCAGGACCCACGCTCCGGGCTCCATCTGCTCGAAGTCGATTACGAGGACACCGTCGCCGACCAGGAAGCCCAGACCCGCCGCATCCTCGACTTCCTCGGCCTGCCCTTCCACGAAAACTGCCTGAAGTTCAACGAGTCCGGGCGCGTCGCCCGCACCCTGTCCAACGACCAGGTCCGTCAGCCCATCTACAAGACCTCCACCAAGCGCTACGAACACTACGAAAAACATCTCGCCCCCCTGATCGAAGGGCTCGGCGACATCCTCGACTAACTCCTCCCCCGTCGCCGACGGGGGAGGTGGCACGCGTAAGCGTGACGGAGGGGGATGTCCCGTTCCCGCACACCCAACCCGACGCTCCCTCAGACAAAAGCGAACAATCCACCATGATGCCCGCCCAGCCCAACGCCGCCCCCAATCCCCAGCAACGCACCCCACAGCAGGTCTTCGAAATGACCAAACGCCTGCTCGCCCTAGGTGACGAGCACGACGCCGCCCAGCACGCCGCGCTGCTCAAGTCCCACTTCCCCGACCAGACGCCCATCGTCGGCGTCCACGGGCTGGCCATGGCCGCCGTCGGAGCGCACGAACTCGCCGTCGACGACCTCGCCCGCTGCGCCGAGGAATCCATCAAGGCCCTCGACGAGGGCGAGGCCGAGAATCCCAACCGCCCGCGCATCGCCGACCAGGCCATCCGCATGCTCACCCAACTCGCCCGCTCACGCGAAGCGATGGGCCAGCCCGCCGAAGCCGACGCCGCGATCGAACGCGCCCTCGCCCTGGACCCCGAAGCTCCCGAGCCGGTCCGCGCACGCATCGAGATCCTCGCCGATCGCGCCGAGATCTCCGCCGCCCAGTCCTTTCTCAACGAAGCCAACGACCTCGGGCTCGAGGAACTCCCCGCCGCCCTCGCCGCCGCCGCCATCGCTCTGGCCAAGCCCGACGCCCCACACGACGAGTGCCATGTCCTCGCCCAGCGCCTCCGCGCCCTGACCGACCGCGTCGGGCTCGACGCCTCCACCCAGAAACTCGCCCTCCGCCGCGCCGCCGCCCTCTTCGACCGCGCCGGCGAATCCGACGAGGCCTTCCGCGCCGCCACACGCGCCGCCAACTTCACCCGCGGCAACTACGACGCCGCCGCACACGCACGCGCCACCAACGC
>RFGH01000223.1 GCA_003696675.1 Planctomycetota bacterium
CCCACCCCTCGACCTGGCCCCCCTGGCCGGACGCATCGCCGACGCCGAGCGGGCCCTGTCCCGCCTCAATCTCGCCGGGTCGCTGATCCCCAGCACCGAGTGGTTCCTGTACGGCTTCGTCCGCAAGGAGGCCGTGCTGTCCTCCCAGATCGAGGGCACGCAGGCGACGCTGCGCGACGTGGCCGAGTTCGAGGCCACGGCCTCCGCCGATCGGCCCGAGGACGTCGAAGAGGTCTGCAACTACGTCGAGGCCCTCACCTACGCCCGCGACATGATCCGCAACCCCACCGGCCTGCCGCTGAGCGCCCGCCTGCTGTGCGAGGCGCACAAGGTCCTGATGAAGGGCTCGCGCGGGGCGGAGAAGCAGCCCGGCGAGATCCGCCGCTCCCAGAACTGGATCGGCGGCACGCGCCCCGGCAACGCCGCCTTCGTCCCCCCGCCTCCCGACGAGGTCCCCGACGCCCTGGCCGCGCTCGACCGCTGGATCCACGCCGACGACCCGCTCCCCGCCGTGGTCAGGGCCGGGCTGGCGCACGCGCAGTTCGAGACCATCCACCCGTTCCTGGACGGCAACGGCCGCGTCGGACGCATGCTCATCACGCTGCTCGTCGAGCACTGGGGCCTGCTGGACCAGCCGCTGCTGTACCTGAGCGTGGCCATCAAGCGCCGCCGCCCGCAGTACTACACGCGGCTCGACGCCGTGCGCGCCGAGGGCGACTGGGAGGGCTGGACGGCGTTCTTCCTCGAGTGCGTCGCCGAGGCCGCCGAGGATGGGGTGCGCGTCGCCGGAGAACTGCACGCGTTGGTCGCCCGCGACCGCAGGCGCGTGCTTGGCCACGATCGGTCCACGCTGGCGGCCGCCCAGCTGCTCGACCTGCTCCCGTCGCACCCGATCGTGACTGTCCCGATGGCCGCCGAGTTGATCGACGCGACCGCGCCGACCGCCCGCAAGGCCGTCGAGGTGCTCGAGGGCCTGGGCGTGCTGCGAGAGACAAGCGGCAAGCAGCGTGACCGTGTGTACGCCTACCAGGAGTATCTCGGGATCCTGACCGGACCCGCCTGAGTTCCACACGAAGCCCATCACGACACCCCCGCGGCGGTGGGGGTGTTCTCGGTGATGCGTTCCGCCTTCTTCCCCGTGAACGCCTCCCACCGCGCGACGATCACGTCGCAGTACGCGGGGTCGATCTCCATGAGCCGCGCGTGCCGCCCGGTCTGCTCGGCCGCGATCAGCGTGGAGCCCGAGCCCCCGAACAGATCGAGCACCCGCTCGCCGGGGCGTGACGAGTACGCCATGGCCCGCGCCGCGAGCTCGACCGGCTTCTCGGTCAGGTGAACCATCGACTGGGGATTGACCTTCTTGACCGGCCAGACGTCGGGGACGTTGTTCGGGCCGAGGAAGACGTGCGCCTTGCCCTCACGCCACCCGTAGAAGCACCACTCGTGGTCCCCCATGAAGTCCTTGCGGCCGAGGACCGGGTGGAGCTTGTGCCAGATGATCGCCTGGCTGAAGTACAGACCCGCGTCCTTGAAGGCACCGGGGTAGTTGGCGATGTTCGCGTAGCCGCCCCAGCAGTAGAAGGCCCGGCCCGGGTCCAGCACGCGGGCGGCGTTCCCGAACCACGCCCGCAGCATCTTCCCGAACGACTCGTCGTCCACGAAGTCGTTGGCCAGGGGGCGGTCCTTGGCGCGGAGCTTGCGGGTGGTCGGCTTGGACTTCTCGGGGTGGCGCGCCAGGTCGCGCTGCTGCATGTGCGTCGTCGCCTTGGTCGCGCTGGCCGGGAAGGTCGAGAGCCCGGCGCTGATGGCGTTGTTGGACCGGGGCTCGACGGCGACGTTGTACGGCGGGTCGGTGTTGAGAAGCTGCACGGTCTGGCCGTCGCACAGCCGGTCCACGTCGGCCTCGGACGCGCTGTCCCCGCAGAGCAGGCGGTGGTTCCCCAGGATCCACAGGTCGCCGGGCTTGGTGGTCGGGTCGTCCGGCGGCTCGGGGACCTCGTCGGGGTCGGCCACGCCCACGGTGCCGGGGCTGATCAGCCCGGCGAGCTGCGCGTCGTCAAAGCCCAGCGACGCGAGCGTCCCCGCGTCGAAGCCAAGCTCGGTCAGGGCTTCCAGCTCGCTGGCCAGCAGCGTCGTGTCCCACGCGGAGATCTCCGAGGTGCGGTTGTCGGCCAGGCGGTAGGCCCGCGCCTGCTCGGGGGTCAGGTCGGTGGCGACGTGGACGGGCACCTCGTCCAGCCCGAGCTTGTGCGCGGCCTTCCAGCGGGTGTGCCCGACGACGATGACCCGGTCCTTGTCCACCACGATCGGTTGGCGGAACCCGAACCGGCCGATCGACTCGGCGACCGCGTCCACCGCGGCGTCGTTCGATCTGGGGTTGGACTCGTAGGGGACCAGGTCGGCCAGAGGTCTCATCTCGATCAGCATGGGGCTTCCTTCCTTGGAGTTGCCGTACAGTCGCATCAACATCCCTGGGGCCGCCGCAATTCCACTCGCGGCGGGCGAATCACGCGGGCATCCACTTCTTTCTCTTCCTTCACGGGGGGTGTCTCACACGCACACAGACCAACCGTTCTGGCTGAGGGTGAGGGGGGTGAAAGAGAGAAGAAAGCGTGTAGGAACGTGCTGCAGCCCATTACCCGCCCCCTTCGTTCACCGCGGATTCACCTTCTTGCACCAGGGCGTAGCGATGGGCGTGCCTGCCCTCGGTCTGCACTGTTGATTTGACGATGTCGCCCCGCTCCTCAAGGGTTTCGATCACCTGTTTGAAGGTGGCCGCGTCCAGCTTCGATCGCTTGAGAAGCGTGCTGTGATCGATCTCGCCGCCCCTGTCACGGATCTTGCGGACCAGCCGCTTCGCCTGGTCATCGAAGCTCGACTCGGCGGTGTGCTCCGACGCCATGAACAGCATGCGGCCGACAAGGTGCGACACCAGCCCGGTGGCCCACTCCGCCGCGTCCGCCCGGATGACGGGCTCCTCGTGGTTCTCGCTGACGGCGTAGAGCAACGCCAGCTTGTGGGCATGCTCCCCGGCCCTGGCCCACACCGCCGTCGCGACCGCGTCGTTCTCCTGCTCGGCGCGGGCGTAGATCTGGTCCGCATACCGGCGGTAGTCGCCGAGCCGCGCCCGGGCGTTGGGATCGGTCTCGACCAGCCGAGGCGTTCTGCAGCCGCTCCGAGCCTTGTGCTGCCCCGCCCACCAGCAGGCGGTCTCGACAACGCGGTCGGGGGGTTCGAGCAAGCCCGCGTCCTGTCCGACGCCGCGCGAGCCAGCCTCGAAAACCAGCATCCGGGCGAACAGACCGTTGGTCAGCGTGCGCTCCGAAAGGGCCGCGTAGTAGTGATTCGGGATCGCCGTACCGAAGATCACGAGGTGAGGCTGGTCGATCACGCCCCCTGATCGACCAGCGAGCCGCCGCATGGGCAGCACGGAGTTCGACGAGCTGTACGCCGAGAGGATGAGCGCGAGCAACGATTCGAAGCGGCCGTCTTTCGATCGCCGCATGGCCTCGAGCATGGTGTCGAACTCGTCCGTCTGGACAAGCAAGTTCGGGTGGGCTTGAAGCGCGTCCTGGAGCCCCTCTCCCGACCCGAGCTGCTGGGCGAGCCACGACGAGAGCCCCGCGCGGTGCAGGATGGCCGCGTTCATCTTGCGGGGCGCGTCCTTGCCGATGCCCGAGTGCCCGATCGCGAGGACGTACAGGTTGGTCCGGGCGTCCCCGCGGTCCCGCACGATCCCGCCAGATAACACGCTGAGTAGAGCGAGGGCCCCGGCCGTCGCGAGGACCTCGTTGGGGTACGGAGCAGCGGCCAGGGTCGCGTCCGCGAGCTCTCCGACGAAGCCGGGCACGCGGAGCCGGTCGCTCGGGATCGGGCCCGGGTCTGCGATCGCCCACTTGCCGCCGGGCGCGACGGTGGCCGTGATCGCCGTTGCCCGGCAAGGAGAGGCGTTCTTCAGCCAGCCGTACGGCATCCTGTGCTCCTTCGTCGCCGCGTCTCGGACTTTGTGCTCGAGTTCTGAACGCTCCCATGGCGGCTGGCAACGCGGGTTGAAGCGGGACTCAAGCAGCTCCAACGCCTCGCCCTCCGGCAGGCAGAACCCGTGGACCAGCGCGGTCGCCGCCGCGTAGGTGGCGTTGTGGCCGCCCTCGCCGCTGATCGCGGCGGGCATGACGTCGAGGTAGCGGGCCGCACGATCGTGAACCGCCGCGTGCGTCGTTTCGGGAGGATTGACGTGCCGTGGTGACGCGGGCGGCAGCGGTTGCGGGAGCGTGCCATGCCGCACCACAGATACCGCTTCATACAGCTTCCGCACCGCCTCGGCGAGAACTTCGGGCGCGACGACCGCGGGCTCGCCTTCGAGACGTTCGTACGCATCACCGTCGGGGTGGATGCTCGGGCCGACCGCCGTTTGGCTGCCGGTGGATCTGATCTCGACGATGCAATCGCCCGCAATGGGATCGTTGTGGCGTGCGGTCGGGATGCCGACGCAGTAGTAGAACCAGTGGGATCTCGGCCGGGCACCGCGCCCACCGATCGCCCCGGTCTCGGGCAGGAACTTCGGGGCCAGCCGGACCGCCTCCTCGCAGTCCAGATCGATATCGACGAGCCCGCCCGACATCTCGCCGAGCACGATCCCGATGTTGCCGTCCCCGCTGAAGTGCCCGGGCAGCTCGTCCTCAGTGAGCGAGCGCCGCTGCCAGTTCTTGATGGCGGGCTGCTTGCTCTTGGGCCGCAGCGGGACGACGGCGAACCCCCGGGCCGCGTACGCCCTCGCCGCCTCAAGCATGTTTCCATCGTCCTGACGCACCATCGCTGCCTCCTGGCCGGGGTCCTTCCCGGCCGAGTCATCCCTCGGACTTGGTCCTCGTGTTGAGTCGTTCCCACGCCGCCCGCTGACGGCCCCAGTCGATCTCGGCCGCGATGGGCCGCAGGTCGTGCTCGGTGATCGGGTCACGCCCTTCAACCACGCGCGGCAGGAAGAGGATCGCTTCCTGGATCTCCGGCGCGAGGTGGAGGAGGTTCATGATCTGGGTGACCCGCGCCCGCGTGACGTGCCCGACCGCGGCCAGCTCGGCCTGGTTGGCGACGACCCCGTCCGCGAGCATCGCTTCGAACTTGATCGCTAACGCCATGAGCCGGGCGACGCGCGGGACCCGCCCGAGCGGCGGTGGGGGGGCGTGGCCGACCTGCAGCCGCCGACGCCCGCGGGCGCTGGTCTCGAAGCGGACTGGCAGGGTCACGGTCGTCACGCGGCGATCCCCTCCGCGATGTCCTCTGGGCTTGGCACGCCCTCGTGGAAGGTCACGCTGACGGAGCTGGCGTCGGGGTCGTAGACGACGCGGGCCACCAGGCCGCGGACGAGGGCTTCGCGTTCCTTGGGCGTCATCGCGTCCCACACCGGGTCGAAGGACTCGGCGGCACCGACGACCTCGTCGGGGTCCACCAACAGGTTCGGCCGCTCGGCGGCGAGGACTGCGAGTGCCCGCTCGACCACGGCGTCGATCACCGCGTCCCCGGCGAGCGCGTCCTTCATGGTCCTGACGACGAAGCCTTCGATTTCGCCCGCGGGCAGCGACGGGCAACTGCAGGCGGACCGGCCTTCCTTCAGCACGGTCGAGCAGGCGTAGTACCGGTGCCGGACGGTCGCCTTGCCGCTCGTCTTGCTCGCGAAGGTGTGCGTCATGGCCCGCCCGCAGGCCCCGCAGCGGAGGATCCCCTTGAGCAGGGCGTGGTGGGCATTGCGGACGCGAGAGCCGCCGGTCTTGCCGTTGAGTCGGAGCTTCTTCTGCACCGCGTCGAAGACGGACTGTGTGACGATCGCCTCGTGCTCTCCCGGGAAGACCTCGTCCTTGTGACGGACCAGACCGAGATAGACCGGGTTGGTCAGCAGGGCGTGCAGCCGCTTCTTGTTGAGCGGGCACCCGCCCTGCGACTCGCCCTTGCTCGTCGTCCAAGCCTTGGTCACCCAGCCCCGCTCGGCGCACGCCGCGGCCAGCGGGATCAGCCCGCGATCGCTGGCGAGGTACATTTCGAAGATGGATCGGACGATCCTGGCCTCGGCGTCGTTGACGACCAGCTTGGACCCGCCCGTCCCGGGCACGATGTCGTAGCCCAGCACCGGGCGGCCTCCGGCCCACTTGCCCTTGCGCCGGGCGGCGGCGATCTTGTCCCGGGTCCGCTCCGAAATGATCTCCCTCTCGAACTGGGCGAAGCTGAGCAGGATGTTGAGGGTCAGCCGCCCCATGCTGTGGGTGGTGTTGAAGTGCTGGGTCACCGAGACGAAGCTCACCCCGACCCGCTCGAACGTCTCCATCAGCCGCGAGAAGTCCATGAGCGACCTCGACAGCCGATCGACCTTGTAGACGACGACGCAGTCGATCCGGCCCGCCTCGATGTCCGCCATGAGCCGCTTGAGAGCCGGCCGCTCGGTGTTGCCACCGGAGAAGCCGCCGTCGTCGTAGCGGTCGGGCAGGCTGGCCCACCCCTGGCTCTTCACGTACGCCTCGCCGCTCTCGCGCTGGGCGTCGAGGCTGTTGAAGTCCTGCTCGAGTCCCTCCTCGGTGGACTTGCGGGTGTAGATCGCGCAGCGCTTGGGCGGCTCGGTCGGCTTAGCCATCGCGAGCCCCCTTCCCGGTCAGGCCGAAGAAGGCGTAGCCGTTCCAGTGCGCGCCCGTGATCTGCTTTGCGACCGCGGTCAGCGAGCGGTAGCTGGTCCCCTCGTATTCGAAGCCGTTGCTGAGCACCGTCACCCGGTGGACCTTG
Organism: Planctomycetota bacterium; assembly: GCA_003696675.1. Taxonomy (GTDB): domain Bacteria; phylum Planctomycetota; class Phycisphaerae; order Phycisphaerales; family UBA1924; genus UBA6054. The sequence goes on from RFGH01000223.1 coordinate 6,766, forward strand.
CCGCCGTGCTCGCGGGTCAGGACCGCGCCGGGCAGGGGCAGCCGCTGGTCGCGGATCTCCCGCAGCTCGCCCGTCACCGTCCGCAGCCCCGCCCCCAGCGTCGGGCCGGAGCCCAGAAAATCCCCCGGCGGCCGCGCCCGCACGTCGGCGTCCCGGGCCAGCTCCGCCGCCCGGGTCCGCGCCCGATCGCTGAGCCCGCCCTCCGCCTCGGACTGCAGACGCCACGCGATCCGGCGGATCAGCCAGCGGCGGTTGTTGGAGCGGGACGGCTCGCCGAACACCGACTCGTACGCCCGCCGCAGCCCGGCCGGGGTCATGCACTCGAGCTGCCCGATCCGCGTCGCCAGGTCCGTCATGCCCGCCTCCTCTCCGGCGAGACACCCCTGAGATCGGGGTGTTCACCAGCGGGGACACTCAGGTCCGCATGAGCGGGGAGTTCAAGCGATGCGGGGGAGGATTCGGACGGCTCGGGCAGCGACACCAATAGGCGGGCGAGCCCCGCGGCCAACGCGCCGAGGGCGGTGTCGAGGCGATGGAGGGCGGCGCGGTCGGCCGAGGACAGCCTCGGCGCCGGCGGCTTGGGCGAGGGCTGGACCTGGTGGTTTGCAACCATGGCCCCAGTGTCAGGCTCGCGCCGCCGCGTTGTCGAGTGAACTACTGGGCAGAATGGCCTTTCAAAAGGCCATCCGGGCTTTCCGGGGGCTTCCGGTTGACCGCGATCTGCCCGAGCTTGATTGATTCATTCATATGACCGAGCTTCGCGGCCGCCAGCGATAGCCGACCGATCTCTCCGAATGTGAAGCTTTCGCCTTTCTTCTTCCTCCCAGGAACCTTCGGCTCGGCGGCGTCCCGCCAGTCCTTCAGCAGCGAATCGGAACGACACAGATGATCGCAGAGCTGCTTGACGGTCCAGCCGCTGTCGGTGTCGAAAGTCTCGCCCGATGACATCCCGGCAGCCGGGTCGTAGGTGATCATCAGGTCGGAAAAATCGGCGAGGGGCGGAAGAATCTCCTCGATGCGGTGCCGCCTCAGATTGCACTGCTTCCCCGCTCGGCACGCCATCGGCCCGGCCGGACGCATCAGGTGGTCCCCCGGTTGCTCGTGCGACAGGAGAAACAACGGCGGGAAGAAGATCCGGATCAGCTCCATCAGCGCCAGCCTGGCCGCGACCCGCTGCGGGCCGAGCTCCGGATCCTCGACCGCGCCTATGGCGACCTTCGCTCGATCAACGCCCTGCACCCACAGCTGCCAGTGCTCCCGGACCGCCTTCTCGAAGTCCTCACGCCGGTTGTTCGGGTCCAAGTGGATGGCCGAGCGAGGGACAGGGAGCTCCTCGCCGTCCTCGTCGTCGTACTCGACCTGATGAGTGGGGTTGAGGGCCTCCTCATTGGACTCCGCGATCGCGACCCAGAGCCGGGCCAGGCGGCACAGGTCCGCCGTCGCTCGCCGGGCCTCGTCGTAGGCGTTTGCGCCTGGAAGGTTGGTCGCATATTCGAGCTCTGGAACACGAGCATTGACTTCAGGCATTGGCGACTCCAAAACGATCCACGATCTCAAATATGCTTGGACCCGGCCGTGGTTGCGATCGATCTGATTTCGAACCGTAAGCATCTGTCGTAGATTGGCTTGTGGCGATCGAGAGCTCGCGTGGTCGCAGCTATGAGAGTGGACTCTCGTTGAGACTGCGAGCGGTGAGGATCGGGATACGGTTACACTCTGCCATGATTTCGTTTGGGTGGGATGCCCGTGGCAGGTGCACTCGGAATGTTCCGGGCTAGTCACTTGTCTAGTGCCGAGCGAACCTCCGCGGTTCCGGACCGGTGTACTCCCTGAGGGCTCAGCTGTGGAGCTGCTTCGGATGTCTGATCAGTTCTTCGATCAACCGATTCTCAACTCTCCCTACGAACTACCCGCGCGGCATTGGGAGTTGGATCGGTCGGGGCAACCAACGAACAAAGTTCTAGAGCACCGGCGCGTCGCGGAGTTCATCACCCCGATCCCGAAGCCCAAAAAGCGCCGTGGCAAAGAGACGCAGGACGAACTGGTCTTTGCAGAAGCGAAATCCATCTCCCAGGGGGACCAGCGGTATGAGACCATCTCAATAGTCAATCAAGTTCGTGAGCGAGTGGACGCGTGGAGGCGGCTGTCCAATCCTCATGAGTGGAGAGTCACGCCGGAAAGCGCTCGCCTTCTGCAGCATTGGCGGCATCACAAGTTCAACACCTACAGGCCGTTTTTCTGCCAGGTGGAAGCGGCAGAGACTCTGATCTGGCTGAGTGAGGTTGCTCCTCAGCTGGGGAAGGAAGGCAGAACGTTTCTTGAGCACTTCGAGAACGCTAGCGAAGAAGCGAATCCAGGCCTCTCGCGTCTCGCCCTGAAGCTTGCCACTGGAGCCGGCAAAACAACCGTCATGGCCATGATCATCGCGTGGCAGACCGTCAATGCTGTGCGTCGCCCAGGCTCAAAGAAGTTCACGCGTGGCTTCTTGGTCATCGCTCCTGGCTTGACTATCCGTGACCGGCTTCGCGTGCTCCAGCCGAACGATCCCGACAGCTACTACAAGAGCCGCGAGCTCGTGCCCGCCGACATGCTGCCGGACTTGGATCGTGCCAAAATTGTGATCACGAACTACCACTCGTTCAAGCTCCGCGACACGATGCAGCTGTCTACGGGAAGCCGCGCGTTATTGCAAGGTCGCGGCGAGGAGCTCAAGACACTCGAATCCGAAGGCCAGATGCTTCAGCGCGTCATGCCCGAGCTTATGGGCATGAAGGGAGTCCTGGTCATCAACGACGAGGCGCATCACTGCTATCGCTCAAAGCCCGGCGTCAACGACGAAACGGATCTCAAAGGCGACGAAAAGAAGGAAGCGGAAAAAAACGAGGAAGCTGCCCGCCTTTGGATCTCGGGAATCGAGGCCGTCGGTCGCAAACTTGGCCTTCAGCGGGTTGTGGACCTCTCCGCCACGCCATTCTTTCTGAGAGGCTCGGGCTACGCCGAGGGAACACTTTTCCCGTGGACAGCGACCGATTTCTCGCTGATGGATGCGATTGAATGCGGCATCGTGAAGTTGCCACGAGTTCCGGTCGCAGACAATATCCCAGGCGAAGAAGCTCCTGTCTTCCGCGAACTCTGGAAGCACATCGGCAAGAAGATGCCCAAGAGCGGCCGGGGATCCGGAAAGAAGCTAGATCCACTCGCCATCCCGGTCGAGCTCCAGACCGCCCTTGAAGCGCTCTACGGTCACTACGAGAAGACTTTTGACCTCTGGAAAGCAGAAGGCATCACGGTACCACCCTGCTTCATCGTCGTTTGCCAGAACACGGCGATCTCAAAGCTCGTGTACGACTTCATCTCAGGATTTACCCGGGAGAATGACGACGGCACGCTGCAGCTCGAAGAAGGCCGCCTGAAGCTGTTCCGCAACCACGATGACTTTGGCAACCCGTTGGCTCGTCCTCACACGCTCCTCATCGATAGCGAACAGCTCGAGTCCGGGGACGCCCTGGACAAGAACTTCCGCGAGATGGCCAGCGACGAGATCGATCGCTTCCGCAACGAGATCATTGAGCGAACCGGCGACCGTCGCGCCGCAGAGAACATCACCGACCAAGACCTTCTGCGTGAAGTCATGAACACCGTCGGTCGAGAGGGCCGTCTCGGCGAGTCGATCCGCTGCGTGGTTTCCGTCTCCATGCTCACAGAGGGCTGGGACGCCAACACGGTCACCCATGTTCTCGGGGTCCGCGCCTTCGGCACCCAACTCCTCTGCGAACAGGTCATCGGCCGCGCCCTCCGCCGCCAGTCCTACGATCTCAATGAGGACAACAAGTTCAATGTCGAATACGCCGACGTCCTCGGCATCCCCTTCGATTTCACGGCCAAACCCGTCGTCGCCCCGCCCCAGCCGCCCCGCGAAACCATCCGCGTCAAAGCCGTCCGCCCAGACCGCGATGCCTGCGAGATCAAGTTTCCCCGAGTCGTCGGCTACCGGGTTGAGCTCCCCGCCGAACGCCTCACGGCCAAGTTCGACGCCGATTCCACTCTGGAACTCACCCCCGACCTCGTCGGCCCCTCCGTGACCCGCAGCGAAGGCATCATCGGCGAGGGGGTGGATCTGACCCTCGTCCACACCGGCGATCTCCGCCGCTCGACCCTCCTTTTCCATCTGACACAACGCCTGCTCTACACCAAATGGCGCGATCCCGGCGAAGAACCGAAGCTCTACCTCTTCGGCCAACTCAAGCGCATCACCAAGCAATGGCTCGACAGTCACTTGGTGTGCAAGGGCGGCACCTACCCGGCCCAGCTGATGTACCTCAGTCTTGCAGACATCGCCTGTGAACGCATCACCCGCGGCATCACCCAAAGCCACGCGGAGTCAGCTCCTATCAAGGCCGTCCTCGATGCTTACAACCCTGCCGGGACTACCGCCCACGTCAACTTCAACACCTCCAAGACCACCCGTTGGCAGACGGATCCCGGCAGGTGTCATATCAACTGGGTCGTCCTGGACAGCGACTGGGAAGCCGAGTTCTGCCGCGTTGCCGAGGGCCATCCAAAGGTCGTGTCGTATGTCAAGAACCACAGCCTTGGCCTGGAGGTCCCGTACCGCTACGCCGCCGAGTCCCGGATCTACCGCCCTGACTTCATCGTCTTGATCGACGACGGCCACGCCCCCAACCCCGACGGTACCCCCAACCACCTTCACCTCGTCGTCGAGATCAAGGGCTACCGAGGAGAAGACGCCAAGGAAAAGGCCGGGACCATGAAGGACTACTGGGTCCCCGGCGTCAACAACCTCGGCACCCACGGCCGCTGGGCATTCGCCGAGTTCGTTGAGGTATACGAGATGCAATCAGACTTCGAGTCGCAAGTTATCGAGCATTTCGAGAAAATGGTGAGTGACGCACTCAGAGGCAGCAAGATGGAGATTCGGTCGTGAACGCTCTGTATATGCCATTTTCGAAGATCATTAGTAATGATCAAGGAGCTCGCGAACACTACCACGTGCCGAAGTATCAGCGTGAGTATACCTGGGGAAAGCGAGACTGGGAGAGGCTCGTCCAAGACATCGAAGAGAACGAACCCGGATACTTCATGGGGTCGATTATCTGTGTCAAGGACGGAGACGTCGATGCACCGGGACGAGAGATGATCTATGAGGTCATTGACGGGCAGCAGCGGCTCACCACACTATCACTCTACATGATGGCAATCTACAACAAGCTGGTCAGCCTTCAGGACTCTGTCCAGTTTGAAGATGACGAGGACAGAATGGACTTCGAGAGCTCCGTGCAGGGACTCCGGAGCAAGCTCGTCAAAAAAAAGCGTGAAGATCACTACGATCCAAACGAGGTGGGAGGATGGATTGAGCAATCCAAGATGCTGTTCTTGCGTGTCCAGCCGAGTTCGCAAAACAGCAATCTCGACGACTACAAATACTTGCTCTCGGAGATTGGAATTATTAAAAAGAGATCTAAGCCGCGATATCACGGAGTGCGAGCGATCTGTAAAGCCTACCGGTTCTTCGTTGACGGACTTCCAAACGACCTTGAGCCGCTCCTCGACATAGTCGGCAGGATCAATCAGCTAAGCTTTGTGCACATCACCGTGAGTAGTCAGGCAGACGCTTTCACGCTGTTCGAAACGCTCAACAATCGAGGGGTGCCGCTCTCAGCAATCGACATTATCAAGAACAAAATGCTCGCGGAAATGGATCGCCAGCACAGCGTCAATATCGATGATTCCTTCGAGAGATGGCAAGATCTCGTTACGGCGATCCCAGATCCGAGTGATCAAGAGAGATTTCTCCGCCACTTTTACCACGCCTTCCGGTGGGACGATGCTATCCGAGTCGAGGGCGTGCCGAGGGCAGTAAAGTCCAAGTTGATTACCGTGTACGAACGTCTCATAAGGCGAAATGCTCGAGCGACCTTTGAGCGCCTTTGCGAGGCGGCGGAAACTTACGGCACGCTGATCCTGCCGGGAAACTCAGATCTCCCATCGTCAGTGCGCAACCTGCTGGTTGAGATCGATCGCATCGGGGCCGCACCCGCCTATCAAGTGCTGTTGTACCTCTTTAGCCTCCGAGGCAATGCTGTCCTTCGTCCTGATGATCTGATAAAGATGATCGATCTATTGGCTCGTTATTATGTGCGCCGTAACGTCACCGACACGCCTGGTACAAAGGCTCTCGACCAGTACCACATCGATCTGATTGCGAGCTGCCAGAAGCAGGTCGATGCGTCCGGATCCTTGAGCTTCGAATGCTTTCGCGATGCTCTCTTGCTCAAGGGCACCTATGCGTCCCTTGAGCGGTTCGAGAGAACGCTCAAGGGGCCGATGTACTCCACCAATAGCATCATCACGCGTTATCTGCTCGCACGCATCGATGAAACCCACCGCACCCGCGAGTACGCTCCGGACCTGTGGGCCAGAAACGAACGTGATCAGTTCGTATGGACGATCGAGCACGTCTTGCCGCAAACCGAGCAGATTTCCGATGACTGGACAGCCATGATTGCCAGCGGCAATGCCGACCGTGCTCGGGCCATTCACGAAGAGCATGTGCATCGACTCGGAAATCTTACTCTCAGCGGCTACAACTCTAAGCTCGCAACCGCCAGTTTCGAGAGAAAGCAGGCACTTGAAGAAGACCGAAAGTTTCTCGGATTTAGAATCAATATAGGCTACAAAAATCGGCTGGCTCTGAATGAGCTGTCGTTCTCCACCGCAAACGGCCAACACAGCCTCGGGACCACGCCGTGCTGGAACGCCGAAACGATCGAGGCCCGAACAAACCGAATGGTCGAGGTCCTTCTTGACCTGTTCAGATTCGAAGACGTTGATTGAGCCATAGCAGAGCAGCGTGCGGCAATAGGTCCAACTTGGACAGAAGATCAAAGACGAAAAATTTGCCCGGTCGACGACTTCATCATCACTGAGCACACGGAGCCTCAGGCATGTTGACACAGGTGACAGATCAAAGCATTGTCCGCAAAGTGTGGAAACAAATCGAGGCCAAGATGCGATCCGGTGCCCGCGTCGAACAGCGCACGATGGGGACCAGGGCGGGTTCATACCCGGACAAAGTCTTCGTCAGGGACGATCTCGGCATCTGGACAAACAAGGGCGGCGAAATCGATGGGCGTCTCTGGTGCATCTTTGGGGTGCTTCCGCTGCCAGAGAACACGACCAACATCTCGATGGTCGTTCAGATCAACCCCGCAGTCAAGAAGACAGCAAAGAACACTGCCGGCTGTCTTGCCAAAGACGAAAACGGCAAACTCTGGATCTGTCACACGGGTCGGGTAGGCGGCGGCCGCCCGGGTATCAGCAAGTCGGAGTATCTCAAGTGGACGACCCGTTTGCCAGCACTCGTACACAGAGACGGCGGCAAACCATTCTCGGTTTTTCCGGTCGCTCGGGCGAACCATCCCGACTTGCTTGACGATATCGCGCAGTTCGTGTGGGAAATTCGCGACTTCAAGGAGGGATGTCCTTCACGCAGGCCCGCTGAGCAGAAGCGTGGGCCATTCAAGGAGTGCGAAGAGGACGGCGAGGGCCAGCGATACGCTGAAACCTACGAAATCCGGCGTGAGCACGGCCTCGTCTGCAACAGGCTCAGCCAGTGCCTCCAGGCAGGCGGCTACAGCGTCGGCAAGGACCAGCAGCGGGATCTCTTCGTGGGTCCGCCCCATAAACCATTAGCAGAGATCGAGATAAAGCCTACATACTCGTGGCAGAGCCTCTACACGGGCGTCGGCCAGTTAGCCCTCCACAGCACGACCAATCCTGCCCGCAGGCAGATCCTTGTCGTGCCCCACGGCATCAGCCGCGAGAAGCAGAGCGCCATCAAATCGGCCGGCATCCATCTCGTCAGATACTCCATTCGGGACAAGATAATCCATTTCAACGACCTCCTCGATCACTTCCCCAAAGCCAGTCCCTCAGCCCCCGTCCGTGACTGCATACCAAGCAGGTGACCCCCATGGCCAAACGCTCCGCTAAGAAGTCCACCAACCCCAAGCAGGTCACCGCCCTCACCCACGAGGACGCAAGCCGCAAGAACATCCCCACGGCCGAGTTCCAGTCCGTCATGGCCAAAGACCAGCAGGCCCCCGTCCCCGTCACCTACTCCCGCGAGGGCGTCGCCGAATCCCTGGCCGACGAGAAGGCCGCCCGCAACCGCGACCTCGACCCCCAGCTCGTCTGGCGCGGCAAGGACGAGCAGGACTGGTCCGACCTCGTCGTCCACGCCCCGCCGCTGTTCATCCAGGAGAAGGTCCACCCCAAGGTCCTGATCGACGACCTCCGCCGCCGCACCGAGGCCGACCGGGACGCCGCCGACGACCAGTTCGACCTCTTCCACGATTTCAACGGCGTGCCGGAGGGCGATGCCAAAACCGACTTCTACCAGCACGACGCGAACTGGACGAACCGGATGATCCTGGGCGACTCGCTTCAGGTCATGGCGTCGCTCGCCGAGCGGGAGGGGCTGCGTGGGCAGGTGCAGTGCATCTACTTTGATCCGCCATACGGCATCAAGTTCAACTCGAACTTCCAGTGGTCTACGACGAGCCGGGATGTGAAGGATGGGAATAAGGACCATATCACCCGCGAGCCGGAGCAGGTCAAAGCCTTTCGTGACACATGGCGTGATGGCATCCACACTTATCTGACCTACCTGCGGGATCGCCTCACCGTCTCCCGCGACCTACTCCATGAAACCGGCTCCATCTTTGTTCAGATCGGCGACGAGAATGTCCATCGCGTTCGGACAGTGATGGACGAAGTGTTTGGGGATGCAAACTACTGCGCACTGATTCCGTTTGTCACTACGAGCAGTCAGACGAGCGAACTCCTGCCATCTACATTTGATTTTCTCTTGTGGTATGCCAAGGACCGTCGGAACGTCAAATTCCGCTCACTACTTAGAGAAAAGATCGCTGGTGAAGTAGGAGGGACAAAGTACAAAAGCGTCCAGCTTTCGTCGGGTGTGCGTGGCCCAGCCAAGTCACTCGTGGGCGACGATGTGCCTGAAGATGCGAGATTGTGGCGTCCTAGCCCGATGGTCTCACAGAGTGGAGGCGAGAACTCGAGCTTTCCGGTTGAGTTTGAAGGGAAGACGCGTCACCCGCGGAGCGGGTTCTGGAAAACGAATGTCGCAGGTGTCGAAAGACTACACAAAGCCGACCGACTCGTTGTTGAAGGTCGCTCAATCGCCTATGTTCGATTCATCGACGACTACCCCGTCTTCCCACTGAATGCTTTCTGGGACGATACTTGGGGTGTTCAGTCCCGATCGGATCCAAAGCGGTATGTTGTACAAACAGCTGCCCAGGTCATTCAGCGATGCCAACTACTCGTGACGGATCCAGGGGACTTGGTGCTAGACCCGACGTGCGGCTCGGGGACGACGGCGTATGTCGCCGAGCAATGGGGACGGCGCTGGATCACGATTGACACATCGCGCGTTTCGCTCGCGTTGGCCCGCACCCGCATCATGGGTGCTCGATATCCGTTTTACCTACTTGCCGATTCAAAGGAGGGCGTCGAGAAGGAGGCTGCGGTTACACGCAGCGACTTGCCCGACGGCTATGAGCGACGGCACTACGCCGAAAACACCCGCCACGGCTTTGTGTATGAGCGCGTGCCGCATATTACCCTCAAGGCGATCGCAAACAACGCTGAGATCGATGTCATCTGGGAGCGATCAGAAGCGAAGCTCGCGTCGGTACGCCAGAAACTGACCAAGTCGATCCCCGCAAAGTGGCTCGCAGACTTCCGCAAAGCCCAGAAGTACACCGCGGAAGTTCCCCCAGAGATCCAAGAGTGGGAGATCCCCCGCGATCGCCCCGCGGCCTGGCCCGAGGCGTGCCAGTCGCTGCTCGACGAGTTCTGGAAGCTCCGCATCGCCCGGCAGAAGGAAATCGACGCCAGCATCGCTGCCAAGGCCGAGTTCGAGTACCTCTACGACAAGCCGTACGAGGACAAGAAGAAGGTCCGCGTCGCCGGGCCGTTCACCGTCGAAAGCCTCAGCCCCCATCGAACCCTCGGCGTGGACGAGAACGATGACCTCATCGACCCCCAGCGCCGCAAGGACACCACCGGATCCGGCTCCTCCGACGAGGCCGACTTTGTCCGTGTGATCCTGGAGAACCTCAAGGCCGCAGGCGTCCAGCAGGCCCATAAGGAAGACAAGATCGCCTTCTCCTCAGTGGCCCCCTGGCCCGGCCGCTTCATCTGCGCCGAGGGCCACTACACCGACCAGGACGGAGCCAGCAAGCGGGCGGGCATCTTCATCGGCCCCGAGTTCGGCACCGTCGCCCGCCAGGACCTCGTCGCCGCAGCCCGCGAGGCCGGGGACGCCGACTTTGATGTCCTCATCGCCTGCGCCTTCAACTTCGAGGCCATCGCCAGCGAGTTCAACAAACTCGGCCGCATCCCGGTCCTCAAGGCCCGCATGAACGCTGAGCTGCACATGGGCGACCAACTCAAGTCCACCGGCGCGGGCAACCTCTTCGTCATCTTCGGCGAGCCCGACATCGACATCCTCCCCGCCGACGGAGGCCAGATCCAGGTCAAGATCAACGGCGTCGATGTCTTCCACCCCAGCAGCGGCGAGGTCCGCAGCGACAACGCCGACGGCATCGCCTGCTGGTTCATCGACACCGACTACAACGAGGAAAGCTTCTTCGTCCGCCACGCCTACTTCCTCGGCCAGAACGATCCCTACAAGGCCCTCAAGACCACCCTCAAAGCCGAGATCAACGAAGAAGCCTGGGAGACCCTCAACAGCGACACCTCCCGCCCCTTCAAGAAGCCCAAGGGCGGCCGCATCGCGGTCAAGGTCATCAACCACCTCGGCGACGAGGTGATGAAAGTGTTTAGAGTGGAGTAACGCAATGGCGATTCAATGGAATCCCGAGGTACACGGCGCGATACTGAAGGAAGCGCGGTTAAACGAGGACTGGACGCAGCAAGACCTCGCCATTCGGGTCGGGGTTGGCCAGCCAATAGTAAGTCAATGGGAGACAGGAAAGGCGTCGCCCACCGCGGTGCAGGTTGATGCCATCATTGCCGCATTCGGTCGCGACGTGTTCGTCAGCACCTCAGTCAAGTCTGAGGTGAGCTTGCTCGCCGGCTGGGTCCGCAGCCAACGCGAGGCAAAGGGGTGGACTCGGCAGCATCTTGCAGAACGGGCCGGGGTATCTTATCTGACGATTCTGAACATTGAGACTGGCAAATCGGCAAATCCGCAAGTGCGGACCAGAGAAAAGATCGAAACGGCGTTCGGCCAGCCAGTGCCTTCAGATATTCAGGATTCCGTCTCGGACGAAGCCGATGTCGGCGCGCCAGGTATCGGTGCGTTGATTGATTTTGATCCGTACGCAATGGATGATCTGCCCAGTGTACCGGGAATCTATGTGCTGTATGACATCAGTGATCGAGCCGTGTATGTCGGACAGGGCTCGGTGATCGCCAATCGAATCAAGGGTCATGAGCAAAAATTCTGGTACAAGTCCCCGATTGTATACAAGGCGTCATATGTTCGTGTTAACGACAGCGTCTTGCGCGACCAGATCGAGCGTGTCATGATTCGCTTCATGAAATCTAACGCCGTCATCAATCGCCAACTTGTGGATCGTGAAAAAGGCGATAGCGAGTGACCGCGCCCATGGACTTTCGCATCGCCGACACTTTCACGCAGAGCCTTTCAAGGCTTTCGGGCGATGAACAGAAGGCGGCCAAGATGGCGGCCTTCGACCTGCAACTCAACCCCATCAGCCCCGGCCTGCAGTCCCACCGCATCGACAAAGCCAAGGACAAGAACTTCTGGTCCGTCCGCGGCAACCTCGACATCCGCCTCATTGTTCACCGGACCGATCAGAGCTTGCTGCTCTGCTATGTCGGCCACCACGACGACGCCTACCGGTGGGGTGAGCGCCGCAAGATCGAACGCCATCCGACGACCGGGGCGATGCAGATCGTCGAAGTCCGTGAGCTGGTGCGAGAGATTGAGATTCCGACCTATGTCGAGGCCCCCGAAGCCCCGAAGGCGAAGCCCCCGGCCCTGAAGGGGGTCTCAGAAGAGCAACTCCTCACCTACGGCGTCCCCCCCGAGTGGACCGCCGATGTTCTCGCGGCAGATGAAGACGCCCTGCTCCAACTCACCGACCACCTACCCGCCGAGGCCGCCGAAGCCGTCCTCAATCTCGCCACCGGCACCACCCCACCCGCGGCATCGACGCCACAGCCGACCCAGGACCCCTTCGCCCATCCCGACGCCCAGCGCCGCTTCCGCCTGATGACCGATGTCGAGGAACTCCGCCAGGCACTGGAGTTCCCCTGGGACCGCTGGACCATCTTCCTCCACCCCGCCCAGCAAGCCACCATCGAGCGGACCTACAACGGGCCCGCCCGCGTCGCGGGCTCCGCCGGCACCGGCAAGACCGTCGTCGCCCTCCACCGCGCTGCCCGGCTCGCCCTCCAGAACCCCAAAGCCCGCGTCCTCCTGACGACCTTCTCCATCCCACTCGCTCGAAACCTCCGCACCAAGATCGCCCGCCTGACCGGGCAGGACCCCAGTCTCCGCGACCGCATCGCCGTGCGCGCGATCGATGAGGTCGGCATCGAGGCGTACGAGACGCACTTCGGCCGCCCGACCATCCCCACGCCCAAGATGCTCCGAAACCTGATCTCGGATGCCGCGTTGAAAGAGCCAGGCAATCCCTTTGGCCTGCCTCTGCTCGAGTCCGAATGGGCCGAGGTCGTGGACGCTTGGCAGATCGAGTCCTGGGAGCAGTACCGAGATGTCCCTCGCCTCGGCCGCAAGACCCGACTCGGCGAGAAGCAGCGTGCCGCCCTGTGGTCCATCTTCGCCCGAGTGCGTGCCGAGCTCCACGCCCGCGGTCTGGTCACCATGCCGATGGTTTTTCAGCAACTCAGCAAGCAACTTTCAGAAGGCGGCGATCCGCCCGCGGACTTCATCGTCGTCGATGAAGCCCAGGACATTAGCATTCCGCAACTCCGCTACCTCGCCGCCGTTGCAGGGCGCAAGGAGAACGGCCTGTTCTTCGCGGGCGACCTCGGCCAACGGATCTTTCAGACCCCCTTCTCGTGGGCCTCGCTTGGCGTGGACATCCGTGGCCGCTCGCAGATCCTCAAGATCAACTACCGCACCTCACACCAGATCCGCCGACAGGCCGACCGCCTTCTCAACCCCGAGCTCTCCGACGTGGACGGAAATACGGAGTCTCGTACTGGGACTATCTCCGCCTTCAACGGCCCCGACCCGGACATCCGCATCGAAGACTCCGAATCCGCCGAGGCCCAAGCCATCGCCGACTGGATTCGTGGCCTGCTGGATCAGGGCATCGAACCTCACGAAGTCGCAATCTTCGTCCGTTCTTCCGCCGAGTTCCCCCGCGCCCGCGCCGCCATCGCCGCACTCAATCTACCAGCTCACGAGCTTGACGACGAATCCGATGTCCCGCCCAACACCATCGCGATCTCGACGATGCACCGAGCGAAAGGGCTGGAATTCCGAGCCGTCGTGGTCGCCGCGTGCGACGACGAAGTCATCCCGCTCCAGTCCCGTATCTCAGCCGTCGCAGACGATGCCGATCTTGCGGATGTCTACAACACCGAGCGGCACCTACTTTATGTTGCATGTACCCGAGCCCGCGACCACCTGCTCATTACGGCCATAGATCCGGCATCCGAGTTTCTCGACGACCTAGCGATGAAGTAGCTTCAGAACAGCCGGTCCCGATCCGAACCCCTGTGTTAACCAGTTCTCCAAACTCTCTCCCCGAGACAGAGAGAAACGCCCCAGATCGCCCCGGACCGGCAGGGTCCGCCTCGGGGTCCCGACTCTCCCCCGCCCACCAGAGAGC
>RFGH01000224.1 GCA_003696675.1 Planctomycetota bacterium
GGGCGCGGGAGGTCGCCAGGATTCTCCGCGCCAAGGGGGTGGCTATCGCAACGATGCCGGCGGTGGCAGCCTCGGTGGCGGGCCTGAGCGTCATGTCGTTCGGCGCCGAGTCGATGAACGGCGTGGGCGGGCTGGGGCTTGGGGCTGGGGCTGCAGTGTTGAGCTGGTCTCTGGGCCTGGTGTACTCGGTGCGGCACCGCACCACGCAGGGAGCGATCGGCGTCGCGGGGGCGGTGCTTCTGATCCATGTGTACATGGGGCTGATGCCGGGTTTCCTGGTGCTGGTGCGACGCGAACACCCGATCTGGGTGCTGGTCTGGGTGCTCGCGTGCGTGAAGCTTTGCGACATTGGGGCCTATTTCACGGGCACGACGATTGGGCGAAACAAGCTGATCCCCTGGCTCAGCCCGGGCAAGACATGGGAGGGGCTGGCGGGGGGCCTGATCACATCGGGTGTGGCCGGGGCGGTCGGGGCGTGGTGGTTGTCTTCGAGCGGGATCGCGGCCCCGACCGTGCTGGGTGGGGCGGCGATGGGCGTGCTCTTTGGAGGGCTCGGCCAGGTGGGGGACCTCTCGGCGAGCCTGCTCAAGCGCGACGCCGGCGTGAAGGATTCCGGCTCCTCGTTGCCCGGCTTCGGCGGGGTGCTGGATCTGATCGATTCGCCGGTGCTCGTGGCTCCGGTGGCCTTCTGGGCGTTGCACGGGCTGGCGGGATGAACGGCGGAGGGGTGGGGGGCTAGAATTGGGCGAGCCGTTCGTTTCGATCGGCAGGAGGACCGGATGTCGGTAACCAAGCAGCTTCTCGCGGTGTTCCGAGTCGACAAAGAGATCAGGGGCTTGAGCTCGCGGCTGAACGCGGCGGAGCGTTTCCTCGGAGAACAGACCCGGCAGCTGGCGGATATCTCCACGCAGGTCTCCTCGCTGCAGGCCCAGCTTCGACAACTCCAGGCATCGGCGAACAATGCCGAGGGTGAGAGCAAACGGATCGAGGCCCACATCAACGAGCTGCGTGAGAAGATGAACAACGCGCAGACGAACAAGGAATACAAAGCGCTGCTCAGCGAGGTCAACAACCTGAAAGAGCAGCGTTCTTCATTTGACGACGAAGCGCTCGGGCATATGGAAAAGATCGAGCAGATCAAAGCCAAGCTCAGCACACTGGAGGAGTCTCGTGTGGAGCGAGAGAAGCTCCGTAAGGTGGCGGAGGCCGAACGCCAGGAACGGGCTGACGAGATCGCCGCGAAACTCGCCGAGTTGAGAGCCCGACGCGAAGAGTTGGCCGCGGGCGTTCCCAAGGACGCGATGGCGATCTACGAGGAACTGCTCGCTCAGCGCGGCGAGGACGCGATGGCGCCGCTGGAGATCGTGGATCGCAAGCGGCATGAGTTCGTGTGCGGGTCGTCGATGATGTCGGTTCCGGTTGAGGTAGCTGCGCAGTTGATGCAAGGCCGGCTGACGCTCTCGCCCAACGACGGGTGCATCCTGTATCTGACCGAGCAGACCGAAGAGATTTTGATGGCGACCTTCAAGAAGTGATCGTCTGATCGGCTCTTCTGTTGCAGCGAGAGCCAAACTTAGAATAACTCGGATGTCTTCGGGGAGACGCCAAGGTATTCGCATGCCTTGGCGGTGAGTGCCCGTCCGCGTCGGGTGCGGGCCAGGAAGCCGATCTGGAGAAGATAGGGCTCGACCACATCCTCCAGAGTTCCCGAGTCCTCGTTCATCGTGGCGGCCACGGCTTCGAGCCCGACCGGTCCGCAGTCATAGACCGTGGCGATGGTTCGGAGGTAGGCGCGATCAAGCTCGTCGAGTCCGAGATGGTCGACGCCTTCGAGCCGCAGTGCGTCATCGACGATCGCGCCGGACATATGTCCTCCCGCTCGGACATCCGCGAAGTCGCGGACGCGGCGGAGGAGTCTGTTGGCGATCCGGGGCGTTCCGCGGGACCGCGATGCGATCGCTTCGAGCGATCCGGGATCGACGCGATGGATCCCGAGCAACGAGCACGAGCGTTCGAGGATGCGTGTCAGTTCCGGCTCGTTGTAGTATCGAAGATGGTGGGTGATGCCGAATCGAGAGCGGAGGGGTGAGGACAGCAGCCCGGCGCGGGTGGTGGCGCCGATAAGGGTGAACGGGGCGCACTTGATCTGTACGGTGCGGGCGTTGAGCCCGGTGTCGAGGCAGACATCGATGCGGAAATCCTCCATCGCCGGGTAGATGAACTCCTCGACGGCGACGGGGAGCCGGTGGATCTCATCGATGAAGAGGACATCCCCAGCCTGGAGACGGGTTAGCACCGCGACCAGATCGGTGCCGCGGGCCAGGGCCGGACCGGAGGTTGTGTGCACGCGTGTGCCCAGCTCGGCCCCGATGACATGGGCAATGGTGGGCTTGCCCAGACCGGGCGGGCCGTGCAGGAGCACATGTTCGAGATGTTCGCGCGAACCATCATCCCGCGCTTTGGTGCGGGCCTGGACTGCCTCGACCGCGATAAGCAGACGCTCGACGAGTTCGGGCTGGCCGACATACTCGTCGAGGCTGCGTGGACGCAGGGCCCAGTTGGCGGACTCTTCCTCGGGAGTCTGGATGGGCGAAATCAGGCGTTCGGTGGCCATGCTCGGACAGTGTATCGGTTGGGGGCCTGTCCGGGCATGACCTGCCGAGCATGTGGGATCAGTTTCCCGCTGACGCGGTTTCCTGTGCTTCGGCCTCGGGGCGGGGGAGCAGGGAGGGCGCGTTGGCGAGGTTATACGCGGTGACAGCGGTGTTCACGGCGGACTGGATCAGATACTCCTCGATGGCGAGATCGAGCTTGTCGTTCTGGGTGTGCCAGCCGTAGCCGTATTCGGCGCGTCCGATCTCGTCCCAGAAGAAGCCCGGGATGCCCTCGCGGTTGAAGGCGGCGTGGTCGGAACCGCCGTGGGTATCGATTGCGGCGCCGGTGGGCCGGATGTTCACGAGGAGGTCTTTGCCGTCGATCTCGGAGTAGAACCGCCCATTGACCCAGCTGGTGGCCGCGGCGAGATAATCGACCATCACATCGGCCGCCGGGACGCCGCCCTGGTAGTTTGTGCCGCCGTCATCGACGAACGCGGCGGAGATCTTTGACTTCTCCTCATCGGAGAGCGAGCGGACATAGGCACGCGAGCCGAGCAGCCCCTGCTCCTCGCCCGACCAGAGCGCAAAGCGGATGGTGCGCTTGGGTTTCACGCCGAGGGTACTGAGAATGCGGGCGGCTTCCATGGTGACGGCGGTTCCGGTACCGTTGTCGGTCACACCCTGAGAACCAGGACCGTTCCACGAGTCCTGGTGGGCCGAGATGATGATGACCTCATCGGGGTACTCGGTGCCGGGGATCTCCGCGATGACATTGTAAACGGGGATCGGGCCGGCGACGAGCGTGTGAGGCAGATCGAACTCGATATCGACCGGAACGCCCTGTGCGAGCCGTGCGGCGATGAAGTCGTGGTCAGATTGGCGGACATTGACCTCGATATCGACGGGGATGTCGTCCAGTTCGCGTTCACGCCAGCCGTTGATGCTGGTGGTCCACACACGCTCGTCCTTTGAGCTTGACACAAAGCCCGCTGGGTTTTCGGCGAGGACCTTGGCGAGGATCGGATCATCAAACTCGGGTTTGTCGCTGGTTTCCAGTTCGCCGGCGAGCACGAACTCCATCGGGAACGAGTTGCCCGACGAGGAAGTTGAGGAACCGGTCATCTTGTCGCCGTCGAGCGTGAGCTTGATTTCGGAAACACCCATCGAATGCGAGTAGCGGAACTGCAGGTCGTTTCCTTCCATCCGGGCGTCCTGGAGCGGGCCGGACGAGAAGTTCTGGACTGAGATGACGCCCTCGGGGGATTCGCCGAGCTTGGTCAGTACCAGATCGACCGGGATCTTGGTGCCGTTGTAATCGAGCGAGCCTGTCCACCTCTGGCCCTCGGGGAGGGCGGCCTGTTCGGATTCTTCCGCGACCGACTCTCCGGCGAGCTGCTTGCGTGTTTTGTCGCGCAGCTCGGCGTGCTCACGCATCAGGAATCCGACCGAGCGGATGCCGCGCCGTCCGGAGTACTCGGGGGTCATCAGAACCCAAGCCCCGGTGTAGGAGCCGGCGTTCGCTTCGTACTCTTCCAATGACGCTGGCATGGCGATGGCGGGGCCGCGGAGCGGGCCATCGGTGCCGCGTGTCCAAGCGAGGGTGGTGAACTCCAAGTCGCGAAGTTTGCCGTCGCCGCGCCCGGGATCAGCCAGATACACCGTGCCGGTGCTCGGGCCGCGATCGAATCGGGTGGCGATGGTGCCCCATTGCTCGAGTCGTGCGTTCGCCAGCCCCCATTCTGCGAAGTGATCGCGGGACCACTCCTGGGCTTTTTCTGAAGCCAGGGAGCCGGTCAGACGCGGGCCGTAGGTCTCCACCATTTCGGTGAGCAGGGCCATGACTTGCGAGTTGTTGGTCCCTTCATCGATGATGGCCTCGATGACCTTGGGATCGCCCATTTCGATCGCGGGCGGGGGCACACGCTCGCCGTTGATGACCGCGAACCGTTCGGGAGCGGTGGGGGCGGATTGACAGCCGGCGAGCATTCCGGCGGCGAAGACCATGGTGAACAGACCGGCGGTCCGAGCGAATCGCATGGGGAGCGACCTCCAGACAGGTGTGATCGGGTGAGACGAGACCCTCGCCCGAGTGGGCGATATCCCGTTTCAACCCGTGCGGGCGAACTTGGTTGCGTCCGGAACCTCGCGGGAAGTGAACAGACGCGGCCGCACCGGGGGTGTGGCTGCGGAAGGATAGCCGAATCTGAATGATCGGTGGGGTGGCTTACTTGAGCGGGAGGCCCTTGCGCTTCCAGAGGTTGACCAGGCGGTCCAGGGTGATCGGTTCCCAGATGCGTCCGTTGTGCAGTTCCGTGCGCAGCGGCTCGCCGCGGCCGTTGTACAGGTGCCTTGCGGCGGGGGTGTTGGCGTCGGGACGGGAGCGGACCACCCAGAGTTCGGGGGTCGCGGGGGGCTGCTCGACGGTGTCCTGGCGGAGGGTGATCGTGTTGGTGCCCGGGTTGTATGCGTAGAAGGCGAAATCTCCGGTTTGCCTGTTTTTGACAAGCAGGGGGATCATGACCTGAGCGAGAACCTGTGAGACATACGCGTCGCCTTGGATGAGCGGCTTGGTATCCTGCAGGGGCAGTCCCGGCTGCTTGAGCTGGACCGTCATGCTGTTGCCAGAGCGGGCACCTGTGACGCTGGATTCGGTGGTGACCTCGCCCTGCCTGAGGGCCATATTGACCGTCCAAGATTCCTCCTTGAAATCCTCGCTGACAAAGTACACCGCCCTGGTGTCGACCCGGAGATTGGGTTCCAGCGCCATGGCGTCGAGTTGGACGATGAAGCCGGGGGTCTTGTCGGATCCGCGCCAGCGGCTCTCCGGCTTGCCGGTCACTTCACCGCGGAACCCGGACTTGAAGCGGATGCGTCGGTAGCCGTGCTCCTTATCGTCGGACTCGTCTCCCGTGGCGGAGGGGGTGTAGAGGCGTTCCCATCGCTCGCCGTAGGACTCGGCAAGCTTGCGCAGCTGATCTGGGGTCAAGCTGCGAAGCAGTGACCGGGCGTTCTCGATCGCGGCGGCCCTGGCTTCGGAGCGGGCTTCGAGGCTGGAGAGATCCATCGTGCCGACCGTGGTCTCGTACAGTGCTCGGGCTGTCGCGAAGACGCGTTCTTCGCACATGAGGTCGAAGACGACGAACTGCCGGGGTTCGACACGAAAGACGGAAAAGCCGCGAACGAGGGCGGGTTGGCCATCAAAAGCGGGGAAGTTGAGGTAAACCCGTTCACCCTCGATGCCTGCGGCAGCCAGGCCGCTTTGTCGTTCGCGGACCGTGACCGTGGTCTGGATGATGTTGCCCTTCATGTCCTCGCGTCCGTTGGCCCGGCGGAGCTGGTCGATGATCGACTCGATGACATCGCGGCTGGTCAAGTCGGGGTTGGTCGTCTTCTGGCCCTTGATCACCAGAACGCCGAGCCCATCGGGGAACTCGACGCCCAGGGTGGCGTTGGAGCCGAAACTGGTCATCTCGGCTTTGGAATCGACCGGCAGAAAGACGGACAGCCCGATCGCCTCGAGGCGGGTGGGGGTGGACTGCAGTTTGACCCCGATAGGGCCAGGCTGGGCTTCTGTCTGGGGGGGCGTCCCGAGGGTCGGGCGGGCGGTCTGGGCCTGGCAGGGGAGGGTGAGGAGCGTCACGCCGGTGGCGGCGGCAAGTTTGAAAAGGCGGCGGGTCATCGGATCCTCCAAAATCGGTCCTTATCACGATTCGGCCCGGCGAGCCCGGCGGGTGGAGGATTCTGGGATCATCACCCGTCGATGTCCAAAAAGGGGCGTTGGGGCGGGGTGGTCTTGATTGACTCGTCCCGGCGGGGGTCTACGCTTCCCGGCTCGACCGGGGTCGATCTCCGGTGATTGCATTGTCACCCCGCTCCAGCGGGGTGTCTCCATCGATGGCAGCCGACGATCAGGCCCGGGCGGTCCGGGGCAAGCTCGTCGGCCCGACGGGCGGGATGGCCCGCACGAGGACGGACTTCATGAACGGCGGCAGGATTCGCATTCGGATGGAGGCCTACGACCATATCGCGCTCGACGCGTCGGCGCGAGAGATCGTGGACCACGCCAAGCGCACCAACGCCAAGGTCAAGGGCCCGGTGCCCCTGCCCACCCGGATTGAGCGGTACACTGTTCTTCGCGGCCCGTTTATCGACAAGAAGTCCCGCGAGCAGTTCGAGATCCGCACTCACAAGCGGATCATTGACATCCATGAGCCCAACGCTCGCACGGTCGAAGCCCTGAACAGGCTCGTCGTTCCGGCGGGCGTGTTCGTGAAAATCAAGGCTTGATTTCTGCCCCTATCGCCTGCCGCGATAGGGGCATTTTCCTCGAAATCGTCCTCTGCCGGCAACCCCTCGGGGCGGCACGACGCGGAACCCGGCCGAACCGGGATGTGAGGCATCCGCCATGACCCTTCCGTCCAAGAGCGCCCATCTTCTGGGCCAGAAGATCGGCATGACCCGCGTTTATGACGAGCAGGGCGTTTCGATCCCGGTCACTGTGATCAAGTTCGAGCCGAACCGTGTGACCCAGGTCCGCACGCCCGAGGTCGACGGGTATTCCGCTGTTCAGATCGGTGCCGATTCGATGAAGGCCCGCAACTCCACCATGCCCCTGATCGGGCATGACGCAAAGGCCGGGTCGGGTCCGCTCCGCATTCACCGCGAGTTCCGTATGTCCGAGAAGGACGCGGCTAGCTTCGAGCTGGGCCAGGAACTGACCGTAGAGGTCTTCGAAGGCGTCAAGTTTGTGGATGTGATCGGGACCAGCAAGGGCAAGGGCTTCCAGGGCGGCATGAAGCGTCACAACTTCAAGGGCCAGCTGGCCAGCCACGGCGTGGAACGCAAGCACCGCTCGCCCGGCTCGATCGGAGGCCATGCGACCAATCGTGGTCACTCGGGCAAGCTGAAGAAGGGTAAGCGGATGGCCGGTCACATGGGTGCGGAGCGTGTCACCGTCCGCAGCCTTGACATCGTCCGCCTGGACAAGGAGAACGGGCTGATTTTGGTCAAGGGACCCGTCCCGGGCCCGAACAAGGGCTGGGTTGAGGTCCGTCCTGCGATCCGGCTGAATCGCTCGAAGTCCAAGCGGGGCTGAGCGCGATTTGAAGAGTTTGGGCCGATTCGTTCGGTCCGGGTTGATTCCTGTCAGGGGCGGGCGAATGATCCCGACCCTGCAAGGCCCGGAAGGTCTGGTTGAGAAACCACCGGGCGGCGACAAGTCAACAGCAGCCCGCTCCGACCTGGGTGGGCAGCGCCGAGTCGATCCCGTGCCGCTGGCACTCCTCTAGGGGTGCGTAAGCGATAGCCAGCAGCCGGGTGAAGCGAAGCAACCCACGGGGCACGGTGTCCCGAGGGTTTCCGAGGCGTCAGGCGAGGTAAAGACTCATGGAAGTCCCCGTCTACGACATTCAGGGCAAGCAGGCCGGCACCATGTCGGTCGACGAAGTGGCCTTGGGTGAGACCGTCAATGCCGACCTGCTGAAGCAGGCGTTCGTGATGTACCACGCGAATCTCCGTCAGGGTTCGTCCCGGACGAAGAATCGCGCTGAGGTCGCGTTCAGCCGCAAGAAAATGTACAAGCAGAAGGGCACGGGCAACGCCCGGCACGGCGACAAGAAAGTGCCGCAGTTCCGCAAGGGCGGCCATGCCAAGCAGAAGACGCGTGTCCGTGAGGATTACCACAAGGACATGCCCAAGAAGATGCGCCGCAAGGCGAATCGCAACGCCTTCCTGGCCAAACTGCTTGATGACGAGGTAAAGGTTGTCAAGGGCCTGAACTTCTCCGAGCCCAAGACCCGCGCGTTCGCGGACATGCTCAAGGCGCTCAAGATCGACGCCACTGCTCTGGTGGCGTTGTCCACCGACGGCGAGAAGAGCAAGAACGCTCGCTTGAGTGCCCGGAACATCGAGAATGTGGAGCTGTGCCGTGCGGATCAGTTGACGGCGTTCAACATGCTCAACAACCGCTACCTGGTGATCGATCAGGCGGACTTGGAGGCTTGGTTGAACGGCCCGTCTTCGCAGACCGGGAAGTCCGCCAAGGTCGATCCGATGGGCCGCAAGGCCGAGGGGGTTGCGTGATGCTCGAGCCGCACTACATTCTTCGGCGTCCGCTGCTGACCGAGAAGAGCACGCAGGCGATGGAAAGCGCGAACATGTACACCTTTGAGGTGGACCGCCGTGCGTCAAAGCGGGACATCAAGGCCGCCGTCGAGAAAGCCTTTGGTGTCACCGTCGAGAAAGTGAACACCCAGAACCGCAAGGGCGGCTCGCGTCGGTTCCGCTACGGCACCGTCGAGGCTGGCGAGTGGAAGCGTGCGACGGTCCGCATCGCGGAGGGGCAGAAGATCGACCTGTTCTGATCGGGCTCGCCTGATCTGATTGGAAGGAAGCAGTCATGGGCATCCGCGTTTACAAGCCGACCAGCGCCGGGCGTCGCAACGCCTCGGTCCTGACGCACGAGGAAGTCACGAAGACTTCCCCGGAGCGTTCGCTGCTCGAGCCGCTGAATCGCAAGGGCGGGCGTAACTCGCAGGGCAAAATCACCGTGCGTGGTCGCGGCGGCGGCGTGAAGCGCATGTATCGCAAGATCGACTTCAAGCGTCGTGACCGCGACGGAGTTGAGGGCAAGGTTGTTGGGATCGAGTACGATCCCAACCGTTCCGGCCACATCGCGCTGATCGAGTACGCCGACGGTGTCAAGCGTTACATCATTGCTCCCAAGGGCCTCAAGGATGGCGATACCGTCCTGAGCTCTTCCGATAAGGCCATCGAGCCAACCGTCGGAAACTGCATGCCTCTGAGGTACATCCCCACCGGTATGGATGTGCATGCCGTGGAGCTGGCCCCCGGTGGGGGTGCCAAGATGTGTCGCGCTGCGGGCATGTACGCCCGCTTGTCGAACAAGGAGGGGGCATATGCCACCCTGGTCATGCCCTCGGGCGAAATCCGGCGTGTGCTGATTGACTGCCGGGCCACCGTGGGTGCTGTCGGCAACTCGGACAATCAGAACCGCCGGATCGGAAAGGCCGGCCTGAACCGCAAGCTCGGGCGTCGTCCGAAAGTGCGCGGCGTGGCGATGTCTCACCATGCCCACCCGCTGGGCGGTGGTGAAGGTCGCTCCAAGAGCGGTCGTCCGCCGGTCAGCCGGTCCGGCACATTGGCCAAGGGCGGCAGCACCCGCAATCGCGCGAAGCCGTCTCAGGACCTGATCATCCGTCGTCGCAAGAGCAAGCGTTACGGGCAGCTGAAGTAAGCGGAAGGGAAGCGAAACCATGTCACGCAGCCTCAAGAAGGGCCCGTATGTGGATGAGAAGCTCTACCGCAAGGTGGAGAAGATGGAAGAGTCCGGGGATCGGAGCCCGATCAAGACCTGGGCTCGGGCCTGCACGATCGTTCCCGAGTTTGTCGGGCACACATTCCAGGTTCACAACGGGCGCGTCTTCATGGATGTGTTCGTGACCGAGGACATGGTCGGGCACAAGCTCGGTGAGTTCGCGAACTCGCGGACCTTCCGCGGGCACACGAACAAGAAGGAAGGCATCAAGAAGTGATCCTTTGGATCGCTCTTTGAAGGAAGGGCAGACCAGTGCGACTGCGAGCCGAAGAACTGAAGAAGCGTGCCGAGCAGGCCGGCCTCAGCGTTGAGCAGCTGGCCGAAGCGGTGTCGCGCGACGGGATGAGCGGCGCGAAAGCCGTGTCAGCCGTCAAGAACTGGATGGCCGGACGCGATCACCCCCGTTGCCGTCGGGCCGACATCGAGTCGCTCGCCAACGCGGTGGGGGTGTTGCCGAAGGACCTCTGCAAGTTCACGAGCATGGTGCGCATGCACCGCGGCTCGCCCAAGAAGGCCAAGCTCGTCGCGGATCTGGTCCGCGGCAAGAACGCCATCGATGCGGACAACATGCTCCGTTTCTCGACCAAGCGTGCCGCGGAGAACTTCCGCAAAGCACTCTTGGCTGCGATGGCCGATGCCGATCAGGCCGGCGCTGACCAGGGCAATCTTTTCATCAGCGAGATCAAGGTCGACAACGGGATGCACATCAAACGGTTCCGCCCCAAGGACCGAGGTCGTGCCCACCCGATCCTGAAGCGAACCAGCCACATCACCGTCTCGGTACAGGAGCGGAACTGATGGGACAGAAAACGCACCCGTACGGACTTCGTCTCGGTGTGACCGAAGCCCACCGCTCTCGCTGGTACGCGCCCAAGGCGCTGTACGGCGAGCTGCTGGTTGAGGATGAGAAGATCCGCAAGCACCTCGATAAGAAGCTCAATCGCACTCCGCCGAACGCGGCTGTGTCGGACATCCACATCGAGCGGACCCGTGAGGAACTCAAGGTGATTCTCCGCACGGCCCGCCCCGGCCTGGTGATCGGCCCGAAAGGCGCCGAGGTCGAGCGGATGACCGAAGAGCTGCAGTACATGACCGGCCGCAAGGTCTCGATCTCCATCATCGAGATCCGCGAGCCTGACCTGGACGCCCAGCTGGTGGCCGAGAATGTTGCCGAGCAGCTCAAGAAGCGGATGGGCTTCCGCCGTGTCGTCAAGATGCGTGCCGAGAGCGTCATGGCTGCCGGCGCCAAGGGTGTCAAGATTCAGATCTCGGGCCGGCTCGGTGGTGCCGAGATGAGCCGAACTCTGGATGTCCGCATGGGCGCTCTGCCGCTGTCAACGCTGCAGGCCAACATCGACTACGGGTTCGCCGAAGCATTCACGACCTACGGCGCCATCGGCGTCAAGGTGTGGATCTTCAAGGGCGAGTATGCCGCGAACGAAGAAGAAGAGAACCAGTCCAACGCCGCCGGGGCCCGGGCCCGGGCGCGCGGCCGCCGGTGAGCAAGGAAGGGGTTTGACCGATGCCTCCCTATAAGATTCCCAAGCGAGTCAAGCACCGCAAGGAGTTCCGGCGCGTCCGCGATCGGAAAGCGACAAAGGGCAACTATGTCGCCTTCGGCGACTTCGGCCTCCAGGCTCTCGAGGGCTGCTGGCTGAAGAGCAACTGCATCGAGGCGGGGCGTATCGCGTGCCAGCACTACCTCAAGCGTGAGGGCAAGCTGTTCATCCGCGTGTTCCCTGACAAGCCCATCTCCAAAAAGCCGCTCGAAACTCGAATGGGTAAAGGCAAGGCCGATGTGGATTACTGGGCAGCCCGAGTGCGTGCAGGAACGATCCTGTACGAGCTCGCCGGTGTGAGCGAGACGCGTGCACGCGAGGCGTTCTTCCGCGTGGCGATGAAGATGCCCGTTCGTTGCCGGATGGTCGGCCGACGGGTCGAAGCGTAAAGGAGGTTCGGCATGAACGGTGCTGAGGTCAGAGCGATGAAGACCGAAGAGATCACCGAGGAGCTGGGCCGCCTTCGGACCAAGCTCTTCGAGCTCCGCAACAAGCGTGTGTCGGAGAAGATCGAAGACACCTCCCAGTTCGGAAAACTCCGCCGGGATATCGCCCGGCTTCTCACCGAGCAGACGGCGCGGGCCAAGGGCTAACCGGAGCAGACCATGAGCGAGTCGACGATAAAAGGCGCCCAGATCGGAACCGTGTCCACCGACGCGCGGGACAAGACCCGCAAGGTGGTCATCGAGTACCGCGCCAAGCATCCGAAGTACGGAAAGTATGTCAGCAAGCGCACCGTGCTCCACTGCCATGACGAGGAGAACTCGTCTCATGTCGGCGACATCGTCGAGGTGGTGCAGTGCCGCCCCGTGAGCAAGACCAAGAGCTGGAAGATTCACCGCATCGTCGAGAAGCGCAGCTGATCCCGTGGGATCGGGCTGAGAAAGAAAGCAGGCCACCATGCTTCAGGCAGAATCAAGGTGCGAAGTCGCGGATAACTCGGGCGCCAAAGTCGCCTACATCATCCGCGTCTATGGCGGGTCGACCCGCAAAGGCGGCTTCACTCGCAAGACCGCCGGCGTGGGCGACCGCGTCCTGGTCAGCGTCAAGAAGTCGCTGCCCGGATCGGACATCAAGGAAGGCGACAAGTCCAAAGCCGTCATCGTCCGCACCGCCAAGCAGACACGCCGCAAGGATGGGTCGTATGTCAAGTTCGACTCCTCGGCTGTGGTGCTGATCAATGACGACGGCAACCCGAAGGGCACCCGCATCTTCGGACCTGTCGCCCGCGAGCTGCGCGAGCGGAACTACATGAAGATCGTCTCGCTGGCCCCGGAGGTGGTGTGATGCCGAAGCATGTGCGCAAGGGTGACCTGGTCATCGTGACCTCCGGAGACCACAAGGGTCAGACCGGCGAGGTCGCCGAGGTCCTCACGAAGAGCAACCGCGTGATCGTCAAGGGCGTCAATGTCCGCAAGCGGCATATCAAGCCGACCCAGCTCAACCCGCAGGGCGGCATCATCGAGAAGGAAATGTCGATCCACATTTCCAATGTCTCTCCTGTTGTCGACGGCCGCCCCACCCGCGTCCGCTTCGAGACCAAGAAGGACGGCAGCAAGGTCCGTGTGTCCGTTCGTGGCGGTAAGACGCTCGGCGAGGTCCGTGGGCCCAAAAAGTAACGACCGAAGCAACATCCTCCCGCCCTTGTGGGCGGATGGAGATCACCCCGCCCGTGCGGGCGGAGGGGAATGACCGATGGCGAAGAAGCAGCAGGCGGACAAAGCGACGATCGATGCAGCGCTGCAGGCAAACAAGCCGCGCCTCCAGAATCTGTTCGATTCGCAGGTGCGAGGGAAGATCGCCGAAAAGTTCGGTGTCACCAACCCCATGGCCCAGCCAGCACTCGAAAAGATCACGATCAATGTGAACATGGGACGCCATCTCGACGGCACCAAGGTCCCGGCCAATGTGAAGGAGGCGGTCCTTCATACTCTGACCACGATCTCCGGTCAGAAGCCGGTCATGATCGCGGCTAAGAAATCGGTGTCGAACTTCAAGGTTCGCGCTGGTTACGAGACCGCCGCCATGGTCACCCTCCGTCGCGACCGCATGTGGCACTTCATGGACCGACTGATCAATCTGGCCACGCCCCGCATCAAGGACTTCCGCGGCCTGAACGACAAGGCCTTCGATCGCCAGGGCAACTACTCCATGGGCCTGACCGAGCAGGGTGTGTTCCCCGAAATCAACATGGCCGAGCAGACCTTCACGCACGGCATGAACATCAACTTCTCGTTCAGCAACTCGAATCCCGAGATGAGCAAGTTCGTCCTTCATGAGTTGGGCATGCCGTTCCGCAAGCCCGTTCAGAAGAAGGTCAAGAAGTAAACCCGCCGGAAGGAGAGGCACCCGATGGCGACCAAAGCCCAGGTGGCAAAGAGCAACCGGACCCCCAAGTACTCCAGCCGCACCGTGCGCCGGTGTGAGCTGACCGGGCGCGCCCGGGGCGTCTACCGCAAGTTCCGTATCTCACGCATCATGCTGCGGAAGCTCGCCCTTGAGGGCAAAATCCCCGGCATGCGGAAGGCGAGCTGGTAATCGGCACGGCCGGCCCCAACGGGCCGGCAGCAGGAAAAGAAGAAGGCAACACCCATGTCCATGAGTGACCCCATCGCCGACATGCTCACCCGCATCCGCAACACCGTGCGGAACCGTGGCAAGCATGTCACCGTGCTCAACAGCAAGGTCTGCCGCGGCATCGCCGATGTGCTCAAGACCGAGGGCTTCATCTCCGGCTACGTAGTCATCGACGACGGCCGCCAGGGCAAGATCCACATCTCGCTCAAGTACGGACCCCGCGGCGAAGCGCTGATCCACACCCTCGACCGCGCCTCAAAGCCCGGCCGCAGGCTCTACAAGAAGGTCAACGAAATCCCCTCCCCCATGCAGGGCCTGGGCATCTCGATCGTCTCGACCTCCCACGGCGTTCTCTCCGACCGCATGTGCCGAGAGCAGAAAGTCGGCGGCGAGCTGCTCTGCACCGTCACCTGATATCACCCCCGTCTGGAATCCCTGACCGAACCACGGCAGACGACGACGACAGACCTGAAGGAACCAAGCCATGTCCCGAATCGGACGCAAACCAATCGAGATCCCCGCCAAGGTCAAGGCCTCGGTCTCCGGTCGCACAGTGACCATCGAGGGGCCAAAGGGCACCCTCAAGATGGAGCACCGCCCGGAGGTGTCCGTGTCGATCGATGATTCGACCAAGACGATCAATGTCTCGGTCGATCAGGCCAAAGCCGCCGAGGACCGCTCGATCCGCGCCTACTGGGGCACCACCCGCTCGCTGATCAACAACATGATTATCGGCGTGACCCAAGGCTACGAGAAGAAGCTCGAGATCGTCGGCGTCGGCTGGACAGGCACCGTTTCGGGCAACAACCTCTCCCTCAAGATCGGCTACGCCAACCGGATCGATGTTCCCATCCCGCCCGGTCTGACCGTGACCGCCGACAAGCAACTGCTCACGATCACCGGTGCCGACAAGCAGGCGGTGGGGCACTTCGCGGCGTCCGTCCGCGCGAAGCGCAAGCCCGAGCCCTACAACGGCAAGGGAATCAAGTACGCGGACGAGGTCATCCAGCGCAAGCAGGGCAAGGCGTTCGGCAAGTAATCATCCACCAGCGTGCCCGCCCGAGGTGGGGCACGACGGAGGTCGTGAAGATGGACAAGTTTAAGCACAAGGCACTCCGCCGCCAGCGGCGTCGAATCGGCACCCGCAAGCGTGTCACTGGAACGCCCGAGCGTCCCCGCCTGGCCGTCTACCGTTCGCTGAATCACATCTATGCACAGGTCATCGACGATCTGGCCGGTGTGACACTCGCGAGCGCATCGACGCGCGACAAGGGCGTTTCGCTCAGCACCGGCACCGGCACCGGCAACGCGTTGGCGGCAGAGGCGGTCGGGGCCGCAATCGCGGAGCGGGCCAAGAAGGCCGGTGTGAGCAAGGTCGTGTTTGACCGCGGCGGATTCAAATACCACGGGCGTGTCAAGGCGCTGGCGGATGCGGCTCGCAAGGCCGGTCTCGAGTTCTGAAAAGAGTAAACAATGCCTGAAATCCTCGACGAAGCAACGAATCTCGAGTCCCACACGGTCGGCATTTACCGTACCAGCGCCACGGTCAAGGGCGGACGCCGCTTCAGCTTTGGCGCGCTCGTGGTCGTCGGTGACCGGCGCGGCAGGGTCGGCTACGGTTACGCCAAGAGCCCGGAAGTGCCCCTCGCCATCGAGAAGGCCCAGAAGCAGGCACGCCGCTCACTGACCACCATCAAGATGGCCGGCTCGACCTTCCCCCACGAGGTTGAAGGACGATACTGCTCGAGCAAGGTTCGCCTGATTCCGGCTTCGCCCGGTACCGGCGTGGTCGCCGGCGGCACGGTCCGTGCGGTCCTCGAGATGGCCGGCATCACCGACTGTCTCTCCAAGTGCTACGGCTCCACCGGCAAGCTCAACACCGTCAAGGCAATTTTCAACGGTCTCGAGCAGATTCGCACCCGCGAGGAGATCGCCGATCTCCGCGGCGTTGAGATCGCCACCACCGACATCGAGCAACGCATCGAACGCGGACGCCGATTCATGCCCGTCCGCACCGAGGGCGAGAAGATGAAGGCCCCCGTCAACACCATCGGCCAGGATCGTCAGCGCGGCGGTCGTGGCGGACGCGGTGGCCCCCGTGGCGGACGCGGTCGCGGCCCGGCCGAATCCTCCAGCACCGACGCCTCGATTCCCGCCGAGTCCTCCGACTCGTCGTCCAACGAGAGCTGATCCAAGTCTTTCACGACCGATTTCCCCGGGAGTATCCCGCCATGATGATCCACGATGTCACCGAGTTGGCCGGCAAATACAAAAAGCGCAAGCGCGTCGGTCGCGGCGTGGGCTCCGGTCACGGCAAGACCGCAGGCCGAGGTGTCAAGGGCCACTCCGCCCGCTCCGGCCACTCCAAGCGGTTCCAGTTCGAAGGCGGCCAGATGCCCTTCTTCCGGCGCATGCCGAAGTTCGGCTTCACCAATGCCAAGTTCCGAACCGAGTTCTGGGCCGTGAACCTGGGCAAGATCGTCGCCCACGACGACTTCAAGAACGGCGGCACCGTCAACGCCGAAACCTTGGCCAAGGCAGGCATCATCCGCGATGCCTCCCGTGACCTCAAGATCCTTGGCGGCCTGGGCGAGGGAGACTCCGCCCTCAAGGTCAAGCTCGATGTGACCGCCAACCGCGTCACCGGCTCCGCCCGCAAGCTCATCGAGGACGCGGGAGGCAAGGTCAACGAGATCGGCACTCGCAAGGATCGCGTCCGCGGCGTCGATCGAAACACCGATGACCGCACCCCCAAGAACCTGACCAAGAAGCTCAAGAAGCGGGCTTGGCACAAGGCCCGGGCCGAGGCCTTCGCCCGAGGCGAGGTCCTCAAGAAGAAGTGATGCGAACCGAACGGTGAGCGACATTCCAGACCATCGCCGGACGCCGGGCCGTGCGGGCCGTACCATCGGGTGACTCACCCCCGAACGCCCGACCAGCCCGGCGTCCGGTCATTCACAAGGGCAGCCCAGGACGGGCCCCAGAAGACGAACGCCGCGAGAGAGCCCATGCTGTTCCAGACCATCGCCAATGTCTTCCGGATCCCCGAGCTCCGCTCCAAGATCCTCTTCACCTTGGGCATGCTCGCGGTCTATCGCATCGGGTTCTGGATCCCCGTTCCCGGCGTCAACCAGGAAGCCCTCTCCCGATACTTCGAAGCGCAGGTCTCGACGGGCTCAGCCGCCGGACGCCTCTCCCAATATGTGGCGATTTTCTCCGGCGGCTCGTTCGGTCAGTCCACGATCTTCGGCTTGGGCATCATGCCCTACATCACGGCATCCATCATCTTCCAGCTCTTCGGCTCCGTTTCGCCACGGCTCAAAGCGCTCCGCGAGGAAGGCCCCACCGGCAACCAGAAAATCCAGGAATGGACCCGCTACGCCACGGTCGGGCTCTGCATCGTCCAAGCGCTCGGCTGGCTCAAGTTCATCACAGGCTCGGGCCTTGTGTATCCCCAGTGGGCGAACAACCCCGTCTGGTGGATCATGGGCGTCGCCACCCTTACCGCCGGCACCGTCTTCCTCATGTGGCTCGGCGAACAGATCGACAAGCACGGCATCGGCAACGGTGTCTCGCTCATCATCATGGCCGGCATCCTCACGGGCATGCCCAATGCCATCATGTCCGTGATCAGTAACTTCGAGCCCGGCGACCCCAACAAGATGGGCTGGATGGGCCTCATGCTCCTCGCAGGCGGCTTCGTGCTCGTCGTCGCCGGATCGGTGCTGCTCACCGTCGCCCAGCGACGCATCCCCGTCCAGCAGGCCAAGCACATGCGTGGTCGCCAAAGTTTCGGTGGCCAGCGAAGCTACCTGCCCCTGAAGGTCAACCATGGCGGCGTGATGCCCATCATCTTCGCGTCTTCCCTCATGGTCTTCCCCTCGGTCGTTTTCGGATACATGGCGGACAGCGCCCAGCAATCCGGCGCCGTCGGCTGGTACCCCGCCCTCGCCCAATGGCTGAGCACCAACTTCCAGATGGGCCAGTTCCCATACCTCGTGCTCTACATCGCGATGGTCTACTTCTTCAGTTACTTCTGGATCACTGTCCAGTTCAACCCTGAAGACATGTCCAAGCAGCTCCGTGACCACGGCTCGTTCATCCCCGGGCTCCGCCCCGGCCCCCGCACCGCCGAGTACCTCGAGGCCGTCATGGAGCGCATCACCTATGTCGGTGCGGCCTTCCTCGCCGTCATCGCCGTACTGCCCATGACCGTCAACCAGGGCCTCAAGGTCGACTTCGTCGTCACCCAGTTCCTCGGCGGCACCGGCCTGCTCATCGTGGTCTCCGTTGCCCTGGACTTCCTCCAGCGCGTCGAGGCGGCGCTGCTCATGCGGAACTACGACGGCTTCCTGGGAGACGCGTCGGAACAGTCGCCCCGCATGCCAAGCGTCCGGTGACCGACCCGCAGGCTTCTCCCTCAAAGTCAGGTCTGCTCGGCGTTGCCCGGGCGGGGCGTGTGACCGATGCCGTGCTGAGCAGCATCAGACGGCTCGCAACACCGGGCATGACGACCGCCGATCTCGACCGGCACGCCGCAATGCTTCTGTCTCGCTGCGGTGCCGAGTCCGCCCTACGCGGATACCAGGACGGGTGCGGTGGCGGTCCCTTCCCCGCATCCGTCGCGATTTGCATCAACAATGAAGTGATGGGAGCCTCCGATCGCGACCGGATTCTCCGCGCCGGGGACCTGATCACAGCGGATCTCGCGGTCCGGTTTCAAGGCTGGTACGCCGACGCGGCGGTCACCTGGACCCTCGGCGATACCCCCCAGGAGCACCAGCGTTTGGCCGACGGCGCTCAGGCGGCGTGCGCGGCCGGCATACGCGCCGCCCGCCCCGGGGTTCCATGGACCGAGATCACCCGGGCGATCTGGACGGCCGCTCGAGACGCCGGGCTCGTTCTTTTGCGGGGCTACGACGCCCACGGCATCGGGTCGGCCATGCACCAGGGACCCCGTCTGCCCATGCATCCCGATGACTTGTTCCGGCTGGATCCCCCCGGTTGGACCCCCGAACCAGGTTCGATCATCACCATCGAGCCGGTCGTAGCCTCCCGGTATTCGGGGGTTGTCCGGTCCGGCTGGCTGGACCGGACGGCCGACGGCTCGCCCGCCACCTTCTTCGAGGCGACCATCGCGGTGGGGGTCAGCAGAAATCTTGTGCTTGCGGGTCGTTGTTGGTGGCCCGGATGGAATGACTTGCGGCGGGGAGGGGGCTAAGATCCCTTCCCGCTGGTCGGCGTGGCGCCGTCCGGCGGTGTCTTGTCCGTTTACGGCCAGGGCGGCCCCGCCGGAGGGTGGGGGCAGATCATGTGGTTCCAGTCGGCTTTGGAGTCTGCCATGAAGGTTCAGTCAAGTGTCAAGCGCCGGAGCAAGGACTGCCAGATCGTCCGCCGCAAGGGCAAGGTGTTCGTCATCAACAAGAAAAACCCGCGGTTCAAGCAGCGTCAGGGCTGATCCGCCAGGCATTGCACAACGCCCGGTGAATCGGGCGAGCAAGGGAGCGCAGAGTGCCTCGTATCGCTGGTATTGATGTTCCGGATCGGAAGAAGATCTACTACGCGCTGCAGTATGTTCACGGCATCGGGCCGAAGTTCGCCAAGGACATCCTTGACGAAGCCGGCATCGACGGGAATCTACGCGCCAACGAGCTGCCCGAGACCGACATCGCCAAGATCAATCAGATCATCGACAATGGCTTTGTCGTCGAGGGCGCCCTCCGTCGCCAGGTCCAGCAGAACATCTCGCGTCTCCGCGAGATCCGCTGCTACCGCGGCGAGCGCCACCGCGCCGGTCTCCCGACCCGCGGCCAGCGCACCCGTTGCAACGCCCGCACCCGCAAGGGCCGCAAGAAGACCGTTGCCGGCAAGAAGGGCGTGAAGGGCTAAGCCATTCTGTTTCCAGGCCTCCCGCCCCGGCGGGGGCATCACATTTGACCAATCGCAAGGTTTCAGCCCGCTACCTCCCATAGAGCACGGGAACCTCCAAGTGGAACCGACAGGAGCGATCGAAGATGGCCAAGAAGGTCAAGAAAATCCGCAAGAATGTCGTGCGCGGCATCGCCCACATCAAGGCGACCCACAACAACACCCTCGTGACCATCACCGACACCAACGGCGAGACCCTCGCCTGGGATTCGGCCGGCACCATCGGCTTCAAGGGCGCCCGCAAGTCCACCCCGTTCGCCGCCACCCGCGCTGGCGAGCAGGTCGGCCAGAAGGTCCGCAAGATGGGCATGACCGAGATCGAGGTCCGCATCACCGGTACCGGCGCCGGCCGCGAGAACGCCGTCTCGGGCATGGTCTCCACCGGGCTGCGTGTGACCGCCATCGAGGATCGCACCCCGGTCCCGCATAACGGCTGCCGCCCCCGCAAGAAGCGCCGCGTGTAATGAACCACTACCCGCCGCGGACCACCGTCCGCGGTGCGGCATTCACTGACATTGGACATGGCCTTGGGTGATAAGAAGGGGCGACCGCGTTCGGCAGCGCGGCGCAACCGATGAGCCCCAAGGCCCGGGATTGAAACCCGCTGCCGAGGAGATATGCACGATGCGAGTCCGTTGGCGTGGCCTTGAGCTGCCCACCAAAGTTGTTTCCGATCCGAAGTTCTCCGCCCAGACCTTCGGCCGCTTCACCGTGGAGCCGTTCGAGCGTGGCATGGGCACGACGATCGGCAACTCGCTCCGCCGGATCCTGCTCTCCTCCATCGAGGGCGCATCCGTCACCGCCATCAAGATCAAGGGTGCCGAGCACGAGTTCACCTCGCTGCCCGGCGTGCTCGAGGACACCACCGACATCGTCCTCAACATCAAGAACCTGATCGTCCAGCTCGAGGGCGATGAGCCTCGCGTGATGCGTCTGGCGGCACAGGGCCCCGGCGAAGTCACCGCCGAGCTGATCGAGGCCGACACCTCCGTCACCATCCTCAACAAGGATCTCGTCATCGCGACGCTGACCGACGAGGTCGCCTTCGAGATGGAGATCCATGTCGGCAAGGGGCGCGGCTATGTCCCCGCTACCGAGCAATATGGCCGTACCGACGAGCAGGAGATCGGACTGATCCCTGTCGATGCGATCTACTCTCCGGTCCAGCGTGTGCGTTACAAGACCGAGAACACCCGCGTCGGCCAGCGGACCAACTACGACAAGCTCATCATGGAGATCTGGACCGACGGCACGGTCACGCCCGAGATGGCGTTGGTCGAGGCAGGCAAGATCCTCCGCAAGCACATCAACCCCTTCGTCCAGTACTTCGAGGTCGGTCAGGAGACCGTCTCCGCCGAGGCCGCAGCGGCCGCAGGCGTGGACGAAGAACTCATCCGCAAGCTCGACATGCCCGTCGAGCAGCTCGAACTGTCCGTCCGGGCGAGCAACTGCCTGGAGTCGGCCCGTATCGACACCGTCGCCCAGCTGGTCACCATGAACGAGTCCGAGCTGCTCAAGCTCCGCTCGTTCGGCCGCACCTCGCTGCGTGAGGTCAAGCGCAAGCTCCAGGACATCGGCCTGGATCTTGGCTTCGAGCTGCCCGAGGGCTACACCATTCCGTCGCGAGACTAACGCCTTTTCCGGGCCATGTCCGGCCCGTTCGGAGAACAGCCATGCGTCACCGCAAAGCAGGCTACAAGCTGAACCGCACGACCGCCCATCGCAAGGCGATGCTGCGCAACATGGCCGCCAGCCTGTTCGAGCACGGCCAGATCACCACCACGATGCCCAAGGCCAAGGCGCTCCAGCCCTTCGTCGAGAAGATCGTGACCAAGGCCAAGCGGGGCGACCTGCACGCCCGCCGTCAGGTCATCTCGATGCTCGGCGCCGATCGCTACGCCTTCGCCTGGTCGCATCTGCCCAAGAATGCGACCGAAGAGGAACGCGAGCGCGTCGAAGCCCAGCGTGAGTTCACCCAGGGCTTCTTCGATATTCCCGACGCTGATCAGGTCGAACGCAACCGCTACGGCGAGCTCCGCAAGGCCCCGCGTCTGGTCAAGCACATCTTCGACCATGTCGCGCCACGCTTCGCGGACCGTGCTGGCGGATACACCCGCATCGTCAAGCTCGGCCGTCACCGCCTCGGCGACGCCGCCGAGCTGTGTGTGATCCAGTTCGTCGGCAACGAGGAAGGCCCCGAGATCGGCGGACGCCCCTCCACCCGTCGCCGCCAGGCCGACCGCCGCACCGCGTTCGCCGCAAAGCTCCGTAAGGGCGGAGACACCAAGCCCGAGGCCAAGCCAGAGGCCAAGCCCGAAGCTCAGGCCGAAGAATCCGCCGAGTGATCGGCGACACCATCGATCCCATGGCACCCCGGCTCTCCGCCGGGGTGTTTTTCTTCTGACACCGAACCGGCCGCTTATGATCACACCATGCTCGACGATCTAAACACGCTGCAGACCCAAGGGCTCGCCGAGCTCGAGACCGCCGCCAACGCCGACGCCCTCGAGGCCTGGCGCATCGCCTATATCGGCCCCAAGGGCGCACTCAAAGCCCTCATGCCCCGGATGAAGGATGTTCCTAGGGAACAAAAGGCTGCGGTCGGGGCGCGCCTCAACGAGGTCAAGACGGCCCTCGAAGCAGCGTTCGAGCGCAAGAAGGCAGGATTCGCTTCCGCCGCAGCACACGAGGAACCTGCGGTGGATCTGACCGAGCCGGGCATCGTGGAAACCGCCCACCTCGGGCGACGCCACATCATCACCCGCGTGCGGGCCGAGCTCGTCGAGGTGTTCGCCCGCATGGGCTTCGATGTTGCCCAGGGTCCCGAACTCGAAGACGACGAGCACAACTTCGTCAAGCTCAACATCCCCGCCGGCCACCCGGCCCGGGATCCGATCGACAACTTCTATGTCGATGATCCCAACACCACCGGCACGCCGCGCATGCTCCGCAGTCAGACCTCCACCGTGCAGATCCGCACGATGGAGCGGGTGATCGGCGAGGGCGGCACGCCACCGATCAAGATTGTCTCGCCGGGCCGGGTATACCGCCCGGATACCGTGGACGCCACACATTCGTTCATGTTTCACCAGATCGAGGGCCTGTACATCGATCGCGGCGTGACGATGAGCGACCTCAAGACCACGCTGCTCCAGTTCGCGCGGGCTTACTTCGGTCACGATGCCGAGATCCGGCTCCGTCCCAGCTTCTTCCCCTTCACAGAGCCCAGCGCCGAGTTCGATATGAAGATCGCTCTCAAGCCGGGCGAGGAGCCAAAGTGGGTTGAGTTGGGCGGGTGCGGCATGGTCGATCCGAATGTGCTGAAAGCCTGCGGCATCGATCCCGAAACATGGACGGGCTTCGCCTTCGGCTTCGGCATCGAGCGCATCGCCATGGGTAAGTATGCCATCCCGGACATCCGCATGCTGTTCGAGAACGATGTCCGGTTCCTCGAGCGGGTCTGACGCCCGCGATCTCTCCAGCCACACCAAGCACAGGGGGTGTGCCGTGTCCGATGACTACGAAGCGATCGATCCGGGGGATGACGCCGAGTTCATCCCACCGCCCGCTTGGCCGAAGATCATCGGCGTGATCAGCATGCTCTTCGCCGGGCTTGGGCTCGTGTGCGGCGGCTTGGGCTTCGCGTTCTCGGTGTTCGGCGCCGGCATGGTGAGCGGGGCGCTCGAGGGCGATCCTCCTCCCCCGACCATGGTGTTCGGACCGGCCGATTACGCCTTGGCGGGCCTGGGTCTCGTGCTGAGTGTGGTCCTGTTGTTCGCCGGCATCATGCTGTTCGGGCGTCGCCCGGTCGGGCGTTCGCTCCACCTGCTCTACGCGGTCTGCGCGATCCCGCTGAACATCTTTGCGGTGATCAACTCCATGACCAAGCAGGCCGACGCCGTCCAGTGGGCCAAGGACTTCCCCAACAACCCGATCGCCCAGCAGATGAACGCGGGCGGGGCGGCCAACGAGATCGGCCAGATCATCGGTCTGGTTCTCGGGCTCGGGCTCGGTGTGGGCGTTCCCCTGTTCTACTTCGTCTGGTTCGCCGCGATCAAGACCAAGCCGGTCCAGATCACCGGCACGGAAGACGGCGTGTATTAGCGGCATCGCCGGCATCGATCACGACGAAGACCCCGCTATGGCGATCACGCAGACCCCCCCTCGCTGGATGGCCCGGTGGCTCATCGCCGCCGGGATCTACAACCTGCTCTGGGGCGGGTTGACCGTGCTCTATCCGGCGTGGCTGTTCCGGATGACGGGCTTGTCCGAGCCTACTTACCCGTTCATCTGGCAGTGCGTCGGCATGATCGTCGGCGTCTACGGTGTCGGTTATCTGGCCGCGGCGAAGGATCCGATCCGGCACTGGCCCATCGTGCTCGTGGGGTTTCTCGGCAAGATCTTCGGCCCGCTCGGCTACGCCATAGGACTCGCCCGCGGGGAGGTACCAGCCGGATTCGGTGTGACCCTGCCCACGAACGATCTGATCTGGTGGGTGCCGTTCGGGATGATCCTCTGGGCGGCCTTCGTCCGGCATCGGGCGGGCACCGCATGAACTGGCTGCTGAACGCCCAAGCCTTGGCCTCGTGCTGGATGTGCGGGCTGATCTGGTTTGTCCAGATCGTTCACTACCCGATGTTCGCCCGGGTAACGGGCGATCCCTCGCGGGCGTATGCGATCGAGCACCAACGCAGAACCACGCTCGTCGTCGGGCCGCCGATGCTGGTTGAGATGGTCGCGGCCGTCCTGATCGTGCTGTTCACGCCCGCCCATGTGCCGGTGTGGCTGGCGTGGACGGGTGTCGGCATGGTTCTGGGGCTGTGGGTGTCGACGGCGGCGATCCAGATCCCTCTGCACGCGAGGTTGGCCCGGGACGGGCACAGTGAGGCGGTGATCCGCCCGCTGGTGCGCACGAACTGGGCCCGGACGGTGATGTGGTCCGCCCGGGCCCTGGTTTCGCTCTGGATGCTCGCGGGCCGGTGATCGGCCCGTCACCGTCCCTGGATAATCACGGGCAGCCGGCGTTGTACAGGTTGATGTACGCCTGCAAGTCGAAGATGTTGAACGACCCGAACGGGGCGGCGAGGTCCGCAGCCGGATCCTGAGCGTTGTAGAGCCCGATGAATGCTTGGATATCGAAGATGTTCAGCGTGCCGAACGGGGCGGCGAGATCGGCTTCACAGCCGCCGGCGATGAAGATCGTCTCACGGAGAACGCGCGTATTTCCGGAGTCCTCGACGGCGACCACGGTTACCTCGTGCGGGCCGGGTGCGAGATCTGGATCGAAGACCTTCCGCCACTCGTAGCGGTCGTAGGGGGGCACCTGGGTGCTCTGGTTGATCAGGGTGAGCGGGTCGGTGCCGACCGGCAGGTCGATGAACATGTGGACCTGTTTCGTCGTGCGGTCGAGGGCTTTGACACTGAACTCGGGGCGTGGACCATCGAGTGTCTGGCCGGCTTGGATCAGTTCGATGTCCGGGGGTAGGCGGTCAATATAGATCACCTTGCGGACTTCGCGGAAGATCGGCGTGGTGCCGGCGGGCCTGTGGCGGAAGACGATCACGCTGAGATAATGCAGACCCTCTTCCATCTGTGTGGCGTCGATGACCTGGCGATAAAGACCGGTCGAGTTGCCCGAGCCAAACAGGGGCTGATTGACCGTGAGGAACTGCTCGTAGCCGCCGATGACCGAGGCGGTCGGGGCGAAGTCGGGCGCGCCGTTGCCGTTGAAATCCTCGACGCGCTGGTTGAAGGCGAAGAGCGCGTTGTCGTCCGTGTTGGGATCGAGGGGATCGCCCGCGGTGGTCTGGACGCGGATCTCGAAAGAATCACCGGTGAGGACCGTGATGGGGTTGAGACGCTGGAGTGAGTCGGGGAAGTTGGCTGGATCCGGAGCGATGGTGCTCTGGCTGCCGATGAAGCTGACCGTCGCGTTCGGCAAGGCTTCAGCATACACGAGGTACCCGAGGCCGTGCTCGTTGCTGCCCGTCTTGTTGTTGGGGACGGTCAGGGTGACCTGGCCGTTCGCGCCGACGACGATGGTTTCGGGAATGGTGTTCGAGCCGTCTACGGCCGGATCAGCGGCGTTGCCGGTCATCTCGTGCAGGCGGGTGCCTTGGGGATAACTGGTGTTGACGGTCACGGTGATGGTGCCGGAGTCCCAGCGGTCGTTGACCGCGACGAGGCAGTTTGCCTGCCCGTTGAAGGCACGCTCGAAGACGAACACATCGCTGGTGTTGCCGTTGAGAGGGAAGTACTGGCCGTAGGCGACCTGATTGCGGATTCGGACGAGGGTCGTGATGGTGTCGTCGAGTGATTGAGTCGCGGGGTTCCAGCCGAGGGCCTTGGGCGCGCCCTCACGCGGGTAGAAGCCGCCACCGGTCCGGGGAATGCCCCGGGCGTGGTGGTAGACGATCGAGCGGCCCGGGCGCATCAGCATGTAGGCGTGCATCTGGTGGCCCTGCTGGCGTTCGGTGGGGATGGGCGGCATGGACGAGCCGCTGCCGGTGGACCCGTTGTCGTGGCTGAAGACATGGTTGACGCCCATCGAGCCGTTGATAAAGCCGTCATCGGCGGCGTCGAGGTGGCCCGAATCGGCGTTGGCCTGAATGTTGGCCCATGAGCCGAATCCGCCGGCGTTAAGCAGATCGCGCAGCCGGGCGGCACCCTGCAGGTCGAGCGCGTCGCGATTGGCGAAGCTGTCCTTCCGGGTCAGGTTCGAGAGAATGTCGAAGTTGCCCGTGACATTCTCGCCGAAGGTGAACGGATTGACCTTCCGACCGTCGGGGGTGGTCCGCGTCATGTGGATCGCGCTATCGAAGTACTGATCCCAGAACCAGGTGGGGGCGTGCTTGCTGGCATCGAGACGGAAGCCATCGACGCCGATTTCTTGGATCATCCACTGCGACCAGCGCATGAGCAGTCCGGTGGCGTTGTCGGCCACAGCGTCGCCCGCCATTGGGTCGGCGGTGTTGAACGGGTACCGGATGAAGTTGATCGCGCCGGGGTGGCGGCTTGTGCCCGGGTTGGTAAAGGTGTCCGGGGCGAGATCGCGGTCGGGATACCTGGCGGCGTTGGCGGGGTTGGGCTGATTCCAGATGGTGCCGCTCGGGATGTTCTGCGGGTTGCCTGCGGCGACCGGGTGGCGAATGAACTGGTTGTTCGACTGGTGAGCGATGTCGATCAGCCCGACAAGGTCGCCGTTGATGAGGTCGTAGTTGGGACCGCCGGGATTCTCGCTCTGAAGATAGCCTTGGGCGTTACCGCTGTTGAAGTCACCCCAGTTGTCGGTGGGTTGCTTGTCGCGGGGAGGGTTCTCGCGGGGGATCCAGAAGCCGGGCCAGCCGCCTTGGGCGAGGAAGGCGTCGGACTCTGTGCGTCCGGAGTTGTGGTTGAGGATCGCGTCGATGTAGACCTCTGCGCCCGCCTGGTGCAGTTCGGCGATCATGGCCCGGAAGGTCGATTCGGTGCCGTAGGTGGTCCTGGCCCGGCCGGTCGAGAAGGTGAAAAGCGGGGGCTGGCCAAGATCGAAGCGGTCGAAAGGGTCGTAGCCTGGGCTGTTGTATGCGGAGGTTTTGGAGGGTGGGGGGAGCCAGACGGCGTCGTAGCCGGCAAGGAAGAAGTCCGGCACGCGGCGTTCGATGTCGTCCCACTCGGCCTCGAACCACTGGAGGTAGTTCTGCTTGTTCTGGGCGTGGGCGGACCCGGCGGCTGCGGCGATGGCCGCAATGGCGATGAACGCGGCGCGTACCGGGACTGTTCGCATCTTGCTCTGCATTGTGTCTGGCTCCCTCAGGTTGCGGCGGGGGACCCCTCCGCAGGGGCATTATGGCCGAAAGACGGTCGATTGTGAACCTACTTTCGTGCGAAACTTGCCCTGCGATGCCTCACGGATCGCTGGGTCCGGAAATTGGTCGGACAGGAGGACCGAGAACGGGTAGGATTCACGAAAGTATTTCCCCGGAGACGGGACTGAATGAGGGAGCCCGACGATGACGCACCGTTTGACCCCCGCCGCGCTGATTGCGGCGGCCTGCATGTTTGCTGTGCCCGCCACCGCTCAGATGATCGCCGAACGGCTCGATGAAGGGATTGTGCGGTTCGACGCGTCCCCTGCCGCGGCGGAGGCGCGGCGTCCGTCCTTTGCCATGGTTCGTGTGTTCGAGCCGACGGGGAAGGTTGACCCCGCCGAGGCGGGCGTGCGCCCGACATTCTCGCAGGACGCGGAGACCGGACGGTTTGTGGCGTCTATCGCCGTGGAGCCAGGGACGAGTCTGTACGGGACCGGTGAGTGCGCCGGTCCCCTGCTGCGCAACGGTCAGGTGACCGAGGCCTGGAACTACGACGCGTTCGGCTATGGGCTGGGCGACCCGAACCTCTACACCTCGCACCCGTGGGTGCTGGCGGTGCGGGCCGACGGGACTGCGTTCGGCGTGCTGGCGGACACCACCGAGCGGTGCGAGATGGATCTGCGGGGCGGGATCACCTTCCGCGCTCCGAACTACCAGTTCCCGCTGATCGTGATCGAGGGCGATTCGCCGCAGGAAGTCATGATCGGGCTCGGGAGGCTGACCGGCACGATCGAGATGCCACCGAAGTGGGCGGTGGGATACCACCAGTGCCGGTACTCGTACAACCCGGACAGCCGGGTGAAAGAGGTGGCACAGGAGTTCCGCGATCGGAAGTTGCCCGCCGATGTCATCTGGATGGACATCGATTACATGGACGGGTATCGCGTGTTCACCTTCGACGAAGAGCAGTTCCCGGACCCCGCCGGTCTGAACGAGTGGCTTGATGAGCGGGGCTGGTCGAATGTCTGGATGATCGATCCGGGCGTGAAGAAGGAGGAGGGCTACTTCGTCTACGACTCCGGCACTGAGCATGATGTCTGGGTCAAGAACGCCAAGGGTGAGGTTTACACGGGTGAGGTCTGGCCGGGGGTGTGCGTGTTCCCCGACTATTTCCGCTCGGATGTGCGGCAGTGGTGGGCGGGCCTGTACAAGGACTTCATGGCATTGGGCATCGACGGCGTGTGGAACGACATGAACGAGCCGGCGGTTTTCAATGTCCCAACGAAGACCATGCCCGAAGACAACCGGCACGAAGCGGACCCGGAACTCGGCGGTCCCGGCGACCATGCTCGGTATCACAATGTCTACGGGATGATGATGATCAAAGCGACCCGTGAGGGGGTCATGGCGGTCAATCCCGACAAGCGGCCGTTCGTGCTGAGCCGCGCGAACTACATAGGTGGGCACCGGTACGGGGCGACTTGGACAGGTGACAACAGCGCCAACTGGCCGCACCTGGAGATGTCGATCCCGATGACTCTGAACCTGTCGCTGTCCGGGCAGCCATTCTGCGGACCGGACATCGGCGGCTTCGCTTACAACGGCGACGGTGAGCTCTTCGCACGCTGGATGGGGTTTGGAGCACTGCTGCCCTTCAGCCGTGGCCACACCGCGAAGGGCAACATCGACAAGGAGCCATGGGCGTTCGGTCCGGAGGTCGAGGCGACCTGCCGGCGTGCGCTGGAGCGGCGTTACCGCCTGATGCCGTATATCTACACTCAGTTCTGGGTCAGTTCGCAGACCGGGCTGCCGATCGCGGCCCCGACTTTCTTTGCTGATCCTGCCGATCCGGCGCTGCGGAGCGAGGACGATTCGTTCCTGCTCGGCGAGGACCTGCTGGTGGTTGCCAAGGTGACGCCCGATGCCGACC
Organism: Planctomycetota bacterium; assembly: GCA_003696675.1. Taxonomy (GTDB): domain Bacteria; phylum Planctomycetota; class Phycisphaerae; order Phycisphaerales; family UBA1924; genus UBA6054. Next base: position 29,718 of record RFGH01000224.1, read on the forward strand.
GCGTGCCCGTGCTTCCCAAGCCTATTGACGGCGTGGCGTGGGCCAAGTTCGACTTCCCATCATTCGACGGCGGGCGGGACAGCAAGGACATCCACCAGCCGGACCTGTACATCAAGCCCGGTTCGATCATCACGGCCGCCCCGGTGACGCAGTACTTCGGCGACCGGCCCGACTCGCGGGACGAGTTGCACCTGATCGTCCACCTGGCTGCGGATGGAACGGCCGAGGGCACGATGTACGAAGACGCCGGCGAGGGCTGGGGCTTCAAGGACGGGGAGTATCTGCTGACGACCTACCGCGCCGAGACGCGTCGGGACGGTTCGGTGGTCATCCGCGTCAAGTCGGCCGAGGGTGCCATGCCGCGGTATGATCGGCCGGTGCGGGTGCGGCTGATCAACCCTGGTGGCGAAGAGTTCACCGTGTGGGGTACGGACGGCGAAGAGATTGTGGTGTTGCGGGGCTGAGGCTGGCCCGCGGTGCTCGGAACAATGACCCGGGTCTTCAGGCCCGGGTTTTCTTTACGCCTGTCTCGCGTGTGGCGAGGGTCATGATGTTGGTCTGCGTCATGTCCTTGCCGGAGAGTTCGCCCTGGATCCGCCCGTCAGCCATAACGAGGATGCGGTCGGATAGGGCGAGCAGTTCGGGCATCTCGCTGGAGACGAGCAAGACGGCCAGTCCGGCGGCGGCGGCTTCCTGGACGAGTCGGTAGACCTCGGCCTTGGTTCCGACATCGATGCCGCGGGTGGGCTCATCAAGGAGGAGGACCTTTGTGACATCCCGCATCCAGCGGGCGATGAGGAGCTTTTGTTGGTTGCCGCCGGACAGTTCGCCTGGGCCGGTCTGGCGGAGGGTGGCGGTCTTGACCTGGAAGCGTTGGACGCGGTTCTGGACCTCGGCGAGTTCGGCGTTGAGATCGCGGATGCCTGCGTGCGACAGGTCGGGCATGATCGGGGCGAGGATGTTCTCGTCGATGGCGAGGTTGAAGAACAGGCCCTGAAGGCGGCGGTCCTCTGGGACATAGCCCATGCCTGCGGTGATGGCGGCCCGGGGGCCCTTGCCCGCGATGGAGACGCCTTCGATCTCGACCGAGCCGGTGGCTTTTGGATCCAACCCGAAAAGGGCGTTGAGCAGTTCGGAGCGGCCCGCTCCCACCAGGCCACCGATGCCCAGGATTTCGCCGGCGCGGAGATCGAAGGACACCGGCTCGATTTTGCCGGGGGAACAGAGATCTCGGACGCGGAGCCGTACGGGGGCGTCGGCGGTCACGCGGTGCTCGATGCCGGCGGCGTCGGCGAGGGCCTCGGCGGCCTTGGCGCCCGGCGTGGATAGTCGACGGCCGATCATCTGCTCGACGAGTGTGGGTTCGTCGATGTCGGCGATGACGGAGGTGGCGACATACTGCCCGTCTCGCAGCACACTGACGCGGTCGCAGCAGGCGAAGATCTCGCTCATGCGGTGGGAGACATAGATGACGGTCACGCCTGACGCGGCCAGATCGCGTGCGATGGCGAGCAGGCGGTCGGTCTCGTGGATAGAGAGCGAGCTGGTGGGCTCGTCAAAGACGATGACCTTGGCCCCGCCGTGGGGCCCGTCCTCGTCGAGGGCGGCAGCGATCTGGCAGATCTGTCGGTGGCCGGGGCTGAGCAGGCCCAGAGGCTTGCGCACATCGATCGATGGTTCGATCTTGTGGATGAGCCTGGCGGCGCGTTCCTCCATGGCCCGGAAGTCGACGCACAGGCCCTTCTTGGGGATGGCGTGCAGGCAGAGGTTCTCGGCCACGGACAGGTTCGGGCACTGGGCCAGTTCCTGGTGCACGATGCGCACGCCGGCGGCGAAGGCGTCGTCGAGGGAGCCGGGTATGAGTTCGCGGCCGTCGATGGTGACGGTTCCGGAGTCCTGTTTGTGCAGGCCCGAGATGATCTTGCCGAGGGTGCTTTTGCCGGCACCGTTCTCGCCCATGAGGGCGTGGACCTCGCCTTTGAAGAACTCCACGGAGACATCGTCGAGCGCCTGGGTGATGCCGAAGCGCTTGGAGATGTGGGTCGCGCGGAGCAGAGTTGGACGGGGATCCACCATCAGCCACCAGCCGTCATGGGGTTAGGATGAGCGATGTGGGACATTCGGTGTCGGTCGTTTCCTGACTTCTGATGGCCGATCGCTGATCCCTTTTCCCCGGCTCAATCCTCTCCGAGCCAGATCTTCCAGTTCTGGCCGAACTCCTCGACATTGTCGGGGGTGACGATGTCGAAGGTGGCGTAGACGAACTCGGACTCGGGCTCGCGGTTGAACTCGAGCTTGTCGACGATCATCTCTACGGACTTCTCGCCCCAGCCGAAGTAGGGCTGGCCGACGAGTACCTGGACCTGGCCCTTCCTGACATACTCAAGAGGGAGCGGCAGAGGATCCATGGAGACAACCTTGGCGTTCTCGTAGATACCGTCGAGGGCGTTGTCGGTGTAGAGGGGCCAGCCGCCGACGAGGGCCCAGCCGGTGATGTCGGGGTTGGCGGTCTGGACCTGCTGCATCTTGGCGGCGGCCTCGGTGGCGGTTTCTGGGGTGAAGTTGTAGACATCTTTGATGGTGATGCCGGGGAACTCGGCGGCGGCCTCGAGGACGCCCTTGACGCGGTTGGCGAGGTTGGTGGCGGCGGGGTTGCCGGTGAGGACGGCGACGGTGCCCTGCCCGTCCATGACGCTGGCGAGCTGTCGCATGACTTCGGCGCCGGCGGCGGTGTCGTCCACGCCGTAGTAGGCCATGCGGCCGGAGTCAGGGGCGTCGGAATCGAATGTGACCACGACGATGCCGGCGTCGACGGCGGCCTTGAGGGCGCTGTTGAGCACATTGGCGTCGGTGACGGAGATGGCGATTCCGTCGACGCCCGCGGCGATGAGCTGCTCGACATATTGGGCCTGCAGCTGGGCGTCTTCCTGGGGCGGGGTCTTCCACTGGACATTGACGGTGACGCCGTCGAGTTCCTCGGTCAGGCGGCGGCCGGCGGCTTCGGCGCCGGTCCGGGCGGCCTGGAAGACGGGGTTGGCGTTGCTCTTGGCGATGACGCCGATGGTGTAGACATTCTCGGCGGCGGTGGGGGCCTTGCCGGAGCCGCCGTTGGCGGCGGGCTGGTTGTTGGACTTGCCGCAGCCGTTGAGGGCGAGCCCGGCGGCGAGCAGTACGACGCCGGCGGTAGTGATGGTGATGCGCATGTATGTCTCCCTGCGAGGATCAGCCGCGCCGCTTGGCGAGGCGTTGCTTGGTCTGGTCGATAACGACGGCGACGATGATCGCGCCGCCCATGACAATCTGGTTGTAGTTGGGGTCGACGCCGAGGATGATCATGGCGTTGTTGATAAGCTGGATGACGATGGCCCCGAGGACGGCGCCCAGGGCCGTGCCGCGTCCGCCCATGAGCGAGGCGCCGCCGATGACGGTGGCGGCGATGACCTGGAGTTCGTAGGCGTTGCCGGCGTTCGTCTCTGCTGCGCCGAGGTAGCCGAGGTAGACGCAGGCGGACAGCCCGGCGAGGGCGCCCATGATGGTGTAGACCAGCACCTTGACCCGCCCGACGGGGATGCCGGCGTACTTGGCCGCGGTCTCGTTGCCGCCGATGGCGAAGACCCGCCGCCCGAACACGGTGCGGGAGAGCGTGAACCAGCCGGCCACCGCGACGATGAGCATCACGATCACAGGAACGGGCTGCACGCCGAGGATCTCGGCCTTGAAGAAGCCACTGGTGAACGACTCGGGGAAGCCGCCGATGGACTGGGTGTTGCGGAACTCGCTGGGCAGGACGATGGTCAGCCCGCGGAGGGCGGCCATCATGCCCAGGGTGATGACGAACGGGTGAACGCCGAGCCCGACGGTCATGGAGCCGTTGGCCAGGCCGCACAGTGCGCCGACACCCACGCACACGGCCAGGCCGACGGCGACGGCGACGAAGCCGTTGGCGTCCGGCCCGAGCGACGACATGGCCATCGCGCCGACGATGGCCGATAGGCCATAGATCGAGCCGACGGACAGGTCGATGCCCGCCAGGATGATCACGGCGGTCATGCCCACGGCCATGATGGCGAAGAAGCTGGCGTCCTTGGCGACGAGGACGAGGTTGGCTTTGTTCAAGAAGGCGTTGACCTGGCGTTCGCCGTAGAGCGTGCGCTTCGCGGCGTCGTATCGCCAACCGTCTGCGGCGCTGTAGGTGCGCTCGCTGTCGCCCGTCCGCACGAGGAAGCCCGCGGTGCGAGAGCGGGAGAGCGTGCCGGGCTCGTGTTCAGCGCCGTCAAGATCGAGGAAGACGACCGTTGCATCCGGCGCGACCGGCACGGGGATGCTGCGGGTGATGGGGTTGGCCATGCCGAAGAGGGTCAGGCCCAGGCCCATGAGGAAGATGACGATGAGCAGCCCGGATTCCTGGTGGGCGAACAGATCGCCCAGCGAACGGCGTCTGGGGCCATGCACGCCGGGCTGTCGCGACGGGGTGGGATCGTCCACGGTTTCGGGTCCGTTCGGCGGGTCGGGTGTGGAGGCCAGGCAATAAGCCTATCCCGGGACTTTCGCTCCGAGGATAGGTCGAAAGGCCTGATTAGTTGCAGGGGGCTCCGTTGTCGTAAATGACTATGAATGCATTGAGGTCAAAGATGTTCAGCATGCCATCACCACCAGGCGGAGATATATCGGCGTCAGGATCAGATGCGTTGTACATAGAAATAAACATTGAAATGTCAAAGTAGTTGACCGAGCCACTCCCGTCGAGGTCAGCGAAGCAACGCTCTCGCATTCCCATATCCACAACTCCGCTGGCAGGCCCTTGGACCCTCGCGCCACCGAGAATGTCAATAAGGATATCTTGAACCGCGTCTCCGTTGGTGTCCAGAGCTGAGTTGGAGCCGGACTCCCTCGCCGGGGACTTGAGCTTAATAGAATAATCCCCACTCGAAGGATCTTCGAGCCATGGATCGGAATACACCATGCCGGTCCCGCCGAAATTGGCGGCGGGGTCGTCGACGAGGCTGTATTCGGCAGTCAGATTGGGCTGGGTTGTACCGGCGATCTGGCCGGAAAGGGTGCCGACTGAATCGGTATTGTCCCAAAGAATTGAGTTGGCAATCAGAACGTTGGCGTCCGCGTCCCGGTATATGCCGCCGCCGATTCCTGCCGAATTTTCTGCGAAAGTGCAGTTGATGATCTTAGTTTGTGCAGTCGTATCGGTCAGGTAGATCCCGCCACCAACAAATGCTGTGTTATCTACGAAGAGCGAGTTTGAGACAATGCTTGCAGGGGTCCGGTAAATAGCTCCTCCCAGTTCCGTGGCTGAGTTGCCTGTAAAGGTGCACCGGTCAACGAATAACTGGCCCGCACCATATATAGCACCGCCAGTTCCGTAGTTGCTCCCAGACCCAGTGCCGGCTGCAGTATTGTTCTCGAACACACAGTCTGTAACCGAGCCATATATATAGGTTGCCCCATACTGCTCGCCCGTGTTCCCTTCAAAGTGACTGTTTGAAAGCAAGGTTTCTCCGAACACGTATAGGGCTGCCGCGCCATTCGGCGAGAATGGCGAGTACTGGAAGAGCGTAGAGTTGTCTTGGAATACACAGTCGTCGATGGTTGCATCGCCCCACTCAACACGAATCGCACACCCACCAACGCTGTCGCTGACGGTAGTGCCGGTCATTTCTAGATCAACCGTGTAGGTGTTGGGGAGACCAAGTTCGATCGTTCCACCGGTTTCGACATAGTTGTTGCCACCCATATAGTGCGCCCCGCCAGAGTTCCCAGAAAAAACGCAGTCCCTGATGACAATCGTTTTGTCGGAAGAGTTGGTTCCAGCCGATGGCGCGTAGATGGCACCAGCGCGGGCCGACTGGGTTGCACTATTACTCGAGAATGTAGTGTCGAATATGTGCAGAGTACCGATTTCGGTTTGGCCCGCGATGGGTACAAGGGCATGAAGGATCGCGCCGCCGCCAGGGTACAGGAAGTACAGGCTTGAAGAGCCAGCAGTATCGTCGACAATGAAATTGCCTTCAAAAGCACAGTCAGAGATGGTGACGGTGCCGCTCGAAAGGTTAACCATGCCGCCGCCGGCGGTGGCGGCGCTGTTGTCGACGACACGGACATTGGAGAGCATGATCTCGCCATCCAAGATCACGATGCCGCCTCCGGCATCGAAGTCAGGAAGGGTAGAGCCGAAAAAGTTATCGAAGCCGTAGGCATGCCCGTGAGAGATAGTGAGCCGATCGATGGTCTGCGGCGTTCCGCTCGTTCCGTCTACCACTACCACCTGGAAGACGTTCTCGCCGCGTGTGCTGAGGTCAAATGGAGAGTCGTTTCGAGAGTAGTCTCCCGTAAGTATGGTCGATGACGAGTCGAGAATCCGTTGCGTCGGACTCGTTTCTGTTCCACTGAAGCCACCTAGCAGGTCGACTCCCGTCGGGATGACAAAGCTCTTTGCGCGTGAGGAAAGCGAGGCGCAATTGTTTAGCGGATATGCAGTGCAAACATTTGTGCCGTCGAACGTGTCGCGTGTGACAGCCCCGCTCGGATCGTATGTCCCGGCCGCAATCCAGATGTCGTCGCCGCTGGTCGCGACCGCGAGCGCATCGGCAAGATCAGTGTACGCATTTCTCCAACTCGTCCCATTGTTGAGTCCGGTGGCCGTGCCGTCTACATAAATAATCGCTGCCAGACAAGGGGCCGAAGCCCAGCCGCCAACCAAGATGATGGACGCAAAGAGAGATGCTTTGTTCACGCAAGTGTCCTTTGTGTGAGTGGCTTGCATGCCAACCCGTGGCGCATGCATTGTGCACAACGGGTAGGCCATATTTCAGGATATCATGTTAGTCGATCGTCCTCATAAAGCTGCTGCGGTTGGGGTCAAGCATGTTGATGCTCTTGCCCTCTGTTTTTGCGATGTCCTGCTCGGCCTGCGAGATCGGTTCTAGACCAATCACATTACCGTCTTGGTCGTACCGATTGCGGGACCGGTGGGGATTGGCAAAGAAGGTGCGTTGCGGGTTCTTGGTTACAAACTCGACGTGGCCATCGGAGAAGGCGAAGTAGCCTCCAGCGTCGCCGTGATTGTCGACGTCCGCGTACCCGGTCTCTGGATTGAAGCCGAGCTCGTCGAGCACTCCTTGGGGTTCTTGCCCCGCAGTGTCATCGACCCAGTTGTAGCCGTAAAAGGCATTCAGCGCGATGTCGTTCGTGTTCGTTTCGTCGCCCCACATCACCACTGAGGTCAAAACTCCGGGGTCATTCGCCTTCAGGCCGGCGAAGTAGAGGTAGCTGATGTTGTAGGAGATTACTTGTTCTTCGGTTGTCGGGGCTTGTGGGACCTTCGGTACGCGTCCGCTGAAACTGTACCTGCGGTTTTCAATGTTTCCAAAGCCGAAGTAGTTGTCTTCACGATCGCGCGGGCAGGTGAGAATTTCGAGCGCATCGAGATAGTCTCTCATGATCGGCGTGTCGCTCCCGTCCGGATACCGAGCGATGCCGCCAATCGGAGAGCCGATGTAGCCTCTGTCACCAACCGGAGGCGTTGAATAATCAGTGACAGTCGCATCGCCGGCCTGATACAGGCTGAACATGCCGGCGACGCCTCCAGCGTCTTCCTGATTCGCAGCCAAGCGATACCGGCTCCAAGAAGGTGGCGGAGGCGCGGTGGGGTTCTTTGGTTGGACCGGCATCATCGGAAACCAGTCCTTGTGGTCATTCGAGTAGACCAACATGGATTGCCCCATACCTCGAGCGTTCGCTTGGCAGATCAGGTTCTTGGCGGTATCGCGTGCCTTCCCGATCGCCGGCAACAGGATGCCGATGAGCAGAGCGATGATCGCGATCACCACCAAAAGCTCGATAAGTGTGAAACCTCCTTCGCGGCGTCCGACGCGGTGGTGTGCCATCATGCTTCCCTCATGGCCGGGCTTTCCCCGGCCTTCATGATCCGGCCCGGAGCGGGCCTGTCCCTCAGCACGAGTCTAACGGATGAATCCGCTCCCTGTCAAACGAATATACTTTCGTATCATGCGGAGACGGGTTCCGGCCATTCTGGCTCCGATCGGGCTCGTGTCCTGCGGGACGGCGCAACAAGCTGTGGCGCAAGAGGATATGTCTTTGGCGAGTGTCCGGTGGATTGCGGATACCCCCCCGATCCTGGAGGTCACGATTCCAGAGCCTTGGGGCGGAAATCGGCTGGTCTTGGAGGCTGCAGGTACTGAGGTCCGGGGTGTATTGGAACCCGATCCGGTCCGCGGCGGCTGGATGACGGCCCGGGTCCGACTTCCCGACGGCGGGGCGGCGGGACCGGTTCGGTTAGCGCTCCCCGAAACCGGCGGACCGGTTCGGTGGATCGAGATCGAGCCGGATCGGGTGCCGACCGGGGCTTCCAGCCCGGACTGGGCCAAGGGGCTGGTCTGGTATCAGGTGTTTCCAGAGCGATTCCGCAACGGCAATCCCGAGAACGATCCCTACGGCTGGGCGCGAACGGTTCTTGCATGGGACGCGCCGTTCCACGATGCGTCGATGGAGGAGATCGAGATGATCTGGAATCGGCGGGTTGTGGACCCTCTGCGCTTCCGCAACGATCCCGATCGGTGGTGGGGGAGCGTCGGGCAGGGCGTGTACGAGCGGCGGTATGGCGGCGATCTGCAGGGGCTGGTGGCGTCGCTGCATGATTTGGCCGAGCTGGGTGTGACCGGGCTTTATCTGTGCCCGGTGTTCGAGGCGGAGTCGCTGCACAAGTACGAGGCGTCGGACCATCGCCATGTGGACCCCACGCTGGGGGACCCCGGGCGCCCTGTGGCAACGGATCGATCGGGCGAGGATCCGCTCGATGAGACGACCTGGGCGTGGGAGCCGGCGGACCGGTATCTGATCGAGGTCCTGCTCCCCGAGGCTCGCAAGCGCGGGATGCGCGTGATCCTCGACGGCGTGTGGAATCATGTCGGGCGTGAGCACTTCGCGTTCCGGGACCTGATCGAGCACGGGGCGCGGTCCCGGTACGCCGACTGGTTCAAGGCGGAGTTCAACGAGCAGGGCGACCTGGTCGGCTACGACGCTTGGGACCGGCGCAACGGGGCGTTGCCCGAGTTTCGTCAGACGCCCGAGGGGGATCTCGCGCCCGGGCCGAAGGCGCATGTGGAGGCGGTGACGCGGCGCTGGATGGATCCGGACGGCGACGGGGACCCGTCCGACGGTATCGACGGCTGGCGGCTCGATGTCGCGCCAGAGGTCGGGCGGGCGTTCTGGCGGGATTGGCGCACGCTCGTGCGGTCGATCAACCCGGACGCGGTGCTGGTTGGCGAGATCTGGACCGACGGGGCCTTGTGGTTTGATGGGGTGGCGTTCGATGCGCAGATGAACTATCCGCTGGCGATGGCGATCGCGGACTGGCTCTCGATCGGGCGTGCGGCGACGACGGACGGCGTGCTGGCCGAGCGGATCCGGGCTGTGTTCTCGCACGATCCGGCGAACGACTTGGCGCAGATGAATCTGATCGCGTCGCACGATACGGAGCGGGGTGCCTCGCTGATGGCCAATCCGGTCGAGCGTGCGTACGACAACGGCGCGCAGCCGTGGGCGAAAGGGTCTTCGTACGACGCCGCACCGCCCGATGCCGAGTCCAAGCGCCGACTGATGCTGGCGTATGCCTTGCTGAGCGTCCTGCCCGGCTCTCCGATGATCTACAACGGCGATGAGTTCGCGTTGCCCGGGGCGGACGACCCCGACAACCGGCGTCCGATGCCGTGGCCTGGCATCGCGCCCACGGCTGACACGCCGGACGCGGGATTTCGAGCCGACCTGAGCGTCGTGCTCGGTTGGCGCCGTGACCCGCGATGGTCGGACACGCTGCGGTTCGGGACCCTGCAGGTCGAGTCGCTGGCGGGCGGGGGGCTGGTGTTCCGTCGCAGACTCGGGGAGGGTGTGGTCGAACTGGCGATCGCGCGGGACGGTCGGCCAGCCTTGGGTGCCGAGGCTAGGGGCCTTGATTCGGTGGGCGCGTCGGTAGGTTGGGTCGAGGTGCCGGGAACCGGTGGCGGGGCGTGGTTTCGTGGTTCTGGCGGGGCTGGGACCCGATAATCATCCAAAAATCATCGGTCCAACGGGTGTTTTCACGAGTTTGGGGTCGAACTCGGAAACGGGTTTCGCTATTCTGAAATCCGAGAGCATCCTTCCGAGGGAAGGGCTGTCCGTTCCATGTGTTTCTGCGGGGGTGTCCCCGTGCATTCAAAGAGGGAGACCGAAATGAACATTCGTCGCGTGGTCACTGCCACATCCATTTTTGCGGCGGCCGGCACCGTGCTGGCCCAGCCCGTCGTAGACGGGACCTTCGATCCGGTGACCGAGGGCTCGTTCTACAGCGACATCATCTGGGCGAACAATGTCCCGACGGGCTTTGGCAACAACGAGGCCGGCGACTTCTCCGGCGGCAACTTCGGCGACCCCGAGAATGTGACTACGGGCATCGAGATCCGCATCCCGCTGAGCGCGCTGGGGCTTACCGGCAACGAGACCATTCGGATGGCCGGCTGGGTGAACTCGGGCGACCGGACATTCAAGTCCAACCAGATCATCGGCACGCTGCCGATCGATACCCCGAACCTGGGTGGCCCGCAGGACTTCAATGCCCCTCCGCTGGACACGACCACCCAGCACATCTCGGTGGACCTGTCCTCGATCGCAACCGGCGCCGAAACGGTGGACGGCCTTCTTGATTCCGATGTGATCTACACCCGCGTGTTCCTGCAGCAGAACTACACCGGCTTCGGCAACGAGACCGACGGCACGGTGGACGGCGCCGGTCCGAACGGCGGCGGCTCCGAGATCGACGCGGTGTACATGGCCAAGAATGGCGGCGATCTGTACATCTTCATCGCCGGCAACCTTGAGTTCAACGGGAACGGTCTGGACATTTACATCGACACCGGCGCGGGTGGGGACGCTACGCTCGGCTCCGCATCCGGTTCGGGCGGGTTCATCCCCTCCGGCCAGAGCGGCCTGGTGTTCGATACCGGCTTCGACGCGGACTATGTCCTGTCGATCGACTCAACCGACGACGATGCCGATGGCATGACCCCGAATGTGCCCCGCGCCTACTTCGGCGGCATCAACTCGGACATCAACCTGCTCGGCACGCTGGCCGGCTATGGCGCCGCGAACGCGGGCGTGCCGACCGGCGGCGACGCCGGTGTTCCCAGCGTGACGCTCGCGGTGGACAACTCCAACACCGTGGGCGTTGAGGGCAATCCGGCCTCGCCGACTCCGATCGCTCCGGATGCGGATTGGGCGTATGGCTCGGAGCTGAACAATGTCCGTGCCTATCTGGACACCGCGAACAATCGTCTCTATGTGTTCGTCGGCGCCAACATGGAAGTGAACTACAACAAGGTCCAGTTCTTCTTCGATGTTCGTCCCGGCGGCCAGAGCACGATCCTGGACACCAATGTTGACATCAGCTTCAACGCGGTGAACAACCAGGCTGGCATCACCTTTGATTCCGGTTTCGCCGCTGACTACTGGATGAACTTCAATACTGGCGTTGACGGTGGCACGAACACCGATGTCCGCTTCATGGACTCGACCGTGCTTCGCACCAACGGCGCCCAATTTGATCCCTTCTTCGGCGTGATCACGGACTACGGCAGCTACTTCGGTGGCGATGTCGCGATCATCGACTTCTCCGGACCGCGTCTGGACATCCAGGACGGGTCGCTGGGAGGTCTGTATGCCGAGTATGCTCCCCGTCTGATCTCGGACGACGCCTTCAACGGTGTGATCCCGACCGGGATCCCCGGGCTGATCACCGTGGCGCTCAATAACTCCAATGTCGGTGGCGTGACCGATACGACGGCCGACTCGAACGCCGTGCGTGCGGTGAACACCGGCATCGAGTTCTCGATCGATCTGGACGAGCTGGGATGGGACGGCAACCAGGACATCCTGATGGCCGGCTGGATCAGCAACGCCGGCTTCGACTTCATCTCGAATCAGGTGTTCGGCGGCCTGCCCGCGGGTTCGGCGAATGTCGGCCCGCGTGACACCGACGGGGACGGCGTGGCCGATCTTGACTGGAACTCCATCGCTGGAACTCAGTACATCAATCTCACCAATCCGCCCGTGTCGTGCCCGGCCGACCTGGCGGCGCCGTTCGGTGTGCTGAACATCTTCGATATCCAGGCCTTCATCGGTCTGTACAACACGCAGAACCCGGCCGCCGACCTGGCCGCCCCGTTCGGCGTGTTCAACATCTTCGATATCCAGGCCTATATCGGGCTGTACAACCAGGGCTGCCCCTAATCAGGTGTTCTGATCGCTTGATTCTCAACGACGCCCGCGCTGACGCGCGGGCGTCGTCTTTTGAAGGGGGGTATTATGGGGCAACTTACGGAGAACCGGCATGCGAAAGCACTTGATCCCCGTTGCATCGATCCTCGCTCTCTCGCTACCGGCGGCCGCGTGCGCAGCTTCCGGGGCATCCGCCGTTGTGCAGGAGCCTGACATGGTCCAGCCCGAACTGCTGCCTCAGGGGTTCGTCCTGCTGGTGACCGACGAGTCCAAGGCCGCCTCGCTGGAGCATCCCATCTACTTCGCGTCGAGCATCAACGGATGGAATCCGGCCGATCCGGAGTTCGTTCTGTCCCCGCGATCGGATGGGAAGTGGCAGATCGTGATCGACGATGTACCGGCGAACACGACTATCGCGTTCAAGTTCACGATGGGCGGATGGGATCGTGAGGAGCTCGACGGCTCGGGCAATCCGATCGAAAACCGTTCCCTTCCGAAAGTCGATCGGTCCAAGCTCGGGCCTGATGAGCGCCCGGTCCTGGAGTTCAGCGTGCCTGAGTTCCGCACGCCCGTGCCGATGGCCGAGGAAGTGCGGCGAACGGGCCGCTATCGCACGCTCGATGTCACAGGGGACATCCGCCGGCTCGAGGTGGTCGGCGGCGCGGGCGGGGCCGAGGCAATGATGCGTGACCTGCTTGTCTGGCTCCCGCCGGGCTATTCCGATCCGGCGAACGCGGGTCGGACATACCCGGTGCTGTACATGATGGACGGCCAGAATCTGTTTGAGGCGGTGCCTGGTCTTCCTAGCGAGTGGCACATCGATGAGACTGCCACCGAACTGATCGAGCGTGGCGAGATCGAACCCATTATCGTCGTCGGCGTGCCCCACGCGGGCGAGCACCGGCTTCGGGAGTACTTGCCCTTTGGCAGCATCCAGGGCCAGACCGGCGACGGGGACGCTTTTGTCGGTTGGATGACGCGGGAGGTCATGCCCCGTGTCGAGCGTGCCTTCCGCGTGAAGTCCGGCGCAGAGAACACCGCGATCGGCGGGGCATCGCTCGGCGGAGCTATTGCTCTGTATGCGTCTACCAAGCACCCCGATGTCTTCGGCAAGGTGATCGTCGAATCCCTGCCGATGCTCCACGACGACGGGAAGGCCGCGCGGGACTATCTCGATACGGTCACTGTGTGGCCCGGCAAGGTTTTCGTGGGTATGGGCGGGCGCGAGGTGAGCAATCACGAGAACGACGCCCCCCGCAACGCGAAGTATCGCGCGTGGGCCGAGGAGCTCGACCAGCGGCTGGCCGAAGCCGGGCTCGGCGAGGATCGTCGGCGTTTGCGGATCGATCCTCAGGCGCATCACAACGAGTTGGCTTGGGCCGAGCGATTCCCCGAAGCCATCCGGTTCCTCTTTCCTGCCCAGGACTGAAAGACGGTAGATCGGATGTTCAGCAAGCACCCCCCCGAGTGATCGGGGCGGTTTCAGTGTTGCCTTGGCGCGAGTGACCCAGAAGGCAGACACCCATCGCGATGGAACTGGCGATGGTCAACTTCCAGACGAAGGCCAGATCGAGGATGACCAGAAGTGGCGGGCGGCTGGCTTCGGGATTCGCCGCGACGGACGCCGCGTAGGTCTCACGGATCGCGTTCACATCGACCAGCCGCGTCCACAGGATCGGCTGCATCATCAGCACCAGGATGAATCCGGTCGCCAACGCCGCGATCACGCTGGCTGTGCTTCCGCGCCGGGTGAGCAGCGCCGTCAGGAATACCGGCAGTAAACCGGCGTAGGCGAAGGTCATCACGGTGAGCGCGAAGGTCAGAAGCGTTGTGTTTTCCCCGTAGTGATGCTGCCAGAACACGCACAGCACGGCGAATCCGCCCAAGATGAGGCCCCAAAGAATCACGGCCAAGCGCCCCGCTCGCAAGTAGGCCCGTTCATCGAGCCCCGGGGCGAGGCGACGATAGAAGTCATTGATGCAGGTCGAGGCCATGGCGTTGACGCCGCTGTTGAGGCTGGAGAGCCCGGCCGCAAAGAGTCCCGCCATCATCAGACCGCTCACGCCGGGGGGCATGTGCTCGATGATGAAGGTGAGGAAGACCCGGCGGGAATCGGTGGGGGAGGCGGGCGATTCCAAGCCGCCGGCGAGCCAGAGTTCCGGTTGCTGGTAGTACACCCACAAGAGCAGCCCGACAATCAGGAACAGCGCTACCGAGGGAATTCCGAAGAGGATGCCGCCGATGACTGATCTGGCGGCTGCCTTCTCATCTCGGCATGTCAGCATACGCTGGGTCATGTCCTGGTCCGTGCCGTAGGACGCAACGCCCATCAGCGTGAATCCCACGAACACGGCTGGCAGTGAAAACGGGTTGGCCCACCACGGCGTCGCTTCGCTGCCGAATGCAAAGACGGTCAGCTTGCTGTGACCGCCCTCTGCGCCGGAACGGAGAGCGTTGACCACCTCACCGGCGCCTGCGGGGAGCTGGTTGGCGATGAGTACGATCGCGAGGATGCAGGCGCCCAGCAGCACGCTCATCTGGATCACATCGGTCCAGATCACGCTGGCGATGCCGCCCACGAGTGTGTATACGATCCCGACCGCGGTGAGCACGCCGATGGCGATGCAAAGGTTGAGCGGTTCAAGTCCCTTGTCCCCGAAGAGGATGATCGAGGCGGGAATCGCCCCGATATAGACGCGAACCCCGCTGGCCATGACCCGGCCGGCCATGTAGACAGCGCTTGTGGCCTGCATCGCGGTGCGGCCGTACCGCTGATCGAGCAGTTCGTAGATGGTCTGAACGCGGCGGCGGTAAAACGCCGGGAGAAAGACGAAGGCGATGACGAAAGCGGCGAGCACCATGCCGATGTTGGTGCTCAGGTAGGCCAGGTCGGTCTCGTAGCCCTGCTGGGGCACGCCGATGAATGACGCCGCCGACATGCTGGTGGCGACGATGGATACCCCAACCGCCCAGGTCGGCATCCGACGCCCGCCGAGAAAGTAATCGTTCGTGTCCTTCTGCTCTCGGCGCGAGAACATCCAGCCGGTGATGGCGAGGAGCACGAAATAGGCCCCGAGAACGAGCCAGTCGAGCATGACAAACCCTGAAGAATCCTGCGTGGGCATGATGGGCACGATACCCTCAACCGACGGCATGTGCCGGACCGTTTGGGGACGGAGGTTGACGGATGAGAGCATGGCTGATTCGGATGATGGCGGTGTTTGTGCTCGTTTTCGCGGGGGGGTGTTCGAGCACCCGATCTCAGGGACCGATCGCCCGCCCGGGAGACCGCCTGGAGCGTCGCGGCGACGAGATCGTTGTGGCCGGGCAGTACTTCCACACCGGTGCGCCCGTCGTGCTATGGACCGACCCCGGTGGCTATGACGCCTACCGGGTCGAGCGGCGGTTTGCCCGAATGGACGAGTCGGGCTGGGACTCGATCAAGGACGGGCTTCCGTCGCCAAATCGCTACAACCAGCGGCTCACCGGCGACCCGGCGATGGACGAGGCCAATCGCGGCGGCGGCTGGGAGCTCGATGACCTCCGCGGCGTGGTGGACCAGTTTGTTCTTCACTACGACGTCTGCGGGACGAGTCGCACATGCTTCCGGGTGCTTCATGATCTTCGGGGCCTCTCGGTCCACTTCATGCTGGATATCGACGGGACAATCTATCAGACGCTGGATGTGAAAGAGCGGGCCTGGCACGCGACCAAGGCGAACACCAGGTCGGTCGGGATCGAGATCGCGAACATCGGGGCGTACCCATCGTCGGACTCGCCGCCCTTGCAGGAGTGGTATACGCGGGATGCCCAAGGACGCACACGGATCACGCTGCCCGCCCGCTTCGGAGATGGAGGGCTGCGAGCGCCCGGGAGGGCCGGGCGCCCGTCACGGGACGACCCTGTTTCGGGTGTGATCAATGATTCGGAGCTGGTGATGTACGACCTCACAGACGCTCAGTACGAATCGCTGATCCGGCTTACCGCGGCGTTGCACCGGGCTTTGCCCGAGATCCGATTGGATTACCCCCGTGCGCCGGGCGGTGGAGTCCTGCCTAGGGCCCTTGACGACGACGAGTTCCGGTCGTTTCGCGGGGTTCTCGGGCACTGGCATGTGCAGGAGAACAAGGTCGACCCGGGCCCTGCGCTCGACTGGGAGCGGGTCGTGGGTGGGGCTCGGGAGCTGTTGTCACGGTGAGCTGCTCAGCAGGTCCGGTCAGACCTTAAGCATCCATCCGCGGCGGTCTGTGAACGCGGCGAAGTCCCGCGAGCCGAAGCCGATCAGCCGAATCCCACCAGCCGTTGTGATACGATGCTTGCGGAGCAGCGTGCCGCACGAGTATCCGCACAGAGCCGAAACCACCGCGTGGGATGTACCCAGCAAACCTAGGCGTGAAAGGTTTCTCTCCTCGGCGAGCGGGTTCGACGGTTGGTAGAGCCACATCGCGACGGGATGCGCGATCAGGATCATCGTCATGATGGTGATCACCGGGGAGGCGCTCAGCGCGGTCAGTCGAGCACCGTGCTGTGCTGGTACCGAGGGCGAGGTCGCCGGGGCTGCCCCCGTGCGTCTGCGTGTCATGCACGGGCGGCGAAGACTTCGCTGAGCATGCGGTGAACAAGTTTGGCGGCAAAGAAGTCGCTGCCGTGATGCGCTTCATGGGGGCACAGTTCGACCACATCGAACCCGATGACCGTTCGTTCGCGGCAGACCCGCCGAACCAGATCGTTGACTTGCCGCCATGTCATGCCATCGGGCTCGGGTGTTCCCGTCGCCGGCAGATAGGCCGGGTCGAACGCATCGAGGTCGACCGTGATGTACACGGTGTTATCGAGCATGGCCATGACGCGGTCCATCCAGGAATCGTCCTTCGATTTGCTGATCTCCCAGCCCCAGACGATGCGGGAGCGGTCCATCGTGTCCCACTCGGATTTGTCGATGGCGCGGATCCCGACCTGGGCGATGGTCGCATGCTCGCGTGCCCGGGCCATGACGCAGGCGTGATTGTGGGTGGAGCCGTGGTAAGACTCGCGGGTGTCGCCGTGGGCGTCGATCTGCAGCACGGTGAACCTCCCGGAGCCGAGGTGCTCGGCGATCGCTTCGATTGCCCCGATGGTCACCGAGTGCTCGCCCCCGATGACAACGGGAAATCGCCCGCTTCTGAGCGCGTCAGAGACGCGTGCTCTCACGAGCGGCGCCAGGTCCTCGGGGGTGGTGTGGCAGAGGACGGGTTCCTCGGTGTGGATGCCGTGGATGTGAACTTCCGTCTGCGTCTCGATATCGAAGCATTCGACCTGCGTCGATGCCTCGATGAGCGCGGCAGGGCCTTTGTCGGCGCCTTTGCGATAGGTGCTTGTCCCGTCGTAGGGCACGGGGATGATGCGGATGGAGCTGGTATCGGCCGCGGTGAACTCCGCGGGCGGTTCGAGGAACTGCGTCATGGTGTTGCGGCTCCGGCGTGCTTGCGGACGGGGATGTGGATCAACTCAGATCGGCTTCGGGGTCCAAGTAGGTGTACCCCTTCAGGCCGTTGTCGTAGAAGTCAATCAGGATTCGGCTCTCCGCGACCGACATGGATCCGGCGCGGACAGCCTTCTCGCACTCTCGCTCGAGGTGCTTGCTCAGCGTGTCCGGCTCATACTGGACATAGCTGAGAACTTCTCGGATGGAGTCTCCGCGAACGATCTCGCCGATGACCCACTTGCCATCCTCGACATCGATGTGAACCGCGTGGGCGTCGCCGAACAAGTTATGCAGGTCGCCGAGTGTTTCCTGATAGGCGCCGACCAAAAACACCCCGAGGAAGTAGGTCTCGTTGTTGAGATCGTGGACGGGGAGTGTCCGCTCGGGGGTTCCCTGGTTGCCGATGAACATGTCGATCTTTCCGTCGGAATCACAGGTGATGTCCGCGAGCACGGCCCGTTCGGTGGGTTCTTCCTTGAGCCGGTGGATCGGCATGATCGGGAAGAGTTGGTCGATGGCCCAGTGATCCGGCAGCGACTGGAACAGGGAGAAGTTGCAGAAGTAGTTTTCGCACATCAGATCGTCGATCCGCGCGAGCGGCTCGGGGACCTCGTCGAGCTTGGCGCAGCGGTCCTGGACCAACGAGCAGGTGGTCCAATACAGACGCTCGGCCAAGGCCCGTTCCTGCAGTGTCAGATACCCGAGGCTGAACAGGGTCAGCGCCTCTTCGCGGGCACGCTCGGCATCGTGGAAGCATTCCACGAGGCGGCCGCTCGGGCGCGCCGCCGTGGCGATCGCGGAACGCAGATCGCGGATCGGCTGCGGCTCTGCGTCCGATCCGTTCGCGTCGATGAGGCTTCGGTCAACGAGTTCGCTGGGGCCGGTCGAGCCGAGCACATTGAAAATGAGGGCCGAGCTGTGGGCGACCATGGCCCGCCCGCACTCGGTGACGATGGTCGGGTGCTCAACTCCCGCCGCGTCGCAGACTGAACCGATGCGATAGACCACATCGGATGCGTATTCGTCCAGTGAATAGTTCATGGACGAGGGGCTGTTGGTCTGGCTGCCCTGATAATCGACGCCAAGCCCTCCGCCGATGTCGATCATCTTCAACCCGGCGCCCTCGTTCTGCATCTGGACATAGACATGGGCGAGCTCGGTGATCGCGCGCTTCACCTGCGAGATGTCCTGCAGCTGGCTGCCGGTGTGGCAATGCAGCAGAGTAAGGCTGTCGAGCATGTCGTGGCGCCTGAGCGTGTTGATGGCTTCGAGCAGTTCGGCCACCGTGAGGCCGAACTTACTCTTGACGCCCACGGATTCGGCCCAGCGTCCCGACCCGCCGGACGCGAGTTTGACACGAACGCCGATGGCCGGGCGGACATTGTGCTTCTCCGCGAAGTGGATGATCAGGCGAAGTTCCTTGACATTCTCCACAACCGGGATGATCCGGCGTCCGAGCTTCGTCGCCAGAATTACCGCCTCAATGTAACGGGCGTCCTTGAAACCGTTGCAGATGATGGCCTGGTTCGGCGATTCGATCGTCATCGCCAGAACGGCCAAAAGTTCGGGCTTCGATCCCACCTCAAGCCCAAAGCCGTACTTTTGCCCGAAGTCGCGTACCTCGTGCACAAGCTGGCTCTGCTGATTCACCTTGATCGGGTATACGCCGAGATAGCCTCCCTTGTAGTTATTCTCTTGCATCGATCGCTCGAACGCCTCGCGCAGCGAGCGGAGCCGGTGCTCGAGGATGCCGGTGAATCGGAGAAGGACGGGGGTTTCGATCCCCCGGGCCGAGAGGCCGTCGATGACCTCCATGAGGTCGATCCGTGGGCCGGTCGGACCCGACGGGCGGGCGTCGAGGGTGCCCCGCTCGTTGATCGAGAAGTAGCCGCCCGACCAGTTGGGGACCCGGTACAGCGAGGCGCTGTCCTCGATGGTCCATTGCGAGTCGGCCGAAGAGGACGGGGAAACGAGATCGGAACGGGTCGCGGTGGTCATTGGTTGAGTCTAGAACGGGTTTCGCGGGTCGCGAGCCCGCGCCTACCGTCTGAGTCCCGTTTTTTGGTCCCCGCCGGGGGCCTCACACCCCCTCTTGGGCGGCGCCAGCCCGCAGGAGCCGAGTGATGACGATCCGCGCCTTTATGGAGCAGCATTACCGCCACTTCAACGCCGGGGCCGCCCTCGACGCTGCGAAGGGTTACGAGAAGCACCTTTGCTCGGGTGGGAAAATGATGGTCACCCTCGCAGGGGCCATGAGCACCGCCGAGCTGGGGCGTTCGCTGGCCGAGATGATCCGGCAGGGCAAGGTGCACGCGATCACCTGCACCGGGGCAAATCTGGAGGAGGATGTCTTTAACCTGGTCGCGCACGATCACTATGTGCGAATTCCCGACTGGCGGGACCTGACCCCCGCCGACGAGCAGAAACTGCTTGATCGGCACCTCAACCGGGTTACGGACACCTGCATCCCGGAAGAGGAGGCCATCCGGCGCATCGAGCATGTCCTGCTCAAGCGCTGGCAGGGAGCCGACCGGTCGGGCCAGCCCAAATTCCCCCACGAGTTCTTCATGGACACCCTGCTCTCGGGAGAGCTGGAAGAGTCTTATCAGGCAGACCCCAAGAACTCTTGGCTGCTCGCGGCGGCACAGGCCGGCATCCCGGTGTATGTCCCCGGATGGGAGGACTCGACCCTCGGGAACATTGCGGCCGCCCGTGTGATCGACGGCACCCTCTCCAGCACCCGGTGCATCAAGTCCGGTCTGGACTACATGGTCCACTTGGCCGACTGGTACACCCGCACGACCGGAGATGGCACCTCGATCGGCTTCTTCCAGATCGGCGGGGGCATTGCGGGCGATTTCCCGATCTGCGTGGTCCCGATGATGCGTCAGGACCTCGAGCGTGACATCCCGCTCTGGGGTTACTTCTGTCAGATCTCCGATTCGACGACCAGCTACGGGTCGTACTCCGGGGCCATACCGTCCGAGAAGATCACTTGGGAAAAGATCGCCCCGGACACCCCTCGCTACATGATCGAGTCCGACGCCACGATCGTCGCCCCGCTTGTGTTCGGATATCTGTTGGGCTGGTGAGCCTGGTGAGCTTTACCCTCTCGCCCGAGCGGGTGGTGAGGGATATCATCCGGACCCCTTCCACCCGGAGAGGTGGCTGAGTGGTTGAAGGCGCACGGCTGGAATCCGTGTTTACGGGGTAACCCGTAACGGGGGTTCGAATCCCCCCCTCTCCGCTTCGACAAGGCCCTGCATCCGCAGGGTCTTGTTGTTTCAGGGGGGGGTTACTTGTCCTCGATCAGCGGTGCGACGATGGCGTGAGTACGGTGGTCCGTACGCGCGAGTGTTTGTTGGTGATTGCTAGCTTCTGGCTTCGAGTTGCTTCCGTTCTTGAGTGGCATGCGATATCCGTGTGCTGGTTTGGTAGGGCTGGATATCGCTCGCTCGTGACATGAATCCAAACCCGGCCAGGACGCGGTCTGACCGGTGTGAGCGGCATGGCGAACTTGGCTGGCAAAGCGAGCGGTTGAGTGATGGGCCACCGAGTCTGCGGTTCGACAGTGACTTGCTTGTCCCGCGGCGCCGGCATGGTCCTCCGGACACGTGGTGTGTCCACTCATGGGCGGGCGAGACGATCCGGACCTGGATCTGCCCGTGATTCTGAGGCAGGCGTGTCTCATTGTCGGCAGGCGGGTTCAGAGTCGGGGGGGCAATCATCCCGTGCTGGGGCGGGCAAGTGAGCGGCGAGGCGAAATCGGCATATGAGTTCTGTTCAGGCTGCAGCAATGGCAGCCGGCGGGAGGTGGATGGCCTCTGAAACCGCGAGAGACAGGCCTTCGGGGAGGTTTGGTTTCTGGCATGCGATTTGCCGAATATTTTCTGCCCCTATGGGCGTGAGTTGCTTTCGCACGAACCATGTTTGTAAGGAGGTGGCACATGCTCAGCATCTTCCCCAACACGATCCCCGGCTTGAGCCGAAACTCGGTCTTCGGGCAGATCGCCCGCGACATGGACAGGTTGTTTGAATCGGTCGCGACCCGTCCGATGGTTGACTCAGCCTCCCGTACCTGGCCGGGCATGAATGTCTGGCGTGATGGCGACGACATTGTCGCCGAGGCCGAGATTCCGGGCTTCCGGATGGAGGACATTGAGGTTCTCGCGACCGAGCACATGCTGACGATTCGCGGGCAGCGGCGGAGCTCAACGCCTGAGAACGCCACAGCCCTTCGTATTGAGCGTTCGGTCAGCCGCTTCGAGCGGTCGCTGCACCTGCCGGTTGAGATCGACCCAGACCGTGTGCGTGCGACCCTGGCCGATGGCGTGCTGCGTGTCACGCTGCCGGTCGCGGAGGCGGCTCGTCCGAGGCGTGTGCAGATTCAGTCGCTGGCTTCGACCCCGGCGCGTGAGGCTCTGCCCACCTCGCCGGTGTCGCAAGCCGAGGCGACGGCCTGAGCGTATCTCGCGCATCTTAGACGAAGGAGTTTCACCATGAGCAACGCCGCCGTGGCGAACGATGCCACTCGCACCGAACGCAGGGGCTGGCTCGGGCGGTGGAAGCCCAAGCTCCCTTCGTTCGGACGGAAGAACCGCAATCAGGCAAGGCAGTCCAAGGAGACGAAGAAGGAGTGATCATCATGGCTGACAACGGCAACGGATGCTGCTCGGCCATTGAGCAGCGAGACAATGTGACCGCCATCCAGAACACCCAATCGCACGGCAAGACGAGCGATGTGACCTATCGGCCACCGCTGGATCTGTACGACCTCGGCGATCGCTACGAGATTCAGTTCGATGTGCCCGGGACGACAGCGGAAGCGATCGAAGTGACGGTCCACGATCAGGTTCTTACGGTGGAGGCCCGCGTCCAGGCCCGTTACCCGGGAAACATCACGCCGCTGCTCGGCGAGTACGGCGTGGGCGACTTCCGCCGGCAGGTCCGGCTGGGTGAAGACATCGATAGCCAGTCGCTGAGCGCGATCTACACCGACGGGGTGCTGACGCTGAGCCTGCCGAAGCGGGCCGAGCGCCAGCCGCGGCGGATCGAGGTGCGTGCGGGCTAAGACGAGCGGCTTGGATGTCCGTGATATCGAAACACGCCCCGGCCCGAGAGTACCGGGGCGCGGTTGATAAGCGATCTGCATGTTCGGCGAAAGGAGGTTCCAGATGATGACTCGCCATCGTTCTCTGGTCACCGGTCTCACGGCGGTCCTCGGGATCGCTGTCCTGTTCGTAACGCCTCCTGTCATCGCGCATACGAGTGTCAGCCCGGGCGACCTCGATCGTGCGCTCACACTCGCTGATGATCTTTCGGTTGCGTTCGAGCATGCGGCGGATGTGGTGTCACCCTCGGTCGTCAATGTCCGTGCCACGATGCGCGTTCAACCCGCGAACGGCGTACAGCAGTTCCGTGGGTTCGAGAGCCCATTCGGGAACTCGCCATTCCGTGAGTTCTTTGGCGATGACTTCTTTGATCGATTCCAAGCACCACTGCCGCGTTCGGGAGAACTCCTCCGACAAGGCCAGGGTACTGGTTTCGTCGTCTCTGAGGACGGTTACATTCTCACCAACAACCATGTGGTTGAAAACGCGACCGAAATCACCGTGCAGTTCAGCGAGAGGGCTGGCTCTCGCACTGAGTATACGGCCGAGGTTGTCGGGACCGATCCCGCGACCGATCTTGCGCTGCTCAAGATCGACGCAACAGGGCTCACGCCGGTCGAGTTCGCCGATTCCGACGCGGTCCGTATCGGACAATGGGTTATCGCTGTGGGTAACCCGTTCGGGCTGGAGTCTACGATCACAGCGGGCATTGTGAGCGCTATGGGAAGGACGCGCGTCGGGATCACCGATTACGAAAACTTCATCCAGACCGACGCGGCGATCAACCCCGGCAACTCCGGCGGTCCGTTGGTCGATCTGCGAGGGCGCGTCATTGGTGTGAACACCGCGATCGCCACACGGAGTGGTGGCAACATGGGCATCGGCTTCGCCATCCCGAGCAACCTTGCCAGATCGATCATGGACAGCCTTCGCGACAATGGCATCGTCACTCGCGGCTGGCTCGGCGTCATGATCCAGGATCTAGACGAAGGGCTTGCACAGTCCTTCGACTTTGAGGGTACCGAAGGCGTGCTCATCTCGCAGGTCCAAAAGGGCAGCCCGGCGGACGATGCCGGCCTGCGTGTCGGCGACATTATCACCAAGTTCAACGGTGAGCCGCTGGCCCGCGTGGACCAGCTCCGGCTGCGCGTTGCTGCGACCGATCCCGGCGACAAGGTGGACATCGTTGTATTCCGCGACGGGCGCGAGCGAACGATCAAGGTCGAAATCGGTGAGCTTGAGCAGGAGGCACCCGTTGCTACATCAGGCTCATTCGTGGATACGCTCGGGATGCAACTCCGTGATCTCGATAGCGCAATCGCATCGCAACTGGGCATCGAAACCGAATCCGGCGTGGTTGTCACCGATGTCGAGCCGTTCAGTCCGGCTGCACGGGCTGGCCTTCGTTCCCGCGATGTGATCACGCATGTCCAAGGCGAGCCGGTTGACAGCGTCCGTGATTTCCGTCGCGAACTCCAAAGTCGAGACCTGGATCGAGGTGTGCGGCTCACGGTTGTCTCTGGCGAGGCCCAGCGGTTCGTGTTCCTGCGAGTACCGAAGGATCGGGGCTGATCAGGTCGCACACTGTTCTCGTCACTCACTGAGCGACATTTGATCCGAGGTCATCATCGTGCGCCCGTGCGAAGTTTGCGCGGGCGCTTTCTTTGGGTTGACATGCTCCCCGTTTCCTGATCCATGCCTATCAGAGTCCCTGCGGCCCCGGTGGGGAAGTAGAGCAGTGTGAACCGGATGAGGAACATAAATGAGCACATCATGGTTACGCCGCGAGTATACCGATACGAAGTTCGCGGCCGGACCGGGCTTGGTCGAGATCACCCCACGGGACAGTATTGGCGAGCAGTTGTATGCACGCGCATGTGCGGCAAGTATGGTTCCGTGAACGCCAGCGAGGTGCTTCGGCTCAAGGGGCTCGACATCCACAACGCCCGGCTGAAATAGGCGGTGGCGGACCCGGCGAGCGACAACCCGATTCTGCAGCCGCGGTCTTCGCCGCGGCCCGAATTTCGGGGCGTGTCCGTGCCTCGAGGCTGTCCGGCCCTTCGGGCGGACAGCGGGGCACATCACTCCCGCCCGGGTGTGCGGGAGACTATCATCACGAGCATAACTATGGATATACCCGACTACTACAGCGCACTTGGGGTCAGCGAGTCAGCATCTCCGGACGAGATCAAGCGGGCGTTTCGTGCGCTCGCCAAGCAGTATCATCCCGACAGCTATGTCGGGGATGACCCCAGCGGAGCTGAGCAGCGCTTCAAGCGAGCGAGCGAGGCGTATGAGGTGCTCAGCGATCCTGAGCGTCGAAAGACATATGACCAGATCAGGCGGGGTGGGTTCGACTCAAGGGGACATGGCGGGCAACGAGGCGCTCCTACTGGATCTACCCGGACGATGTCCCCCGAGGAGTTTGAGGAAATATTCGGGCGAGGTGGATTCTCCGACTTCTTCGCCTCGGCGTTCGGCGAGAGCTTTGCGCGTCAGGCTGGGAAGAGAAGCCGAACACATGCTCGCTATCGAACCCGTGGCGCGGACATCGAGGCCGTGCTCACGATCCCCGTCCGCGATGTATTTCAGCCGGGAAAGAGGAGCTTCCAGATCGCAGGGTCGAAGCCCTGTGAGTCCTGCGGCGGGGTCGGCTTCCTCGACAACGGTCATGTTTGCCCCGCCTGCGCCGGAATCGGCCACACGCGAGTGATGAAGTCGGTCGAAATCAAGCTGCCGTCGGAGCTGCGAGACGGTCAGGTGATGCGTCTCCGAGGCCTCGGAGAGCCCGGCTCCGCGGGGGCGCCTGCTGGCGATCTGCTGCTCACGATCCGGATCGAGGATGATGACAAGTTCCGGGTTTTAGGCGATGACATCGAAGCCGACCTGCCCGTCACGCCGTGGGAGGCGGCGCTCGGAGCCGAAGTCGCGGTCACGGCGCCAGATGGAACTCGGCTCAGTGTCAAGGTTCCGGCCGGGACACGGTCCGGCGCACGGCTTCGCGTCAGGGGCAAAGGGCTTTACACATCCGACAAGGGGCGTGGTGACCTCTACCTTCGCATCAGTCTCACCATGCCTGAGCATCTTACCGATCGCCAGCGCGACCTCCTTCGACAGCTCGCTGAGTCCGATTCTCAGCCCATCAGCGGTGGTGCACGCATGCCGGGAGCGTGGGCATGACAGAGATCCGCTACATCATGAAGGATGACAGGCAGTATGTCTTCGTGCGCGAGATCATTGAGGTGTTCTCCATCGACAGAATCGACCTCGATCGGTGGACGGTTGCCGGTTTCATTGAATCCCCCGTCTTGATCGACGGCGAACCGGCTTACGAGGCAACCGTTCTCGACCAGATCACGCTCGTCATTCGATGGACGCGGCATTTGGGCATGGACGAGATGCAGATCAAGTACTCATTGCGTGTTCGGCAGCCCGGATCACGATGAGCGCAGCTGTTACCCCGTCAATGTCACAGCACGCCCTGCCTTGATCCGAGGGCCAGGCCACACAGTCGCTTACCCTTGCGCCGTCGGGCAGGGCGTCGCATCCCTTTGTCTATGGCAAGTCTTGCCAAATCCTCACCGGCTTCATGCACTGCGGTTCCGCGGTCATCTTCAGACCGGTCAGGCCGGCATCGGGCACCGCGACGAGGAGATCAACGCGGTCATAGTGGGCTCAGGAATGCAGAGGGGACCTCGCAGGATTGCCATTGCTGGTCGGAAGCCTCTCCTGGCGGATGATTTATGGAAAGCCTCTTTTTCGAACAGCTGCGACGATCGCGTCCGCGTTCGGGACACCATCCGCGTAGTACCGACAGGTCAGCGTCGAAGATCTTGGTACCGGGTCGCCGAAGAGGTCCCGATTCTCGAGGATGACGGTTGGTGATCCATAGCCCCGCCGGAGGTCGTTCGCTGGTAAGTCTTCGAGATCGATGGTTACAACACGCCACTCGGGACCAAGTTGCGCCGCAGCCTGGTTGACAGACTCGATCATCGGTGGCGTGTTGGGACAGCCATCAAAGTAGAGCACAGTGAGTTGTCTCATCGTGTCGTTCCCCTTTCGCGTGAGTTCCATTCGGGAGATAGACCTCGAATCAATCCACCCGATATCGGTTGTGTTGGACCGAAGCCTGCCAAGGGAGCAAAGTTCACTGACTCCGCCAGATCTGGGTTTCACTCGGTCAAACCTTGATGATGATCTGTCGTCGCCAGAGCCACCAGCAGAAACCCCACCAGAGCGAGAGCCAAGTCAGCACAAAGACCCAGCCCCCCCAAGCGGCGGCGGATGCCTCCGATGCCCCGAGCTGGCCGGCCCAGTGACTGATCCAGGCGATTACACCACCGGCGATTGCACCCGAATGACCATTGGGGTGGATGATCTGCCATTTGGCAAAGATCAGCTTGAAACTCAGTTCCGCACAGATGTACAACGCGAGTGCGTTGAGTCCATAGACCCGCAGCACCCAGAATGTGGTGACCTTCCATGTGTCGGTCAGGAGAAATAAGATCGCGAGGAGGAGGGCGCCGGTGCCCGTGCTGAGCAGGCAATAGCTCGGGCTGAATAGCCACTTGCTGAAGGGCACCGTGAAACGCCCGAACCATCCCCCGCCTTCGGGGCGATAACCTGCCTGCAGGAGGTAGGCCAGCATCGTCATGGCGAGTCCGAATCCGAGCAGGCGAGCAGCCCGCTTGAGCTTGGGTCGCTGTTCTTCGCTGAGTATCTCCGTACACCAGCCGCCGACGACCGCGATGGCGGCGCACGGCAGAAACTGCTGCGCCATGCCGAACCAGCCGGCGACGAATACCCAGAAACGCCCCCGCCCCTCGCGGGCGAGCGTGGCCTTGAGATGCTCAAGGTGCAGCAGCCGCTTGACATCATCGAAGTGCGTGAAGGTTCCCGTTCCAGTGGTGCCGCCACCACGGGGTGTTAGGCCTGCCGCATCCATGTTCGCGCGGGCGAAATCGGCCGGGATCAGCGTCAGCGTTGCGAGTTTGAGTATCAGCACACCTATGACAAACCCGATCTGTGCCCACTTGGGAAGCAGATAGACGCAGACTGCGCAGAAATAGCCGATGCCGATCAACTGAAGGATGTTCCAGCTGAACCAGTCCGTCCAGGTGAGGGGCCGATCGGCCGCCGATCCGGCGACTGTCAGCAGCACCCCGAGCAGGTAGATCACGCACGCCCGGCGTGCGGCCGAGACGGCCTTTCGCCACGCGGACATCGATCGCCCACGCCCCGACCGCATCGAGAGCGGGATGGCGCATCCGGCAATGAACAGAAACCAGGGAAAGACCAGATCCGTGAATGTGGCGCCCTGTGCCGGCGCGTTCCAGTCGACATGGAAAAGCTGCGGATGAAAAACATCTGGATTCCAAGTCATGTTGACGAGGAGCATCGCGGCGATGTCAAACCCGCGGAATGCATCGAGGCACAACATCCGCTCTCGTGCGGGATGAGCCTGCTCTGGGCTGGTCATCGGGCCATCTCCGCTTGCCAAGCGACACCGCGATGGGCGATGCCGGGCGCGATCAGATCGATCGGCCGCTGTCGCTCGCGGATGATCGTCACCTTGTCTCCCGCCACCATGACTTCGGCAGGCAACGGCTGGTCGTTATATGTGCTGGCCATGGTCATGCCGTACGCCCCCGCGGTGAACACGGCCAACCGATCGGCCAGACGGACTTCCGGCAGGTCAACGCCTCGGGCGAGAAAGTCCCCGGACTCGCAGACGGGACCGACCACTTCGCATGGCTCCCCTGACGGCGGGAGAAAGCGACGTTCGGTCGGCTCGCGGCCGGCCTCCACGCGGGTCGCCCATACAAAATGTTTCGCGCCGTACAGGGAGGGTCTGATCAAGGCGTTCATGCCCGCATCACAGATCACAAACCGGCGTCCGCTCTGACGCTTCACGTGTCGAACCCCGACCACGAGGATGCCCGCGTTGCCCATGATCGTTCGGCCAGGCTCCAAGGCAACGCGGATGCCGCGGTCCACGAGGTGGCGCACGGCCGGGCAGATCGCGTCGGCGAACACCTCGAACGGCGGCGTTTGGCCGGTTTCGTAGTCTGCGCCGATGCCGCCGCCGAGATCCAGGTGCTCGATCCGTGTGCCTTCCGCTCCAACTCTGTCGATCAGCGTTGTGAGCGTTCCGATGGCGCGGATGTAGGGGGTGGGCGAGTAGATCGGCGATCCGAGATGGACATGCAAGCCGATGACCCTCAGGTGCGGGTGGCCAAAGAAGTCTCGGCAGATCGCGGCGGCCTCGGATTCGGGGACGCCGAACTTGTCGCTCGATCGCCCTGTGGTGGTGTGGTCGTGGGCGCCGGCGTCGATGTCAGGATTGATGCGGATCGCGATCCTGGCCGGGACGCCCAGTTCGCTCGCGATGGACGCGATCCGCTCGACCTCGGACCGCGACTCGGCGTTCAGGACCCCGACCACGCCGCGACCAGCGGGATCCGGCATGGCGAGCTCGGAAGCATGGTCCCGCAGGGGGCTGTAGCGACCGTCCAAAGCCGCACGGATTTCATCGTCCGATTTTCCGACGCCCGCGAAGACCACTTTCTCCATGGGGCAGCCGGCCAGCCACGCCCGCTCAAGCTCCAGCCCAGAAACGACATCGCACCCCAGACCCGCACCGACGAGGGTGCGGAGCACGGCAAGGTTGGAGCACGCCTTGACCGCGTAGCACAGCAGGGGATCGATCGATCGGAACGCCTCTCTCAAGCGGTGGACATGGTCGAGGATGGTGGTCTTGGAGTAGATGTAGAGGGGGGTTCCCACCGCGTCGGCGATGGCGTCGACGGGCACCGATTCGGCGTACAACTGCCCGTATTGATAGCGGAAATGGTCCATGCGGCAGGATGGCGAAGATTATAGAATAATCCGACCCAGCGTGTGAGCCCTTCTCGGCATCTTCCGGAGTTTTCCCATGCGTCCCGACAGCGTCGTATTTCTGCCCCGCTTCGAGACGCTGTGCCGCGAGGTCATCGCCCCGGCCGTCTGGCCGGCCCAACACCCGTTGGCGGTGGGGCAGTGGGGGTGTTCGGAGCGATTCGCGATCGAGTCGGCCCAGCGTGCATCCTTTGAGCCGGTCACCCTGCCCTATGCGTGGGGGCCCGCATGGTCGACCCGTTGGTTTCGGCTCAGCGGAACGGTTCCTTCTGGGCTGAGGGCTCAGGGGCCGCACCAGCGTCTGCGGCTGCGGGTGGATACCGGCACGGAGGCGACAGTTTGGTACGGAGCGACCCCGATCCGCGGGGTGGAAGAGAACCGGGACGCGGTTGACCTGCCCGATCTGGCGTCGGGGCAGCCGGTCGATGTGCTGGTCGAAGCGGCGTGCAACCACCCATTCGGCGACCAGGTGTTCACATGGGACAGCCGCGAGCGGGGCGAGCGTTGGCGGTCATCGACTCCGGGTCTGCTGTCGCGGGCCGAGGTGGCGGTGTTCGATGAGATGGTTTGGCGGTTGTTGACGCGGATGCGATTCGGCTCGCAACTGCTGTCATTGCTCGATCCACGCTCGGTCCGGGCGCAGGACTTGTATGCCTGCCTTCGGCATGCCGCGGATGCCGTGGACGATGCCGATGTTCCCGGTTCAGCGGAGCGAGCGCTCGCGATCCTGAATCAGGGATTGGCTCGTTCAGCACCCGGCTCTGCGCCGAGACTGATCTGTGTGGCGCACGCCCACATCGACACGGCATGGCTCTGGACGATCGCTGAAACACGGCGGAAAACAGTCCGATCCTGGACGAACGCACTGGACCTGATGGACCAGGATCCGGATTTGCACTTTATGTGCTCGCAGCCCCAGCAGTACGCGTGGCTGGAAACCGATGCCCCCTCGGTCTTCGAGCGTATCAAGGCCAAGGCGGCGGAGGGAAGGTGGGAGCCGGTAGGTTCAATGTGGGTCGAGCCGGACACGCTGATTCCGTCGGGAGAGTCACTCGTGCGGCAGATGCTGTACGGGGTTCGCTACTTCGAGTCCCGCTTTGGAGCAAACGGAAGGCAGACATGTGTATATCTCCCCGATACATTCGGCTTCCCTCCGTGTCTCCCGACCATCATGCGGTCTTGCGGGGTGAGCGTGTTCATCACGAACAAGCTGGCCTGGAATCAGGCGAACACCTTTCCGCACACCTCTTTCCGGTGGCGTGGGCTGGACGGCTGTGAGGTGCTCGCTCACAACACGCCCGGCGGAGATTACAACGCCACGCTGACGCCGAAGGAGCTCGTCCGAGCCGCCGATCATGTGCGTGGGCGTGACCAAGCCGGTCTGATGGGCCCGGCGGTGGCATTGCAGCCCTTCGGTTTCGGTGACGGCGGCGGCGGGCCTACCGCCGAGATGGTTGAGCGAGCCAGGGCGGGCTCGGATTGTGACGGGCTGCCGAGAGCCGAGCTCGGATCGGTGCATACACTTATCGATGCGTTACACGAGGAGGACGAACAGGCAGGCGGGTTGCCGGTCTGGGACGGCCCGCTTGATCTGGAACTGCACCGCGGCACCCTGACCACACATGCGTGGCTGAAGCGAGCGAACGCGGAAGGTGAGCGGCTGCTCCGTTCGGCCGAGCTCATCGCATTCGGGCGGACCAACACAGAGGACGCTTGGCAGACCCAGCTCGACGGGGCCTGGGAGCGATTGCTGCTCAACCAGTTCCACGACATCCTTCCTGGCTCGTCAATTGCCCCGGTCTACGAAGACGCGCGGCGCGATCAGGAGTTTGTGGCAAGGTCTGCCAAGCGCGTGCGTGCGGCGGGCGCCGGGGCTGGTCAGCCGATGGTTCTGAACACCGCTTCAGATCCCGCGAGTGGAGTGGTGGAAACAGCGAACGGCTTGCGGTATGTGGATGCGGCCGCTTATGCCTTGGGAGAAATCCTTTCTGGCCGGAACCCTCCGAGTGTCGAGGTGGACGGGCGGCGTGTCTCGAACGGGTTGGTGAGCTTTGAGTTGGACGACTGCGGTCGGCTGGCACACCTATCGGTCGGTGGGGGCGTGAATCTCGCTTCGGACCGGCCGCTCAACGAGCTGAGGCTTTACCGGGATCGTCCCATGAACTGGGATGCCTGGGACATCGATCTGGATTACGAGCGGCTGCTTGTCTGGTCGAACGATCGGCCGACCCAGGTCAATCTGGTTCGGAGCGATCCGCTGCGGGTGGAATGGCAGGTTTCAGGCGTGGCAGGTGGATCGGCGTATCGCCAGACATTCCGGCTGGACGCGGGTTCACCATTCGTGGAGGTTGATACGGAGATCGACTGGCAGGAAAACCACCGTTTGCTGCGTACCGAATCGACCGTGCCGGTGCGTGCGGAACGGGCGACGGTCGGTACCCAGTTCGGCTATGTGACGCGTCCAAACCACCGGAACACGAGTCACGATCGGTTCGCGTTCGAGTTCGCGTGCCACCGTTGGATGGACCTTTCGGAGCCGGGGCAGGGGTTGGCGGTGCTCGCGGATGCGATCTATGGACGCAGCGTTCATGGCGGCACGATGGGGCTCTCCTTGTTGCGGTCGCCGAGCCATCCCGATCCGGCAGCCGATCGCGGCGTGAACCGCCTCCGCTATGCGTACATGCCCCACACCGGAGACTGGCGGAGTGCTGATGTGGATCGATATGCCCAATCGTTCTGCGAACCGTTGCATCTGCTGGATGCCGCGGGGCCCGTACGACCGTTCTCGATTGATCGCGGGCTTGATGACCGTATCGAAGTGGCGGCGTTCAAGCGGGCCGCGGATGCGGCGACTGGGCGGGTGCTGCGGCTGGTCGAAACCCGGGGGCGTCACGCCGAGATCACGGTGCGCTTCGAGCTTCCGACCCGCTCGATCCGTATCGTGGATGCGCTGGAACGCCCGATCTCAGGGCATGAGCCGCATGAGGGTGCAGAGGTTCGACTGCGGGTGCGTCCGTTCGAGTTGATCACTCTGATGGCGACCATGGGCTGAGTTTTCAAGACTCCCAAGGCCACGAAACGGGCATGCCCTGCCCGACTGCTTCGCTACGCAGCCGAGCTACGGCTTCGGAGTTCTCGCAGACAGCGAATGGCTCGGTCCCGTGTGTCAAGCACCAAGCGCCAAGCAGGCCGGCGGCTTCGCCGATTGCCCATTCGACCGGGTGGAGCCTGGTGCATCCATTCGCGACATGCGACACACCGAGGGCTTTGCCGGCGGCGATGAGGTTCCGTACCCTGACCGGCACGAGCGATGAGAGCGGGATGCGGAAAGGGCATGCCGGCACATAGACATTGTTTCTGCCAGCCGCCGTTGGATGCAGGTCGATCGGGTAGTGTCCGATGGCGATCGAATCAGGGAAGGGTTCGCCTGCTCCCCACGGTGTGGCGTTCTGGTTGGGTCGGCCGTCGCGTTTGCGCTGCTCGGTTCCGACATGGGCTTCGGTGAGCATGGTGCGGGCGAGTAGACGCCGGGGCTCGCGGATGTACGCGGCCTTGGCAAACCCGTCGTGGGTTCCCAGTTCATCTCCCCGCAGTCGCAGTCCGGGATAGCCTGTGCCGCCATCATGCCGTGGGGCTTCGGTCTGCATCCAATACAAGAGACACCGCGACTGTTCGCGGGCCGCCTCGTAGGCATTCGCTCGTTGAGGGTCTGAGACGCCGAGAAGAATGTGCTGCCAGTGGTCCATCTGGACCCAGTTGACAAGGCATACATCGGGGTATTCAGCGGCGTGGGTTTCCAGGTATGCCGCCCGGTTAACGATCCGGCGGTATCGCCAGAGTTCCAACAGCCCCTCCTCCGGCTCGTCTGGCCAGGGGACCATTGGCAGCGTGCGACCTTTGAGGGCGTCGTGCGATGGCACGGTCCAACTCATGAGCGGGCCTGTCCACGGAGGGGCCATCTCCGGGACATAGGTACGCCACCGGTCATACCCCGAAGGGCGGTCGATCGTGTGGTCTTCCTCCGGGCGGTGCTCCATGGCGAAGCACCAGCTGAATGCCTGCTGATCCCGTTCGTCGTGGGATTGCCCTTGGCGGAGATCAGTCCGGGCGTGAAGCTCACCGAAAACCGCTTGTGATTCGGCACCGATCAGGGACTCTACCGAGCCGAGGTCGAGCACATCGCCAAGGTCTGTGGCATCGAGGACGAGGTTGGCTTCGATGGCGATGTCCTCGTTTGTGCGCGCGTCTCGGAAAATCACGCACGAAATGCGGTCATCGGAGTGTTCCGCGCGGAACAGTATGAGCCCGGTGCGCAGGTCGATGTTGCATGCAAAGGATGACCGCGTGATGGTGTTTCTGAGGACTTGCTCGATCACACGCGGCTCTGCGCACAGCCGGCTGACCCAGCCGGCGCCGGGGTTGAGGTTGGGCATGGCGGCCACCTTGGGGCGGAGCGGGCGGTGGGTTCGGTACCACTCGCGGACCTCGTGGCGGAGTTGTGCGTACGCAGCGGTTGCTCCCACGAAACCGGCGGGGGCGTTGGGGCCTGAACCCTCGATCCAGGGGTTCTCGTCCGGGGGCACGGCCTGGGTTGTCAGCTGGCCACCGACCCAGTCTGTCGGCTCTGTCAGGATGCATCTTACACCGTTGCGGGCGCAGGCGATCGCCGCGGCCAGCCCGCCCGTGGTGGCGCCGACGATCAGGACAGGGGTGCGCAGCGTCTGCATCTCGGATCAGCCCTTCACTGCGCCGCCGAAGAGTTCGGGGCGTAGCCAGCGTTGAACGGTGAGGAAGAAGACAATGATGGGAACGACGGCCAGAACGGATGCGGCGTACGCAACTCTGGGATTGGTCGCAAAGACTCCCAGCATGCGGTTGATGGCAACAGGCAGGGTGAAGTTGTCTTCGCTCTGAAGGATCACAAGCGGCCAGAGCAGGTCTGACCATGCACCGATCACGCTAAAGAGTGCGAGCAGCGCGAGCGACGGCGTTGCGAGGGGCAGCATCACAGACCACCAGATGCGGAGCGACCCCGCACCGTCGATCCAGGCGGCTTCTTCAAGATCCTGCGGGATCGCGAGGAATGCCTGTCGGCAGAGGAAGATCCCGAACGCCGAAACAGAAAAGGGGATCACGGCGCCAGCGAGGGAGTCATAAAGCCCGAGTCCGGCGGCGATCTTGAACATAGGCACCACGATCACCTGTTCAGGGATCATGGTCGTGGCGAGCACGAGAAGAAAGACTGTGTTGCGGCCGCGGAATGACAGTCTGGCCAATGGGTATGCGGCGAGCGCGGCGAGGAGCACATTCAGCCCTGCTCGAGCCAGGGTGACAATGACGGAGTTCGTCGCCGCGGCGGCCAAGCCCCCTTCTCTCCATGCTTCCCGAAAGTTCGCAAGCGTCCACGGCCCAGAGAGCGTATTGAGTTCTGCTTCGGGTGACTGGAAAGCCCCGACAACCAACCAGAGTGCCGGTCCGATCGCGAGGACGGTCAGAATCGCCGCGAAGGCGTACGCGGTCGCCGTCCAGCCGGGAGCGCGGGCCGAGCGTCTCAAGCCTCCCTCCCCGCTGAAAGCCTCAGATTGATGAGGCTAAAGACAAGGATGATACAGAAAAGCACCACTCCCGCTGCGCAGGCCGCTCCGAACGCGCCCTGCTCGAACGCGAGGTCATAGATGTAAGGTACCGCGGTCTGCTGGTTGGCGGGTACGCCGCGGACCGTGACGAAGAGCTCATCGAATACTTTGAGGGCCGAAATCGAGGATATCACAGCGATCAGGGCGATGGTGGGGCGGAGGGCAGGCAGTGTGACATGAAGTAAGGTGCCGACCGGGCCTGCGCCGTCGATGGCCGCGGCTTCGCGGGTTGATGCCGGGACCTGCATCAGCCCGGCAAGAAAGATCATCATGTAAAAGCCGAAGCCCTTCCAGGCGGTGACCATCATCGCGCTGAAGAGCGTGAAGGGATGTTCCGTAAGCCAGCGGATCTCGTGCAGGCCGGCCCACCCGAACAGGAAAGTGAGCAACTGGTTCAGCAGGCCGGAGTCCTCGTTTAGCACGAGCCGCCACGCCACCGCGGCGACAATAGTGGGAGTCACCACCGGAAGAAACAGAAGCAGGCGGAGCGGTTTGCCGGCGCGGATGCCAGAATCTACGACCAGAGCCGCGGTGAGAGAAAGGGCGATCAACGCGGGGGTGACGAGCAGGTACAGAAACGAGTTGAGAATCGCGGACCAAAAGATTCGATCGCTCAGGAGGGTTGTGTAGTTCTGGAGACCGACAAACTCGGGATTTCTGAATGCGGAGTAGCGGGTGAAAGAAAAGGCCACGACCTGAGCGGCTGAACCGACGAAGAAAACCCCAAGAACCAGCAAGGCGGGCAGCAGGAAGAGCCAAGGAGTCCACGGGCGGTGGAGGGTTTGCGAAGTCATCGCGATGCTCCTGCCGGTGGAGGCGTCGGAATAGCTTCGATGCTGAGCGGCGGAGACCCCGCGACTGAGCGTTGGCGGTCCGTTTCGTTCAGTATCTGGTTCCAATCCCGTTCGATGTCGGCCAGCACACCTCTTATCGATGCATCGGAGAGTAAGGCACGCTTGATGTTCTCATTGAACGCCCGGCGGAGTGTCGGCCAGCACTCCAGAGCGGGGGTAAATGCAACACCGTCGGACAGGGCGGTGGCAACGATTGCCCGGGCCTGTCCGATCTTGGCGTCTCCCGTGGCCTCTTCCTCGATGGTCGGGCCTGCGAAGAATGGATCGGAGAGGGAAGCCGGGGTGCTGGGCAGGATGGGGGCAAGACGGCAGAACGCCAGTTGATTCTCCGGGCTTGTCAGGAACCAGGCCAGTTCGGCCGCGAGGTCCGGATGGCGTGTGGTGCGGCTGACGCAGATCGGCATGACCGCGATATGGGCCCGTCCGAGGCTGCCCACGATCGGGGCGCTGACTTCGGTCTGCTCGTAAACCCGCGGAGAAGCGCCGCGTATACGGCCGAGGAAGTTTGCACCGGTGTTCAGCACCGCGACGCGCTCGTCCTGATAGACCTCGATGAGATGCTCGAAGCCGTTGGTCGCGGCCTGGCGTGGGAGGGCCTGCCTGCGATACAGATCCACCCAGTCGGTCGTCCACGAGACGATCTCAGGGCGTGTGAGATCTGCTCGAAGGGTCCCATCGGCATCGGTGGTGAACGGGATCAGCCCGTCCGCGAGCATCATGACGGGGAGCTGAGAGTCCTGCCCGAGCGGTTGGGTGAAGAGGATCTGGCCTGTGCGGGCGTGGTAGGCGGATGCCTGATCGCGGAGTTCGGGCCACGTCGTGGCGACCGATGACGGGTCCATGCCGTTCTGTTCCAGCAGGGCCGTATTGAAGATGCGAGCTTGGGTGGTGAGGTACCACGGGAGGGCGTAGAGACCGTCGCCGAGTCGCCCGACCGCGAGGGCACCGGCGTGGTATCGGGACGCCGGGTCATCGGGCAACCTGTCGGTCAGGTCGAGGAACGCTCCGGCCCCGGCGAAGCGGGCAAACATGAGATCGGAGAGATTGACCACATCGGGCGCCCGACCCGCGGCTGCGGCTGCGATCAGCTTGCGTTCGACTGCGGCGAACGGCACATCAACCCAGGTCACTCGGACGCCGGGGTGCTCATCCTCGAAGGCTTGAATCACACCTTGGACATACTCGGTGAATGTGGGGCGGAGAGAGAGCGTCCAGAGCTCGATGGTTGTCTGGTGCTCGTCTGATCGGGTGCAGGACCCGGCTGCGAGAGCCGTGGCGATGAGCACGCCGGCGATGATCGCCCGGTGGAGGTTCATCTGATGGTTGACATGATATAGTTTGGCACGACGGTCAGCCGCCGAGATCTTCTTCGCGGTCGAGCTTGCGGTCGTCGTTGGACCAGATGACTTCGAAAGTGCTCAGGCCGGTGTCCTGATCGAAGAGCTGCGAGGCCTCGACACCTTCAACATGGTTGTCGACGAACACGAAATGAGCTCGCCCTTTGAGTCCGAACGGATCGTCCGTGCGACGAGGGTGGCGGTAGTAGGGCACATATGCATCGGGTTCGTTGTTGCCGCCGCGGATCACCGCGCCTGCTTCGGGGGCACGCACGCCGCGGGTTCCCCAAGCGTTTCCGGGGAAGTCCTGGACGCCGACTCCACCCCCAAATCGTTCTCCGGGGCGTCCTTGGGCTCCGATTGATGAAGTGGTGTACCAGTAATAGTTTCCATCGCTGGAGAGCTCGCCGGAGTTGCCCCAGGCTTCGGCCGCGATGAATGTGCTTGATGGCTCGTTCACAGAGATCGTGGTAAACCCAGTTCCCCCCGTGCCGGTGTTGAAGTTTGCGGTTCGTGCGGGGCTGTAGCGGTGTGTCGTGTAGTCGTTCGGATTTCCACCTGTGAGTGAGACACCGCCCGAGGCGTAGTAGTTCATCGTGTAAGAACGGCGACCGTCGGGGTGATTCGGGCAGATGAAAACCTCGCCGCCCGCGGTTTCGGAGACATTGCTCACTCCATTGATCGACTCGTTGCCGCCGAAGTCAGGAAGATACGCCCCTATCCGTGGTGACTCGTACCAGTAGATTCCGGTTCCGCCGTATCGATCGAGGCCCTCATTGACATTCGGCGGCATCCGGTTGTTCCAGTCGTTGGCATAGAGGAGGAGCGCCTGTCCGATGGAGCGGACATTGGTCTGGCAGATCAGGCCCTTGGCTGTTTCGCGGGCTTTGCCGATCGCGGGGAGCAGGATGCCGATGAGCAACGCGATGATCGCGATGACAACGAGCAGTTCGATGAGCGTGAACGCGGACCGATTCGTGCGTGGGCGGGTCATGCTTTGGCTCCTGCCGCGCGTCTCGGCGGGACCGACGGGCCATCGGCTGGGACGCGGGCGGTGGACTCGCGGATGATCAGTTCGGCCTGCAGCGTGAGGCGCGGGCGATTCGGGCCGCCATTGACCTGGGCGTGCAGTTCTCTGACGGCGGACTTGCCGACTTCCGTCAGAGGCTGTCTCATGGTGGTCAGCGGCGGCGAGAGATGCACCGCGCTCGGTGGATCATCGACACCGATGACTGAAAGATCGGTCGGCACTTTGATGCCAGCGCGGCTCGCGGCTGTATAGGTGTTCAGTGCAAAGTAGTACCCTGCAGCGAAGATCGCCGAGGGGGGGTTCGGGCCTGTCAACATGGCCACAAGCTGGTCAAGCCCGGTCTCGTCGAGCTGCCACCCGGGGCCGGTGAGGAGCAGTTCCTGCTCGATGGGCAAGTCGAGGCGTTGGCAGGCGCGTCGATACCCTGTCAAACGGTCATCGTTGTTGGTCAGATCACTTTGGCCGCCAACGAACGCGATTCTGCGGTGGCCGAGTTCATAGAGATGAACCACCGCATGCTCGGCCAGGGAGATGTTGTCAGTGTCAACATATCCGACGGCATTGTGGTTCGTGCGTGCGCCAACGACCATCGTGGGCGGGCGGATATTGTCGCCCGGGTCCCTCTTTCCGAAGCGCGGGGAGTGGTCAAGCTGGGCTTTGAACGGGTTGACATAGATGTAGCCCTGACATTCCTTCCGCCAATCCTCCCCATAGCGGAGCAGAACGATGTCGGCGCCGACCTGCTCGGCGCCGCGTCGGACACCTTCCATAATCTGGCCGTGGTAGGAGTCTGCGAGGGATGCTTCGGTGTGGAAAACGATACCGATACGCATCGAACTCGTGCGGTGGCTCGGCTCGGCATAGGACTCATGGACGAAGGTGCCCCGTCCCTGGCCACGGCGGAGCACCCCGGCGGCGACGAGTTCCTGAAGGGCGCGGTGCACGGTCACGAGCGAAACCTCGAGGGTCTCGGACAGGGACTTTGTGCTCGGGATTCGTTCGCCGGGTGTGAAGACACCCCGGTCGACCGCGTCGCGGACGGCATCGCGGACAAGCTCGTAGAGCGGGCGTCCTGGCTCGCCCCTGACGGGTTGGAGCTTGGGTCGGTTCGTCATGAATACCGGATCGGGCATTTCCGCCCGAACCGGTGAGAGGTTTCGGATCAGTCGCGCCGGCGACGGGAGGCGACCAGACCGGCCAAGCCGAACAGGGCGGCCGAGGTCGGGGCGGGCACCTGGAAGATGTGGACATTGCGGTTCGCGAAGTCGAGGATCGCGAGGGTGCCGGAGGCGGCGTCCCAGGAGAAGTCGTAGTAGCCGTTGCCGTCGGCGAGCGTGCCGCCGCCGAGGAGGTTCAGGGTCAGGGTGAGCTGGTTGCCGTTGAGATCGGTAACCTTGAGCACATCGGACGCTGCCTGCCCGAGGTCGTTGCTGGTCCGGTCATTCCAGATCACGAAGTCGCCATAGGCGGAGTTGTCGACATACGCGACGTTCTGGCCGGCGATGAACGGGCCGTTCTCGTTGTTCTCGACGAGCAACGAAGCGGTGCCGGCGTTGGGGCCGGTGCGGCTGAGGAAGGTGACGTCGTTCGAGCGGCGAGCGACCATGTTGCCATTGGCCGCGAAGTCCATGTCGCGCCAGAAGGAGCCCTGGAAGTCGGGGGTGATGATCATGCCGTTCTCGGGGGCCGAGTTGCCGAAAATGTCGGCGCCGGTCTCGGTATCCTGAAGGAAGCGGCGGCCCTGGCCGAAGGTGGTCCAAGCCACGCCGGAGCCCTCGCCACCGAAGCCGGGATCGAACGCCACGCCCGATCCGCCGCGGATGTTCTTGGACCACAGCACCGAGTTGTCATCGATGTTGAAGACCTGCAGGCCTTGGGGGTCGGCGGCACCGTCGTCGTAGGCCGCAGCGAGCCGGTTCCCTGAGATATCCAGGCCGGAGAAGCCGCGGGCACCGGGGGTGCCGGAGATGAACTGCATCACGGAG
This sequence comes from Planctomycetota bacterium, assembly GCA_003696675.1. Taxonomy (GTDB): domain Bacteria; phylum Planctomycetota; class Phycisphaerae; order Phycisphaerales; family UBA1924; genus UBA6054. The sequence continues at coordinate 70,311 of RFGH01000224.1, forward strand.
AACGAGCCTCCGGAGTAGCGGGCGACGCCGGTTCCGCTCGCGGCGGCGCCGTTGTAGCCGGCCAAGAACAGGTCGGAGCCGTTCCAGGCAATGGCGGACACGTTGGTGCCGATGAAGGTGGCGCTCTGGTCGTTGTTGAGCTGGAAGAGGTCGATGCGATCGACTTCCTGCATGACGATCTGCCCATTGGCGGCGCCGGCGATGGCGGCGACGAGGGCCATTCCTGCAATCTTCGTGTTCATCTCTCTTGTCTCCAAAGTACAAACGGGGCCGAACCCTCACGCACCTCGATCGGGACGGCCCCTTGTCCCGACGGACGCCTCCTTACGCCGCACCGGAGGAGGCCGGTGCAATGGGGGCGACCAATATTCTATAACAATCCGGCGTGGCAAACAGCCTAATCCTCCCAGATGGAGGATTTTTCTTGGGCCGACTGGTTTAGAAAGTGTTTTCGTGAATGACAAGGCGGCGGTTCGGTTCGGGCCTACCGGATCTCAGGGACCTTGATCCATGCTCCGTCCTGATCGATCGAACGATTGCCGGCTTCCATGACGGCGACATTTTCCACGATGTCTCGAAGGTCGGCGGGGGGGGCTCCGCCCTCGAAGAACGCCGTCATGCCCTCTACGAGTCTGGTGTAGACGGGGGCGAAGTCGACGGTGAACTGGGCCACGCCCTTCTCGCCATGGACGGTGGCGCCGAATGCCCATGCGGCCCTGCGGTCCATCCGGAGGCGGGCGTATCGCCCGTCCCGGTACTCCATGTCCAGAAGGTGGCGGTCGGCGGTGGCGATGGCCGAGACCCGTACAACGCCGGCTCCCTGGCCCGACCGCCGGAAGATGGCGTCCACCATTTCGATTGAGTGGCAGCCGTAATGCCAGAGGTGAGGCATCATATCGAGGAGTTCGCCGTTGCCGAATGCGTCGATGGCGACGATCGGCCCGGTTTTGTCGAGATCGATGGTCTGGATTTCCTGCGCGAAACGAAGCGACGAAGCGCTATACGCACGGGCGCCGGTGGAGCGGGCGAGATCAAGGATCTGCGTTGCCTGGGCGAGGGAGCAGGTCATCGGCTTATCGATATATGTAGGCATTCCACGGTTGAGCGATGGGGTAGCCAGTTCCAGGTGGCGGTGGCCGTTGATGTTCAAGACCATGACGCCGTCGACCTGATCGAGCATCTGCTCGAGCGAGTCGGTTTGCTGGGCGCCGAGTTCGGCCGCCTTCGCACGCCATGCTGCGACATCCCTGGCGCTCTGCTCTGGCCCGTCGGGATGCTGCCACTCGTGGGTGCCGGGATCGAAGAAGTGGGTGACACGGCACTTGGTGGCGCCGGCGTCGTTCATTTCCTTGATGCGCCGGGTGAACTCGGGAAGGTGAGAGGAATCGATGCCGATAGCGCCGATCTTCATATACAAATCTCCGGGCGGGATCTTGGTGTCAGTCGGTAAGGTCAACTGGGACGCCGTCCAAAACGCTCCGGCGTTCGGCGTGTATCACTCGGGTGACGGCGAGTGCATCCTCGAGGGTGGGTAGACGGCTGAGTTCGCCCGTCGAGATGGCGTGGAGAACGGCCGTCGCCTGTTGGTCATAGCCGGTCGTGCTCGGCAGGCTGACAGGGTGGGGCTCACCTTCCGCGTAGATGATCATCGGTTGTGGTGCCGCAGAGTCGAACGCGGCGACGGCGTGTTCGAACTCAACGATGAACGACATCCGGAACGGGAATGACGGGTCGATCAACCAGCCGCCTTCGGTCTGCACGCTCGGGCCGTTCTTGAAGACATACTGTGTGGCGACATGCCGGCTGCTGCCGATGCTCCGGACTTGGCGAGGCGTGCCGAAGAGCCAGCAAACCATGTCGACATCATGGATGTGCAGGTCGAAGATCGCACCGCCGGACTTTGACTCGTCCGCGTAGAAACCGTGGCTCCAGCGGGGTGCGGCGCCGAGTCGCTCGAAGCGTGCATGTGTCACCGTTCCGAACTCTTTCGAATCGATCAGTGTGCGCAGGTCAGACCATCCGGGCCAGTGTCGCATGCACATCGCGGGAACGCAGATTCGCCCGGCTGATTCGGCCTCTCGGATCAGTTGCTCGATCTGCTCGGGCTGTGTTGCGACTGGTTTCTCAACCAACACATGCTTCCCCGCTCGAAGAGCGCGGATCGCGAGCTCGATGTGCGTATCGGTGTGTGTGCAGATGCTGACCAGATCGATGCGTGGGTCGGCGAACAGCGCCTCGGGGTCCTCGTACCCGACGACCTCATCGGGATCAAAGAGACGGCCGCCGCTCAGATCTGATCCGATGTTGCCTGCGTCGGATGAGATGCCGGCTCGTCGATCCGGGTCACGATCGCACACGGCGACGAGTGATCCGGCACCGCTGGGGTCGGCCAAGAACGACCGGGTGTGGGTCTGGCCCATGAATCCCATGCCGATGATGCCGATGCCGATGGGCTTTGTCATATCTGCTCGATCCAATCTGCCTTGGAGCGAACAAGTTCCGCGGCAGCGAGGACATCCTTGACCCGCTGGTCTCCTGCTTCCCGTTCGATCACGAGGTCGCAATCAGGTAGGCGTTCCCGAACGATGTTGAAGAATGCCGGCCAATCCACGGCCCCCGAGCCGACGGGAACCTCCCGGCCCCAAGTCCCGGGCGTGGAGGTATATACCGCGTCCTTGATATGGATCTGCTCGATTCGGGCCGAAAGGCTCGACAGGGCTTCTACGGGATCGCCCATGTTGTACAGAATCATGTTGGCGGGATCAAAGTTGATGCCAGCGGACGGGCGGTCAAGCGCTTCCAAAGCATCCAGCAGGGTGCCGGCATCTTCCTGGCCTGTTTCGAAAGCGACCCGCACCCCACATCCGTGATAGACATCGGTGAGGTCCTGAAGCCGTGCGATGAGTTTAGACCATTCCGGATCCCTGCGATCGTGTGGAATGAAACCCGCGTGAAAGGTCACAAGATTGATGCCGATGCGGGCGGCCAACTCGGCGTTTCGTCTGGCTGCGGCGAGGTTCTCCGGCCATGTGTGATCCGGTCGGACTCCGCCCGTTTCGCGTATCGTTTCGAGGGTTGAGTAGTCCTCGCCGGCGGTCGCCATCATGCCGGAAACAATCTCAATTCCGGCGCCATCCAAGAGGGCCACGGTTTCGATTTCGTCCCATTGCCCGGTTCGGATCGGGTCGAGCGCGAGCTGGACGCCTGAAAGCCCGCATGCTCGGATCTTTTCCACGAGATCCCTCGGAGATTCAGGGCGGAGAGACCAAGAGCAAACGGCAAGAGAGGCGCTCAACGGAACACCTCGGTCTGGGCGAGCGGCTTGATTTCTGCCTCCGCGGCCGCTGCGTCAAGCGAGCCATCGGCTGCGCTGGGTTTCCATGTTACAAAACCTTCAATCGCCTGATACTCCGGCAAGCCGAGTGCGTCATAGAGCCGCGCCGTATCGCGGTTGCGGTCCTCGGCGCGCTGCCAGAACTCGCGGGGATCGTTCGGGCCGGGGAAGAGTGCTCGGTCCTTCTGGCTCTGATGCTTGAAAATCGCCATACGCTTGCGCTCAACCTCATCGGGGGCGAGAGGGACCGCCATCTCGATGTCCTCTGCGCCCCATTCCTGCCAGGCCCCGCGGTACAGCCAGACCGTGCACTCTTTCATCCAAGGCCGATCCTTGAGCCTGTGGAGAGCGGTCGTGATCGCCGAAAGGCAGACTCGGTGGGTGCCATGGGGGTCGGAGAGGTCTCCTGCTGCGTAGACCTGATGCGGACGGACCTGCTCGAGCAGGTCCATGACAATGCGAATGTCTTCCTCGCCAAGCGGTTTCTTTTTGACCTTGCCGGTCTCGTAGAAGGGCATATCGAGGAAGTGGATCCGGTCGGGTTTCACGCCCGAATACTTCGCTCCCGCCCGCGCTTCCGCGCGACGGATGAGGCCCTTGATTGTCTGTATCTCCGGCGAATCGATTTCTCCCGGTTTCTTGTGTGCGATGAAACTCTGGACCCGATCCGTGAGTGCCGCGATCTGTTCAGATGCGATGTTAAGCGTGACGCTCATCTCTCTCATGAAGTCGGCAAACTTGGCAGCCTCATCATCGAATACCGCGATGTTTCCGCTCGTCTGATATGCGACATGAACATCGTGGCCCTGATCGCAGAGGCGGATGAAGGTGCCGCCCATAGAGATGACATCGTCATCCGGATGCGGGCTGAATACGAGCACTCGCTTCGGGAACACATCCGGGGGAGCAGTGTCGTCCAATCCCCTGCCGGGGACGAAGCGGGGGCGGCCCGGCTTGCCTCCCGGCCAGCCGGTGATGGTTTTCTGCAGCTGCTTGAAGACCTCGATGTTGACCTGGTAGGCTCCGCCACGCGCGGCGACGAGTTCCTGAAGCCCGTGCTCGTTGTAGTCTTCGTTGGTCAGTTTCAGAATCGGCTTATTCACCAGCTTGGCGAGCCATATCACGGCCTTTTTGGCGGTCCTAGGGTCATCCCATGACTGTCCGAACCGCTTGGCCGGGCCGAGCAGCCACGGGGTCTTGAAGCGTGTGAGCTCGGCTGCGGCCGCCTCGTCGAGCACGAACCGAGCGTTCGGGTGTTCTTGAAGGAATGACGCCGCCACAGTGTTCGTGATCTCGCCTTCCACCGCTCGACGGACGATCGGGGCCTTGTGTTCGCCGAAAGCGATCAGCACCACGCGGCGGGCATCGAGGATCGAGCCGACCCCCATCGTGATGGCTTGGTGCGGGACATTCCACTCGCCGAAGAAGTCACTGGCGGCATCCATCCGCGTGACTTTGTCCAGAGTAATCAGGCGGGTGCGGCTGTCCTTGGGAGATCCTGGCTCGTTGAATCCGATATGTCCTGTGCGGCCGATCCCAAGCAGCTGCAGATCGATCCCGCCCGCCTCCGCGATCGATTTTTCATACCGCTCGCAATACGCCTCAACATCGTCTCGGCCGATCGTGCCGTCGGGTACATGCGCGTTGGCGGGGTCGATGTCGACCAGATCGAACAGGTGCTCTCGCATGAATCGTCGGTAGCTCTGCAGCTCGTCGGGGCCCATCGGCCAATACTCATCGAGATTGAACGAGACCACATCGCGGAATGAAAGCCCTTCTTCGCGATGTAACCGGACGAGTTCGTCGTACACACCTTGGGGGGTTGAGCCCGTGGCGAGTCCGAGCACGGTGCGTTCGCCTCTGGCGGACTTGGACCGAATGAGATCGGCGATCTCCCGGGCGACGGCTCGGGAGGCCGATCCGGACGAGGCATAGACAGTGACCGGCACGCGTTCGGGGGTTTGTCCCGGGGTGGGTGATCCCATGCTGGCTCCCTCGCGCGGCAGGGAAGAAGAGTGCCGCGATAAGCTCCTGAAAGGCCGAGTTATCGGCCCGAGGAGCATCACCGCCCGGCGGAGGGATTGCACCGGGCAGCGAAAGGTTATATAATCTTAGCGGCCCGCGCGGCCCTGTCAACCGCCTCGGCCGCACCCAGCCCGTCACGGGCGTCGGCAAGGTCACCCCGGGGGGCGTCTCCCCGTGCGGCGCGTGCGAAGTGAATCAGCTGTCGGGAGAAGCGGACCTCGTGCGACTCGACCTTGATCAACTCGGGCTCTCCGATGCCGGGCCGGTAGATCAGTTCTGTCGGCTTCATGTAGTCGTAATGCAGCGAGCCATTGGTACCGACGAGGCCGACCGTGAACCGCTCCGGCTCGAGCCACCCGGCGAGAATGACGCCCGCCACGCCTGCGTGCGGTCCGTCGGATGCCTTGACCAACACCGTTGCGCTGGACTCGCCTCTCCCAGACCAATCGTTGTCGAACACCGAGCCGACGACTTCGGCCGGGCCGACCAGGTAGCGGAACAGATCCAGCGAGTGGCAGCCGGTGTCAATGAACGATCCACCTCCGGAAACCGCCGGGTCGGACATCCAACGCTCTGCCATGGGAGGGTGGTAGAAAGCGAAGGTGTTTTCGAACCGCGTCAGGCGTCCGATCTTTCCCTCAGCCACGAGCTGCTTCATGGCGATGATCGGTGGTGCGAAGCGGTGGCAGTATGCCACCCCGAAGAGTGTGTCCGGATGCGCGGCGGCGATCTCCGCGACACGCGACGCGTCCTCGGCGTTCATTGCAACTGGCTTCTCCGTCAGCACCGGGATGCCCCGCTCCAGCGCGGCGCGAATCGGCTCGATCCGCACGGTGGGGGGGGTGCAGATCACAATCCCGTCCACTGTTGCTTCGCCCGCATCGACGGCGTCGAAGAACTGTTGGGCGGAATCGAATGCGGCAGCACCGTGTTCATCGGCGAGTTTGCGGGCATTTTCTTTGTTGGTATCGATGACGCAGGAAATGCGCAGCGTGTCGCCGGAGTCTTTGACCGCGGCGGAGTGTGCATTGGAGATGCCGCCGGCGCCGAGAATAGCGATGGCGAAGGGGGCCTGATTGCCGCTGTTGTGACTCATTCTGTGATCCATCCGGGCCGGGCCCGTCGCACATCCTCATACGCCCGGGCCGGTGCCCGGGCTGTTCCGGAAGGGTAGACCCATGTTCGATCGCTTCGTCAAGTCCCTCTTGCTGGGTGTCGTAGTTCAGGCCACAACCGCGGGTGTCCCTTCCTTAGAGACGACGCCGCCTGCGGCTTCGGCGGAGGTGCGGGGAACCTGGCTGACGACAACCGCGAACTCGCATATCGCCACTCCTGCCGACACCGCCGCCACCATGAAGCGGTTGCGTGAGATCGGTCTCAACACCGTGTATGTGGAAGCATGGAAGAACGGTTACACCCAGTACCCCTCGCAGGTGCTCAAGCGGGTCATCGGGGTTGATCGCCGCCCGGCTTTGATCAAGCAGGATCCGGGAGACCCCGATCAGGCGGTCGAAGCACGAGATCTGCTGGGCGAGGCCGTGATCGAGGCCCACAGGAACGGGCTGCTCTGCATCGCCTGGTTCGAGTATGGATTCATGGCGGCGCACAAGGACACCCAGAACCATCTGCGTGAGATGTACCCACACTGGCTGAGCCGCGATGCAAGCGGAAATGAAGTTGCCCCAAACGGCTTTGTGTGGATGAACCCACTGCACCCGGAGACGCGGAGATTCCTGTTGGATCTGATTCTCGAGGCTGTGGACCGATACGACCTGGACGGGGTCCAGCTCGACGATCGGATCGTCTGGCCATACTACACGATGGGCTACGACGACTTTACAGTTGCCTGGTATCGCAACGAACACGATGGGCGGCACCCGCCGGAAGACCCGAAGGATCCCGATTGGATGCGTTGGCGGGCGGATAAGGTTAATGAATATGCACGCCAGTTCGTGCGCGAACTACGAACGCGTCGGCCGGATCTGATCATTTCGTTGAGCCCGGCACCGTATCCCTGGTGCTGGGAAAACTATCTCTTGGAGTGGCCACAGTGGGCGGCCTGGAAGCCGGGCAATGACGAGGGTGAGTGGTGGGACGAGTTCATTCCTCAGTGCTACCGCTATGACTGGCCTGCTTTCAGAGCGACATGGGATCAGCAAGTGCAGAATCTTCACGATGCCGGTGCTGCGGGTCGGGTTGGTGACATGCTCGCGGGCATCCTGACCACTGGCAGCCGCCCGGATCCGGTGCCGTGGGATGATCTGCGTCAGGAGATCGAGCATGTCCGTCGAACGGGGGGCGGCGGGCATGTCTGGTGGTTCAGCCGCGGGGTTTTGGATGAGTATCCCGCGCAGGTGATGGCTTTGTACGATGTCGCAAACCGAGGCCACGCGCCCCATCCCGCGCGTCCGCTCGACTGGCGGCCCGAGCCGATCAGGATTCATGGTGTCGTGAATGGAAAGATGCGCCGGTACTCGCTCGATGGTGTGCCAGCGGGGGCATACCGATTCGTCTTCCTCGATGACGACAGGCCGGGGCAACATCAGGTTCGAGAGTGGTCGGTGAACGGATCACAGGATTATGTGGAGTTTCCCGGTGGGTATGAGCGGCTGGAACTGCTGGTGGACAGGCGTCCGAAAATGACTGGGTATGGAGAGAAGTAGTGGCACTCACAGTTGCTGTGAGTCAGAATGGAGCGTCCATGAAGGAGAGTGTTGCAGCACGGTTTCTCGTTGTTCTCGTAACGGCGGCATTGTCGGCTTTTGCCGCTTGGGCTGAACCGATCGTTGTCACAGAAATCGATCGCCGGATAGATGGTCGTCGGGTTCGCGGGTATGTCGCGGTGGTGGACCTGAATGATCCGACGGTCGAAATCGTCGTCACCGGCGCAGCTCCGCCAGGCACCGGTGCCGAAGCCGTACTCACCCGTACCGATCTCTGGCAGCAAAGTGAGCAGTTGCGTCTCGCGGTGAATGCCAACTTCTTTGGAACGCTCACCGCCACCACGGCCGACATCGTCGGACTGAGCGTTTCTGACGGCCAGGTCATTTCCGGCGCACGAACATTTGGCAGCAACGCGCCGGACCCGGCGTTGATGTTTCGCAATGACGGCATCGCCGTGGTCGGGCGATTTTCAAATGCGGATGCCCAGGCCGCCAGGGATGCGGTCGCGGGCGTCGGACCGTCGGACACCGATAGTGTGCCCGGGAGCCTTCTTGTCGATGATGGTGTGAATCTCGGTGCGACCGCCAGAGTCGAGCCGGCGACCAGAAACCCTCGCACCGCGGCTGGTGTTTCCCAGGATGGACGAACGCTGATCGTGATGGCGATTGATGGTCGACAGCCGGGGTGGTCCGAAGGAGTCACACTTCCACAGCTCGCGGACCTGATGATCGAGTTCGGTGCATGGGACGCGATCAATCTCGATGGGGGGGGGTCAACCAGCTTCATCTACGACGACGGGACCACCAGAATCACCAACCGCCCGTCCGACGGGCAGTTCCGAGGCGTCGCGAATCATCTGGGCGTCCGGATCAACCAGCCCGCGGGCGAAGACGCGACTACCACCCGCAAGATCCGTGGGACGTGGCTTCGCCCGCCCGCATCGATCTCAACCCTTGACGCCAACCTGGCGGTGCTCGCGGACGCCGGAGTTCGAGACCTGTTTCTTGAGACGTTCTACTGGGGGCTGGCAACAAACGATTCGGACGTCTTCGCAGATCGATTCGGGTACGACTACCTCGCGGAGGCGATCCGTGTGGCGGCCATGCGAGGCATCCGCGTGCATGCGTGGCTCGAAACCGCGTACTGGTCGTATCAGGGATCCGGTGACTACATCCTCAATCAGCACCCGGAGTGGAAGGTCACCGATTACAACGAGAACACGGATATCGGCGACCAGCCCGGGCAGGTCTTCGTGAACATCGGTCTGCCGGGAGTGCAGGCCAAGCTCGCAGCGTACTGCGCCGAACTGGCGGCCTATCCGGGGCTCTGGGGGGTTCAGACGGACTATCACCGATTCCCGCTCGACAATAACACCGCCGACGGCCAGCCCGGACCGTACTCCTACGACTTCGACTCGCGTCTTGCCTTCTTCGGCTTGTATCAGGTCGATCCGCTGGTGGGCGTCCGGGGTCCGGCCTCATCGCTCTGGGACGAATGGGTTGCGTTTCGTCGTGATCGCATCGCCCGCTGCGCACAGGTCATGAATGATGCGATCAACGCCGTGAATCCCGGTGTCCAGTTTTCTGGGGCGATCTTTGCCCAGGCAATGTCGAACTCCTCGCAGCTCGTCAAGATGCAGGATTGGCCGACCATGGCGCAGAACGGCTGGCTCGAGCTGGTCGTCCCCATGGCCTACGGCACTTCGACCACATCGATTCGCAATGATCTCAGGCTTGCGGTGCAAGAGGCGGGGGGTGCCAAGGTGGTGGCCGGACTGGCTATTCTCACCAACACGACCCGCCCGACGATCACGCAGCAGCTGTCGACTGCACGGGGTGAAGGTATCGAAGATTTCGTCCTTTTCGATGCGAATGTTCTTCTCGCCAATGCCTCGATGCGATCCGAACTCCGATCGTTTCTGCTGAACCAAGCCACCCACTTGGACGCAGACTTCAATCAGGACATGGACATCGATGCTCGGGACTGGAGCTTCTTCGAGTTCGCCATGCTTGCGGCCCCTGGGCCACCACAGCCGGGTTTCGGCCAGGCGGATCTCAACGCCAACGGGGTCATGGATGAAGGAGATCGGGTGATCTTCAGGGATCGCTTCCGTCGCTTTCGCTTCGGAGCCGATGGGGTCGTCGATGCCCGAGATCTTGAGGCGTTGCTTTCGTGTTGGACAGGGCCGGGTCCAGGTACCGCCGTTGGGGGCGTTCTCCCGCTCTTTGACCTTGACGGCGATGGCGATGTCGATTACGACGACCAGCTGCGATTCCACACACTGTTGACCGAGCCAATCCCGTTCGATCTGGACATCAACTCCGATGGTGAAGTGAATGTCGACGACCTGTACAACTTTGTGACGAATCCGAGGGATGTGAATCGCGACGGACTCATCAACGCCGACGACCCTGCCGCGATCGAGGCCGTTATCCGTGAAGGGGAGCTCGATGCGCTCACTCCCGGCTGATTGCGGACCGGTGCTAGGAATCGATATCGGTGGCACCGCTGTCAAGGCGGCATACTGCCAAGCTGAGGGGGTACTGGTCGCGATCAGCTCGGAGTATGCAAAGCCCGACCGCGAGCAACTCGCCGCCGCTGTTCGGCAGGCGGTCGCCGGGCTGGGGCCGGTTCACCCGGTTTCGGTCGGACTGTGCGTGCCTGGCAGGAAGTCGGCAGATGGTGAGTCGATAGAGCTCGCCGTGAATCTTCCCGGCCTTGAAGGCTATCCGTTCGCAACTTTGCTGGAGGATGCCGGCGTCGATGTGTGCAACCCTACCGTCACAAGCGATGCGGTGGCCGCAACAATCGATGTCGCGGCAGAAACGAGCGGCGAGAGGGTCCTGGGTATCGCGCTGGGTACTGGCGTGGGAATGGCGTTGATCGAGGCGGGCCGTCCAATCTCCATAGGAAAGAAATCAATTGGTCACCTTGGGCAGATTGATGTGGGTCCGTGTTCACCCGAACCGGTCTTCGGCCCGGACTGCGGACGCAACTCACTCGAGGGCTATATCGGAGTTCCGGCACTGCGAAAGCGGTTCGGAGCCGAGTTCGCCCAGCGACTGAAATGGCTATCAGATGAGGACCCAGCGCTCGTCGCGCTCTGTCGGGCGATCCGGATTTGCCTTGCCATCTATGAGCCGGATCGGGTCGTCCTTCTCGGGGGGCTTGGGCTCGCCATGCGTCCGCTCGAAGAGCGAATCCGTCGGGGTGTTGCGGATGGTCTGACTTCAGTGGCCCCGCCCAGTTGGAAGATCGGCTTTGGCACAGACCGTTTCCACGCGGCCAGAGGTGCGTGCCGGCTCGCCGTCTCAGCGACGGGGATGGCGGTGTAGTTATCGGGCGTCAAAAATCATCATCTCCCCGCATTTAGGGCTTTCGCAGGGTGGCGGATCGTTATATAATCTTGATCGGGCGGTGACTCGAGGGTGCCGCTCAAAACCGCAACCTGTCAGAGGGAGATCCGAAACCATGAACCGCTCGCGTCTCGCGCTCACGCTGATTCTTGCTGCGGGGGCCCCCCCGCCCTTGCTCAGGAATATGTCTTCGAGCTGGTCCAGACCGAGGAAATTGACCTGCTCAGCGATCTGGTCAATACCCCGGCATTCTTCATCGGCAACAACCCGTCCTCCATCGCCTTCAACGGTACGGATCTGTTCGTTGGCGGCTTCGCCAACTACTCGACAGTGATCCCCGCTGTGCAGATTGTTCAGATTCAGGACTTCCTGCTCAGCACCGCCGGTCGGTCGTTCGCTGTTGTGGAAGGCTCCGACGCTGCTGTTCCCACCCCTGTCACCAACTTCCGCGGCTGGACCGGTCTCGACTGGGATAGCGAGCGGGGTCTGCTCGGTACCGTCGACTACGGCACTTCCGGTGCGTCAAACCAGATCCGTGTCTTCAACTACAAGCCTTCGACCCAGGGCGGATTCCTTTCGACCCTCAATCTGAAGGCGACCTCGATCGATCTTCGCGGAATCGCCGGGCCGAGTTGGGACCGCGGTTACAACGGACAGGGTTTCGGCGCGGATGGCCCGATTGTCGCTTCGGTGCTCGACCCGTTCACCGGCCCCGCGGAGGAAAAGAACGGCCCGTTCGGTCATATTCTGCCTCCGGAGCCGGGGCTGACCGATCCCGTCCCGAACCTTGACAGTTTCAATGTGGCGTACTTCCCGCCGTCCGGTCCGGCCTTGATCCAGCCTGACACCAGCACCCTCTGGCGCGATCTGGATATCGATCCGAATACCGGCGATATGGCGGCTCGGGCAGCCAACATCCTGATCATCGGCACCCGCGGGTCGGATGGGCTGATCTCGTCGAGGGTCTCCGTCGGCACGGACAATGCCCCGTTCGTCTCGGGTCAGAATGTCGCCATCCTCCACGGGCTTGACGGCGGGACTGACTTGGTGGTCTACAACGACCGACCCTCAACCGCAGGCGGCCAGGCGTTCACCGATGTCGTCAAGTTGGTCACCAAGGATGGGTCCCCGGTGAGTCTCTCCATCGTTGACTCGAGCGGAACCCCCGTCGCTCTTCCTCCCGGCGTGGGTTACTACGACTTCGCGTGGGATGAGGCCACCCAGACCCTTTGCATCCTCGATTTCGCGGCTCGCGATGTCTATGTCCTTCGTCCGTTCAACGGTTCTTCCTGCCCCTGCGACAGCCCCGCGAATATCAACTGCGATGATGTGCTGAACTTCTTCGACATCGCGGCCTACATCCAAAACTACAACGCCATGGACCCGAGCGCCGACCTCGCCGAGCCTTTCGGCACCCTCAACTTCTTCGACATCGTGGAGTACATCAGCATCTACAACATGGGCTGCCCGTAAAGCCCCCCCTGATTCGGTGATCTCCCAGCCGCCCCGGTCCGCCGGGGCGGCTGTTCTATTGGCGGCATGACGGTCTTGACTAAATATGCACCACACCGTATAATAATGCCATGTCGCGTGATCGCCGCAGGATGCTGCTCGTTGATCTCCTCCGTCGGGGCCCGGTTATGACGCAGGAAGAGCTGGCGGCAAGCCTCGCTAAGCACGGCGAGCCGGCGACGCAGGCAACAGTCTCGCGGGATCTTGCAGCGATCGGCGCGGTCCGTGGCCCTGACGGCTACAGGCTCGCAGAGTCATTCGGCGAGCCCGTCGCGGTGGTAGGGCGGGAGGACGAGCTGCTGGGCGTCGTCCGACGCCATGTCGTCTCGGCAGTCGCCGCACACTCGCTGGTCGTTGTGCGCACGGCCCCGGGGCACGCCCAGATGGTTGCCAGCGCGTTCGACCGCTGGCCGCCCGAAGAGGTTGTCGGAACCGTCGCGGGTGACGACACCATCTTTCTGGCAACCACAAGCCCCAAGCACGCCGAGCGCGTCGCGGCCGATCTCAGCGGCGCCATCCGAGGAGGTTCGCTTTGAGACACTTCATTACCACGCAGGAATGGTCCAAGGGCGAGCTCGACGACCTGCTTGCGCACGCCGCCGATCTGAAGCGATCGCCGATGCAGCCGTTGCTCGAGGGCAAGGCGGTGGCGTTGGTGTTCTTCAACCCATCGCTGCGCACACGGTCGTCGTTCGAAATCGGTACATGGCAGATGGGTGGGCACGCGGTTGTGCTCGAGCCGGGCCAAGGTGCGTGGGCAATGGCCTTCGGCGAGGGTGAGATCATGGACGGCGTGGCCGAGGAGCATGTCTCAGAGGCGGCCCGCGTGCTCAGCCGCTACTGCGACCTGATCGCGGTGCGGGCCTTTCCCAAGTTCCAGGACTGGTCCGTCGACCGGCAGGATCTGGTGATCCGATCGTTCGCCAAGCACGCGACGGTGCCCGTGATCAACATGGAGACTATTACTCACCCCTGCCAAGAGTTGGCCCACATCATGGCGCTCCAAGAGCACTTCGGCACCCCCGATCTGAGGGGCAAGAAGTATGTGCTGACTTGGACATACCACCCTAAGCCCTTGAACACCGCGGTGGCGAACTCGGCCTTGATGATCTCGACCCGCTTCGGCATGGATGTCACCCTGCTGTGTCCTGATGAGCGATACCGTCTCGACGAGCGGTACATGGGCTATGCCGAACAGAACGCGGCCGAGTCGGGTGGATCATTCACCGTCTCGCACGACATCGAATCGGCGTACGCCGACGCGGACATCGTGTACGCCAAGAGCTGGGGCGCCCTTCCGTTCTTCGGCAACTGGGACGCCGAGAAGCCGATCCGTGAGGCGAACAAGCACTTCATCGTCGACGAGGCCAAGATGGCCCTGACGGCCAACGGCGGCAACGGCGTTTTCAGCCACTGCCTGCCAGCACGGCGGAACATCAAGGCGACCGATGGCGTGATGGACTCGCCCAACTCTTTGATCATCGAGGAAGCCGAGAATCGGCTCCATGTCCAGAAAGCACTCATGGCCGCCCTGGTGGGGGCGCCCGTCCGGGTCTGACCGGAGAAAGAACCGCAATCATGTCCAGCAACAAGACCGCCGTTCTGGCCTTCTCCGGCGGGCTCGATACCAGCTTCTGCGTGCCTTATCTCATCGAGAAGGGGTACGATGTCATCACGCTCTTCGTCGACACTGGCGGCGTAGGTCCCGGGGGCGCCGAGCGCATCGCCGAGCGGGCCAAGGAGCTCGGCGCGATCGAGCATGTGACTATCGACGCGGCTCAGACCCTCTGGGATTCGTTCGTCACCCCGTTCGTCATGGGCGGCGTGAAGTACGAGGATCGCTATCCTCTGCTCTGCTCGGACCGATATGTCATCGTGGCCGAGTCTGTCAAACTCGCGCACGAGCGCGGCGCCGACGCCATTGCCCACGGCTGCACCGCGATGGGCAACGACCAGGTCCGTTTCGACCAGTCCATCCGCTCGCTGACCGATCTGCCCATCGAGGCCCCGATCCGCGACATCCAGGGCATCACCAAGTCGCCCCGCGCCTACGAGATCGAAGAGCTGCGGAAGCGCGGCTTCGAGGTCTCGGCCGAGTCCAAACGGTACACCGTCAATGAAAACATGTTGGGCGTGACCGTCTCGGGCTCTGAGATCGATTCTTTCGGCGCTCCGGGCGAGGGGACCCGCAAACTGACCAAGCCCGCGGCTCAGTGGCCCAAGTCGCCCTTGAAGATCGCCATCGGATTCGAGCAGGGCCGCGCCGTCACGATCGACGGCGTCCCGACCGACGGTCCGACCATCCTTCGGAAGCTGAACGAGAAGTTCGGTGCATACGGCGTTGGGCGCGGTATTTACACCGGCGACACCATCGTCGGGCTCAAAGGACGCATCGTGTTCGAGTGCCCTGGACTCGAAGCCCTGCTCGTCGCTCACAAAGCCCTCGAGGAGCTGACGCTGACCAGGGCTCAGAATGAGTTCAAGCCCGCCGTGGCGCGCCGTTGGACCGAGTTGGTCTTCGGCGGCATGTTCTTCGAGCCGTTGCGTTTCGACCTGGAGACCTTCATCCGCTCGACCCAGGCCCCGGTCACCGGTGAGGTCGTCGTGGAGACTTCGGGCGGCGTGTGCGACCCTGTCGAGATCCGCACGGAGAACGCCTTGGTGCGCGCCGGCGCGACCTACGCGCAGCACGCGGACTGGTCGGCATCGGACGCCGAGGGCTTCATCAAGATCCACGGGCAGTCCGCAGCGCTCGGGGCGTCCATTCGCTCGAAGCTTGGACTCGGAACGGAGGTGGACCAATGCTCGGGCGTGTCTTGACCCATCTCGATCGGCTCGTCGCCTGCGATACACAGAATCCACCACGGACAATCGCACCCGATCACCCCGCCATCGCGTACTGCATCTCGGTGCTTAAGCACAGCGGTTGCGCGATCAGCCTGACGGACCACGGGGA
Organism: Planctomycetota bacterium; assembly: GCA_003696675.1. GTDB lineage: Bacteria > Planctomycetota > Phycisphaerae > Phycisphaerales > UBA1924 > UBA6054. The sequence goes on from RFGH01000224.1 coordinate 86,158, forward strand.
TGGCTGCGTCACGCTGCTCGCGACCCGTGGAGAGGCCCGCACAGTCGTCAACTGTCACTTGGACACCGTACCGGCCGATCCCTCCTGGACCCGCGATCCGTTCAAGCTGGTCGTGGAGGGCGACGACGCGGTCGGGCTGGGCGCGTGCGATGTGAAGGGCGCCGCGGCGTGTATGCTCGCGGCGATCGAGGAGTCCGATGGCGCCGTCGCTCTGCTGCTGACCACCGACGAGGAGGCCGGCCAGAGCCGCTGCGTACGCGAGTTCCTCAAGCAGGAGCTGCCTTACGACCGCGCGGTCATTGCCGAGCCTACTGGTGTCAAGGCAGTCACCAAGCACCGGGGGCTGGCGACCTATGAGCTGGCGTTCCGCGGCGTCGCGGCCCACTCGTCCGTGATCGGTGCTGACCAACGCAACGCGGTGCACCATGCTTCGCTCTGGTGCGCTAAAGCGATCGGGCTCACCGAGTCCAAGCCCTACGACGACATCCGCCTGAATATTGGCATGATCGAGGGCGGCACGAAGGCGAATGTGGCCGCGTCGTCGGCCAAGGTCATCTTCGGTATGCGTCCCCCGCCCGGTATGCATCCCGACACGCCGGCCAGGGTGCTCAGGGACCTGGTCCAAGACCCGGAAAACTGCGTCTGGAAGACCCGATTTGCCGCTCCCGGGCTGGATGAGACCGACGGCACGCCGGGCTTGCTTTCGGACTACGGCTTTGCAAAGGGCGACCCCGTTGATTTCTGGACCGAGGCCGCCCTCTTTGGTGAGGCCGGGCTGGCGACCGTTGTGCTGGGTCCGGGCAACATCAAGCAGGCGCACGCCGCGGACGAGTTTGTGCCGCTGGACGATCTCAGGCGAGCAGCCGAAGCCTACAAGAAGGTATTTTCCGATCCGGTCGATGCGGCCGATCTCGCCGGCACCATGTCGGACGCGAAGGGAGCCCGCTGAATCATGATGCGCGACATCATCCTCAACCTGCTCTACAACCTGGGTGGCAAACGCGAGGTCGAACGATATCTCCGTGAATACACCCAGCCCGGTGCGCAGCGTACGGCTGTGGTCAAGGTCGGAGGAGCCCTCATCGAGAATGAGCTCGAGGACCTCGCGTCGTCGCTGGCATTTTTGAAGCACATCGGCATGGCCCCGGTCGTCGTCCACGGCGCGGGGCCCCAGCTCTCGCGTGATCTCGAGGCCCAAGGCATCGTCAGCCAGTGGGTCGACGGACTCCGCGTTACGACGCCGGAGGTTCTCCAGACCGCGCACCGCATGTTTTTGCGTGAGGGCGCCCGTCTGGCCGAGGGCATCGACGCCCAAGGGGTCCGCGCCCGGATGATTCCGTCGGGTGTCTTCGAGGCCGAGCCGGACGATCCCGAGCGTCTAGGTCTCGTTGGCAAGGTCAGCCGCGTCGATCTCGCCCCGGTCAAGGCGGCCCTTGAAGCGGGCTACCTGCCGGTTCTTTCACCGATGGGTGTGACCGCGGACGGTCAGCTGCTCAATGTCAACGCCGACACCGCCGCCCGGGCGCTCGCTGAGGCCATCAGGCCCGGCAAGGTGATCTTTCTGACCGAGACGGGCGGCATCCTGGGTCAGGACGGCAAGGTCATCTCTGCTGTGAATCTCGAAGAGGACCGCGAACATCTGATCAGCTCGGGTGCTGTCACCGGGGGGATGGCTCGCAAGCTCATCGAGATCGGTGAGCTGCTCGAGATGCTCCCAGCCCAGGCGTCGGTCTCGATCACCAAGCCTGAGCATCTCGCCCGCGAACTGTTCACTCACAAGGGCAGCGGCACTCTGGTACGGCGTGGAGCCGCCATCCAGGTCCACAACGGGCTGAAGAATCTCGACCTCACGCGGCTCAAGGGCCTACTAGAGAGCAGCTTCGGGCGTGAACTCCGCGATACCTATTTCGGCGAGGTGATGAAGGCCGAGGTGCTGATCGCCCCGTACACCGCATGCGCCATCGTGATCGACGATGAGCCCGCGTCGTATCTCGATAAGTTCGCGGTAACCGCCGAGGCGCAGGGAGCAGGCATTGGGGCGTCCGTGTGGAACAAGCTAGTGGCCCGTCACCCCCGTCTGTTTTGGCGGTCTCGTACCGACAACCCGATCAACGGGTGGTACATGCAGCGAGCCGACGGTATGGAACGGACCGACAGATGGCTGATTTTCTGGCGCGGGCTCGATACAAGCGTGGAGGTTGAAAAAGCCATAGAGCGGGCCTTGTCCTACGAGCCCAGCTTCGGAGCGGTGCTGAAGCCCGAGGAGGTTCCTGTTGCCGTCTGACCGGAATTTCTCCATCGGAATCATCGGAGCCCGCGGCTTTGTCGGTGCTGAGCTGATCGGGCTCATCGCCCGTCACCCGCATTTCACCCTGGCCTACGCCGCGTCAAGATCGCAGGCCGGCCAGCCCGTCCCCGTGATCGGCGGCGGGGCGATGACCTTCGTCGACGCCGTCCCGAACGAGGTCAGACGGATCAAAACTGACGCGGTGGTTCTGGCCGTTCCGGACGGCGCGACCGACGAGTTTGTCAACGCCTTATCCGGTTCAGTGATTCTCGATCTGTCCAGCGACCATCGCTTTGACGACAGCTGGGCCTACGGACTGAGTGAGCACTTCGTCGATGCGATATCCGGCGCGAAGCGCATCGCCAACCCCGGCTGTTATGCGACGGCCGTCCAACTCGCTATACGACCGCTTCTCCCCATTTTGGACGGTGTGCCGCACGCCTTTGGTGTTTCGGGCTACTCCGGCGCGGGAACAACACCCTCGCCACGGAATGATCCGAAGCTGCTGGCGGACGGTATCACGCCCTACAAGCTCGTTGGCCACACCCACGAACGGGAGGTGAGCCGTCATTTGGGCGTGCCGGTCCGATTCTCACCCCATGTCGCCCCCTTCTTCCGCGGTATCACGGTGACCGTTCAGGCGCGTCTGGCCGAGTCTGCTTCGGTCGACTCACTTACCCGGGCGTATGTCGACGCGTACGGATCTTCCCGACTCATCCGCGTGCTCGGTGAGCGTGTGCCCCGTGTCCAGGACATCGTCGGTGACCCGGGAGCGGAGATCGGCGGCATCACGGTCGGATGCGACGGGCGCGACGCGGCGGTCGTATGCACGGTCGACAACCTTCTGAAAGGTGCGGCGTCTCAGGCAATCCAAAATCTCAATCTCGTGTTCGGTCTGGACGCGGAGACCGGACTGATCGAGGACGGTGACTCATGAGCAGGCTCCTCTGGCAGAAGGCCGGTGTGACTACCGATGCCGAGGTGATGCGCTTCCTCGCGGGGGATGATGTCATCCTCGACCGCGAGCTATTCCCGTTCGATATCCGGGCGACCGCAGCCCATGCACAGGGTCTGGCCTTGCGTGGCCTTCTTGCCTCGAATGATGCCGAGGCGATTGTCGCCGCGTTGCAGGATCTGGACGCAGAGTGGTCGCGGGGTACCTTTGTTCTCGATGACCGCTTCGAGGACGGGCACTCTGCGATCGAAAGCTATCTGACAGAGCGACTCGGAGAGGTTGGGGGCAGGGTGCATCTGGGCCGCAGCCGGAACGATCAGGTCCTCGTCGCCACGCGTCTCTACATGATCCATGCGCTCGATACACTCCGAGCCACCCTTACCCAGAGTGCTAGGGCTGCCCTCGACAGGGCACGCCGCGATGAGATGGCACCGATGCCAGGATACACGCACCTGCAGCGTGCCGTCCCCTCGACGGTGGGGCTCTGGATGGCCTCGTTCGCCGAGTCATTCACAGAAACCGCCGAGCTGGTCGCGATGACCCGGCGATGGATCGACGCATGTCCTTTGGGCACGGCGGCCGGGTACGGTGTCAATCTGCCGCTGCCAAGGCAACAGGTCTCCGAGACACTCGGCTTTGCTCGCATCGTCATCAATCCGATGGCCGCGCAAGCGAGCCGGGGCAAGCACGAACTTCAGGTCTTGGCCGCCATGTGGCAAGCGATGCAGGATATCCGCCGACTCGCGTGGGATCTCAGCATCTTCAGCACCGCGGAGTTCGACTTCGTTCGCATGCCGCCCGAGACCGTGACCGGCTCTTCGATCATGCCGAACAAAAAGAATCCAGATCTCGCCGAGCTTCTCCGGGCATCGTGCGCGGTCGTGGGGGGGGCGATGACCGAGCTGCAACAGGTCCTGAGCCTGCCAAGCGGATATCACAGAGATTTGCAGTTGACCAAGGCTCCGCTGGTCCGTTCGGTGCGGGTCACATGCGACGCGATACGCCTGGTTCCGGACCTGCTGCGTCGGACCGAGTTCAAGCTCGAGAACATGCGCCGAGCCATCGACGGCACGATGATGGCGACCGATCGGGCCGTGGACCTCGCCGCGTCGGGAATGTCTTTTCGGGATGCCTATCGCCAGGTCGGAGACTCGCTCGACTCGCTGACCTCGGCCGAACCCGAGGAGAGCGTCACGGCACGAGTGTCCCCCGGGGCCTGCGCAGATCTTCGGTTGTCTGAGATCGAATCAAGGATCGCCGCACTCGCTGCCGAGTGATCCCTGCCCCATCCCGACGCCGATAGAGAAGTCACCATGATGACCGCACTCGGTGGGCTCGGACTCTTTCTGCTCGGCATGCTCCTGCTCACCGACGGGATCAAGTCTTTGGCAGGCCGGGCGTTGCGTTCGATCCTTCTTCGCTTTGTGCGAGGTCCGGCCACCGCGATCGTGTCCGGAGCAGGGCTCACGGCATTGGTTCAATCGTCGAGCGCAACCACGCTCACCACGATCGGGTTCGTGAGTGCAGGTCTCATCACCTTCCCGCAAGCCATCGGTGTGGTGTTCGGAGCCAACATCGGGACCACCAGCACGGGCTGGATTGTGTCGATGCTCGGTTTCAAGGTATCCGTGGGTGCGGCCGCCCTGCCCATGATCTTCGTCGGTGCCATGCTCCGCCTGCTCGCCAAAGGCCGGATGGCACATGCCGGGCTCACGGTTGCCGGATTTGGGTTGCTCTTCTTCGGGATCGACATGCTCGCCGAGGGAATGAGCGGGGTATCTCAACGCATCGATCCGGCCACCATGCCGGGGGCTGGCATCGGCGGGCGGGCCTTGCTAGTTGGGGTCGGCATCGTTATGACGGTTCTGATGCAGTCCTCATCCGCGGCGATGGCGGTCACGCTCGCGGCCCTCCACACCGGGGGAATCGATATCGGTCAGGGGGCCGCCTTGGTCATCGGCCAGAACATCGGAACAACCGTCACCGCCGCCATCGCCGGCGTTGGAGGCTCGACCGCCGCCAAACGAACCGCCCTGGCGCACATTCTCTTTAATGTGATCACAGGTCTCGTCGCTTTCCTGTTGCTGCCGATCTTCGAGTGGAGTGTCGCGCGATGGTTTGAGGACCACGCCGGTCGTGCGGATGTTAGCTTTCTGGCCGCGTTCCACACATGTTTCAACATCGTGGGTGTAGCGATACTTCTGCCCGCATTCGGCCCATTCACAAGGCTGATCGAACGCATCATTCCCGAACGGGGTTCGGAGTTCACACGCAACCTCGATCCGTCCGTCGTTCATATGGGTCCCGTCGCGATCGAGTCGGCACGCCGCTCACTCGATGAGATTCTCTCGGTCATGCTCGGGAGGGCGAGCGATCTGATACGCCATGAGCGTTCCGGGACCGCGAAGCTTGTGCAGCTGGCCGATGCCAAGCAGGCCCTCCCCAAGATCGGTGATTTCATCGCCGATGTGACAGCAGCGAGCAGTGACCCTCGTATCGGGCGCGATCAGGTGGAGCTCGTGCACGCCATCGATCACCTCACCGAACTCGCCGAGACGCTCGAACGGCTCGATGACGATCCGTCGCTTCTCCGGGCCGACAGCCCCGCGAGTATGCTCCAGATGGTCGAGGCCTTGCTTGCGCGTTTGGGAATGCCGAGCGACGGATCGGAAGAGGCGCTCGCGAGCCAGATCGCCCAGCGACGCAAGGAGCTTCGAGCCGAGTTGCTCGAAGCCGCTGCTCGTCATCGGATACCTGCGGACGAGGTCTCCGCTCTGATCGACACTGTCCGCCGCCTCGACGCGGTGTGCTACCACGCTGTTCGCGCCAGGCGCCACATCGACGCTTGTGGTCGTACATAAGAACACATACGGGATACTCATCCCGGACCTTCGGCGTTCGCTCGGAACTGGTTCTTATTTATCCTCATCCCGGATGCCGATGCCGGTGCGGACCGGCTCGGCCGGGCGGTTCGGCTGGCGATAACCGTCGGTCTTGATCACGTCGAGCAGATGCTCAACCGCCGCGTCGATCTGGGGATCCCGGCCCTCGACCATCTTCGAGGGGTCTGCGATCACCTCGATATCAGGGTCGACGCCGTGGCCCTCGATGCCCCAGGTGCCGTCGGTTTCGTAGAAGCCGAAGGTGGGCACCGCGGTGTAGCCGCCGTCGATCAGACCGGGCACGCCCGAGATGCCAACCAGACCGCCCCAAGTCCGCGTGCCGATCAGCGTTCCGATGTTGTTGTGACGGAACAGCCACGGGAACATGTCGCCGCCGGACCCGGCGTTGCCGTTGATCAGCATCGCCTTGGGCCCTTGGTGCGAGTCAAAGGGCCACGGCCAGTCCTTGCCGTCACGCCGGTACCAGTAGTTGGTCCGCGGGCGGTTGAGCAGTTCGATGAACCGGGTCGGTATCTGCCCGCCTCCGTTCCAACGCTCATCGATCAGCAGGGCCTCCTTGCCGATCTGTCCGTAGAACTGACGGAACAGCTCGTTCTGCCCGTCGACGCCGGTGTTGGGCACATAGATATACCCCACCTTGCCGTCCGAAGCCTCCTCAACATAGCGACGATTCTGCTCGATCCAGGCGCGGAATCGCAGCGATGTCTCGCTCGCCATTGGTTTGACGGTGACGGTCCGTTCGTTGACGGTTTCCTCATCGCCTGTCAGGGCCGACACGAGCGTCAGATTCGTCGGCTTGTTCGCGGTCGCGATGAACGCCGCCCAAGGATCTGTCCCTGTGTCGACGCGGACACCGTTCACATGGGTGATGATGTCTCCCTCAGAAACATCCAGTCCTTGTGCCTTCAGCGGATTGCGGGCGTCCGAGTCCCATGCGGCTCCCTCGTAGATACGGTCGATGCGGAATCCGGAGATGGTTTCGCCGTTGTCATCTGTGGCGGTTGCTACCGAGTAATCCACGCCGAGCAGGCCGACATTGGTCGAAGGCTCGCTCTCTGTGTCGCCGCCCCAGTAGTACGCGTGTCCGACATTGAGCTCACCGATCATCTCGCCGATGATGTAGCTGACATCTTCTCGGGAGACGGCATCATCAACCATTGGGAGGTAGTGGGCCAGGACACCGTCCCAATCCACGCCGTGCATGTTCTCGACATAAAAGAAGTCCCGGTGACGGCGCCAGGCATCCGTGACGATCTGCTTCCACTCCGTCCGCAGGTCGATAACCTTGCGGAGCGATACATCCAGTGGCTTTGCGGTCTGCCCCGCCTTCGCGTCGACAATTGTGAATCCCGCCGGCGTCATGGCGACAATCTTCTCTCCGTCTCCGGAAATGTCGTAGCCCATGCAAACAGGAAGCACGGTTTTCTCTTCCGGCTTGTCGGAGGAGAAGTCATAGATCTTGAGCGAGGGGGCATCCCCAGTGGTTCGGATGTAGAGCAGGTGCCCGTCGTTGTTTGTCGAAAGTTGGCTGAAGTTCCCGGGTTCGATCTCCAGCTGCACGCCGCGTGATTCGAAATCATCAAAGTCGATCTTGACGGTCTCGGCTGCCTCCTTGCTCTTTCCGGCGATTTTCTTGATCGTCTCTTCAGTGATCTCCTTGGACGAACGCTTGGCTTCCCAAGAGCCCGATACGCCGAGTTGCTTCAATGTCCAAGAGCCGGACATGGTGTCTCCGTCGACCGTGCCGCGCTGGACGATAGTCATGCCGTTTTCGGTGGATTCCGTGTAGAACTCCTTGCTGCCCTCGTCCCACTTCACGATTTCACCAAGGTCGTCTTCCTCGCCCATGGCTTCAGATCGTCCGGAGATGTAGCCATCCTTGTCTACGAGGATCGTCAGCACAAATCCGATCTCATCCTGCGGCATCCCAAGCGCGGCGAAGCCCTTCGCGACGCCCTCCCAGACGCCCCAGAGCGGATGCCCGGTGTCGTAGTCGGCGAGGTAGTCGGGCGTTGTAGCCGCGTCGTCTTCGGTGGGTTCTTCGTCTCCGCCGGCCCCCGCGTCAGAATCCTCCGTCTTCGGGTCTTCCCAGGTTTCTTCATCCGACTTCAGCAGGTGCGGGTTGTCTACATCCTTGTTGAGTGGGACCGCAATGATCCGGCCGGTCTCCGCGTAGACGAAGGTCGATCCGACATCTTCATACTGCGGTGCCGTGAAGTTACGATTTGACTGATAATAGAGATAGTCTCCCTTGCGTGAAAAGGCCGGATCGGTGTCGTTGAAGAACCCAGAAGTCGCCTTCCGGCGTTCGCCCGATTCGGTGTCATAGATCCAGATCGCTGAGGTTATCCCCTTGGGTTCCTGCATCTGATAGGCGATCCACCGGGAGTCGTGCGACCACGAGAAGTTCGCCTGGTTTGCCCAAGGTTCTTAGTCGATCCTGGTTATCGTGCCGTCAGCGACATCGACGAGGGAAAGAACGCCCGCCTTGTCGATGACAAGGATTTTCTTAGAATCAGGCGACCACCCAAGATTCATCCAATAGGTTTGATTTCCATCGGTTAGCTGGCGGGTTTCGCCTTTGCCGTCAGACTGGGTGATGTACAGCTCGTACTCGCCGTCCGCGTCGGAGAAATAGGCGATCCAACGCCCGTCCGGGCTCCAAGCGGGGGTCCGCTCGGCAATACCCGAAGTGTCGGTGATCTGGCGCGGCGGGCCGTGCTCAGCAGGGATCGTAAAGATGTCTCCGCGGGCTTCCACCACGGCGCGCTTGCCGGTGGCTGAAATGCCGCCTCCGCCGAGCTGATTGGCCGCATCGACGACGCGAGGGCGCAATGTCTCGCGGGCGCCGGGCACCGTGATATCAACGGCTCGGGTGCGACCGGTGGAAAGGTCGAGCAGATGAATCCTGGGCCCGAGCTGGAACACGATCTCCCCGCGGCCGTCGGGGCCCGGACCGATCGAAGGGAACTTGACATCGTTCTCCGCAAATCGGGTGATCTGCGTGCGTTGGCCGCTCTTCGTGTCGTATCGCCAGATGTTCAGGCGTGTCTCTGGACCTGCGTCGGACAAGTAGTACACGCTCTCACCGTGCCACATCGGGGCGGTATCGGTGCCCTCCCAGTCTGTGATCCGACTCGCCTCGCTGGTCTTGAGGTTGAACAGCCAGATGTCTGTTGCCAGCCCGCCGCGGTACCGCTTCCAGGTCCGGAAGTCCCGCGAGTCCGGCGTATATGCCAGCCATTCACCGGAGTCATCGATCGCCCCGACCGCCCCGTACGGGATCGGCAGCGACTCCGGAAGCCCCCCTTCCGGCGACACAACGAACAGCCTTTGCTGCGCCGGGTTTCCAGACATCGCGTTGAACGAAAATAGAAGATCCCCGGAGTTCGTCCAGTCATTCAGCCGTTCATTGCCCGGATGGTGCGTGACGCGGAACGGCACCCCGCCCTCCGTGGCGACGGTGTAGAGGTCTCGGTCGCCCTCGTAGTTACCGATGAACGCGACGGCATCGCCATCGGGCGAGAACTTGGGAAATGTTTCTTGACCGGGGGGGCTGGCCAGCGGGCGGGCCATCCCGCCCGCGCGGTCGACAACCCAGAGGTCGTTGCCGTAGACGAACACGATCTCACGCGAGGAGATATCAGGGAATCGGAACATCCCCGAGTGGGCCTCCTGGGCGGAGACCTCCCCGGACCAGAGCACACCAGCGCCCACGCCGACGATGGCGACCACTTTCCTGAACTCTGTCATCAGTGTTTCCCGTTCTGTGCATCAACGCGGGGAGCCCGTTTGCCCCGGACCGGAATTCTACCGATTTGGGGTGGCGGGGTTTCAGGTCGACCGCATCAGCACTCGGCCAAGCCCACGGTCACCGCGAGTTTGACCGCCAAGCCACCCAAGGAGGTTTCCTTGTACCGCTCATTCATTTCGCGGGCGGTGTCCCACATCGCTTCGATCACCTCGTCGAGGGAGACGCGAGCCTGGGCCGGGTCGGACTGCTCGGCGATGGTACAAGCCGCGATAGCCTTGATCGCGCCCATCGCGTTGCGCTCGATACAAGGCACCTGCACCAGCCCGCCGACCGGGTCACATGTCATCCCGAGGTGGTGTTCCATCGCGATTTCCGCCGCCATGAGAACCTGGCCCGGTGAGCCGCCTCGCAACTCGCAGAGCCCCGCTGCGGCCATCGCGCTCGACACGCCGATCTCCGCCTGGCAGCCTCCCATGGCCGCGCTGATGGTGGCGTTCTGTTTGAACAAAGCCCCGATCTGCCCGGCGGTCAGCAGAAATCGCTCGACTTCCTCGTCCGTGATCGGCTGGGGTCCGAAGCACGCACGGTACATCATCACCGCGGGGATCACCCCCGCCGCGCCGTTGGTCGGCGCCGTCACGACCCTGCCCATCGCCGCGTTTTCTTCATTCACCGCGATCGCGAAACAGCTCACGACACGGATAAGGTCCTCAAACTTAAGATCGGCGGCACGAATCGTGCGGATCAGACGCTCGATGTCCTCCCGCTGAAGGTCGGGCACGATATCCCGAAGCAGGGCCGGGGCTCGCCGGTGAACGCCCAGTCCGCCGGGCAGCACGCCCTCGATCCGGCATCCTCGGCGAGTGGACTCGCGCATCGTGTTCCAGATTTGTAGGGATCGAGCCCGGATGTCCTGATCGCTGTGCCAGCATCGCTCGTTCGCGCGCACGACCTCGGACACGGACAGCCCCGACTCCGAGCAGTACCGCAGCAGATCCTTCGCGTGATAGACCGGATAGGTGGGCAACGCCCGAGCGTCCGACGACAGGCCTTCGACTTCGTCGTCCCGGCTGATAAAACCGCCGCCGATGGAAAAATAGGTTCGCACGAAGGTGTCCGTGCCTACCTCGGCGATGCAGCGGATCGCATTGGCGTGCCCCGGGTGACGCTCGTTGCGTAGAAAAACGATGTCCCGCGCCGGGTCGAACACCACGGTCCGCCCGTCGATCTCGACTTCTTTCGAGCCCCGAAGCCATGTGAGCTTCGCTTCGATGGAATCGACTGCGACAGTTTCCGGCTGCTCGCCGAGCATCGCAAGGCACACTGCTTTGTCGGTGGCGTGCCCCCGCCCCGTCAGCGCAAGACTGCCAAGAAGCTCGAAGCGAAACCCGGTGACCTTGTCGGCATATCCCGCCGCGCGAAGCTCCGCGAGAAACCGTTGCACGATACGCCAAGGTCCCAGCGTGTGCGAGCTCGAAGGCCCCACACCGACCTTGAACATATCGAATGTGCTGATTGTGGCCATGCCGCAAGCTCCCTCGCCCGAAGTCTAGCGAGCCGCAACCCTCGTGCGTGACCATCTGGCAAGGCACACCGGTTGCGACAGGGAACCCGCCCGGTTGGATACCGGGCGAAGCGAGCCCTATTCGAACCGGAAGGCCGCGATCGTCAGATCGTCATTGTAGTGATCCTGCCCCGCGAACGACCGCAGCTCGGTCTCGAGCCGCCCGACCAGCACGCCGGGATCGCCCGTCTCCGAGAGAACGGCCCGCACCCTGTCCATACCGAACTGTCTGTTGTTCGAATCGGTCTGTTCAACGAGGCCGTCTGAGAAGAGGAGCAGGGTGCTCCCCTGAGGAATCGGGTGTTCGACGCGACCGAACTTCTGGGCTGGGTCGATCGCGATGAGCATGCCGCCGTAGCCCAGGCCATCGCTGATCTCGCCACCCGTGGTCCGCAGCAGCGCGTAGCCGTGCCCCGCATCGATCGCCGCGAGGACACGCCTCTCGGGGTCATACTCTCCCAGCCACATGCTGATGAACTGGCCAAGGTCCAGTCTCGGGGCCAACATCGCGTTCAGTCCCTTGACGGCCTCCTCGATGGGGCTTCCGGAGTTGAGGGACGCGTTGAGATACGACTGTGCGATGCCCATCAGCATCGCCGCCCCGACGCCCTTCCCGGTGACATCGCCGAGGTAAAAGCAGACCCGCCCGCTCTCGCGACGCTCCAACCCGACCAGATCACCCGCGACATACCGCCCGGGCCGGTTGAGCACCGCGAACGACACACTTCCGGCCTGCCCCTTCTCCGGTGGCATCATGATCCGCTGGGCCAACCTGGCGGCCTTAAGATCCGCTTCCAGCGCGGCGCGATGCCGTTCGAGAGACGCCCGTCGTAGGTTGGACAATGCCAAACCGACTATCTTGGCCATTGCCGTGACGAAGGCATTGGTATCGTCATCCGCACGCGGATCGTGCTCGCGGGCATCCACATAGAGGGCGGCGGCCACCGCAGACCCGACCCGCACCGGTGCACAGCACGCCGAGCGGATGCCCAAGGCCGCGATCGACACCCCGTAGCCGTGCGTCGGAGCGTCCGACTCAAGAACCGCGACCCGACCCGCCGCGGCTTCACGCAGCAAGGAGCCGGACATTTCGAACCCGCGTCCGTCTCCCTCCGAGGCGGCTAGCAGCTGCCCAAGTTCGCCATCGATGACCTGGACCAGCGCAACGCGGGCGCGTCCGACCCCTTCCGCAACACGGGCGACGGCGAGCCGGGCGGCTTCGGCCTCATCCTTCGCCGAGCCGAGGCTTTCGCCCGCCATGAGCACGGCGTCCAACCGACGACGGACCAGCGGCCCGACCTCCTCGGGCCGCAGCGCCCGGATGCGGTCGCCGGTCTGCATGTCGCTGATGGTCACGCTTCCGGCCGAGCCCGACCGGTTCTCAGGGATATCCAGCCTGCAGCGGAACAGCCACGGGCCGATCTGGATCATCTGCCACGATTGCAGCATGGCATCGGAACCCGATTCGACGAGCCGGTCTCCCACAAGGCAGCCGTGTCGGCTTCCCAAGTCGCGGAGCAACCATTCCACCCCGTCGAAAGCGATTTCCGCATGACGGCGGGAGATCGAGGGATCAGGCAGCTGAATCCCGCAGTCCTTACCACGCCCAATGACCAGGCTGCGATCGGGCTCTGACCGCCACCGGCGGCGAAACCCCTCTACCGGGGGGCCCTCGATCAGATCAAGGACGATGGCGGGCGGTTGGGTCTGCATCCGACTTCTTTACCCCAAGGCGAATCCTTCAGCCCGCCAAATCAAGGTAGAATAGAACGCATGGCCGCGCCGGGGACCCCAGACCGCCTGCTGGATCAAGCCCGCGAGGGCGACTTGGACGCTCTGGTCGAGCTTCTCGAGACCGTCGGAGCCGAGGTCCGTGGCATCATGGAGCCGAAGATCGGTCGCAAGCACCGGTCAATGCTCTCCGCCGACGACGTCATGCAGGTGACATACATGGAAGCGTTGGCCCGCTTTTCCACCTTTTCCGGGGGCGGTGCGAAGGGCTTCCAGGCATGGCTGACCCGTATCGCCGAGAACAACCTGATCGACGCGGTCCGCGGGTTGGAAGCCGCGAAGCGTCCGAACCCCTCAAAGAGGGTGGGCAATCGCTCCGCCGACGAGTCCATGATCGCGATGGTGGAAGCGGTGGGGGTCACGGTATCTACCCCATCTTTGGCCGCCCATAAGCATGACATCGTGTCGTTCATCCATGACGCGGTGTCCAAACTGCCGCCCGACTACGCCCGTGTCATCACGATGTACGACCTGCAGGGGCGGTCGATCGAGGAAGTGGCGGAGGAGCTTGGGCGGAGCAAGGGAGCGGTCTACATGCTCCGTGCCCGCGCCCATGAGCATCTCCGGGATGTCCTCGGTTCGGAAAGCCGGTTTTTCACCCGAGTGGGATGATCTCCAACCCGGCGTGAGCGGAACCTTGAATTGTCGCTTTGAGGACAGATGCGCGTCAATCCCGGCTCCATTCCGGATGATCAGCAGAATCAATGGGCCCGCCCATCCGGGGGAGGCTCCCGAGAGCGGGCCCTGATCTTGGCCGCCCTGAACCAGATCGAGCGGGCGTCCACCTGGACCACGCGGCAGGGGTCCCATCCTTCATCCGATGTGTCACCGGACGCGCCCACCGCGGCCGAGTCCAGCCATCCCTCCATTCCGCGGGAGATCCCCCTACCCGGCCCGGACATATTCCCCGGGTATGAAATCAAACGCGAGATCCACCGCGGAGGGCAGGGCGTGGTCTATTTGGCCATCCAGCTCGCCACCAAGCGGCGGGTCGCCATCAAGGTGATGCACGGAGGCGCCACGCTCGGTTCGTCCGGGAAGGCCCGATTCGATCGCGAGGTCCAGCTCCTCGGCCAGCTCAATCACCCCAATGTGGTCAAACTTCACGACTCCGGCACGACCAAGGACGGCAGCCTGTTCTGCGTCATGGACTATGTGTCGGGAAGGTCTCTCGACGAGATCCTCCGCGAACAACGGCGCGAGATCAGGTCGACCGCGGCGCGTTCCCGGACGCGATCGCGCGAGGACGGGTTTGCCGACATCGAGACCACGCTGCGATTCTTTGCCAAGGTGTGCGACGGCGTGAACGCCGCCCATCTCAAGGGTGTGGTCCACCGCGATATCAAGCCCGCCAATGTTCGCGTGGATCAAAGCGGCGAGCCGGTTCTGGTCGACTTTGGCTTGGCCAAGGTTGCCGCCGGCGTGGACACCGACCTGGACCCATCGTCTCCGATGACCATGACCGGGCAGTTTATCGGTTCGCTGCCGTGGGCCAGCCCCGAGCAGGCGATAGGTTCCGCGGACGGCATCGACCTGCGGACCGATGTCTACTCCCTCGGCGTCATGCTTTATCAGATGCTCACGGGTGGCAGGTTCCCGTACCCCGTGATCGGTAACATGCGCGATGTGCTGGACAACATCCAGCGTGCCGAGCCGGTCCGTCCCAGCACCATCCGGCGTCAGATCAACGACGAGATCGAGACGATCATCCTCAAGGCGCTCTCCAAGGATCGCGAGCGTCGGTATCAGAGTGCGGGGGAACTGGCTCGGGACATCCGTCGTTACCTGGCGGGCGAGCCGATCGAGGCGAAGCGTGACTCCGGCTGGTATGTGATCCGCAAGACCGCCAAGCGGCACAAGGTGGCGGTCGCGGTCGCGGCCGGATTCGGCATCATCATCACCGGCAGCGCGATCGCGATGGGCGGCATGTGGCGGCAGGCCGAGGACGCGCGGGCGGTCGCCGTGAACGAGCGGGACCGGGCCAAGGAAAACCTCGACGCGGTCCGGGACATGGCGAACACTTTTCTGTTCGATTTCCACGACTCGATCCGGAGTCTCCGCGGTGCGACAAGGGCACGCGGGATCATCCTGGACAAGGCGCTCGAGTATCTGGAGTTCCTGGCGGCCCAGCCCAACCCGGACGATGAACTGCTCCTCGATCTGGCCGACGCGCACGATCGGGTCGGCGAACTGGCTGGGGACCTGTATCGGGCGAACACCGGGACGAATGTCGACGCGATGTTCCACTACCAGCAGGCCCGCGACATCCGCGAGCGGCTGCTCGAGGCGGACCCCGCCAACACTGAACTCAAGGCCAAGCTCGCCAAGAGTCTCAGCAACATCGCCGAGTCCGAGTTCAAGAACGCCCGCTACGACGAGGCACGCGGACTGTTCGAACGCGCAGCCGCCCTTGCGAGCGAGGCCGGGGCGCGGCGCACACAGGTGGCGGCGTTGGCACGGATCGGTGCCGTTTACCTTCGTTTGGTCGAGGACGCTACGGAGCGCACTGAGGAAATCGACCGCCTCATCGATGCGGCAGAGCGGGCGACCCGGACCGCCGACGAGATCTGGGCGGCTTCCAACGAGCCCGACGCCGACCGCGAGCGTGCCAAGCTGGCACTGCGGATCTCACAACTGCGATTGATCGCCGGTCGTCTGCGGCTCTCGGATAAGCAGGACATCGCCGAAGCCGAGTCGCTGTTCACAGAGAGCGAAAGCCTCGCCAAAGGCGCGATCGCAACCCTCGGCTCATTGAGCGCGGCAAGGCCGGAGGATTACGACCTCGCCCGTGACCACTGGGTCGCGGTGCACCACTTCGGTCAGTCGTATTCACTGCTGGCCAAGCTCTACGCCGACATGGCGAAGCCCGAGTTGGCCGAGAACGCCCACCGGCGGGCCTTGGCGGAGTTCGAGAAGTGCGTGGCGATCGCCCGGGGAATGACCGCCGACCCCGCGAACATCGAAGCGCTCCGCGATCTTGTCATCGCCCTCAACAAGGTCGGCAACGAGCAGATGGCCCTCGGGCTGCTCTCGGAGGCCCGGTCAACCTACGCCGAGAGCATGGATCTTTGCCGCCAGCTCTACGCGTCCGACCCGATTCAGCGGCATTTGCGTGATCTGGGGGTAGGGCAGTTCAAGCTCGCCCAGGCCGACGAACGCCGTGCCGATGAGGCCGAAACGCCCGTCGAACGGGCGGCTCTCCTCGAACTCGCACTGGCCGAGTACGAAGAGGCGCAGCGTCTGTTTGAAACCTTCACGCAGATGGGCGGTCCGGGCGCCGGTCTGGTGCGGGTCGTGGCCGGTGAGATCGAGCGTGTTCGCGCCCAGCTGAGCGCGTCCGGGTCGGGTTCATCGGGTGATTGATTAGAGTCCGATAATGCCGTACGAGGTCTTTTCCCCACTACTGGGCCGAATTCTCCGGCTGGGTGCTGGCTTCTCCCAACGCCCCCTGAGATACTGACGCCAAGGAGAGAAATCCCATGCTCAGGACCTTGAGGCGGATCGCCGTGCTGTCGCTTTGCACGCTCAGCGGGGCCGCGTACGGACAGCAGGACATCTTCTGGGCCAACCCGCAGGGCGGGGTGTGGTCCGGTGCCGAGAACTGGTCGCCGGCCACCGTGCCAAACAACGATGGCAACACCCTTTACAACGCGACGCTCGACGCACTCGGCAGCCCGTACACGGTCACGCTCGATATCGATGTCACGCTGCAAAACTTCTCGCTGCTCTGGTCCGGCGTTACCCTCGACCTGCTGGATCGTGGTCTGACCATCAACGAGTCGGCGATCATCTCGAACGGCCTGGTCACACGGACGGCGACGACCTTCACCAAGGACGTCCTGGTCGTCGGCGGCCTGACCCTCGAAGACTCCACGCTGATGGGCGCCGGCGTCTTCCGCGCGACCGGCGGCGTCAACATCATGAGCGCCAGCAATGTTGATATCTGCAATACATGTGTGGACACATCCGGCCCCTCGCAGGTGTCCGGTTCCGGCAGCGTTTCTCTCAACATGGGGGGCGAGATCAATAACCAGCAGGGCGGCACGCTGACTTTGAGCGCGACCTCCAGCCGCACCATCCAGGGTGACGGCACCGGAAGGTTCAACAACGCCGGTACGCTGAACAACGGCGCCAACTCGTCTCGCGGCCTTCCGGGCGTGACAACTTTCAGCGGGGTCAACTTCTCCAACACCGGCACGCTGAATGTATTTACAGGCGGCATCGCCCTGTTCACCTCCAACGACCTGACCAACAACGGGACGCTCGAGGACGGCACTTGGAATGTGTTCAACGGCTCGTTCCTCGACTTCGGTGATTCGCAGGTCTTCCGCCTGGCGGCCGAGATCAATATCTCAGGATCGGATGCCCAGGTCTTTGGCATTTCGCAGCTGGATACGGTCGAGCAGGGGGGACGCTTCGGCGTGCTCGCGGGCCAGAACTTCTCGGCGTTCTCGACCTTCACCAACTTCGGTGAGGTCGAGGTGGGCTTCGGCTCCGTGTTCGACAGCGGGCAGGGGCTGACGAATGTGGATGGCGATGGCCTGTTCGGCGGGCGTTACATCGTGGCCGGCGTGTTCAACACAGGTGCCGAGGTCATCCGCCTGCTCCAGGCGGACCTGACCCTCATCGGGGCCGACTCGGTGTTCTCCGGCATCGGCGGGCTCGACGAGGTGGGATCCAGCGGCCGGTTCGCCATCGAGGGTGGGCGCAACTTCTCTACGCTGGGCAATCTCGGCGTTCAGGACGGCGGGTTCGTCAAGGTCGGCGCGGGGTCCGTGCTCGAGGTCACCGGGCTGCTGCTCAACAACGATACCAGCGGCTTGTTCGACGCTGCCGCGTTCGAGGTGCAAGGGACCTTCATCGCCTCGAACCTGAACATCATCGAGATCTCCAACGAACTGATCCTGGACGGGATCGGCTCTCAGCTGCTCGACGCCGCCGGGAATGACGCGATCGCCAATCTTCAGCGCATCCGCGGCGACGGCATCCTGCGTCTGCGAAACGGGCGGAACCTCGATGTAAGCAACCTGATTATCGACGGCGTGCTCTCGATCGAGGGCGCCCCGGGAGCCCCGGGATCGCGGGGCGAGACACCCGGCACAGTCCGCGTCGCAGGCACGACCCGCTTCACGGAGCGGTCCACCCTGGAGATCCTGATCAACGGGGCCGAGGAGGCGGAATACGGCAAGTTGCTGTCCGATCAGCTGGAGGTCGTGGTGGGCTCGACCCTCTCGCTGCTGGTCGGGGAGGGAGCCGGGCTCAAGTTCGGCGACGAGCTCATGATCGTCCAGGCCGGCAACATGGTCGGTGAGTTCACCGGCCTGCTCGGGCTGGATATCGGCAACGGGCTTTCCTTCGAAGTCTTCCAGAACCAATCGGGCGTGGTGCTCCGCGTCGTGCCCGCTCCCGCGTCGGCGATGCTGGTGTGCGGGGCGGGGCTGCTCGCGGCCCGGCGTCGCCGGCACTGCTGAGCCGGGACCGATTGATCGCGTCCGAGCGGGCCGGGGGCACGCCGTTCAGGTATCATCGCCGGCATGGATGCGACGATGCTGACCTTGGCTGCGGGCGGTGGGGGCGCGGTGCCGATCGCGCTGGGCCTGCTCGTCATCCTCGGGGTGGGCGCGCAGTGGCTGGCGTGGCGTCTGCGTGTCCCGTCGATCCTGCTCCTGCTGCTCTTCGGCATCATCGCCGGCCCGGTCATGCGATCGGTGCTCAGCCCGGGGCATCCGCTGTCCATCGATCCGGACTCGATCTTCGGGCCGGACTTGCTGCTCTCGCTCGTGGGGGTGTCGGTCGGGCTGATCCTGTATGAAGGCGGCCTGACGCTCAACTTCCGCGAGCTCCGCAAGACCTGGCGCCCCGTCACCATGATGGTGACGACCGGGGCGCTGATCACCTGGATCGTGGCCGGATTTGCCGCCAAGTGGGTGCTCGGGCTGAGCACGGAACTGGCGGTCCAGCTCGGCGCGATCCTGATCGTCACCGGCCCGACGGTCATCGGCCCGCTGCTCAGCCACATCCGTCCCTCAGGCGCGACCGGGCTGATCCTCAAATGGGAGGGCATCGTGATCGACCCCATCGGGGTCGGTGCGGCCGTTCTGGTCTTCGAGGTCATCGCCCTCGGACCCGAGATGCGGGGCGTTGCCCCGGTGCTCGAAGCCCTCACGCTGACGGTGGTGTTCGGCACCCTCTTCGGGGTGCTCGCGGCCGTCCTCCTCAAAGAAGTCATGACCCGCTTCTGGGTGCCCGATTCGCTGCAGAACCCGGTCTCCCTGATGCTCGTCGTGGCGACCTTCACCGCCTCGAACCAGGTTCAGGCCGAGTCGGGCCTGCTCGCGACCACGGTCATGGGCATCGTCCTAGCGAACCAGAAAAAGGTGGATGTCCACCACATCCTTGAGTTCAAGGAGAACCTGCGGGTTCTGCTGATCGCCCTGCTGTTCATCGTGCTGGCCGCACGCCTGAAGCTCGAGGATTTGCAGGCGTTGGACCCCTTGGCGGTGCTCGCGTTCCTAGCCGTGCTGATTGTCATCGCCCGCCCCGCGTCGGTGTTCCTGGCCACGATCGGCACGGGGCTGAGCTGGCGTGAGCGGCTGTTCGTGTCTTGGGTCGCGCCGCGAGGGATCGTGGCGGCGGCCGGTGCATCGGTTTTCGCGCTCGGGCTCGAGAACGCCGGGATTCCCGGGGCCGAGCAGCTCGTTCCGCTGACTTTCGCCGTCATCATCGGTACCGTGGCGTTCTACGGGCTGACGGCGGCGTGGGCGGCCCGATTGCTGGGCGTGTCGGATCAGAACCCGCAGGGCGTGCTGTTCGTCGGCGCGCCGCGGTGGGCAAGGCTGTTGGCCAAGACGCTGCAGTCCCGCAACATCCGTGTGCTGATGATGGACACCAACCGGTCGAACATCACCGCGGCCCGCATGGACGGCATTCCGGCCGAGCATATGAATGTGCTCACCGTCAGCGATCTCAGCGAGATCGATCTGCGGGGTATCGGGCGTGTCTTCGCGGTCACGCCCAACGACGAGGTGAACACGCTGGTCCTGCAGCGGTTCAAAGGGTATTTCGATACCGCGGGTCTGTATCGCCTGGCGACGAGGCACACCAAGCCGGTCAGCAGCGCGGGCAAAGCCGATTCCGATCATTCGGATCGCCGCTTCCGCACCCTCTTCTCGAGCGAGTTGACCTATCAGGATCTTGAGTCGTTCGTCGTCTCCGGCTGGGTCTTCAAGGCGACGCCGCTGTCCAACGAGTTCACTTACCGCGATTTCCGCTCTCTGTACGGCCCGACGATGGTCCCCATCGGTGCGGTGTCGGCCTCGGGCACTTTGAATGTCGCGACCGCGGGGCGCCCGTTCGCGCCCGGCGCGGGCGACACCGTGCTCGCGTTGGTAGACCCGGACGAGCTGCTCATGAGCCCGCTAGCCCCGGAAGAGCCCGAGGGCGAGCCCGTCGACGCAGAGCGGGTCGATGTCGACGGCGAAGACCGGGAGATGTCGCCCCCGGCTTGAGCACTGCTCAGCGTTCCAGTTCGGTGATGTTTCCGGTGGGGGCGCTCGCCCAGTGCATCTTGCTCAGCAGCGTCCGCCAGTAGCCGACCCGAGGGTCGGCGACGAATCGCACCCGCTCGGAACCCCCCCTGATCTGCACGGTGTCGCCCTCGGCCAGCCGGACGCTGCTCTGCCCGTCGATCAGCAGTGTGGTGCCGGATTCCTCGATCGTGTTGACCGATCGCACGGCGATGTCCACCGGGAGGTCCGCGTGCAGCACGATCGGACGGAAGCTCAGCGAGTGGGCGGCGATCGGTGTGATGATCGTCGCGTCGACGCCCGGGGCCACGATCGGCCCGCCGGCGGATACATTGTACGCGGTCGAGCCTGTCGGCGTGGACACGATCAGCCCGTCGCCGGACACGGTCGGGCCCGGCTGACCATCGATGGTCAGCCCGAGCGTGATCATGCGGTAGGGCGGGCCGGCCGTGACGACGAACTCGTTGAGGGCGAGGGAGCGGAGCTTGGGCTTCCCGCTCGCGTCGAGCACCTCGCACGAGAGCGTGCGGTGCTCGTGCGTGGCCAGCGGGCCCTCGCCCAGCAGGGAGGCGGCATCGCGGCGGAAGGCGCTCAACTCGTAGCCGGCCATGAAGCCGACCTTCCCGGTGTTGATCCCCAGCAGGGGCACACCGAGGGCGAGGCACGCCCGGGCGGAACTGAGAATGGTCCCGTCGCCGCCGAGCACGACGATCAGATCCAAGCGGGCATCCTGATAGATGTCGACCACCGTGTCCGGCAGGTCGGCGGAACGCATCTCGCCGACCAGGCGGGCGTGCTTCTGGATGAGCGTGCGGACCTCGTCGGCGGCCTCGACCGCGCGGGGTTTCTTGTGATTCACGATCAACAGGGCGGCCCGTCCCATCGGGTCGATCGTAGGGGCGTGGTCCCTACCGGCTCCCCGAGGGCTGCGAAACCTCCGCCAGTTCCGAGACGCTCGCGACAAACGGCGCGTTGCGTTCGGGATCGGCGGTGTGGCGGATCATGCGGGCGATGCCCGAGGCATCGAGCCCCACTTCGGCGAGCTGCTTGCTGCGGGAGTCCTGCATGATCCAGTGGTCAGGGATGCCGTGTCGGACGACGCGGGAGGCGTCAAGCCCCATCTCCTGCGCGGCCTCGATGACCGCACTGCCGAACCCGCCGATCACGGTGTGGTCCTCGAGGGTCAGCACCGGGATTTGGCGGGACAGCAACGCACGGACGAGCGCCGCGTCGATTGGTTTGGCGAAGCGGGCATCCCAGACGGCGACCTTGTAGTCCAATGCGAGCCGGTCGGCGGCGTCCATCGCGGCGATGGCGGGGGTGCCGAACGCGAGCACGGCCACATCCGGGCGATTCGCGTCGAGGTCGGCGAACCCCGGCGTCAGCAGGCGGGCCTTGCCGAGCTCGAAGGGCGGGCAGGATTCGTTGACGAACCGCTGCGAGCAATCGTCGCGGGGGTAGCGGACGCTGCTCAGCCCGCCGTCCCAGGTCCGCATGAACTCAAGGGCGGCCTTGAGGCTCGGCTCGTCGATGGCGGCCGTCAGCACCGCGTCGGGCAGCGTCCGCAGGATGGCGATGTCACAGAAGCCGTGATGCACGGCGCCGTCGCCGCCGACCAGCCCGGCGCGGTCGAGGCAAAGGCGGACGGAGAGGCCCTGGAGCGAGACCTCCTGGAAGGCCTGGTCGAAGGCCCGCTGCAGGAAGGTCGAGTAGACCGCGAAGAACGGGCGCAGCCCGGTTTTGGCCATGCCCGCCATCATGTCCATGGCGTGGCTCTCGCAGATGCCGGTGTCGAAGCTCCGCTCGGGGTGCTTCTCGATGGCCCGAACCACGCCGGTGCCGTCGGGCATGGCGGCGGTGGCGGTCACGACCTTGGCGTCGCGGTCCATCAGGTCGACGAGCGCGTCGCCGAAGGCCGCGGTGAACGACCGCCCGCCGGACTTCATCTCCACGCGGCAGCCGAGCTGCTCGGTCCGCTGGACCTTGAACGCCTTGGGGGAGTGGAACTTCGTGGCGTCCTGCTCGGCGATGTCCAGGCCCTTGCCCTTGATCGTCTTGACATGCAGCACCATGGGGCGGTCCATGTCGCGGGCTTCGGAGAGGAACTCGATGAGCGTGGGCAGGTCGTGCCCGTCGATCGGGCCGACGGTCAGCAGCCCGAACTTCTCGAACCACGAGTCCTCGGCAATGGCCGCCTTGGTCATCTCGCCCATGCGGTGATAGGCCTCGCGGAGCATGCCGCCGCCGGGGACATGTTTGAGCAGCTCCTTGGCGCCCCTTTTGAAGTCGCTGTAGGTGTGGCTGACGCGGACGCGGTCGAAGTACTGGGCCATCGCGCCCTGCGGCTTGCTGATGCTCATGCCGTTGTCGTTGAGCACCACCAGGAACTGCCGCTTGAGCACGCCCGCGCCGTTCAATCCCTCCATCGCGACGCCGTTGACGATCGAGGCGTCGCCGATGATGGTCACCACACGCCGCCCGTCGGGATTGGTCTTGGGGTCGTACGCTTCGCCGTTGAGGCTGTCGCCGCGGGCCATGCCCACGGCGGTCGAGATGCCCGTGCCCGCGTGCCCGACGCGGAAGAGGTCGTAGGGCGATTCGCTCGGTTCGGGGAAACCCGCCATGCCCTGGCGGGTGCGGAGCTTGCTCAGCAGCGGGTACCGCCCGGTGATCAGCTTGTGCGGGTAGCACTGGTGGCCCACATCGAACAGCAGGCGGTCGTGCCCGAAGTCGAAGACCCGGTGCAACGCCAGGGTCAGCTCGACCACCCCGAGATTGGGGGCCAGGTGTCCGCCGGTCGCCGAGACTTGCGTGATGATCGCCTCGCGGATCTCCTGAGCCAGCTTGCCGAGCTGCTCGACCGTGAGCGTGCGGAGATCCTTGGGGCCGGTGATGGTTTCAAGCAGCGTCATGCAGCCCTCGGGTTCGTGCCTGCTGGGCGGTCCGATGTCATTCTAGCGGCACTGAAACCGCTTGCTCTGCCTACGCCGCATCGGCTTGATGGGGTCGATGCCCGTCGGGTTTCGCGGCTTTCGGGGACGGCTTACCGGTCCCGCTGGGCCATCGCCCGGCTCAGGTCGATCAGCGGGCGGGCAGGCTCGCCGAGCGGCGCGATCAGTGCCTCGGCCTCGTCCTGCAGACGCCGGATCTCCGCCCGCGAGCCGTCCACCCCCAGCACGCCGGGATAGGTCAGTTTGCCCGCGTCGGCGTCCTTGCCGGTGGCCTTGCCGACCACGGCGGCCGAGCCCTCGACATCCAGCACATCGTCCACGATCTGGAAGATCAGCCCGAGCCGCTCGGCGAACCCGGTGATCGCCCCCAGCCGCCCGTCGTCGTTGGGCGTGCCCGCGCCGAGCATGGCGCCCAGGCGGCAGGCCGCCCGGATCAGCGCCCCGGTCTTGTTTCGGTGGACGGTCTCGAGCCGTTCGAGGTCGCTCAGCCCGGCCCCCAGCCCGCCCAGCGTGTCATAGACCTGCCCGACGATCATCGACCGCGTGCCCTCGACCACCTCGCGGATCAGGGCCAGACGCAGGTCGGCGGGCTCGTCGGTGCACAGCCGGTCGGCCGCGTCGAAGGCGAGGGTCAGCATGGCGTCGCCCGCGAGCAGGGCCATCGGCTCGCCCGCATGGATGTGCAGGGTGGGACGCCCGCGGCGCATGTCGTCGTTGTCGAGGGCCGGCAGGTCGTCGTGCACCAGGCTGAAGGCGTGGACGAGTTCGACCGCCACGCCCCCGGGCAGGGACCGCTCCCCGTCGCCGCCGACCGCCTCGGCGCACCGCCATGCGAGCACCGGGCGCAGGCGTTTGCCGCCGCCGAGCAGGGCGTATTCGACCGCTTCGAGCAACCCGCCGGACAGCCCGCACGCCGACGCGTAGCCCCGCAGGGCGTGCTCGATCCGCTCGGCGATGTGGGCGTGGCTGCTGGGCATGCTCGCCCAAGCCTATCCGCGGCCCCTTGCGTCGGTCCCCTTCCCCTACACTCCGCCCGTGTTCGAGCAGGCCATGACCATCTTCCGCGCCGGCGGCTGGGTGATGTACCCGCTGCTGTTCCTCTCGATCCTCGCCCTGACGCTGGTCGTCGAGCGGGCGATCTACTGGGCGGGCAACATGGGCAACGGGCGCCGCTTCGCCTTGTACCTGGCCGACCTGCGCTCCGGCAACCGGGCGGGGGCCATCGCCCGCGCCCGCGACGACAAGGGCATCCTCGCCCGTTACCTCCGCACGCTCGGCGCGACCCACAGCGAGCTGACCGAGGGCGTCGCCCTCGCGGCCATCGAATCGATCCGCCCGGCGATCGAGCGGTCGTCCGCGGCCCTGCCGGTCATCATCGCGGCCGCGCCGCTGCTGGGCATCCTCGGCACGGTCACCGGCATCATCCAGAGCTTCGACCTGCTGGGCCAGGCGAGCGGCGTGTCGGACCCCACGGCGGTCGCCGGCGGCATCGCCGAGGCGCTGTACACCACCGCGTTCGGGCTGACGGTGGCCCTGATCGCGGTCTTCCCGCACGCGCTGTTCAAGGCGCGGGCGGAACGCACCCTCGCCCGGCTGGAGGCGCTGGCCGGGGCGATGGTGGACGCGGACTAACCCGGCGCACCCGAACGACAAGAAGGTGGTCCCCACCCCCTGGGGACCACCTTCTTGTCGTTCCGAACCGTCAGGGCGGTTTGGATGATCTTCCTTCCGACGCACCACCGTCTTCTTGTTCTCCTTATCTCTCTTCTCCGGGGGGGTGGTTGCTGGCCCCCCCCGGCGGTGGTCCGTGTCTTCGTCCTCCGACGACACAACCACCGCTCACCCTCTCTCCGATCACGCTCTGTCTGCAGGAATGACAAGGCGGTGGTCCCCACTCCCTGGGGACCACCGCCTTGTCATTCGCGTGGTCTGTGGGTGAGGCGTTTACCGCCCGCCGTCCTGCGCCACCACCAGTTCGTGGATCTCCGCCGGCGTCTGGGCCGCGTAGATCTTCTCGCGGAAGGACTCGTTGGACATCAGGCGGCTAACGCGGGCCAGGGCCTGGATGTGGTCGCTGGTCTTGTCAGGGGGGGATGCCAGCAGCACGACGAGGCGCACCGGCTGCTTGTCGATGGCCTCGAAGTCCAGCGGCTCGGCCGGCTTGCCGATCGCCATGGCGAGTTCGCCGATGCCCTCGCACTTGCCGTGGGGGATCGCCAGCCCGTGCCCGATGCCGGTGGTGCGGGTCTGCTCGCGGCTCCAGACGGCGTCCTTGAGGGCCGCCCCGTCGCGGACCTTGCCCGCCGCCACGAGCACATCGACCAGCTCGTTGATCACGCCCTGCTTCTCCGCCGCCGTCAGCGGGGAACGCACGCAATCGACCGAAAGAATCTCGCTCAGCTGCATCGCACCGTCCTGATCCAGGCGACCTCGCGGTTCCCTCACCAACTCCGGCGACCGGGGCGGCAATGCTACGCCCTCCCATTGAGCGGCACGGCTCATCCCGCCGGGATCCGCATCTCCGCCGCGTAGGAGCCGTCGCGGTACCCGGACGGGTCGTCTCCCGGCCCGCCCACGGGCAGCACCGCCCGCTCCCTTTCAACCGTCAGCCGCAGCGACTCTTGCGCCCACGCGGCCTGATCGGCGTTCTCCTCAGGCTCCAGGCTGCAGGTCGAGTAGATCACCCGCCCGCCGGGGCGGACCATGCGGGCGGCGTTGGACAGGATGTCCCGCTGGGTCTCGATCAGGCGGGCCATGGCCGCGGAGCGGACGCGGTAGCGGGCCTCCGTGCGTCTTGGCAGCACGCCGGAGTTCGAGCAGGGCACATCGGTGAGCACCAGATCGGCCCACGCCTGCCCGCGGCCGACCGCCTCGTCCGCGTGCAGCACCACGACCCGCGACTCGCCCGCGAACACCCCCCGCAGGGCGATCAGGCGGTCGGCATCGACCTCGCACGCCACGATCCGGGACTCGGGGAACTTGGCGAGCAGCTGGCGGGTCTTGGTCCCGCGTCCGGCGCACAGATCCACGATGACCCGCTCGCCCTCTGGATGAAGCCCGCCGACGACTTCCGACGCGGCCGCGTCCTGCACGCTCATGCCGGGGTGCTCCCGCAGCGTCTCGCCGAGCCGATCCCGCGGGCCGAGGTACACCGCGTGTCCGGCGCTGGCGTGCGGGGCGAAGCGTTCGTCGCCCGAAATGTCCGCCGGGCCGAGCCGGCAAACGGTGGGGGGGTGGACGAGCGTGTGCAGGCAGAGTTCGCGGAGATCCGCCCCGAGCCTCGCCCACGACTTGACCAACCCCCGAGGCAGCGAGCAGGCGATGCCGATCCGGGATTCCTCGTCCTCCGGCAGGCGCTTGCCGATCAGCGCCAGCGCCCCGCCGTCCGAGAGCGGGATCGAGCCGGTGCCGCCGTCCCATGCGTCCAGGCGTTCGCCCCGCAGCCCGGCGACCTTGCGGAGGATGGCGTTGACCATGCCCCCGGCCTTGGGTCGGATGCGCCGCTTGGCCCATTCGACGGTCTCGTCGATGGCCGCGTGGTCGGGGATGCGGTCCATGAGCAGCAACTGGGCGGCCCCACAGGCGAGGGCGGCCTGCATCTTCGGTTCGAGCGTGCGGATGTCCCGCCCGCCGGCCTTGCCGATCAGGTAGCCGAGCGTGATCCAGCGTCGGAGTGTCGCGTCGATCAAGGCGTGGGCTAAGGCCGCGTCGCGTGGGTCCATGCCGTCGGTGCGGGGTTCGATCGGCACGAGGTCGGGCATCCGCTCGGCGTGCGTCGCGAGCACCCGCATCGCGGCGTCGCGTGCGTCCATGGTTCTGATCGTGTCCGTTCTGCCGCCGTCTCGGGCCATCCCCTAGGGTAGGTGACTCCGCGTGACGCCCCCATGCCCGACGCACCCCGCGAGCCCGAACTGTTGCCTGCGTCCGCCCCGACGGGCGTGCGTCCCCGCGGCATCCTCGCCGGGCTGCGGATCCGCAAGAAGCTCATCGTTCTCCACACATCATTCTCGCTGACTCTGGCGATCCTGCTGCTCCTGGCGTTGCGTCCGGCGCTGTCCAAGGTCATCACGCAGGGCGAGCAGGCCCAGGCGGCTCTGGCCATCGCGGCGATCCGGCAGGCGGACGCGGGATTTCCCCCGGCAAGGGTCGATCACCCGCCCGACGGGCGGCTGGTCTTCAGGGTCGCTCCGCCGGAGCAGCTCGGACTCACGCCGGCCCAGGTCGCGGTGCTGCGAGGTCCGGGCCAGCGGTTGAACCTGGTCGGGACCCGCGAGGGGGCCGGGGTGGCCGAGATGCTGCCGGACGGATCGGCGGTGCTGGCCCGGGCGAGGAACTCCGCCGCCCGGTCCGCCGTGAATCTGGTCTACGCACTGCTGATCGTCTCCCTGCTCGCCGGGTACGCGTTCGTGGCGTTGGCGTTGGAGGTGCTTGTGCTCCCCCGGCATGTCTACGGCCCGATCGGGGCGATGCTGGATGCCGACGACGCGGTCCGGCGTGGTGACCGGCACGCGGAGTTGGTGCCCGAATCGCTGATTCCCGCCGACGAGCTGGGAGAGATCATGCGGTCGAGGAACCAGTCGATCACCGCCCTGCGGGCCAGCGAGCGGCAGCTCGCCAGCGCCCTGACCCGGCTGGAGGATTCGGCGGCGGACCTTCGGAAAAAGAACCACCTGCTCGAGACCGCCCGCCGGAACCTGGAGGGGGCGGACCGGCTCGCGTCGCTCGGCATGATGTCCGCGGGCATCGCGCACGAGCTCAACACGCCTCTGGCGGTCGTCAAGGGTCTGGTGGACAAGCTGGCGGAGGGCCAGGACCTGTCCGCGACGGAGCGTGCGCTGCTGGCCCGCGTGGTCCGTCGGCTGGAGAAGCTTTCCGAAGGCTTGCTCGACTTTGCCCGCGTGCGTCCGCCGCGTCTGGAGACCGCCGCGCTGCGTGCGGTCGTGGAGGACGCCTGGACCCTGATCCGCCTGGACCGGACGCTGGTGTCGCCCACCACCAAGCCAGAGTTCGTCAACCGTGTGCCCGAGTCCCTGACGCTCCGCTGCGACGCCGACCGGCTCGTGCAGGTGTTCGTCAACCTCGTCCGCAACGCGATGGGGGTGATGCGGGACGCGGGGGTGAGCCCCGCCCGGGTCGTCGTCACCGCCCAGACGATGGTGCGGGAGGGCGAGGATTGGATCGCGGTCTCGGTGTCCGACGCCGGCCCGGGCATCCCGCCGGAGGTGATCGAGCGTCTGTTCGAACCGTTCTATTCCACCCGGCTCGACGCGGAGGGAACCGGGTTGGGGCTGGCCGTTTCGCAGGGCATCGTCCGCGAGCACGGGGGCGTTCTGATCGCCCGCAACGCGACGGAAGAGGACCTCGGGCGTGATCCGAGCGTCGCCGGCGCCGTCTTCGAGATCCTGCTGCCCAAGGACCCCGCCGGGCTCTTCGGCCCGACCGAGGACGCGTGATCGTGTAGACTTCGCGCACGCATGGCTGACGACATCACCACCGAGATCCCGTCGCTGCACATCGTCACGCTCGATGACGACCCGGACTTCCGCGAGTTCATCGAGGGTGTGCTGCGGAGCGAGGGCCACGATGTCCGGGCCGTCGGCACCCCCGACGCGCTCTATCACGCCGTCGAGCAGGCCATGCCCGATGTGGTGCTGCTGGACATCAAGATGGGCCAGCATTCCGGCGACGAGGTGCTGGGCGAGCTCCGCCGCCGGTGGCCGAAGCTCTGCGTCGTCATCGTGACCGGCTATCCATCGCTGGACTCGATGCGGCAGACCTTCAAGCAGGATGTTTTCGATTACATCACCAAGCCGTTCCGAACCGAGGACATCCGACGCGTCCTCTCACAGGCCGCGGAGGAGCTGGGGCTTGGCCAGCGCCCGCAGGACCGGTTGCGGAGCGAACTGGGGCGGCAGATCCGGCTGGCCCGCACCGAGCGGGGCTGGACCCTCAGGGAACTCTCGACGGCGTCGGGCGTATCCGTCTCGCAGCT
The DNA here is from genome assembly GCA_003696675.1 of Planctomycetota bacterium. Lineage (GTDB taxonomy): Bacteria > Planctomycetota > Phycisphaerae > Phycisphaerales > UBA1924 > UBA6054. The sequence continues at coordinate 115,881 of RFGH01000224.1, forward strand.
GTCGTCGATCGAACGGGGCACGCACCTGCCCAGTCTGGAGTCTTTGGTGGTCATCGCCTCGGCGTTGCAGCAATCCCCCAGTTCGTGGCTCTCGGCCGCAGGATTCTGAACGACCGGACTCCCGCCAGCTCCTACGCTTGTCGGCGTGCCGGATGCCAAGCCCATCATCCTGTTCACCGCGTTCGAGCCGTCCGGCGATGATCACGCCTCGGCGGTGATCGCGGCGCTCAAACGCGACCACCCAGATGCTGACATCCGGGCGTGGGGCGGGCCACGGATGCGGGACGCCGGGGCCGAGATCATCGCCCGCACCGGCGACGACGCCGTCATGGGCATGCCCGGGCTGGCCAAGATCCGCGAGCACAAGCGGATCAACGCCGACATCGCCAGGTGGGTCGAGCAGCACCGCCCGACGGTCCATGTGCCGGTCGATTCGCCTGCGGCCAACTTTCCCGTGTGCGCCATCACGAAGCGCGCTGGGGCCAAGGTTGTCCACCTCGTCGCCCCCCAGTTGTGGGCGTGGGGTCCGTGGCGAATCAAGAAGCTCCGCCGGCTCACCGACCATGTGCTCTGCCTGCTTCCCTTCGAAGAGAAGTGGTTCCGCGATCGCGGCGTACCCGCGACCTTCATCGGGCACCCGCTCTTCGATCACGCGCCGGACACGGAGACGCTCGACGCGGCGATCGCCGATTGGCCCGACGGACACCCCAAGATCGCATTGATGCCCGGTTCGCGTCCCGGCGAGATGCGGGCCAACTTCGCCCTGCTGCTCAACGCCTACAACCGTCTCGCCCGCGAACACCCCGGGATGCGCGGCATCGTCGCCGCCACGAAAGACGAGGTTGTCCCGGTTCTGCGTCGGCTGGCCAAGGACGCCAACACGGAATGGCCCGAGTCGCTCGAAGTCCGCTGCGGGGCGACGGACGCGGTTGTCCGGTGGTGCGACTTGGCATTGGTGGTTTCGGGCACCGTGACGCTGCAAATCGCGCGCCAGCGACGCCCGATGGTCATCGTGTACAAGTCTTCCCGTCTGCTCTGGGCGTTGATCGCCCGTTGGATCATCCGCACCCCGTTCTTCACGCTGCCCAACCTGGTCGCGGGGCGTGAGATCGTGCCCGAGCTGGTCCCGCACTTCACGGGCGCCGATCCAGTCGCCGACCGGGCGGTCGCGTTGCTCGAGAGCCCCGATGCCGCGGAAGCGCAGCGTCGGGATCTCGCCGAGATCGCGTCCCGCTTCGAGGGGCACCACGCCGCCGATGAAGCCGCCGCGGCCATCGCGCGATTCGCCGGGCTCGGACCGAGCACCCCTGCGGCCACGGGCGAGAGCCGCGTCGCGTACCAAGTCTGAGTCAGCCGCTGACCCGGATCGGGAACAGCCCGATGCCGCACCAAGCGTTTCCAACCCGATCCTCGATCGGCACACCGCCGATCTCGGGCGTGCCGACCGGCACCCCCTCATCGAGCAGCCGATGGGCGACCGCGTGCAGATCGTGGTTGGCGATGTCTTCGGAGCCGGCGAACAGGATGAGCATCGCCCCGGCGGACCAGATCGAGGCGTCGGCCGCGAGCTTCACCGCGTCGCCCATCAGCCCGCGCACCATCTGTGATTCATACGCACGGTTCGAGACGGGCACCCCATCGACGAAGGCGTGCTGCGCCACGGACTTGATCTCGAGCCAGTAGGCATCGCTCGCCGCAACGCGTCCGACCGGCTCGGCGATCGTGTCAGCCAGCTCCGCGAACAGTGTGCCTTCCGCCCGATTGAGCGCGGCCTGCTCCGTCGCCGGGTCCTCGAGCGTAAGCCCGGGCTCCGGGAGCAGCACCAGATCGCACCGGGCCCTTTTGGACCGTCGCACCCCCGCGGCGTGCTCGCCCGGATACACCGCCTCGCGAACCACGCCGAACCCCGCTTCGAGCAGCCCCCCGGCGAGGACCGGGTGGAGCCGCACCTCCTCAGCGGCATCCACCCCGTGGACGGCCTGCTCGTCGCGTAGCGCCTCGTCCAGCGAGCGAACCGCGTCACAACACGCCTGCACGATGGCAGAAACCGGCCACATCGGACCCTAGCCTAACCCAACACGGGCGTTCGTCCACGATTTGCATTCCGCGTCAGGATCGGCGAAGATCCCCCTGACCGCTTCTCACCGACGGCCCGGATATCGCACACCCGGGCCGGGACCGCAAGGAGATCCTCCCCTTATGGACGCTATCAACGACATCGTCAACACCGTCAACAGCATCCTCTTTTCCAACTACACGGTCTACGCCCTGCTCGCGACCGGTGTGCTCTTTACCATCTGGTCCGGTTTCGGGCAGTACAAGGCGTTGACCCACGGCGTCGCCGTCGTCCGAGGCAAGTACGACGACAAGAACGATCCCGGGGCGATCAACCACTTCCAAGCACTCTCGGCCGCCCTCTCCGCCACGGTCGGTCTGGGCAACATCGCCGGTGTGGCGATCGCGGTGGCGCTCGGCGGGCCCGGTGCGATCTTCTGGATGTGGGTCATCGGCGTGCTCGGCATGGCGATCAAGATGACCGAAGTCACGCAGTCGATGCTTTACCGCAACACCGACGACCCGGAGAACCCGCACGGCGGGCCGATGTTTGTCGTCAAGAAGGGCTTTGCCGAATGGGGTCTCGGACCGCTGGGCTCGATCATCGGCGGCGTGTTTGTCGTGACTCTGATCATCTCGGCGATCACGGGCGGCAACATGTTCCAGGCTTGGAATGTGGCCGATGTCACCAAGACCTACTTCGATGTCCCGCAGGTCGTCACCGGCGTGGTGCTCACAGTGGTGGTCGCCCTCGTCATCATCGGCGGCATCAAGCGGATCGGCGCGGTCGCCGGGCGCATTGTCCCGTTCATGTGCGTGATCTACATACTCGCCGCGGGCTATGTGCTGATCCTTCACATCGGCGAGGTGCCGGCCATGCTGGCGCTGATCGTCAAGAGCGGCTTGCCGCTCTGGCTCGGCGGTGAGAACGCCAGCCCGGAGGGCGCCTTCCTCGGCGGCACCTTCGCCTACGCCGCCATGTGGGGCGTCAAGCGGGCCTTGTTCTCCTCCGAAGCCGGCCAGGGTTCCAGCCCGATCGCCCACTCGGCCGCCAAGACGGACGAGCCCGTCCGCGAGGGCGTGGTCGCGGGACTCGAGCCGTTCGTGGACACCATCGTGGTCTGCACGCTGACCGCCCTGGTGATCCTCGCCTCGGGGGCGTACAACCGCGAAGCAGAAGCCGTATTCCAGCCCGGCGAAGTCCAGATCGTCCAAGCCACGACGAGCGACGGAACCCCCATCGCGAACACCTGGACCCTCAAGACCCCGCCACTGCCCGTCATGGAACCCGATGCCCGACGCATCCGCAAGGCCGGTGAAGGCCAGGCGGGGTGGCGCGAGGGCGAGACGATCTTCTTCATCGTCGCGGCCGATCAGAATAAAGACACCGGGCGTGACCTGCGCAAGATCACCGCCACCGTCTCCCGCGATGACGGCGATCACTGGATCGCGAACTGGAACACCCTCGAATCCCAGATGACCCCGCACTTCCGGGAGAACGACGATGGCTCGTTTAATCTCGGCGTGTACGGCGACTACTCCGGCGCCTCGATGACCGCGTACGCGTTTGACCGCACCCAGCCCGGCATGGGCAAGTGGCTGGTGACCGTTGCGGCCTGGCTGTTCGCGCTCTCGACCATGATCTCCTGGTCGTACTACGGCGAGCAGGGCGTCTACTACTTCTTCGGCTCCAAGCACGAAGGGGCGGCGAAGTCCGCGGTGATGATCTACAAGATCATCTACTCATTGCTCATCCTTCTGACCACGGTTCTGGCCATGCCGATCTTCGGCGCAGACAAGCGGCCCATCATCGGCACCGACGCCGAGCTGGACATGTGGACCACGCTCGGTCTCGGCGTGATGCTCGTCGCCAACATCCCCATCATGCTCATCTTCGGCGCCAAGGCGATGAGAGCCTACAAGGACTACTTCCGCCGGATGAAGTCCGGGGAGGACCAACCGCACGCCGCCCCGCCGATCACCGATGTGGTCGAAGGTAAGGACATCGAGTAGTCCGCCCTCCCTGAGCACGAACCCCCCATGCACGCCCGCCGTCCGCGGGCGTGCTTTCTTGTCCGCCTCCTACGATCCCGGCCCATGCCCGTTCTCGCCGCAACCAACCTGAGCCTCGCCCACGGTCACAACACGGTCCTCGACGCCGTCTCGCTCTCGATCGAACCATCCGACCGCATCGGCATCGTCGGACGCAACGGCGCGGGCAAGTCCACGCTCATCAAGCTCCTCGCTGGCGTCTCCACCCCCGACTCCGGGTCGGTCGTTCTCCAGAAGGGCGCCCGCCTGGGCTACCTCAACCAGAGTCCCACCCTCGAGCTCGGCGACACCGTTCGCACCGCGGCCGCCCGGGCCTTCGAACAAGCCCACGAACTCCAGGCGGAGCTCCACCGCGTCTTTGACCGCATGGCCGACGCCACCGAGTCGCAGCTCGAATCCCTGCTCAAGGAGCAGGCGCGGCTCGAGGCCGCCATCGATGCCGCGGGCGGTCTCACCACCGAGCACGAGGTCGCCAAGGTCCTCCACGGTCTGGGTTTCACCGATGCTCAGTTCGACCTGCCCGTCACGGTGCTTTCCGGCGGCCAGCGAGCACGCCTGGCGCTCGCCCGCCTGCTGCTCGAAGACCCCGCGATCCTGCTTCTGGACGAGCCGACGAATCACCTCGACATCGAGGGACGCATCTGGCTGGAAAACTTCCTTGCCGATGAGTTCAAGGGCGCCGTCGTCCTGATCTCGCACGACCGCTACCTGCTCGATCGCGTGGTCACCCGCATCATCGAGGTCGAGCACGCCCGCCTGATCGACTACCCCGGCAACTACGCCGCATTCCGGCGCATCCGCGCCGAACGACGCATGACCCAGCACCGAGCCTGGGAGAAGCAGCAAGCCCAGTTCAAGAAAGAAGAGGCCTACATCCGCCAATACAAGGCGGGTCAGCGGGCAAAGCAGGCCAAAGGACGGGAGTCCCGACTGGAACGCGCCAAACAGCAAGCCATCGAGCGCCCGCTCGAACTCGCTGAGCTGCGTGTCTCCCTGCCCAAACCCCAGCGGTCAGGCGATGTCGTCATCTCCGCACGCAACATCACCAAGTCCTTTCCGGGCGACGCCGACGCCCCCCCCAAGGTGCTGTTCAAAGACCTGAATCTCAAGATCCAGCGCGGCGAGCGGTGGGGGATTGTCGGCCCGAACGGCGCGGGCAAGACCACCCTGGTCCGCTGCATCCTCGGTCAGTTGCCGCTCTCCGCGGGCCAGGTCACGCTCGGCGCAAAGCTCGATATCGGCCACTTCGAGCAGCACCGCATGGTCGAGGACCCGGAGCGCACCGTCGTACAGCACATCCAGGCCAAGGTCAAGAACTCCACCAACCCGCCGATCCTGATGTCCGAGCAGGATGTCCGCAACCTCGCAGGTGCCTTCCTGTTCTCGGGCGAGGATCAGGACAAGCCGGTCCATGTACTCTCGGGTGGCGAGCTGGCCCGGGCCGATCTGGCCGCCCTTCTCGCCTCGTCCAAAAACCTGCTGATCCTCGACGAGCCGACCAACCACCTCGACATCCCCGCCGCCGAGCGGCTGGAAGCCATCCTTGCCCGCGCGACACACGACCCGAAGACCGGCGAGACCACCGAAGCGGTCTTCGAAGGCACAGTGATCCTCATCACCCACGACCGCGCCCTGCTCGACGCCGTCTGCGACAACCTCGTCTTCCTCGGCGCGGACGGTCACGCGACCGTCTTCAACGGTTCCTACGCTGATTTCGTCCGAAAGCAGAGCCAGCCTCCCGAGAGCCAGCGGTCTTCGCAGCAGTCCGCGCAGACACACTCCAAACCAAAGGAAACGCCCAAGCCCGCCGCCCCGCAACCGGCACGCAAGAGCAAGTTTTCGTGGATGCCTCTCGACAAAATCGAGCAGCGGATGGCCGAGCTCGAATCCAAACTCAAGAGTCTCGATGAGCGCCTCGCCGACCCCGACATATGGAAGGATGTCGACAAGGCCAACAAGCTCACCGAGGATCGCGACGATCTCCGCGCGGAGCTCGATGACCTCGAGACCGAGTGGCTGCTGAAATCAGCCCAATAGCACGGATCACTCGGCCAGCAGCGGACGGATGCGAGCGATTGTTTCGTTCGCATGTGCCATGGCCGCCGCACGCGACTTCCTTATCGCGCCGAGCACCGCGAACGGGGCCGGGATCACGGTCAGAGGCAGGTACCACACCCAGGTATCCAGCCACGAGGCCTTGCTCATCAGCCGCTCGTACCAGACAAAGCCATACAGAAAACTGTCCGTGATCGGCAGGCCCGGCCACACCGTCAATGCCAGAACGACCGCGAACATGATCGCGCCCTTGCGGGGCATGACCAGGTCGAACGCAAGCCCGCCCGGTCTTTCGCGCACCACCACTCGCCCATCGAACGGCGATCCGTACGCCGTGAACGACGCCAGGCCTTCACCGCCGGGACGCTCGAAACCCGCCAGCTTGCCGCCTTTCGAGAGCTTCTCCAGCCGCGAGACCACCTCGCCCGCGGGCAACGCGGTGTCCATGCTCGTGATGTGGTTCTCGGAACCGCGCATGCTCATCCTCGGGCACATCTTGGCCGTCGGCCCGGCCGATTTCAAATCGGACCGGCCAAGGGCACGAATCCAGCGCAAACTGTGATCGATCCGCTGTGATGACCCCGCTGCCCTTCCATCCCGTTCAGGCGACCCGGGGCCCAACCTCCAGGCCGATGCCCCACACCATCGATCGCACGGACCCGAGATGGCTGCTGGCCGCCCGCGCATGCATGCTCGCAGGTCCGTCCGGCGTGCTCACCGAAGATGCACGCGATCGGCTGATGCGATCCGCATCGGACCTGGGTTTTTCGCCCATCCATGCCCGTGCCATTATCAACATCGGCACCGGGGCTGCCGCGCAAGGGGGGCTCGGAATCTCAGCGATCGAGGATCTCACTCCAATCCCCGTGCCAACGCCGCAAGCCCCGAGATTCGTCGGCATCTATGTGCGGTCACTCATCGCCGTGCTGGCACTGATCGCGGTCGTGATGGCATGGTGGCGACTCGGGTGAGTCTCATGGACGCAGCGTGACCCGGACCTGGCGTGATTCTCCCTCCGCGCTGATCACGCTGAACTCGACCGTCTCTCCGGTCAGCAGTCCCTCGTCCGCGGCCAGAACGAAGAACTCGTTCCATCCCAAAACCCGCTTGCCGTTGATCCGCTCGATCCGATCTCCCACACGCAGCCCCCCGAGCGCGGCGGGGAAGCCCTCGAAGATCCTCGCCACGACCACACCCTCGCCGGTCTCCTGCACGATCATGCCCATCTGCAGCATGGTGGGCTGGGCGAATCGTGCGGCCAAGACTTCTGGCTCGATCGGAGCGAGCGTCACGGTGATGTCCCGGATCTGACCCTCCCGCCAGACCCGCACATCGATCTGCTCGCCGGGGCGTCCGGAACTGATCAGCGTGCTGAGCGCCTCGACCGACAACACCGGACTGCCCTCGATCGCGACCACCACATCGCCGGGCTGGATGCCCGCCTCGTCGCTCGGGCCGCCGTCAACCACCCGTTCGACACGCACACCGGTGTAAACAGCTCCGGCCGAATCCATCACGCGATCCAGCGGGCCGCCCCGCCCTGCGAAGCTGATGCCCATGAATCCGCGGGACACCTCGCCGTAAGTGACGAGCTGGTGCACGATCGGCTCGATCGTGCCCAGCGGGATGGCGAAACTGATGCCGGCAGAGTCGCCGCCGGAATCCTCTGGCGTCGCACCGATCGAGCGGGCGGTGGCGATCGCCACATTCATGCCGATCACATGCCCATCGGTATTGATCAAGGGGCCGCCCGAGTTGCCGGGATTCACCGCGGCATCGGTCTGGATGTAGTTGGTATAGCCCCCAGGGATCGACGATCCCGGCGCTTCGCGTCCGAGCCCGGACACGATGCCCTCGGACATGGAGAACTTGAACCCGAACGGAGACCCGAACGCGAACACACGCTCGCCGACGCGGGGAAGCCGTGTGGCGCTGCGTGTGACGGGGAACAGACCATCACGCCGGCCGACCCGCACGACGGCGATATCGGTGTATACATCGGTGCCGATGACCTCACCGCCGACGATCACGCCGTCGCTGAACTCCACGCTGACCTGGCGGGCACCCCGCACCACATGCGAGTTGGTGACGATGTGCCCTTCCGTGTCGTACACCCAACCGGCCCCCGATGATCCATTCCCGCCGTTGGGACGCCCACCGGTCTCGATGTGCACCACGCTGGGCGTCACGGAGTCGGCGATCGCCGCCACGGCCCGATCGATCCGTCTGAGGATGTCGTCTTGAGAAAGCTCCTGTCTGGCAAGCTGGATGCGGGCCGATTGCTCGGCGACCGCGTAGGTCCGCAACACGGAAGGACCGACGATCAACGCCAGCAGGGCGACCGCCGCAAGCATCACCATCGGCACCACGCTCTGGATCCGCCTCATGCCGCTCCTCCGCCCCCGGCCGGCTCTGTCTTCGGCATCTCGGTGCCCTCGGATGATGACCCCGCCTGGCCTTGTTCATTCCGCATCGTGTACCGCGATCCCCCGATCCGGTCCGTCCGCACCCGCTCGGCCCACTCCGCACCCGCCGCCTTGATCCGCTCGCCCAGCGCCTCCACCGGCTCGGCGAACCGCGGCGGCTGGTCCGTCAGCCCCAGCAGGTCGTGCACAACCAGGATCTGCCCGTGGCACGCCGTGCCCGCGCCGATCCCGATCACGGGCACCGAGACCGCCGCGACGACCCGCTTAGTGACCTCCTCGGGCACCGCCTCGATCAGGATCAGCACCGCACCAGCCGCCTCCATGGCCTTGGCGTCGCGGACGATCTGCTCCATCGCGTCCACGGTCCGCCCCTGCGCCGTCGGCCCGCCCAGCACCGCTGTCGTCTGCGGGCGGAACCCGATGTGCGCGCACACCGGCACCCCCGCCCGGGTCAGCCGGTCGACCAGCGGCGCAAAGGTCTCGTCGACCTCCAGCTTCACGACATCGGCCAGCCCTTCACGCATGAACCGGGCCGCGTTGGTCATCGCCGATTCCACCGATCCGTGGTAGCTCATGAACGGCATGTCCGCCATCACGAGCGTCCGCGGCGCGCCACGCTTGAGCGCGGCCGTGATGGTGATGAGGAACTCCATCGGCACATCGATCGTGCGATCGAAACCCAAGACAACCTGCGAAGCGGAATCCCCCGCCAGCAGCACATGCACGCCGCCCCGCTCCAGCCACCGCGCCGTCGTGGCGTCATACGCCGCCAGGCATGCGAACTTCTCCCCCCGCGCCGCCATGCGACGCAGGGTCTTCAGGGTGACCGGCTCGCGGGCCCGGACCTCGGCCGAGCCCGCCGCGCCGCCGTCGCTGGCAGGGGGTGAAACACTCACGCTCGAATGCTAGGAGCCTGCACCGCAGCACCCGAGTCCCGTCGGCCAGTCAGAATCCCCGGCACCACCCCGGCCCCATCCGTTTCCACGCCCGGACTGCCTCATCCGGGTCGAACCCCTCGCCCCACTCCGGGCATCGGGGCTCCGCGGGGTCCCGTCCCACCGCGTACCCGCAACGCGTGCAGCACAGGCCTTCAGCGGATCGGACATCACGCATCAGCCGCTTCAGACGCAGGGCTCCACCGATGAGCCGGTACATGATGAGCACCACAAACAAACTCTGGACACCGATCGCGATATACCCCGGTAAACCAGTTCGAAATCCGGTGAGCAGCACGGTCACGATCGACACGCCGATGAACAACACCCACTCATAGACGGGCATCGCCAGGCAGGCCCGCGCCGCCCGGGGCCAGCTGCCGTCTTCGACGGGGGCCGCGGTCACCGTGGGTCGTCCTGCCCGAAGAACGCCCGATGATGCCGCAGGATCTCCCGGCAGTACGCCTCATCCGGCTCCGCCCGGTCGTCCCCTTCCAGGAAGCATCCGCCCAGCACGAGCGCGTCCTCGCGCGGGAACATGTACTTGTACCCGTCGTGCGCAATGTATCCCAGCGGCTGCGGCTTCATCAGCACCAGCATCCCCCGGGCGGGATAGACGGCCCCATCATCGAACAGCGAGCGCGATCCCATCGCCAGGCAGTTCACAACCACCGGTTCGGCCAGATCCGCGATGTCCTTCAGGCGTCCGATCGTCCGCCGCTCGAACACGCCACCCATCATCTCGACCTCGGCGATCAAGACCCGGAGAAACCGTGGGGTGTGTATGAACAGAGTGCGGTACACCCGCCCGGGTTGCTCGGCCGCGCCGATAGGCAGCCGTTCGAGCGCGGTGGGGGGCTCGATCGTGCCGTTATCGAAGAACTCCGGATACGCCGGGGCGCCCGCCGGCTCGAACACCGGAAGCTCCTCCACGCCGAATCGCTGATCCAAACCGCGCAGGGCACGCACGGACCGGTTCAGGATCGCGTGGAACCATGCCACCCGCTCGGGTGTCTCGCCGAACTCGATGCCTGTCGGCAGCCAAACCGCACCGGCCACCGTGCTCACGGTCTCGGTGCCCGGTTTTTCCGCGACGATCCGCACCCGACGCCCACGCTGAAGCAGCCGCAGCGCCGTCGTCAGCCCGACCACCCCGGCACCGAGCACGCACACAGGCTCGTCGGTCGAACTGTGAGCATCGACGAGCGCGGCCGCTTCGTCCGCCGTCCCGAACCCGATCGAGACCCCGCATCCGCCGTGCCCATAGTTGTGTACCAGCAGCTTTGAACCCGCGTCCGCGCCGAGCTGCTCGGACTCGATCCGCAGCCCGCCCCGCCGGCAAGGGCGGACACCACCCACGAACCTCAGAATGTTCTCGTCACTCAGATCCGGCGTCGCCAGTGTCTCGACCATGGTCAACGCTAGCCGCCTCCGGCCCCCGTGTGATGCGGACGACCACCTCGGTCCCGAACTTGGGCGTCTTCTTCTTATCGACGATCCAAACCGGCTCATCCACCGCCGATTCCGGGCTCAGATCCCACGCCGCGGCCACTACCTCCGTCCCGAACCCCGCCAGCCCGACGATTGTCCCGGTCCTGTCCGCCGCATAGCCATCCTCCGCCAAGACCGACCCCGCGAACACCAGGCCCCAGCCCTCCGCCTCCGACAGGCGTTTGCTGGAGTTCTTGTGGACCGCCCAAGAGGACAAGTCCACGAACGCCCCGGGCTTTCCCCCTTCAATCACGGCGACTTCCACCCGCAGGTTCGGCCCCTCGGCGCCCGCCTCCACCTGCCCCTTCGACCAGCGGATCGGATGCCCGGGCTCGAATCCCGCCGCCAGCAGCCCCGCATGGATCGACGAGGGTTTGACCGTGGTCACCACCAGCGATTCGTGCTCACGCGAGTCGGGCGCCGTCACAAGCAACTCCAGATACACCACCGGCGTCTGGGGATGCGACACATCAGCACACACCGTGCCCCGGAACTCGACCGTGTGCCTCGCAACACGCACACCCGGCAGCAGTTCCTTCAAGCCGTCGGTCCGTTCGTCCTCCGCGGGCGGACGCCCGCCGTCGCCCGACGGTCCGCCATCCGGTCCGAGACCAAACATCATCAGACCCGCGACCGCCAACACCCAAGCCTTCGGATCGATGCCCCGGCTCATGCCTTCGCTCCCGTGGTTTCCCACCGGCAGAACATCTCAAACGCCCTGCCCCGCGCCTCGAAGTGCTCGAACTGGTCCCACGAGGCGCAGCCCGGGCTGAGCACCACGGCGTCCCCTGGCCGCGCCGCGGCCACAGCCTCACGCACCGCCACATCAAGAGTCCCGCAACACACCGCTCCCTCGCCCGCCATTCTTGCAATCGTGTCACCGGTCGCCCCGATGGTGTACATCCCCCCCAGCCGCGAGATCAACTCCGCGATCGGCGAAAGATCCACTTTCTTGTCGTATCCCCCACAGATCAGGTGCACCCGCCCGCCCTCGAGCGTCTGGTCCACGGCATCCACAGCCAGCACCGTGGCCGCGGGCACCGTGGACTTCGAATCGTCGTAGAATCGAACCCCGCCCGCCTCGTGCACCAGCCGCAGCCGGTGCGCGAGTCCCGTGAACGAACGCGCCGAGCCCTCGAGTTCCCCAGTCGACAGCCCGACCCCGGCAATCCGCGATGCGGCGAGCTGCGCCGCCGTCACCGCCACCCGCGCATTCCATGCGTTGTGACGCCCCGGCAACACGCACCGATCCACGCCGTCATCCTTCGCGATCACGCACCGTTCCACGCCGTCGTTGGTCGCCCAGTCGGCCACGCCATAGCCCAGCACCGCCACTTCGCCGGGCCGCTGGTGCAGCAGGATGTTCCGCTTGCTGTCGCGGTAATGGTCGATGTGCCCGTGCCAGTCAAGGTGGTTCGGCTCAAGATTGGTCACGACCGCGACAGCGGGAGACCATCCGTCCCGCCCGAGCCAGTAGAGCATCGCGCTGGACACCTCCAGCACGACCACGGTCTTCTTCCCCAGCTTCCCGACCTGTTCGAGCAGGGATCCGCCGATGTTGCCTCCCAGCACGCACTCGACGCCGCACGCCCGCAGCGTGTGCTCGATCAGTCCGCAGGTCGTGCTCTTGCCAGCCGTGCCGGTCACGCCCACAACCCGATCCCGCCCGATCATCCCGCAGACGAGCCCGATCTCGGTGGTCAGCTCGATCCCGCCCGCCTCGGCCGCCCGCACGAAGCGATCCTCCCACGGCTTCGGCACCGCCGGGTTCACCACCACCAGCTCCGCCGTTGTGAAGTCGCTGACCCGATGCTCGCCGAGCCTCAGCCGGACCGAGCCGGCATCCACCAGATCACGGATCTTCGCCACCGATTCACCAAGCCGTTCCTCCGGCTCCTTGTCCGTGACGAGCACATCGGCGCCCCGCCCGGCCAGCCACCGCGTCACGCCCACGCCGCCCCCGAAACGCCCAAGGCCCATCACGACAACACGACGCCCCTCGAACGATTCCATCACGCCTCCTTCGTCGGCCACCGCCGTCGCCGCCCCTACATCATCGCCACAGGATCCACATCCACCGCAGTCGCCGCGTCACTCTTCAAAAGCCCTTCAGCCCGCAAGGCGCCCAGCGCCGCCTGGATCGCCCGGGGATCATCCGCGATCAACTCGATGCCCACCCGCCATTTGTCGGCAATACGGGCGATCACGCAATCCATCGGCCGCTCGACCGACACCCGACCACGCCCGGCTTGGAACAACCGTTTCGCCAGATCCTCGGCCCGCGACATCGCCTTGGCGTGCTCACCGTCCCGAACAACCACCCGCGCCATCCGGGTCACCGGGGGCATGCCCGCCCGCCGACGGGATTCAAGCTCGTGCTCGGCGAACCGCACATAGTCATGCCGCCCGGCCAGCACGATCGCGGGGTTCTCCGGGTTGTAGGTCTGCACCACCACCTCGCCCGCGCGTTCCCCACGCCCCGCCCGCCCGGCCACCTGCGCGACGAGCTGAAAGGTCCGCTCCTCGGCTCGGAAGTCCGGCAGCGAGAGCGCGGTGTCCGCGTTGAGCACACCTACCAGCGATACATTCGGAAAATCCAACCCTTTAGCGATCATCTGCGTGCCCAGCAACACCCGCAGTTCGCCACGCCCGAATCGCCCGAGCACCTCGAAGTAGTCCGCCGCCCGGCGCATGGTGTCCGCGTCGACCCGCTCGAAGCCCGACCTCCGCAACAGCCCGTGCGATCCGCCGAACCGTCGTTCCAGCTCCTCCTCCACCCGCTGCGTCCCGGCGCCAAGCTCGACCACCGCCTTCTTGTCGACCGGGCAGCGGTGGGGCACCAGCCGCTCATCGCCGCAATGGTGACACCGCACATACCGTCGCCCGCCCTGCTCGCGGACCGTGCCCCGGTGCACCACCATGGTCGCGTCGCAACGCTCGCACTCCAGTTTCCACCCGCACCCGCGATCCGAACACACCACCACCGACGCGTACCCCCGTCGGTTGAGCAGCAGGATCGCCTGCCCGCCGGCTTCCAGTGTCGAACACAGCCGAGACGCCAGCGTCGGGCCGATCACATCCTCCTCAGAGCACTTCCCGCGTTCCTGACGCATCGCCAGGCGTTCGGACGCCATGTCCACAACAGTCACCCGCGGCATCCGCCCCCCACCCACACGCTCAGCGAGCGACCAGAGCCGATACCGACCCGAGCGGGCGTTGTGCCAACTCTCAAGCGACGGGGTCGCCGATCCAAGCACCACGCAGCACCCCTCGATGTGCCCGCGCTTCACGGCCACATCCCGCGCGTGATACCGCGGGAGCTGGTCCTGCTTGTACGACCCGTCGTGCTCCTCATCCACAACGATCACACCGAGATCACGCACCGGGGCGAACACCGCCGACCGCGCCCCGACCACCACCCTCGCCTCGCCGCTCGCCGCGGCCTGCCACTGCTTGTGACGCGCCGAGGCGCTCAAGCCCGAGTGCAGCACCGCCACGCCATGCTCCCGGAATCGCGCCACGAACCGACCTGCCGTCTGCGGCGTCAACGCGATCTCCGGCACCAGCACGATCGCGTTCTTGCCCGAATCAAGCACCCGCTCGATCACACGCAGATACACCTCGGTCTTCCCGGAGCCGGTCACACCATGCACGAGGTGAACACCGAATCCGCCCCCGGCACCCGCGATGCCATCGACCACCGCACGCTGGGCCGGAGTCAGTTCGACGCGCGCCGATCCCGACACCTCCCAGTGCTCGAAGAGTTCCGGCGCACGAACCTCACGCTGCTCGACCCATTCCAGCACACCGGCTTCGATCAGCCGATTGATCGGTCCGATGTTGCTCGCCCCGGCTTGTGCAGCCAATCGCTTCGCATCGAGCGGAAACAGCCCCGGATCCATCCCGCGGATCGCTTGCCAGACCGACGCAACCGACTTCGTCAGCCTCCCGGCAGGCTCGGCATCCGGCACGCGGGCCACCAACCGCACGGTCCGACCGCCGGTCCCGGCCTTGACCGCCGCCGGCAGCATCGACGCCAGCACCATCCCCACCGGGCAGCAGTAGTACCCCGCCAACCAACGCCCCAGCTCCACCAGCGACTCAGGCAGCCGCGCCCCGGTCGCACGCAGCACCCGCTTGACCCGGGAAGGGTCGAACCCCTGGAGAAGCTCCACGCCCCCC
>RFGH01000225.1 GCA_003696675.1 Planctomycetota bacterium
CTCCTCTGCAAAGGCGTCGAAAAGCGCCTCGCGCACCGCCTCTTCCAGCTCCGCTCCCGAGAAGCCCGTCGAACGATCGGCCAGGTCGGCAATCTCGAAGTCCTGCGGCTTACGCCCCTTTTTCTTCAGGTGTATGGACAGGATCTCTTTACGAACGTCGCGAGTCGGGAGGTCCACAAAGAAGATCTCGTCAAATCGTCCCTTTCTAAGGAGTTCGGGAGGGAGCATGTCGATACGATTGGCTGTGGCGACGACAAACACCGGATCCGTTTTCTCCTGCAACCAAGTTAGAAATGTGCCAACAACCCGCGCGGTGGTTCCGGCGTCAGTCTGATCGGAGCTGCCCATCCCCGCGAGCCCCTTCTCGATCTCGTCAATCCAGAGCACGCAAGGGGCTAAGGCCTGCGCGACCTGCAAGGCGGTGCGTATATTGCCTTCGGACTGCCCGACAATGCCGCCGAACACTTTGCCCATGTCAAAGCGAAGCAGCGGGAACTGCCATGTCGCGGCAACAGCCTTCGCGAGGAGGCTCTTGCCGCATCCCTGCACGCCGAGAAGCAGCACCCCTTTGGGGGCATCGAGGCCAAAGTCCCGTGCTCCCGCTCCAAAGGCCCGCCCGCGTCGGTCAAGCCACTCCTTGAGCTGGTCAAGACCGCCTACATCGGTCATACGAGCGTCGGTTTGGTAGTATTCCAACACCTCGCTTTGCTTGATGATGCGTTCTTTTTCTCTGGCGACCAGCGGCACTGCCGAATGATCGAGGCGGCCAAGCTCGGCTGCAGCCTGCCCGAACGCTAATCTGGCTTCCATCACAGTGAGCCCACGAGCCGCATCAAGCAAGGACTCATCATCCTCCGAAGCTGGCACTCCCAGTGCATTCGCAGCGTCCTCGAGGACAACCCGAAGATCCTCGATCCCGGGCAACTCTAGTTCGACAGTCGGGACCTCCTTGCGAAGGTCGATCGGAAGGCCAGATATTGGGGTAGAAAGCACGATGAGTTTTCTGGGCCTGCCTGGTAAGCGGGCGATTTCTCGCAGCCACCTCAAGAGCCCATGATGCTCATCTCGAAGAAACGGTTGAAAGTCCTCCAAGAGCCACACTCCGGATTCGTCGGAGTTGTGGACCGCTCGGAGCACTTCCAGTGGATCGATCAGATCCGCATCCAATGCCTCCATGGCCCCGGCTTCATCGCAAGAGAGCAAACCCGTAGACTGGCTCCACACCTTCAGGGGGAGCTTGATATCTTTGGCCAAGCCGATCACACATCCACGCACTCGCTCCCACTCATACGACGCAATGTGAAGCACGTTCGCTCCGGCCCGAGTGAGATACAGCAGCTGGTTGAAAGTGCTCATAGAATGACTCCTGTCGGAGACCAGCCGCAGAGTGTCGCAAGTGAGAAGCCAAGGGCAAGAGCCACCGCTCGACCCCGGGCTTGGTTCCGCCTGACCTGCCCACACGGTTAGGTCCACCGACAGAGTGAGTATAATCGCTGCTGCTCTTTTCTGCCCGCTTTGGAACGCGGAAAGGGCGAATCTGAAGTCCAACCGACCGGTCTCGGCCATGAGACCTGAGGCCGGCAAATGTCATCGTGGGTCGCTGTCATCGCGTCCTCATCCAACCACTCCTGTCCCTATCCCCTGCTCGTACAGACGTGCCCACGGGAGCAGGACCGCGGTTGACCGCTGCTGGGCTTCGTCGCCCCCGTACACCACGACCGACTCGGCGTTCGATCCGTCGATTCGAGCAGGCCACGGACACGGGCGGCCCCGTTGAAGAGGCTGGTCGACGCGGTTGCAGCGGCTTTCTTTTCGACGGCGACGAGCCGCCCACCATCTTCGATCACCATGTCGGCCTCAACGCCGTCCCTATCTCGATAGAACGACACCCCACCCGTGACACCTCCGTTTGTCCGGTGCTTCATGATCTCGGAGACGACCCAGATCTCGAAGATCGCGCCGCGGAGCGGGTGGGACCGCAGCTGGTCGACCGATCGGATACCGAACAGCCAGCAAGCGAGCCCGGTGTCGAAGAAGTGCAGCTTGGGCATCTTCACCAGTCGCTTGCGCTGGTTGGAATGGAACGCCGGGAACCGGAACGCGATGAAGCTCGTCTCCAGCACGCTCAGCCACGCCGTGCAGTCGGCTGCGAGACGCCGCAGTCCGACGCGAGCGCGGAGTAGTTGAGCAGCTGGCCAGTGCGCCCGGCGCAGTGCTCGACGAACCGCTGGAACGTGACGAGGTCAGGCCGCAACCCTTTCATAACTCCGGCCGATGCCCGCCCGACACACACCCAAACATCGTGAGAAACAAGCACTTGCGCATCAACTCTGTCGCATAACCGGCTTGTCTCTGAACATGCCCGAGACGAGTATTTAGGTCTCTCTCGATAAACCGCCTAAGCCAACCCCGAACACTACCGTCCCCGCACTATTCCGGCCGCCACAACTTCTTCGGTTGTGGCGGCGTTTTCTTTTTGGACCACCCGACCGTCCGGCAGGACGGTCATCGGCCCGACGACCTCGGCCACGAACCGGTTGACTTGGGCGGGGGTCATCAGCCCGGCGAAGTTGGCCTTGGCCTCCAGGAACGCCTGGCGGCAGTCGGCCATCAGGTCGTCCATGTCGGCCACGGACTGCACCGCCACCGCCTCCAGCGCCTGACGGAGTTCCTCCCGCTTGCCCTCGTGCTCGGCGAGTTGCCGGGCAATCGCCTTCTTGGCGCCGGCCTCGATGTCCGGGTCGGCGAGCAGGCGGGTCAGGTTCCCGATGAACTTGTCCGCTTCCGCGATCTCCCCCTTGAGCCGCGTCGTCTCGCTGCGGTTTGCTTCCAGCGCTTCGCTCGCCATCGCCGCCACTTCGTCAAGCACGCCGTCCATGTCGTCGAAGACGGCGCTCATCGCTTCCTGCACGCGCGCGAGCAGCTTGTCCTCGCGCAGCGACGCCCGGTTGTCACAGGCCTCCGGCCCGTGCGACTGCCGGTGGCCGCAGGCGTAGTAGCGGTACGCGCCCTTGGAGTTTGCACTCTTGCGCGCGTAGAAGACGTTGCCGCAGCCGGCGCAGAACAGGTGGCGCGTAAAGGGCCGGACTTCCTTCGCCTCACGCGGGCGATTGACCCGGTTGGCGGCAAGCTGCGCCTGGGCGCGCTCGAACGTCTCATCGTCGATGATGCGCAGCGACTCGTCGCGGTTGACGACATGGCGATCTTCGTCGCTCCAGCGCGGCACGCGCCGCCCCGTGTTGCGATCGAGCTTGAAGCAGCGTCGCAGGTAACGCACTTCGCCGATGAGCATGGCATTGGTCAGGATGCTGCGGATGGTACCGAATCCCCACGGTCCGCCGAGGCGCGTCGGGACGCCGCGCGCCCGCACTCGGCGGGCGACTTCCTTGAGACCGATGGACTCGGCGAGGTACGTCTCGAAGATGAAGCGCACCGTCTCGGCTTCCTCTTCGTGGACGGCCAGCCGCTTCTTGCCGTCATCGCTCTGAACGATGCGATACCCATAAGGCGGCGGGCCGCCCGTCCAGCAGCCCTCGCGGTGGCGCTGCACGAGGCCGGCGCGCGTGCGCTCGGCCAGCACGCGGCTGTAATCGGCGGCGACGACGAGTTGCACGCCGCGGGCCAGCGCGTTCGTGCCCTCGGTGACGCTCACCACTTCGACACCGTGCTGCTCCAGGTCTTCGACGAGCACGTGCGTCTCGGCGGCACGTCCGAGCCGGTCATACTTGTAGACGTAGAGCTTGTTGATCCGGCCCGCCTCGGCTTCCTCCATGAGGCGGAGCAACTCGGTTCGACCGCCCGTCGTGCGGCCGGTCTTCGCCTGGTCGATGAAGTGCTTGAGGGGTTTGCCCGCCGCGCGCTCGCACGACTCGATCTGCACGGCGATGCTCGTGCCGTCGTCCTGGGCGTGGCTGGAGTACCGGGCGTAGAGCGCGTCGTACTTACGCCCGGCGTGACCGTTTCGTCCGTTCGCTGTCGTGACCATCGGCGCTCCCGTGCGGCCCAGCCGCCTTGTCGATACCGCTCTTGCGTTCGCGGTAGAGCGCGACGGCCCGTGCCGCGACGACGCGGACCACCCACCCGCGAAGGGCGGCGTGGTCGCGCACCATTATACGATCGACGTCGCATACGGTTGCGCCTTCCGGGGTCGTTTCGCTCCCGCTCGCGGAGGTCCAGGATGGAGCGCGTCGCGGCACGCACGGTCTCCGTTGAATGCGCTTCAGGCGTGCTGCGCCATGCGGTCGCGCAAGCGGCGGTAGGCGGCGGTGACTTCCTTGAAGCGCTGCACGGCGAGCTCGACCAGGTGCGGCTCGACGTTCTTCCCGCTCAAGCCATCGGGGTGGTACTTGCGGCAGGCATCGCGGTAGGCGCTCTGCACTGCATCCCACGACGCGGCGCGCTTGAGGCCGAGGAGTGCCAGGTCCGCGTCGAGTGAACCGTCCGGCGGCGCAGGCGCGCTTTGCGAGGCTTGCGATTCGTCATCGCCCGGATACCAGCGATGGTTCGGGCGACGCCGGCGGCGCTTCCACTCGTGCCACTCGGCGTGCTCGCGCGCGAGCAGGTTCAAATGCTCGATCACGCGGTTGAACTCGGCGGCGGCCAACTGCTTGAAGTCATCCGCGGCCGTGCGCTTCAACCGGGCGAACGCGCCCGGCCCGAAGCACACGGCAATTCCCGACCCTGTCCCATCACGCCAGACCGATGCGCCGGCGATCAGCGACATGCGTGACCAGTCGTGCTCGCTGACGCGGGACTGCCGCCGGTTCACGTCTTCCCCGCGCCGGAAGCTGAAAGGCTCCGCCCTGAAGTCGTACCCTTGTTCTTTCATGTACCGCACCAGTTCGGCGCGCGCGATTGAGGGGGGCAGCGACACTGAGGCGTGGCTTGACCACGCCACGTAGTCGTCACCGCCGCCCCATTCGACCCAGGCGAACAGCAGCGCCGAGCCGACGAATATCAGCACGGTGATGATGATCATGCACATCATCGCGAGCGCCTCCGCTGCGTCAGCCGGTCGGCGGCATCGAGGCCGCGCCGCATGGCATCGGTATTTCCGGAGAGGAACCGCCCGACGGGCACGAGAATCCACTTGTACACACCGACCCAGACGAGGAATCCCGCGATGTAGGTCAGCAACATGCCGAGGCTTTCCATGACTATTTTCCTGTGACGAGGATGCTCACTTGCGGAACAGGCGCCGCCCGATCTCAAAGCCGCGCTTGGTCAGTTCCGGGTTGCGCGCGCCGAAGCGGAAGATGGGGATGACGACGTGCTTGAACACCAGCACCCAGAAGACCAGGGTGAGGATGAGGCAGAGCAGATTGACCAGACCGTCCATGACGTTGTCCTTTCAGATGGGGTCGCTCTCAGGCGACCATGTTGATGCGTGCGCCCGCCGCCACGCGCAGCGGGTCGTAACGACTCTCCGTCGCGCGATCAGTCGCGCTCGTGCTGCGGCGGTTCGGGTTCATGGCCGCGCTCGGCGTCGCGCTGCTGCTCGGCCTGTTGCAGGCGCTCTTCGAGGATGGAGGGCGCGGCGTCGTCCTTCGACGCCGCGTGTTCCTTGTCCGGGCGCAGACCTTCCGTCACCAGGCCGGGCGGCCGCGTGCCGATCATGCCGTACTCGGGATGCTGGGCGGCTGTGCCAGACCCGTAGAACACCGAGCCGAGTTCATGGAGGCCTTGGCGGAAATACGCGCCGAGCACTTCGCGGCTGCGGCTGAGATTCTCACGCAGGTTCATCGTGTACTCCTTTCTGAACGGGCGTCACTCACCGCGCATGCGGCGGAACGCCTCCGCCGCGTCGCGTTGTTCAACGAATGCATCGTGGAGATCGAGCGATCGGCGATGCTGGAGCGCGCCGCTCATGCCCGACGTGGCACCGGCGCCGAAGGCGGCGAACATCAGGTACACGCCCAGCGGTTCGCTCACCGGGACCAGCAGCGCGCCGACGAGGAATACGACCAGGAACTCCAGCCCCGTCTTGATGCGGTGCTCCGGCGTGCGCCGGAAGACGCGCTGCAGTATCGGAGCACCGTTGAAAAGCGAGTGCGGCTGGGGACCGCCGCGCCGGACGCGCGCCGCCGTGCAGATGCGCGCCCGCAGCAGCGCCAGCCAGTAGAGCAGCAGGAAGACGAGCATCGGCTCAGCGCTGTGCCCTTCCCAGAACACCGGCCAGAACAGGATCAGGGCAAATCCGGCCACCGCCTGCATGCCGAAATACCGTTGACCAAACGAATCGGCGCGGCGCAGGAAGACCTCGACGGTGACGGCGAACGTCCGCGCAATGAACGTCAGCACGCCGAGGAACTGGTTGAAGTCTTTCTTCGAGACCATCGGGTCAGGTTGCTGTTGCTGGAACATGGCGTTTGTCTCCGTTCACTTGCGCGCAGTCACCGCGCGGGCGGTCCGCGCCGCTTTTCCCTGCCGCTTACTTCACGCTGGCGCTACGACTTCTGGTTGAAAGACACCGGGAGCCAGCTGCGACCCGATGCCCTGAATACCCGTCCGTTCTGAAACGCGATGCCGTCCACGATCCAGCCGTTGTCCGGCCCGCCGGTGCGCAGCCGGGTGAACGCGCGCGGCTCGACCTCCGCCTCCATGACCTCCGCGAAGCCGCCGCTCGTCGTCCCGTTCTCGCGCGCCCAGTCGAGGCCGAGCAGCGCGCTCATCTGGTCGTCCGCCGCGTGCGAGTGATTGCCGCTGGCGCGGACCTGCAAGGTGCGGCCGATCAGGCGCGACGCCCAGTCATTGGTTTGAACGTCGGAATTGGCATGCAGCACTTTGAGCGCGCAGTTGCCGAAGATGGCATCCGCCTCGGCGCGTCCCTTGTCGCCGCCGCCGAGCGCGGCGTACACCCCGGGCACGCCCTGGGTCAGCAGCACGCAGCCGACGCGCGACGACCGGCACGTCGCCAGGAACTGCGCGTCGTGCGTCGGCGTGACGAACGTCTGAAACTCATCGCACCACAGACAGATCAATCGGCTGTTCGGCTTCACCCGACGACCCTGCATGCTCCGCTGCCAGCAATACTTGAGCACGGCATTGGCGATGACGCCGGTTTCGCGGTAGGTCTGCGTCGGCAGGCCACAGACGATGATGGCCCCGTCTTCGCAGTCGCCCGGTGTGACAGTGGTGTCCGCGCCGAAGAGCGATCGAAGCTCGCCGCGCTGCATGGGGTCGAGCTGCGAGGTAAGACAGCTCACGACGACCGATCGTGTCTTTGGCGCCAGCGCGGGAAGCTCGCAGAGGACATAGTCGGCGACCAGCGCGAAGTCCTGCGCCTGCGCCGTGCTCTTGCTACGCCTGTCCGCCTCCGACAGCAGTTGGAAGCAGTAGGACGACTTTCGCCACTCTTCCGAGCGCACGTCGTCGAGCGACTGCGGCGCCGAGATGACGGCGCGGTAGAGCGCGTCGATCGTGACCGTGCCCGTCGCGAGGATCAGCAGATCCACGAAGTTCCTGATGAGTTGCTTCGTCGCGCGCCGCCAGTACGCCTCGTCGTCGCGTGCGCCGCCGCTGCCGCCTTGGCGGTCGGCGCACTCGAGGATCGCTTCGAGCAGGCCGACGACATTCTCGGCGGACGAGACCGAGCCCTCGCGCGCCAGCTCGTAGGACACGGGGTTGAACCGCCAGGGGCCGCCGGGACGTATGACCCGCAGGTCGGCGCTGCGTCCGGTCGCGGCGGCGTATTCCTCCCACAGCGTCACCTCATCCGCTTTGGCGCAGCACACGAGGAGGCCGGCCTTCGCGGTCCCGAGCAGCGCATGCGCCAGCGCGCGCCCGCTTCCCGTCGTCTTGCCCGCGCCGCTGGCTCCAGTCACGAGGACGTTCTCCGTCACCATCCTGGCGGTGTACGCGTCTTCCGGCGATAACCAGATCAACGGCGCTGCGAGCGCGTCCGCTTGCGGCGCATGGGCTTTCGCGTTGCGCTTGCGCCGGATTTGCAGGCACACCAGCAGCAGCATGAGGACGAGGCAGCCGATGCCGACGGCGTCCGACAAGGTGTCCGGGTTGGGAGGCGAGGCGTCAAACACGAGTCACTTACCCGCCTTCCGCCGCGCGTCCGCGTCGCTCTTGATCAGCGTGGCGATGATGAACAGGACAAACGTGGGAATCAGCTCCATGACGAATCTCCGTTACTTGCCGTTGACCGAGATGCTCCTGACGACTTCCGCCAGCGGTCGACCGTCGGCGCCGGCGTGCCTGAGCTGCTCGGCAAGGTCCATGAACCAGGTCATGACTGACTCGACCGTCAGCGTCGGGGCGGACACGGCGATCGAGCGGCCGCCATCCAACTTGATGACGACGCGGTCGCGCGGCGTGCGCTGCCGCTGGGTGGTGCGTGCAGCGGACCGGCCCGCCCTGACGGCCTTTGTCTCCGCGACTAGCCGGTCGCGCGTCAGCCGGCCTTCCAAGACTTCCTGCGCCAGGCGGCGCTGTTCCGCGACATCGCCGATCCTGGCAAGTTCGTAGGCGGTGCTGTACGGAATTCGGCCCGCTTGCACGTGCTCCAGAATCTCCGGGGCCAGCAGCAGCAGGGACATGACCTTGGACACGGTGGCGGGCGAAGTCCCGACGCGCTTTGCAATCTCCGCCGCCGGCCGGTTCGTGGCCTTCATCAGCCGGTCATACGCTTTCGCCTTCTCTGCCGGGTTCAGGTCCTCACGGGCGCAGTTCTCGATCAGCTGGAGTTCGATGATCTCCGCTTCGCTCAGTTCACCCTCCATGAGGATGGCAGGGATGGCCGTCAGACCTGCCATCGTCGCGGCGCGCCAGCGCCGCTCCCCCGCGATGATCCGGTAGCGCTCGCCGACTCGGCGCACCGTGATCGGTTGCTGCACGCCAACGACCTTGACAGTCATGGCGAGTCCCAGCAAGGACTGCTCGTCGAAGTGCTCCCGCACTTGTGGTTCGGGGTCCACCAGGTCGATGGGGAGGTCTTGAACGGTCCGCTTCGGCATAAACGTCTCCTTGCGCCTGCCACTTCCGGGGGTGAGAAGCGCGGGCACGGCACGCGGGCCGTGCCCGGCTCTCACCACCCCTTGGCGGGGGCTCCCGTGACGGGCCTCCCGCCCGCCGCTATCCTTTTGCCGGGGCGTGTTTCCTGCTGTATGCGCACCCGTGGAACGCCACGGGGAACGCGTTCGCCCCAAGGCAGAGTGCGCGGACGGGCCGGGCGCTCTCGCCGCCAGTTCCGTTTTTTTTCCTGGAGGCTTCGGCCACTTGGCCCTATCCCGGACCGGTTCGATGCAAGCCGACGATCTCATTCAGCTCGCCAGCCAGGGGGACGCCGATGCGCTCGAACCTCTTCTCCGCCGCTACCGATCGTGGATGCTCGGAATCGCACGGGCGGAGATCGGCGAGTCGCTGCGGCGCTACGTGGACGACGACGACATTGTCCAGCACGCTTCCGCGCAGGCCTTCCGATACATCGCGACACTGGACATCACAGAAGATCCCTCGAAGCAGTTCGAGGCATGGTTGTCACAGGTGTTGCGAAACAGCGTCCGTTACTTCGCCCGCAAGCACCGCAGAAGAATGGAACGCCTGGCGACGAGCGTCATGGAGGTCCATCCGGAGCGCGGACCGACAGCCAGCGCCGTGGCCCGCGCCACCGAGCGCAGGAGCCGCCTGGAGGACGCGATTGCCGGGCTTCCGGAGGAGTACCGCGTCGTGATCGAGCTGCAACTCAAGGGACTCAAGCAGAAGCAGATCGCGGATCGACTGGGCACGACGAAGGCCGCCGTCAACAGTCGTCAAGAGCGAGCGCGACGGCAACTGCGCGAACTGTTGGGGTCAACGTCGCTCAATCTGCCGTCGGCGTAACGGGACCGGGCCATGCGCGACGACGAGCGGTCAAACCGTATCGATCAACTCGTGGACGAGTTCCTTGTTGCCGGCCTCGGCGAAGACCAGATTGATGGATTCTGCCGTGACCGGCCCGAGTTCAGTCACGATCTTCGCGACGCGTTGCGTGATGCGATTCTCATTCGCGCCGCACGCCATCGCGCCGAACTGCCGGTGGCTGCTTCGGAAGAAGAATCGACCCAGCACTCCGCTGACGCGAACGCGCGGTCCATCACCCGCCGCATCGGCGTGTACACGCTCGGCGCTCGCCTTGGCGGCGGGGGATTCGGCGAGGTGTATGAAGCGACCGCCGAGGATTCAGGCGACACGGTTGCCATCAAGCTACTTCGTTTAGAGCACGGCGAGCGGGCCGACATCGTGCATCGCTTTCGCCGGGAAGCGGCCATACTGACGAGCCTGGGCCATCCGTCCATCGTTCCCGTACATGAAATCGGCGAGGCGGACGGGCGTCCCTACATCGTGATGCAGCGAATCCGGGGCCTCGACCTGCACCGCCTGTCGCGCGCCCGACCGATCGACCCCGAACTTGCCGCGCGGTACATCGCCGACGCAGCCGATGCCTGCGCGTTCGCGCACCAGGCGGGCGTGATCCACCGCGACATCAAGCCTGAAAACATCCTCGTGGAGGAGTCCGGCCGGGTCGTCCTTTCCGACTTCGGCCTTGCCAAGCAGATCTACTCCAAGACAGAGCTGACGCTCTCGCTCCAGCGACTCGGCACGCCGCACTACATGGCGCCTGAGCAGGCGGATCGACGCCTCGGTCCCATCACTGCGCGCTCCGACGTGTACTCGCTCGGCGCCACGCTGTATTTTCTGCTCACCGGTTGCCCGCCCTTCCCGACGATCGAGGGTCTGGGCCGGGATGCGGCGCTGGAACAGGTCAAGTGGGACGCGCCCGTCCCGCCGTCCAGGCACAACCCTGTCGTCCCGGCAGACCTCGAAATGATCTGCCTGCAATGTCTGGAGAAGTGGCCCGGCGACCGGCCCGCCGATGCCGCGGCACTCGCGGCGGACCTCCGCAGCTTCATCGACGGGCGGCCGGTGTCGGCCAGGCTCCCGGGCCGATTGCGCCGCGCGCGGCGATGGTGCGCACGCCGGCCCTTGGCCACGTCTCTTCTCAGCGTGGCGCTCGCGGCTCTGCTGGCTGGCTCCGCCGCATCCATTCATTACGCCTCGCGCGCCGTCGCCAGTGAAGCCGAGACGCTGAAGCAGCGCGGCGAGACGGCCAAGGCGGACCGTGAACGCCAGCGCCGCGAATACCTGGCGGACATGCGCGACGCTCAGGCGGCGCTGCTCCGCGGCGAAACGCCCATCGCCCTTGGCCTGCTGAGCAAGTATGAAAGCCCTGCGGCCGCTGCGGATGACCCGCGATCCTTTGAATGGCACTACCTGCGGCGGCTGGCGCAAGCGCCATCGCTCGTGCAGGTCGGCCTCGAGAACGGGAGATGGAACCGGCTGAGTCTGAGCCCCTCGGGCGACCGGATCGCCTCCATCGACCAACGTGGCAACCTGGCTGTCTTTCATCTGCCCGACGGCGAACCGCTCTTTCGCCACGCGGGACCAGTCAAGGACTGCGCGTTTGCCCCCGACGGCGCAACCATCGTCGCGCTCACGGCTTCCCTGGAGGGTCGGCTCAGCGTTCTGGACGCAACTACCGGCACGGTTGCGAAGGAGTTCCCCGTGGGCCTGTACGCGACGGCGATGGCGCTGAGCCCCGCCGCCCCGACCTGCTTCACGGGGGATGCCGGCGGCGGCCTCTGGCTCTGGTCACTGGAGAACGCCGACGTGGTTGATCTTGCCGCCGGCCACAAGCGCGGACCGTTCGATCGCAGTCTCGACATTCAGCACGGCACCGTGACTGCGGCGGCGTTCTCGCCGGACGGCGACTCGCTGGCCGTCGGGTACGAAAGCGGCGCAACACAGGTCTGGGATATCCGCCGTCGTGACATCACGGCCCGCGGACCGGTTCACAACGGTATCGTCACGGGGCTGTCCTTCAGCCCGGACGGCACGCGCATCGCCAGCCAGAGCTTCGGTCGCTACGTTCCCCAACTTGAGAGCGGCTCGCACGGTGAAGCCCGCGTGTGGAAGGCCGCGACCGGTGAATCACTCGGGGTGATTGTGCCGCACCAAGCCATGCTTGCCGAATCTTCCTTTCTCGACGAGCGGCTGAGCGTTCCGTTCGGGCAGCTATCGCCCTGGTTCACGGCCGATGGCCGCGAGCTGGTCACTACCGGCCCGCTCGCCGCGCAGCGATGGAATGTCGAAACCGGGCGGCTGACAGGGCAGTACACCGGCGACGGCACAGTGATTCACACTCTGGCAATGTCAGCCGATGGCCGATACGTCGCCGCGGCCGGCGCTTCCGCTGGTATCCGCGTCTGGCCGACTGACTCCGCCGAGCCAGCCGCCACCCTTCTGTCGGAGGACTTCGGCATCCGGGCGCTCTGCGGTGATGGCGCACGCCTGGCGATCGTCCGCGAGAACGGGGCGGGTATGACCGTCGGAGAGCACGGCCAGCTCTACTCCCGTTCGGAACGACGCGAAGCAGTGGTCTGGGACTTGGAGAAGAACACGCCCATGAGCACCACGAGCCTCCCGACGAACCTCAACAGGATCACGCCGATACCCGGCGGATTCCTCTGCCGGGACGTAGTCGTCAGAGCGGCGACGGCCCCCGACCTCGCAAAGCGGCTTCGCGGGCTTTCGGATTCATCCGCAATTGCCATGAGCCCCAACGGACGCTGGATAGCAATTGGGCATGACGATGGTACGGTGCAATTTGTGACTGAAGACGAGGCGACGGCGTGGACTGCTCGGGTGCATCAGGGCGCAGTTACGGCGCTCGCATTCGCGCCCGATGCAAGCGTGGTCGCCTGCGGCGGGGAAGACCGGCGCATCCATGTACTCGATTGCCGCACGGGCGCCATCGTCGCCAGTCTTCAGGGCCACCGCCGCGAAATCGGAGGTTTGGCGTTCTCGCCGGACGGTCGGCGTCTTGCCAGCAGCAGCGGCCTGCTGCAAGTGGAGAGCACGCAGCCGGGCGAGGTACGGTTGTGGGACTGGGCCGTTGAACAGTTGTGCCTTGAACTGACGGCCGGGCCTTCCGACGTCTATCCCGGCGTGGCATGGAGCGGGGATTCGACGCGGTTGTATGCGGCGGCCAACGCGATGACACCGGGAGAAGTCGCGCCCGGTCGCGTCGTGATGTGGGATTCCGGCGATAGACGGGCTGCCACGGAAGGAGCAGCACCCTCGCAGTGAGGGTACTACTCCCTGTATCGCGAGCGTCCCTCCTTGCGCGGCGGATCCTCCACGAGTTCGAGTTCGGGCACCCAACCGGACGACGGCGAGTGCTTCTTGCGTCCTCGCTCGTCGCGCGACATGATGAGGAAACGGCTCCCCTCGCGCTCATCACCTGACCGGCCGGCGGCGGCAATCAGGATTCCTGGGACGCTGGATACCGGCGAGCGAATCGCAAGCCCCAACTGCCTCAACTCGTGGTTCACCCACGCGGCGGTTTCTCGCTTCTCCACGAGCGTATCCTGCGGCAATGTGTTGAGGTGGGCATTCAGCACCGGCCCCAGCGCGGACGCGATCTCCGCATGTACAGCCGAGCGGACTCCGCGCGCGCGTTCCGCGTGCGCCTCAAAACCCCCCGGTCCTGATTCAATCACCTTCCGCACGAGCCGGCGAAGCTCGGCAAGATCATCGGTATCCTTCTCTGTCACGGGTTGCCGTTGCTGGTTTCACACGTGGCGTTCACGCCATCCCTTCAACTCAAACACAAGCCGACAGCCGCCGTCAAGCCCTTTCACCGCTACGGGAGGGGTTGCGGATCGCCCGCATCAATGACATGGCGAGCGTTCAGCCGAGCCCAACTTGTTGGATGCGCCCAACAAATCGCCGCTTCCGGCGGCGCGATGGCCCGTGCTACGGTGGAAACATGACCACGCCCGACCCGCTCCATATCGCCAACGCCGCCCAGCAGATGGCCCGCACCGCGCCGGGCAACGACGCCGTCGTTTTCGGGCGTGTCGCGATGGTGTGCATGGGCCTGATGGCGGCGGCCTCCGTCGCCCAAGTGTTCCAGTCGCTGCTGCGCGACCTGAACCGGCGCGAGAAGGGTTCGCAAGGTCGTTGTCGCTGAGCCGTCGCGACGCAGTTATCCACGGGTGTTTACCTAGAACGACGCCTTTATAACGACACCGCAACTTCCATATTGAGCAGTGCCAGTATAGAGCACATTGTATACGAATGGGTCGGTGTCTGTACGGACACAAACCGGCGTGCTGGTGTCACCATATGTATAGCCGAAGATCAAGCCGCCATTATACGTGAGGTGCTGCGGTGGCTCGAGGGCTAGCGCTAACCGAATCGCGATTACTTTGCCGCTGACTGGAAATCCATCATCGATCTTATTGTCAATATAATGGAGATCTGCCGGCGCGTAGCCATTGAAGACAGTTCCAGAGGCAGCAGGCCACGCTCGGATGCTACCCAGCGCAAAGCTATGACCAGTGAGTGGCGGCGGTATTCTGCCTGGATAGGATTCAAACATGACATTTCCGTGTACAATCCACCCCCCCGATGCAGGGCTTCCTGCGAGGCCCATGTATCGAAGTTTCATTCCCTCGACCGGTGGTGTTGCAACGCCGGGCATATCCGGCGTACTCGGGGGCACTGCTGTGACAGCCGCTATCGCATAGGGAATCAGCCCTGCTGCGTGCAAATGATACCAGAAATTAATATGCTCATGTCGTGCTGATATAATGCACACTCCCAAGCCATCGCATCCGGGAGGGTAACCGACGGTGCCATCGCCGTTTCCGCTTGACAATGCGCTCCACCCAAAGACAGTGGCATTCAAGCAGTCGCCAGGGAGACAATTATACCGATTGCGGAATACATTGGCGGCGCTGTCGAACAATTCCACCTGCCGCACTGCAAGGCGCCGCTCTGATGCGGTGATCAAATCAGTTCCCACAAGAACGCCACCGACAATCAGAGCGATTATAACAAGTGCTATTGCTAACTCGATCAGCGTAAACGCTTCACGTGTCCATCTCAGCACGGCCACTCTCTTTCTGACACACACACTATCTGACTTACTATGATACCCGCTATATAATTGGTTGTGTATGACATTTTTATGACACTTCAGACGAGATGATCACCACTCAATCGCATCCACCACTGTCTCCCGCTCACCGGCCTGGAGGCCGGCGCTGCGGTCCGCTTCGCGTATGAAGGACACACGGTGGCGCGTGATGCCCTCGAACAGGCGCACGGAGGGGCGCACTTCAGCGTTCAGATTGCGGCCCCTGATGCGGATGGTCTGCCCGCCGATGGTGAGCGTAATGCCCTCCGACGGGTTGTACTCGGCGCGTTCGAGACGCGCGTAGTCCACGGCCACGATGTTGCCGTCCCGGCGGCGCAGCTCCAGCATCCGCGCGAAATCCCGCACACCGCGCAGCCAGCCGAAGGCACGGCAGTCGGCGCAGTCCGCCTCCGCCTGTTCACTGGCGCGTGGGCCTGGGTTGCCGATGTAGCGCTCCAGCAGTGTCTCATCGCTCATGGACCAATACCTCCCGTTCGCGCGTCGCATCGCGCGGCGGTTCATGTTCGAGATGGCGGGCACGTCCGCCAGTCAGTTCCGTCGCCGTCAGCCGGTCGTCCGAACGGCTCACGGCGGCCAGCAGCGCGTCCCTGTCGTCGGTGTAGAGGGTGGCGCGCTCACGCGCCCGGCTGACGCTCACGTATGCCTGCTCGCGCGACGAGGCGGGAAACGACGCCGACGACTGGGCGATGAGCACGCGGTCCACCGTCTTGCCCTGGCTGGCATGGCTGGTGGTGCAGTAGCCGTACGCCAGGTGCCCGTAGTCCTTCGCGATCCTCCAGCCGTTCGTGAGCACGAGGTTCCCGGCGCGGTCGAAACGCTTCACCGTGTAGAGCGCGCCGTTGTTGAGCCGGTGCCTGCCGTCCGCCGTCTTACCGTTGCGCGTGACGCGCACCACGTCGCCCGGCGCCACCGGCAGCACTGACGGGCGGTAGAGCTGGAATCGCGCCGCCTGGTCGAGCGGCAGCGGCGCGTCGCCGACCACCAGCCGCTCGCCCTTGCGGTGTCCGCGCGCGTTCTGGTGGAAGACCAGCACGTCGCCGGGGGCGTAGTTCAGCGGGTCCATGCGCTCGGCCTCGGTGAGGTTGGCATTCTCCAGTACGACGAGCGTTCGTTCATCCGTACCCAGACGGCCGGACTGTTTCAGCCGGGCGCGAATCTCATCCGTGACCCAAGCCCCTTCGAGATGCGTCGGCGCGATAGCAAGTGTGGTCTTTCCCTCGGTGACGGCGGCGACGTAATCCCCGGCGAGCAGCTGGTACCGCTCAGTGTCACCAACCTCGCGTATCCACCCCAGCCGGTCGAGTTGCCGGAACCCGTCCTCCGTCCGTCCCTCCGAGAGCGCCCGCACAGCCTCCTTGTAGTCGCCGCGCTGGCGGCGTATGTCGCGTATCTCGGCAGGCACCAGCCCGGCTTCCTCTTCGAGCAACCGTAGCGCCGCGCCCCTCTCAACGCTCGAATGCTGTCGCCGGTCCCCGGAGAGAATCACCCGCGCGCCTTTGCGTTCGGCAAGGTCGAAGAGTTGCGCCATCGTGCGCGACGACAGCAACCCTGCCTCGTCTATCCACAGCACCTGCCCGGCAACGCGCGCCTGCAACGCTTCGTCCACGAGCAGCCGCGCCACCGTGTCGGCGTCGGTGAATCCTTCCCGCCGCAGTACGCCGCGGCTGGCATCCGCCGACGGCGCGAAGGTGAAGACGCGTTTCCCGTTCGCCTCGATGCCCTCGACCGCTTCCTGCATGAGCGTCGTCTTGCCGGTCCCGGCCACGCCGCGCACCAGGATGACGCGATCGGGTGATTCCAGCACGTGCCGCACCGCCCGACGCTGGTCGTCGCCCAGCCAGTCGCGCGTGAAGCGATGATTCGCCTTGCCGAGCGGCCGACACGCGCCGCGTCCGTCGCGCGCGAAGGCAAGCATCCGGTCTTCCTCTGCCAGCACCTCGCGCGTCGTGGCAAACCGGCGCCCGTCACGCTCGGCGACGATGAGATCCTCACGCGCCACCGCCTGCGTCACCGCTTCGGGTGAGGCCCGGCCGACGGCGCGCTTCATGGCCTCAGTCAGTAATCGTCGTTCGGGCAGCACGGCACTGCGCTCGAAGCAGTGCGTCACCGCCTGGCGTGCCGCGTCCCTTGCTTGGCGCGCATCCTCACCGATGCGCTCGTTTCCGACGCGCTCCCCGAGCGTCTCGACGGCCCGCGATTCCTCCGGGGTCATCCGCGACCGCCACTCGTCGCGCAGTTGCGGCAGTGTCAACTGCTTCGCCTTGCGCTCGCGGGTCTTCGCGCCGAGCGCGCCCTTGGCGTCCGGGTCGGTGATGCCGGACTCGCGCGCCAGTTCCTCGATGAGCGCCGTGCGCCGCGAGAAGCGTCGTATGGCGGCGTCGGGCACGCCCGCCAGTTCCCAGCCCTGCTTCGTGCGCACGGTGGGAAGGCCGAGTTGCTCCATCCGCCGCGCCAGCCGTGCGTGGAACAGCGCCTCGAAATACGGCCCGTCGCGCTTGAGCCCGGCGAACTGCCCGGCCTTCCACCGCGACTCCTTCTCGTCCCAGGTGGCGTTGAACACGAAGCAGTGGCTATGAAGGTGAGGGTCAGGTACGCCGTTTACGGGACGCGCCGTCGTGTGGATGAACTCGCCCCACAGCATGTTGCCGGTCGTGCGGTCCTCGTTGCGCCCGCCGACGCGCACGCGCGTCTGCATCTCGGATTCGATGTCGCGCATGGTGGCGTCCACCGACTCGCGGAAGGCGTCGAGGATGCGCGCGTCACCGGTCAGTCCGTACAGGAGCGACACGCTCTTGGGCACATGGAAGTTGAAGTCGTAGCCGACGCGGCGGTCGGACTTGGTGCGCGCCGTCAGCGGCTCGCCGGTCGAAGGATTGCGGTTGTCGCAGAGGGCGTCCCAATCCTCGCGGCGCACCTCGCCGGAAAGTCCCAGCCGCGCGGCGGCCTTGCCGCGCCAGACGCCGGCGAGTTCCTGGCCTTCCGCGTAGTAGTCGGCGGTCGAGTAGTAGCTCTTGGCGCCGGCGGGCGTGCTGTTCTGAATGATGCGCAGCATGAGAGGACACTCTCCTACGCCTCATTCGTCGCGGTCAATCGCCGGTTCGTTGGACGGAGCCGTTTCTTTCACGGAGTTTCACGGCGCTTACTGCCACAAGCCGGAGGGATCTTGCGCCCATCGTCGCATGTGACACTTCAGCGGTGATGTGATTCGCCTGGATTGTCGTGCGCCCGAGGCTCTATCGCACGGGTCCACTTCCCATCTTTGTGTCGATTATCCACGGCAGCGCTGCGCTTGCTCAGCACAGCTCGCAAATAGCACTGCGGCTGCGACGGGTGGCGAGCGGCAGCCTCCACAAATATTCCTGGGGTTGGATGCAGGCCTTCAAACTCCGGGTCACGAGCGAGTTGATCGCGTGTTGCCACCACTCGGCGAAGAAACTCATCTGGCTCTGGCAGATAGTGCATTGCGCAGTGCTTGAACACCCACGGCGTCTCACGCAACGAGGAAAACTCAGGGTTGCGTTCCAGTGCTGCCGCGGTCGCCATTACCCTCCGCAAGTAGCCGCGTGGGTCGGACGGATAGCAGGCCGCAGCGCGCGTGAACAACCCCGGTGTATCACGTA
Organism: Planctomycetota bacterium; assembly: GCA_003696675.1. GTDB lineage: Bacteria > Planctomycetota > Phycisphaerae > Phycisphaerales > UBA1924 > UBA6054. Next base: position 18,613 of record RFGH01000225.1, read on the forward strand.
CGGTCTCAAACTCCGAGTCGCGCTCCAACTCCGCTGCTGTCGAGAGTGCATTTCGCAGGAACCCCTTGGGATCCGAAGGATTACCTACCGCCGCGTATCTGAATAGACCTGACCTATCACGGAGCGTCGCGAATGCCGGGTCGTGCTCCAATTCAGCTACCGTTGCCATTACTCTGCGAAGACATCCCCTGGGATCCGAGGGATTGCTTACTGCGGCGTGCCTAAACAAGCCCGGCGTGTCGCGGAGCGAGGCGAACTCCGGATCACGCTCCAGTTCAGCGACGGTCCAGAGGACCTTGCGGAGGAAGTCCCTCGCATTCGATGGGTTATGCACAGCAGCATGTTTGTACAGGTGCGGCGTGTCGCGGAGAGACACGAACTCCGGATCACGCTCCAGTTCAGCGACGGTCGAAATGACACGGCGCAGAAAGCTCTTGGGATTCGACGGGTATCCAACCGCCGCATATCTGAGCAAGCCCGGAGTATCGTGTAGCGACGCAAAGTCCGGGTCGCGTTCCAATTCAGCTACCGTTGAGATCATTCTGCGTAGGAAGCCCGCGGGATCCGATGGGTTGCGCACTGCCGCCTGCTTGAACAGGCTCGGTGTGTCGCGCAGGGACTCAAAAGCCGGGTTGCGCTCCAGTTCAGGGATAGTCATTAGTACGCTTCGCAGAAAGCCCTTCGGGTCCGATGGATTGTTGAACGCCACGTACCTGTATAAGCTCGGCGTGTCGCGCAGTGAAGCGAACTCGGGATCGCTCTCGAGTTCGCCAATGGTCGCAAGCCCCTTGCGCAGAAAACCGTGAGGATCGGAAGGATTGTTGACCGCTGCCAACCTGAATACGCTTGGCGTATCGCGCAACAAAGCAAACTCGGGGTCACGCTCCAGTTCCGCGACAGTGGAGAGCGCCTTGTGCAGGAAGCCTTGAGGGTCCGACGGGTAGTTCGTTACCGCGTACCTGAACAGGCCCGGCGTCTCGCGAAATGAAGCGAACTCCTCGTCGTGCAGCATTCCACTGATGTCGCCGTGATAAATTGTTGGTCGCACCATACTTGACAATGGCGCATTAAATGCTGTCGCATTGACATGAAGCTCACTGGCCAGCAACCGGTACACGTCGCGCCGCAGGTGTGGTGGGATCGGATGCTTGCGGCGGCGGCACATTTCCTCGAAGCCTTCCATCAGCTTGTCACACACGTGGTCATCCGTTCCGTGTGCCACGGCGCGCACCACGTGACTCTGACTACGAGTGCGATGTGATATGGCGACTATGTCATCGTCCAACCAGGCGCGACCACTCAGCGATACGCCCGCGTTCCGCTGTATCTCCCGTATCTCCGCCATGAATGCCTGCGCCTCGCGCAGACGCTCGACCGATAGCGGTTTGCTACTCTCCGTGTCGTCCTGCACTCGCCCCCACGCATCGTGTTGTTGCACGCAACGCGACGGTGCCGGCTGGCTGGAGACCCGTCGCCCTTCCATGATGCCACGTGGTGCCCCACGGCGCACGTGACATTTCCGTGACAGTGAAGGCCTCCCGCAAACCATTGACTCTGCTTGACAATCATCTGCTTGTCACTGGCCGCGCCATATTGCGGATGGCTCATTCTCTTGCACGTGGAGCGGGCGCGGCACGAACGCTGGTGTTGAATCGCCCATGCGCGCGCAGCCAGGCATGATGCGCACCAGAAGCAGGCCGCCCTCGCCCGCTTCCTGTCCGGCAACGGTGGGTCGTCAGGGCGTTGACGTGCCGGGCTCGTCTCTTCTTTTCCCCGGTCTCCTGCGCCCAGCACGGCCTGATTGACGGCATCGCTACAGCCGCCGCCGGTCCGGTCAAGCGGAAAACCGGTTCCTCCCAACATCTTCACTGCGTTGCAGACGCGGGTCCCTCCCGTTTTCCGCTGTGACCGGTGCGCTTCGCCCCGGCTGGAGCGGCTGGTTTCCGCGTGCCATCAGGCCGCGATGGGCGCGGCCGGAAACCTCAAGAAAAGGAGACTCACATGTCCGACACGAATAACAACGCTTCCAAGGCTCCCACGCACATCGCCTACCAGGTGCGCGACCGCGAGGGGAAGAAGGGCTTCTGGACCCGCATCGGGTCCGCCTGGCCGCACAACGACGGCAAGGGCTTCAACATCCAGCTCGAATGCGTGCCGCTCGACGGCCGCATCACGCTCCGCGTCGCGAGCGACAAGAAGGACTGACCCATCCGCAACCGGGCGGGCCGCAAGGCCCGCCCTTTCTTCATCGAAAGGAGTACACGACATGACTACCGTCGCTCTCATCAACCCGTTCTTCGCGGCGCGTCTCCGCCGCAAGCCACTCTTGGCCTCCGCCAGGGTCGCTACCGCTCCCATCGAGAAGCGCGTCATCGGCAACGCCACGCTGTATCGTGCCGACTGCTTCGACATCCTGCCGACGCTCTCCGGCATCGGCGCCGTCGTCACCGACCCGCCCTACGGCATCGGCTTCCAGTATCGCAGTTACGACGACGCGCCCGAGAAGTACGACGCGCTGATGGAGCAGCTCGTGCCCGAACTCGTCCGCATTACCGGCAACGGCCCGTGCTTCGTCTGGCAGAGTCCGCTCACGGCCGGACGCTGGCACCGCTACTTCCCCAAGGGGTGGCGCATCATCGCCGCCTGCAAGGTCTATCCCGATCGCGGCCGCCAGCGCTGCCTGAGCTGGGACCCGGTCATCTTCTGGAGCGGCAAGTCACTGCTCAAGGACGAGCTACCGCGCGACTGGCATGTCGCCGACCTGCGGCCGTGGATGGAGAGCATCGGTGACAACCCCGTGCCCTGTCCGCGGCCGCTGGAACAGGTGCGCTGGTTCTGCGCCTCGATTCCCGCCGGCTCCATCCTCGACCCGTTCATGGGCTCCGGCACCACCGGCGTCGCCGCGCTGCTCGCCGGCAAGCGCTTCGTCGGCATCGAGCGCGACCCGGTCTACTTCGACTACGCCTGCAAGCGCATCGAGGTGGCGGTTGCGCAACCCACTCGCGTCGTAGCCAGGCAGCCGTGAGCGAGAGGGTGCGGCGGATTATCACGGCAAATCAACTCGCTACGAGATGCGCGCACCGCCGCCGCGGTGTCACGAAACTGTCACTGTACAGCTCCTGTGACCGGCTGGTACGATGATGCCGTAACGCAAAGCACGCGGGGGACCGTGACGCAGAAGGAACCGAAGAGCATCGACGCGAAGCTGCGTCGAATTGAACAACTACTCGGCGAACGGAAGCGCGACGACTATGAGTCGCTGCGCGCGCGGCTGACCGAGGCACGTGAGCTGTTCCACGACATGCTCGCCGAGCGATTCACCGAGGCCTTCAACGCGCACCTGGCGGCGCAACCGCAGGCGACGTTCCGGGAGAAGCAGGCGCTTACCCGCGACGCCAACGCCGACCTGCGCGCGCTCGGGCTTGCCATCCGGTGTCCCAGGACGGGCGAGCCGGCGGTTTTCCATGCCGACGTCGGGCACAAGCCCGCCGAAGGGCGGTTCATGGTCGCCCTGGTTTCCAACGACCGTGACCGGAAGCGCACGGTCTCGTCGCAGCATCTCTTCCAGGTCGAATTGCGGGGCAACCCCAACCGGCGCGAAGGTGGGGCGGAGTATTGGGCCAGGCGCGTGTCAGAGCAACCGCCTTCCACCCGCGGACGCTGACGGACCCGGAATCGGCGTGAATGCCTGAACCGGAATGTGCCCGCTGACGTACATATTCACGGTGTCTGGCATTCACTAGGCGTGACGGATTGGAGGCTGCCATGTGGATCGCGATTCGATTTCTCATCGCACTGCTTAACTACACCGACAGCAGCGTTCGCAATGGCCAGAAGACCTGGCCCGGCTGCATGCGGCAGTAGCAGCCGCCGCCCGCTGTACGCATGACGCTGAAGAGAGGAGCCCTCGGACTCCGGACCATACCGGCAGGCGGGGGCTGGGCGATGCGTGCCCGCCGCCCGTCGCCGTCGTGTCCCAGCCGCCGGTGAGGACCCGACGACGACGGCCGTATACGGCAGGCACAACCTCGGTTGAACGACTGACTCAGCCGTCCAATCTCCGGTGAGCACGAATCCACCGCTGCAATCATTTGACGTGCAGACGACTCCCCTAAGCCTTGCTTAGGCAGGATTTCACCGTGAAACGCCGTGAGCGATAGCGAGTCGTTCTATCGCTCACGACAGGGTGTATCTGGCCGATACGAGCTGGTTCAACTCAGCGTGTACCTGGCTCCGCGACCTTGTCCGATCAGCTTGAGGTGCCCCGCTTCGACCAGTTCGGTGACGCGTTTCTTAACCGTGCCGCGCGGCGTCCCCGTGATGCGCATGATGTCGCCGACGCTGACTTGGCCGTGCTCTGCTGCCAAATCAAGGATGGTCACGGCAAGTTCGGGCAGCGACGCACGCATCAGGCGCTCGCGCTCGATCTTGGTCTCCAGTCTCCGTTTCTGCTGCTGGAGCGCGCGAAGGAAAAAGATAAGCCACGGCGACCAGTCCGGCTTCGCCTTCTTCAAAGTGCCCTGCGTCCGGCGAAGCGCCAGGTAGTAGCCTTCCTTGCTCTGCTCGACGACGCTTTCCAGCGAGCTGTAGGGCGCATATGCATAGCCGGCCTTGAGCAGCAACAGCGTGGTCAGGACGCGCGACAGCCGGCCGTTGCCGTCCTGGAACGGATGAATGGCGAGGAAGACGACGACGAAGGCGCCCGTCACGATCAACGGATGCATCGCCTTGTCCTCAGTCGCCTCGCGGAACCATTCCACCAGTTCGGCCATCAGGCGCGGCGTGTCGAACGGTGTCGCCGTCTCGAACACGACGCCGAGAGACTTTCCATTCTCGTCGAACGCCTCGACGTGGTTGGTGAACTTCTTGTACTCGCCCCGGTGCCGCGTGTCCTTTCCGGAATACCGCAGGAGCATCGAGTGCAGCTGCTTGATGTGGTTCTCCGTGATCGGAATCGACTCGTAGCTGGCAAAGACGGTCTCCATGACATCGGCATAGCCGGCGACCTCCTGCTCATCCCGCGTGGCGAACGACCGGGTCCGAACGCGGCTCAGCAGTTCCTCAACCTCGCGGTCGGACAGCTTGGCTCCCTCGATTCGGGTGGATGACCCGACGCTCTCGATGGTTGCGACCTTTCGGAGTTCGCGCAATCGCTCGGGAGCAAGCCGGCCAAGCGCCTTCCATGCCCCCTTGAACTCATCGATCTCGGCGATGAGCGAAAGCATTTCCGGCGTGATGGAGAGGGTGTCGATCCGTATCATGGCCATTATCGTAGCCATTTAGAGCCATTTGTCAACCTGAATTGGCTCTAAATGGCCCTGCAAATGGCTCCTAGCGGCTGTTCTGGTGATCTCCCGGCGACGACTTGGCAGGGCGTTCTACTGCTGCCCCGAGGCCACCCGCAGCCGCTTCGCTTCCTGCTTCCGCTCGTACTCGGCCATGAACTGGTAGACGCGCCGCATGGTCTTGACGAAGCAGGCGCGTCCGCTGCGGAGGTCGAACACGAACCGGGAATCGTTCATCGCCCAGAGGCCGAAGGTCGTCGGGGACAGACCGTGGCGGGCGATGAACGCTTCTACCTGAAGTTGAAACTCATCGTCGGTCATGCACTTGCAAATAATGGGCGCGCGCCCATCGGTCAACACCGTTGTTGTTGGACGTGTCCAACGATGCGCTCTTCTGTGTGGCGCAGGCTCCACGCGCCACGGTGATTCAACCAGCGTCGCACACTTGGCCGTTGGCCGCACCCAACAATTCCTGTATTGATTGGTCAGGTCGCTCATGGCTAGGCTCCGCGTTCTACAGGAGCGCGAGCCATGAGCAACCCAGACAGTAAACGCGGCGCAGTGTCGCCGCTGGACCGGCTGATTCACCTGATCGCCAGAATCGAGGTGGACAGGTATTTGCAGGAGGTGCGCGCTCTGCGAAACAGGCAACAGACGAGGGACCATGAGGGGAGTGATCTACGCGAGATACAGCGCTGACAGGCAACGCGAAACATCCATTGACGACCAGGTGCGCAACTGCACGCGATACGCGGAGCGCGAGTGCATCGCCATCGATCACGTGTACCAGGACAAAGCCGTTTCCGGCTCGGTGAGGTCGAGACCGGGCTACCAGCAGATGCTCGACAGCGCGGCCGCCGGAGGCTTCGACATCCTTCTCGTTGACGACCTGTCACGCCTCTCGCGTGATGACTACGAACTCAAGGGCGTGTTGCGGCGATTCACCTGGCAGGAGCTGCGCGTCATCGGAGTCACCGATGGGTACGACAGCAGTCGCAAGGGCCACAAGATTCACGCAGGGTTCAAGGGCCTGATGAACGAAATGTTCCTGGACGACCTGCGCGAGCGTACGCATCGCGGCATGACCGGGCAGGCGATCAAGGGATACAACTGCGGCGGTCGAACGTTCGGCTACCGGAACACGCCCATCGAGGACGAGGCCAGGAAGGACGCATACGGGCGAGCCGCCGTCATCGCCGTGCGCTACGAGATTGACGAGGCGCAGGCGGAGACGGTTCGGCTGATTCACGAGTGGTACGCCGCGGGTCATTCCTACAAGTGGATCGCCGGCGAGTTGAACCGCCGCAAGGTGCCCGCGTCACGCGGTGGAACCTGGGCGTTGAGCGCTGTGAAGGTCATCCTCGAGAACGAGATGTACGAGGGCCGCCTGATCTGGAACCGGCGGGCCTGGATGAAGCACCCGGAGACCGGCAGGCGAACCTACCGTGAGAGGCCCCGTGAGGACTGGATCGTGAGTGAGAATGATGGCCTGCGGATCGTGCGGCCGGACATCATCGCCGAGGTCAGGCGGCGCCAGCAGCGGAACCGGACGCAGCAGGATGCCGTGACGGCGTCATCCGCGCGGCGCTATCTCTTCTCGGGACTCATGGTCTGCGCGGAATGCGGCGGCAACTTCGTTATCGTCGCGAACAACCGCTACGGCTGCGCGTCGCACAAGACGCGCGGCGAAACGGTGTGCCGCAACGGCGCAACCGTATCACGCCACATCGTCGAGGATCGGTTGCTGCACTCCATCAAGACGCAACTGCTCGACCCGAAGAACCTCGAAGAGTTCAAGCGGTCTGCCACCCGCCTGATCGAGACGCACAATGCATCCGATCGGCTGGATACACATGAACGCCAGTTGAGAGCAGCCACGCGAACGCGCGACAACCTCCTGAAAGCCATCAAGCAGGGGATCATCACACCAAGTACGAAGTCTGCGCTTGAGCAGGTTGAGCGAGAGATTGCGGACCTTGAACGCGCGATGGCGAACGCTGCACAGTGGCAGGTATCCGGCATTCTGCCCCGCGCGGTGGAGCGCTATCGGCGAGCGGTAGATCAGTTGGAGCAGAACCTCGACGGACACATTGAACCGGCGAGAGAGATACTGAAATCGCTGATCGGCGACCACATCCGCATGCACCGCCGGGGCGAACATCTTGAAGCGGAACTCCCGAACCACGTGCAGGCGCTTGTCGCCAAGTCCTTGAATTATCGTGACGATTCAGTTGGTTGCGGGGGCGGGATTTGCACTGAATCGACATGGGTGTCCCTCGCACCCAGTCCGGCCGATTCGACGCCCTTCCGGCACCGGCGAACCAGGCTACCTTCTTCCAGCAAATCAACAGCATAGCTGGCGGCCCACTCGTGTCGCAGCGGGACTCATCGCGCGGGCTTACGCGCTTGGAGCACCGGATCATGGACGCCGGCACCGCGATCGCCTGCACGGAGCCCGAGCAGGTGCAGTTCCAGCACACAGTCCTGTGTCAGACCGGCCTGCCACGCAGGCGCGTCTACAGCCGGAGCTTCGAGCGGCGCAGCGGTCACATGAGCATTCTGTTGGAAGCAGGCAGCCTGTTCGACGGCATGGGTTTCGTCGAGCAGCCGCTGCCGTACGGCGCCATACCGCGACTGGTCATAGTGCACCTGTCCACCGAAGCAGTGCGGACACGGCGACGGTGCGTGGAGGTCGGCGAGAGCATGCGTCAGTTCCTGACGACGCTCGGTCTCCCGACCAACGGCGGGGTGAGGGGCGGCTACACCGCATTCCGTCGGCAGATGGCGGCGCTGGCGGCGTGCCGGCTCACGCTCGGCATGCAGGAAGCTGATCGGGCCGTCACGGTGGACGCCAAGCCAATCAAGCGCTTTGAGGCATGGTTGCAAGGGAACGGCTCGCAACGGACGCTCTGGCCGGGTGAGATGGAGCTCTCGCAGGAGTTCTACGACACGCTCGCAGAACACGCCGTACCGCTGGATCGAAGGGCACTGGCTTCACTCAAGCATTCAGCGCTCGCGCTCGATATCTACACCTGGCTTGCCCACCGCCTCCGCCGCGTCGAAGCGGCGAGGGGCGTCAAACTGAGCTGGCAGAATCTCCGCGATCAGTTCGGCCAGGAGTACCGTACCTCCAAGGACTTCAAGCGGGAAGCGCGGCGAGCGCTGCGCCTTGTGTTGGCGGTGTATCCGGATGCGCGGGTAGGCGATGTCATCGGCGGGATTGTGCTCTACCCATCCCATCCACCCGTGCGATCCACGAGCGTTGCGTTCGCTTCGCACCGACCCGCCTTGCCATCTGTGAGTAAGCCGGTTGACTCAGCAAGTTGTCCACGCTGAATCGCCCCCCTTCGGTGCGCTGAATCACCCACCCTTGACGGTGCAATCGTGCGCTGAATTGCCCCCCCGAAACCTGTAATAGACACCTATAGCTCTTCCTGTAGTTGGCAGGCGGGTGCCTGTGGACAACGGGCGTGAACAGCGTGTGTCACTTGGACGCTTCGTCGTGTCCGGCTTCCTCCTTCATTTGCAGGTGCAGGCATTCCATCGGGTCGATGACCCGCTTGATTTCGGCATCGGTCAGGCCCGTCTTCTTCAGCCGCCTCCGGTACTCGGCGAGTCTGGACTCGGCCTGTTTGATTCGGGTTCGTGTCGTTCCTTGTTTGCTCATTCGCCGCATTCCATGCGGTGAATACGCCGCCTATTCGCCGCACTTGTCAAGTTTTACAGCAAGAAAACTTGACAAGCACCACTGCCCGAAAGGGCGCGTCACGCCCGCCGGCGGCGACGCGCCCCGGTCAGGCCCATCAGGGAAAGCAGCGCCAGCGAACCCGGCTCGGGCACCACGGCGGTCACGATGCGGATTTCGTCATAGGCCGCGCCGAACTTCAGGGTGAAGTCCAGCCGCATTCGGTCGGCTGAAATCTCGAACGTGTCGAGCGAGCCGGGCGGTAGTTCCAGCCGCCGGCCGGGGCTGTTGCCGTAGGTCACACCAGGGCGGCCGAGGAAGTCGTCCGTGCCGTTCATCGACGCCGTCTTGATGAGCACACCGAGGATGGGCGCGTCGAAGACGACGTAGCCCGAAAGCAGCGCGTCGAAGCCGTCCACCGAGTCGGCGTGGAACAGGTAACTCTGCACCGCCGTCCCGGCGGAGATGAAGCCCGGCACGAGCAGCGACTCGTGGTCCACGAGCCCGGTGTTGACGTGATTGAGTTCCAAGTCGGCAAGCAGCGTCGTCTGCCGCTCGAAGAAGCCGCGGATTTCGGTGTCGCTCTCCCACTGGTTGAGCGCGATGTTGGACGGCGGCTCCGCGACGACGGCCGCCCCGCCGACCTCGATGATGTCGGCAAGGGCGGGTGAGGCGGACAGGGCGGCGATGGCGCCGGCAACGAATGCTGATGCAACGGTGTGGTAACGCATGGGCAGAGTGATCCCGTTCTCGTGATGCTGAACAATGCGGCGGAGCGATACGCGCGCTCTCCAACTCCACGCAAACGGTAACCCATCGTTATTCAGGAGAAAGACGGCATTTCTGCTGTCGGTGATCTCGCCGACACCCGCAGTGCGGGCACGGCTCATCCATCAGCAGTTCCCACGCCAGCGCGAAGACGCGGCTCGTCACTTCAGCGCGGTTCGCGCCGTTCAGGCCCAGCCGATCGAGCGCTCGCTCGCGGTGCATTCGGACTGTGCCGTACCGGATGCCGAGCCTTGGCCCGATCTGGCGTACCTCGGGGTGCATGGGGCATGTATAGACGGCGTCTTTCGGACCATCTTGCCGTTGCGGCGTGTGGGCCGAGTGCTTGTGTGAGCAGCAGGAGTGCGACGCTGCTCGTGCTGCACCCGGATCGGCGTCTGGAACAAATCGCTCGGGATCGGATTTGAACTTGTCGGCGCAGTGTGTACTGCAGAACAGATAATTGATGCCGTCATGCTCGATGGCAGCCGCGGCGTTCTCGCGGGTGACGGACATGCCACAGACTGGATCGTGTGCCATCTTTACTTTCCTCGAGTGGCGGAGAACCTGAAAGAGGAGAGAAGTCACAAACTGCATGCGTATGCGACGGCCAGCATGCATCCGTACTTTCCACGCCCATCGGCCCCGCCGCCGGGGCTGATGGACGTGGGCTGCGTGCTATGTCGTGAGCTTCGCGAGCATCACAGCGGCCATCGCCGCCATGGTGAGGTCCTCCACCAGAGTTACCTTGGTCATGGGAAGATTGAGCGCCGTGCCGAGGCAGGCGCATCGGATGGCTCGCTTGTCCAGAAGCGCTTTGAGCACGCCGGTTGCGCCGGCCAGCATGAGTACGAGCGTGACCGAGTTGGTGACGATCGGTGCCCAGGCGAGGAGGTAGGCGACACCTAGGCCGAGCTCGACGAACGGGTAGGCCCAGCCCCACGCGGGGACCTTGCGGGCAACGAGGTCGTAGCCGCGGTAGGCGGATACAAAGCCGGGCGGGTCGAGGAGCTTGAAGAGCGAGAAGACGATGAAGAAGCCGGCCATGAAGTGCCGCATCATCGGCTCGACTGACCAATCGCCCGTCGCGTAGGCGACGAGCAGCGTGACGCCGGTGATGAAGCCGACGATCAAGAAGAGCGGGTAGAGGCTCTCCTTCGTGTGGTCTTGGGCGGCGGCATGGTGCTGCTGGTCCGACATCTCTGATCTTGTATCGGGCGTCGCCTTCTCCACACCTGTCAGCGTATAGTCGCCCGCGGATGCGATGGCTCCGCGGAGCGTGTCTTCGGCGGGTATTGCACTGCCCGTGATGGCGGCCGTACCGTGTTGAGGAGACACATCGGCGGTATCTACACCGTCGAGCCTGAGCAGCGCCGCGCTCACCTTGCTCGCACAACCGCCGCAGTGCATCCCATTGATCCCGATGGTCGCTGTCTGAGTGGACACAGTCTTTACCTCGCGTTCTTGTAAAGCAACTCGATCAGCTCATCGCTCGCCTCTTCAAACTCGGTTTGTCCGAGCTTGGCTGCATCAGCGACACAGTGCTTGAGGTGATGACGCAGCAGCTCTTTCCCGACCGACCTCATGGCCGATTGGACTGCAGCGATCTGGGTGAGGACATCGACGCAGTAGCGGTCCTGTTCGACCATCTGCGCGATGCCACGGACCTGACCCTCGATCCGCTTGAGGCGGGCGAGGTTCTTCGCCCGGTCCTCGGCGCAGACGTTCGTGGCGGCTCTCGCTAATTTCTTTGTACCCATACCCCCTAAGGGTATCATGGCTGGGCTTGCAGGTCAAGTGGGCCCGTCATTGGTTTCGGCAGACTTCGCCCTCAGAAACCATGCTTCGAGCCCGAAGATCAGGGCCATCGAGCCCAGGGCGACGCCCACTACGAGCGGATCAGTTGTGAGCTTTAGATAGAGGAACGCCCCGAGCACGGCCGCGTCGAGCACCAGTGCCGTCAGGAGCACCCAGCCCCGCGCATTGAGATCCGATCGGAGGTGCTTGAAGACGCCCCAGTGGATCGCCATGTCCATCACAATGTAGAAGATCGCGCCGAGCGAGGCGATGCGGCTGAGGTCGAAGAAAATTGTGAGCGCGAGGGCGATGACGGCCGTGTAGACGAGGGTGTGCTTCTGGATCCGCCCCGGCATGCCGAAGTGGCGGTGCGGGACAAGATCCATGTCCGTGAGCATCGCGAGCATGCGCGAGACCGCAAACATGCTGGCGATGATGCCCGAGATCGTCGCGACGATGGCGAGGCCGATGGTCAGCCATTCACCCCACTGGCCTACCGCTGGGCGCGCGGCCTCGGCAAGCGATGAGTCGCGAGCGGCGATGATCTCATCTACGCTCAGGTTGCCAGCGACGGCGAGCGTGACGAGCACATACAGCCCAGTGCAGATCAGGAGACTGAAGATGATCGAGCGGCCGACATTCTTCTTGGGATCTTCGAGTTCATCGCCGCTGTTCGTGATGGTCGTGAAGCCCTTGTAGGCCAGGATGGACAGGGCCACGGCGGCGAGGAAACCGCCGACGCCCCCCTGAGCATTGGAGGCGGCACTGTCACTCGTCAGCGTGTCAAACGAGAGCCCTGATACCCAGAGCCCGATACCAGCGAACACCCCGATGCCCACGATCTTGATGATCGCGGTGATGGTGCTGAGCCTACCGATAACCTCGTTGCCGAGCAGGTTGACAACGAACGCGACCATGATGAGTCCGACACCGAGCGTGGGGACGAGCCACGAGTCGGAGCCCTCGCCGAAGATACGCATCGTGTAGGTGCCGAAGGTGCGGGCGACAAGGCTCTCGTTGATCACCATCGAGAAGTACATCAACAGCGAACAGCCTGCGGTCACGACGCCTGGGCCGTACGCTTCTTTGAGGATCATCGCGATTCCGCCCGCAGACGGGTACGCGTTGCATACTTTGATGTACGAGTAGGCGCTGAACGCCACAACGATCGCGGCTGCAATGAAAGCAAGTGGGAACAGCCCACCCGCAAGCTCAGCAACTTGTCCGGTGAGGGCGAAGATTCCGGCGCCGATCATGACGCCGGTTCCCATCGCGATCGATCCGGTTAGCGTGAGGCTACCGGATCGATACTGTCCTTGTTCGCTTTCATCAGTGCTTTCTTGATGCTGCATGCTGAATGATGTCCAATCCGCTCTCAACCATCTGCTTTTCGTGCGACCGAGCCATCCGGGAATCGGTACCACCCCGGATCTCCGTAGCTGGAGATGTTGTCCCGCACCTTGAGCACGGTGAACATGCCTCCCATCTCAATGTTGCCGAATTGCCCCTTGCCCATCATCATCGGCAGCGTGTTCCTCGGGCCCGGCATGTGCTTTGCCATGTCCTGCATTTCGGCCATACCGTCACGCCCCATCGCCATATAGCCGGGAAGCAGCGACTGGATCTTGCGATCGAGGCCTGCTTGATCGACGCCGACCGTGTTCGCGATATCGTGCGCCATGGCGTTCATCGTGTGGTGCGACATGTGGCAGTGCAGCGCCCAGTCGCCTGGGTTGTCCGCGATAAACTCAACATCGCGTGTTGTGCCGACCGGGACGAGCACGGTTGTTTCGGGCCACTGGCCCGCTTCCGGGATCTGGCCGCCGTCGGTCGCCACGACCTTCCAGGCGTGCCCGTGGACATGGATCGGATGGTTCCACATGCTGAGATTTCCGAATCGCACGCGGACCCGATCGCCGGTCCTAACCACAAGGTGTTCGGTCCCCGGGAACACACGGCTGTTAAAGGTCCACATGTTGAAGTCGACCATCACCGCGGGGTCGGGCCGGTAGGTCCCCGGATGGACGGCCCAGTTGTGCAGCATGATCGCGAAGTCTCGATCCGCTGGCTTGCTCGGCCGTTCCTTCGGATGCACGATGAAGAACCCCATCATGCCGAACGCCATCTGGGTCATCTCGTCGGCGTGCGGGTGGTACATGAACGTGCCGTGCTGATCCGGGATCGTGAACTCGTAGACCCACGTCTCGCCCGGCTGGATGCCCGGCTGCGTAAGCCCGGTCACGCCGTCCATGCCGCAGGGAATGAACAGGCCGTGCCAGTGGATACTCGTGTGTTCCGCCAGTCGGTTTGTGACAAAGAGCCGGACGCGGTCGCCCTGCGTGACCTCGATCGTGGGCCCGGGCGTCTGGCCGTTGTAGCCCCAGCACTTGACCGTCATGCCGTCGGCGAACTCTCGTTCCACCGGCTCGGCCACGATGTGAAACTCTTTGACCCCGTCCGCGACCCGGAATGGCATGGTCGTCCCGTTCGGTGTGACCACTGAGGTCACCCCGTCCGAAGATTTCTGCGGCATCGGATCGCCGGGAATTGGACGAATGATCGGCGGAGCTTCGTCGGCCCTCGCCTTGCGGACGATGAGGGCGGCGGCTCCGGTCGCTACACCCGCGGCGAGGAATGATCTTCTCGAGTACATCTCAGTGCCCTCCATGATGGTGCATGCCCGGCATGCTCTCGCCGGTAGTGTCGTTCTTCATTGAATCGATCGGTGTGTCTGTATCGCCCGGCATCGCCATCCCCTCTGTGTCGGGGAGACGGCCACCGACCGCCTGTTCAAGTAGCACGCGGACCTCCCAGTAGCGCTTGACGCTGTCGAGGTACTCTCGGTACGCGGCAATGCTCTCCCGCTTGCTGGCAAGCAGATCAAAGGTGTCCACGAGCATGAAGTTGTACTGCTCTTGGGTAAGCGCCGTGATGCGCTCTCTCAGCGGCACAATCGTGTCGCGGTAATGCTCGGCCTCGTATCGAGCGGCAAAGAGCCTGTTCCGGAGACGACGCACATCCGCACGCGTCCCGATTGCGAGCCCTTCGAGCCTCGCTTCCGCCGCGAGCAGCGCCGCATCGAGACGGGCGATCTCACCTTGCCGCTGGTTGAAGATCGGGAGTTCGAGCGAGAGCTGTGGGCCGAACACCCACTGCCCGTCGGTGTCGCGTGAAGCGCTCACGCCAACCTCGGTGCTCAGGAGATATCGCCAATCTCGCTGAAGTCCGGCGGCCTTGGAGATCGCTTCGACCTCCTTTGCTGAAGCCGCTAGGTCGAGGCGCTGATGAATAGCCAGCGATTCAAGCTCACTGAGGTCAGGCTCAGAGGTCGGCAACGGAGGGAGTCGGTCTTCGATCGTCCACTCTGTTTGGGTACCCCACAAACCGAGCTGTGCGTTCAGCCGCTCTCGCAGATCCGCGACCTCAGCGAGGCTTCGGGCATACTCGACACGGCTTTGCTCATAGAGCGATTGTTCGTTTGCAAGTGCCAGGTCGCTCAGGTTGCCCGCGTCATGAACTCGCGTCGCGAACTCGTATGACGCCTCCGCGGCGGTTGCGATCTCGCGGAGCATCGCCGACATGTTCTCGGCCGCCTGGAGATCCAGGAACATGAGCCGTGTTTCGGTCGCCGTTCTGAGCACCGCATCCGCAACCGAGAGCACCTCGGCATCGAGTTGGACAGTGGCGATATCTTTCCGCGCTGGCGTGATGAGCCACTGGAGGATGTTCAGGGTGAGACCGAAGTCGAGCGCTGTGCCACTGGGCGCGCTATCTGGGAACCCGACACCGGCCGATATGCCGGGGTTGTTCAGGAGGCCCGCTTCAACAAAATCAGCATCAGCGAAACCAACACGGGCGTACTCGGCCCGCAACGCTCTGTTGTTGACCAAGGCAATCGCAACGGCCCGTTCCATATCGAGCGGCTGAGATAGGATTTCGGAAACACGATCGTCGATTTGATCCTGAGCCTCCGCCGAGGTCGGCCATTCGGGGGCCGACGCCACCCGATCGGCAACCGCAGATTGAACCTGGTCAAAATTTCGGTCGACCGGCACGGTCGAGCATCCCGAGAGAATCACCCCGGAGGTAATAACGGCGGGAAGAAAGAGCAAATATCTCATGGATTCCCTCCGTGGTCATGTGAAGGCTGCGATGCTTTCGATGGCACGAGTTGCATCCCGCACTTGGGACATGTTCCGGGCCGATCCGAACGAACATCGGCGTGCATCGGGCAGGCGTACACCGTGAGCCCGCCCTCGCTTGTACTGCCTGGACTGTCGTGGCTCATGCCCGGCATTCCGTGCATGTCCATGTCATCTCCGTGAGCGTCTGGCTCGCTCGTCGGCACGAGCCGATGAGCAAATGGGTTGTCCGGTGGTGAGAACGCAACAGATGTACTCTCAGCGTTGGCCGGGTGACCAGGGGTCGGAGCCTGAACAGCTCGCGAGCTGACGCAGCCGGTTAGCGTCACAACAACAGACGCCATGAGCAAGCCGCCGCCAAACGCCGGAAGGTTTGGTCGTCCGTGTTTACCATGCATAGTGATTAATCCCATACACAAGGGCACCGCCGAAGAAGCCCGCAGCGCCGACAAGGCTTGTTGTGAAAAACAGACTGGCCCGGTACCAGAATGCCGGATGTGATCCTGACTTGGCCCGAGACATCCGCAGGTAGAGCACCAGGGTGACCAGCGCCAAGGCCGCGGTCCCCGTGCCAAGCCACCGGTGGGTCGCCTGAACCCAGTCGCTGTCCCAGAATGTGACTCCCCCGTTGAACCAGCCGAGGGTTGCAGCCCCAAGGGCTCCGAGCGTCCCGAGTACCAGACAGAACCCTGCGGCATGGCGGAACCAGTCCTTCCGAGTGAAGATCATGCCGATCTCGGCAACCGCCGCTCCGATCAGCAAGCCGATCGGTAGGTGTGTAGCTGGCGGGTGCAGTTTGCCGATCCACACGGTGAGCTTCGAGCCCGAGTCGTGATCGGTGGCATGATCGTGCCCGTCGTCTTGGGAGGTGGATGACGACATGCTTGAATCTTCGTGATGCTGGTGGCCTTCGCTCTCTTGGTGGCTTTTGCCCTCTTCCGCCGGCGGGTCGTGATCGTGGTCGGCATGTTGATCGTCCAGCCTGCTTGCATTAACGTGAGCGGTGGGGTCGTCCAGCCCGACTGTGCTGAACTCCGCGATGTCATTGATGTAGGCTGTGGGGTCTGCTTCAAACTTCGTCAGACATTTCCGGCAGCACAGGCCGACGGTTACGCCGTCGTACTCCGTTGTGAATCGGGGATCAACTGGCTCGTCAGTCATGACCGGACAAACCACGTTCACGGGGCCTACCCCCTCCCCGGCTGAATCCGGGGAGGGAGACTGCGCCCGCGCTGCATAAGGGAGAACGGCCAGTATGAACGCTGCAAACAAGACGAAACAGTGGAGTTGTCGATGAAGTGCTTTCATATGGCGTCCTCCTATTGTTGGTGGGATCTTGATTAGCCGCCGTGGTCATGGTCGCTGTGGTCCGCGCCCCCATGCCCTTCGCCGTGTCCGTCCTTCTGGACCTGGGGCATAAACATGCCCTTGGCCTGCCACGCCTCGTCGATGAGCTTGGTGTACTTGGCGGGGTCTGCTTCCACCTTGGGATTGCACCCGGCACAGCAGAACCGCATCAGTCGACCCGCGACGACCATCTCTACCGGCTCGCCCATCGATCCGAGCTTGCCACCGGCAACCACGCAGGTATCCAGCGGGTAGTCCTGCCGTTGCGCATCTGCTGTTATCGTGTCGAGTTTCTTGATGAACTTCTTTGGGTCGGCCTTGAACTGGCGCTCGCACATCTTGCAGCACAGCCGCACGAGGCGATTTCCGTAGACCATGTTGCTTGCGATGTCCTCGCCGTTCTCGACGAGAGGCTCGCCCGACACGACACATGTTTGGGCCGGGTAGTACCGAAGTTGATCCTTCACGATCTGCCTATCGATCTTCTCCCAGTACCCGGTCTGGTCAGCCTCGAACTTTCCGATGCACCCACCGCAGCAGAAGCGGATTTCGCGACCGTCGTACTTCTTCACGATCGGGTCGCCCATGGAACCAAGGTTTTGTCCTGACACAGGACAGGTGGCGAGCGGGAAGGGCCCTGTCCATGCTGCGTCGGCCACAGCGGGCTTGTCCATGTCGTGACCTACATCGTCTTCCATGCCGGGCTCACGGTGCGCAACGGCGAGAGCGACGAACTCGTCCTTGCGGGCTTCATCCCAGGCGAGGAATGCTTCGCCGCATCCGGGGCAGCAGAGGCCGATGGTCTTGCCCTTGTACTCAACGGTTCCGGCGGAGGCGACAATCGGCTCCTTGCCGATAGGGCACATCGTGTTGACGGGCTCGGCGGCCTGTTGAGTGTGCGAACCGGAGTCGTGACCCTGCGCCGACACAAGAGCAGTCGGCGAGATCAGACAGATGCAAGTGATGAGGGTTGCGGGTTTCATACAGAGTCTCCTTGTGCCGCGGGCACATTCGTGTTGGATGCTGGACGGGCGTGTGACAAACGGAACTTCCACTCCTGCGCCCAGCAGTACAGGATGGGAACGACGAACCAAGTGATGGACGCGACAGCCATGCCCCCGAACGAAGGGATGGCCATTGGAACCATGATGTCCGATCCGCGGCCCGTGCTTGTAAGCACCGGGAGCAGCGCGAGAATGGTGGTGGCGCTGGTCATGACAGCCGCTCGGATACGGAGCTGTCCCCCATCGACGACGGCCTTTCGGATCGCTTCGATCGAATCAGGTCTGCTCTCCGCCATCGACTGCTCGATGCGGGTGGCCATGATGACGCCGTCGTCGGTCGCAATGCCGAAGAGCGCGAGGAACCCCACCCACACCGCGATGCTCAGGTTGAACTCCCGGATCTGAAAGAGCTCGCGGAGATTCGTACCCAGCAGCGAAGTGTCGAGAAACCACGGCTGGGCGTAGAGCCACAGCATCAGAAACCCGCCACCCCACGCGACGAACACCCCGCTGAAGACTATCAGGGTGACGCCCACCTTGCGGAACTGGAAGTAGAGCAGGAGGAAGATCACTGCCAGCGAGAGCGGCAGGACGATGCTCATCCGCTTGGCGGCCCGGACCTGATTCTTGTACGAACCGGAAAACTCGTAGCTGACGCCCGCAGGCACCACGAGATCGCCGGAACTGATCGCTTCATGGATGAACGCCTGAGCGTCCCGCACAACCGATACTTCCGCTTCGCCGGGCATCTTGTCGAACAGCACATAGGCGACGAGGAAGGTGTCCTCGCTTTTGATCATCTGCGGTCCGCGCCGGTACTCCAGCGTGGCCAATTCGCGTAAGGGCACCTGGGCCCCAAGCGGCGTCGGCACGAGAATGTCGCCCAGCGTCTCGGGCTGGTCACGCAGCTCCCGCAGATAACGCACCCGAACCGGGTAGCGTTCCCGTCCCTCAACCGTCATGGTCAGCGGTTTGCCGCCGATAGCCACCTCGATGACCTCCTGAACATCGGCAATACGCAGCCCGTAGCGGGCGATCCGCTCGCGATCGATGTCGATCTCAAGATAGGGCTTGCCGACGACGCGGTCAGCGAAGACGGCCGCGGGCTGGACGCTCGGCACCCGCTTGAGCAGGCGTTCCAACTCGAGCCCGAATGACTCGATCGTTTCGAGATCTGGGCCGTAGACCTTGATCCCCATCGGAGCACGAAAGCCCGATTGGAGCATGACGATCCGTGTCCCGATCGGCTGGAGCTTGGGCGCACTGGTTACGCCGGGCATCTCGGCTGCCGCCACGATCGCGTCCCAGATGTCCTGTTGGGACTCGATCTCATCGCGCCACTGGCGGTATGGGCGGCCGTCCTCGTCGGGGATCAGCTCGCCTCGCTCGTCGCGGACGAACTTCTCCGCTGCGTTGTCGTATCGAAATTTGATGCGCCGGCCCTGACCATCGGTGCGGTACTCGCTCTTGTATTGGATGACCGTCTCGATCATCGAGATCGGCGCGGGATCGAGCGGGCTCTCGACCCGTCCGATTTTGCCCACGGCCATCTCGACCTCGGGCACGCTCATGATGCGGCGGTCGAGTTCTTTGAGGATGTCCGTCGCCTCGCCGATCGAAGCGTGTGTCATCGTCGTGGGCATGTAGAGGAACGCGCCCTCATCGAGCGAGGGCATGAACTCGCTTCCCAGGCCGGGGAAGGCGTGCGCGATCGCGACCACGGTCTCGTTGCTTCGGATCGAGCCGGGAAGCCATCCGAGAACTCGATCAAAGCCAAGCCACGTCGTCGCACCCAGCAGAACGACGAGGATCGCTGGTGAGAGTCCGATGAGTTTGTGGCGTAGTGTCCACGCGAGCACGTACGGGAACGCCAGGCGAACGGCCCAGAATGCGAGCAATATCCCGCCGACGACTACTCCGATGAATACCGAGTTGCCGACGACTCCCGCTTCGGGGCCGAGTGGCTCCCACGCGCCAGCCAGGACGACGAGCACGACGAAGACCGCCACGAGATTCGCCGACCACTGGAGTGCCCTTGCCGCGACCGTTGGCAGCCACGGACGAGCAAGATAGAACACACCGAACGCGGCGAGAATCAGCCCGCCGAGAGGCTGCACGAAGACCGCGACGGTCAGACCCGCCACGGTCAGCGCCGCGGCTCCCAAGGTGCGGACCGCCCCGGCCCGGATCCGGAAACCCATCAGGACATGGGCGGCCGCGGGCAGAATGGTCAGGGCGATGATGATCGAGGCGATCAGCGCGAAGGTCTTGGTGTACGCCAGCGGCTTGAACAGCTTACCCTCGGCGGCTTCCATCGTGAAGACCGGCAGAAAGCTGACCACCGTGGTCGCTACGGCGGTCAGGACCGCGCTGCCGACCTCGGTCGTCGCGCGATAGATCGTTTCGATGGTTGGCTCACGATTCGCATCGTCCACCGCAGCCTCGTCGAGCCGGCGCAGGATGTTTTCGCTGAGGACGATGCCCATGTCGACGACGGTGCCTATGGCGATCGCGATGCCCGAGAGCGCGACGATGTTCGCGTCTATGCGAAACAGCTTCATCCCGATGAAGGTCATCAGCACCGTGATCGGGAGCATCGCCCCAATGAGCAGGCTGCTTCGCAGGTGCATCACCATCAACACGACGACAATAATCGTGACCAGCACCTGCTGGGCGATCGCCGAGTTGAGCGTCTGAAGCGTCTCCAGGATGAGTCCAGAGCGGTCGTAAAAAGGCACGATCGTCACGCGGCTTTCGGTACCGTCGGCCAGCACCTTCGACGGCAGCCCAGGGGCGATTTCGGCGATCTTGTTCTTCACCCTCTGGATCGTGGCCATCGGGTTCTCGCCGTAGCGAGCGACCACGACGCCGCCCACAGCCTCCTCACCGGCCTTCGTCAGCACTCCGCGACGAAGCGCTGGTCCGAGCGAGACTTTCGCGATGTCACTGATGAGGATCGGCTGCCCGTCCCGTGCGGTGATGGCCGCCTGCTCCAGGTCTTCAACCGATTCGATGAATCCGAGCCCGCGCACGATGTACTCGGCCCGATTCACCTCGATGGTCCGCGCTCCGACATCGATATTGCTCTGCCGGACCGCGCCGATGACTTGGCCGAGCGAGACGCCGGCGGCCCGCATCGCGTCGGGGTTCACATCGACTTGATATTCCTGCACGAACCCGCCAATGGACGCGATCTCGGAGACGCCCTGGACGCCTGCGAGCTTGTACTTGACAATGAAGTCCTGGATCGACCGCAGTTCGTGCGGGTCCCAGCCCCCCGTTGGCTTGCCCTCGGCGTCGCGACCTTCGAGCGTGTACCAGAACACCTGCCCCAGCGCCGTGGCGTCGGGCCCAAGCGCGGGCGACACCCCCGGCGGTAAGGTGCCCGACGGCAGCGAGTTGAGCTTTTCAAGCACACGCGAACGCGACCAGTAGAAATCGATCCCGTCCTCGAACACGATGTAGATCGACGAGAACCCGAAGACTGAATAGCTCCGAATGTCTTTCACGCCGGGGATACCGAGCATCGCCACGGTCATCGGGTAGGTGATCTGGTCGTCGATATCTTGCGGGCTCCGTCCCGGCCACTCGGTGAACACGATCTGCTGGTTCTCGCCGATATCCGGAATTGCGTCGACCGGCACCGGGTCGCGGGCCAGACCGCCGAGGTCCCAGTCAAACGGCGCAACGAGCACGCCCCAGAACAGTGTGCCGACCAGAAGAATTGCCACCACGAGCTTCTGCTCCAGGCAGAAGCGGATCAGCGCATTGAGTGGCCCACGCGGTGCGGCTTGAGGATTGCGAGGCGCGGTGTCACTCATGGTCGTGACCCTCCGATGCACCGTTCGTGGCATCACCACTGAGTGGCCCGTAAGACTCGCGGATCTCCCCGCACCGGAGCATGCTCGCGCCGAAGTATGGGTTATTGATCTGCTCACCGCGCTGGAGCCAGTCGGCCCCCTTGTTGTCGAAAGCCATCGGGCAGTGCGCGAGCTGCCATTGCTCGCTTCCTCGGTGCCCGAAACGACGCTGGAGCGCGATGACCGCCTCGCTCATGCCCTCGAACTTGGCTCGCGCGGCCTCAATATCCGTGATACCCGGCTCGACACGCAGTCGGGCAGCGGCCCGTCGCCACTCGCCGAGCGGTTCCCCGACAAGTCCGGCTTCTTCGACGAAGCTGAGGGCTGTCCGTAGGTCCGCGGCTGCCTGAGAAAATCCTCCCAGGTCATCCGCAGCCAACGCCTCCTGTGCGTCGAGGTATGCGGCATAGATGGGTTTCAGTGCGAACACGAAGCTGTCTGGCACGCTCACTCGCTCTGGCATGGTTTGGGTCGCACCACCCGCCATTCCGCCATGCCCCGCGTGCGGATCGCCCCCGCCTCCGCCGGGTGTCATCATGCTTGGCTTTGCGGCGATCTGTATCGCGCTGTCGACCCGGAACGCCCCGTTGACGACAACGCGCTCGCCCCGGCTGAGCCCTTCTCGGACGATATAGAAGTCGCCGGCTCGCGGCCCGAGCACGACTGCCCGGCCTTCGTAGGTTGGCCGCTCTGTATCGGGAACCTCGACATACACGACCGAGCGGGTCCCTGTGAACAGTACGGCCGAACGCGGGATGACCAGAGGCTCGGTCGCTGAGCTTGGGTCTCCAACCACTCCCAGCGACTCGGCCGGCACGAGGTCCATCCCGCAGACGTCGCATTGACCGGGCCCATCTTTGACGATCGTCGGGTGCATCGGGCTGACCCATCGCCCGGCAAGTTCATCGTTGACGACAGCGCCATCTTCGGAAACCCGCGTGCGAACGACGCCCGATGCGAACATCCCAGGCTTAAGCCTTCGGTCTGTGTTGTCCACGGCAACGCGCACTGCTGCTGTCCGCGTTTGCTGATCGATCATCGGTTCGATGAATGCGATGCGACCCTCAAAGACCTCGCCGGGAAGCGCCTCGACAGTAAAGCTGACCGACTGGCCCCAACGCAACAGCGGGAGCTGCGACTCGTACGCCTGCATGTCAATCCACAGCCGTGACAGGTCGGCGACCGTGGCGATGGCAGTGCCCGTCTTCACATAGTCCCCCTCCCGCACGGCCAGATGCGTGACAACGCCTCCGATCGGGGCATAGATGGGCACGCGATCCGATTCGAAGCGGCCTTCCTCGACCGCGGTGACCTGCTCGGAGGTCAGACCAAACAGCCGCAACTTCTCCCGTGCCGCCGTCAGCGTGTCCCGCGTTGCAGATCGCAGCAGTTCGCTGCCAGAGCGTGAATCAGCTGCCGCAGAGGCTACTTGTCGGAGCTCCTCGAAGGCCGCGAGCAACTCCGGGCTGTACACCTCGGCCATGTGATCTCCGACCGACACCGAGACACCGACATAGTTGACAAAGAGACGTTCGATCCGCCCTGGGAAGTAGGCCGTCAGCCGCGCGACCGAGGTCTCGTCGTAGGTGACTTTGCCATACAGCCGCACCTCGGCCGTGGGGAAGAACCGGCCGACAGGGGCTGTTTCGATACGGCTGAGAGCGGCTGCAGCCTCGCTCATCGTGACGCGCAGTTCATTCCCCTCGCCCCCATCCGCGGTGACCGGGATGAGGTCCATGAAGCAGATCGGGCACTTTGCATCTGGATCGGGGAGCCGAACAGACGGATGCATCGAGCACGTGTACATCTGTGGTTGGCTCGCATCTTCGCCGTGCTCGTGGGCCTCCGCCGCCAGTTCAGTTGCGGGCTCTGAAGCCGGTCGGCCAATCCGATACCCGATCACGAGTGCCGCGATGATGAGCACGACAGCGATCCCCGCAGCGGTGTGCTTCCACACCCACGCAATCGCGACACTGAGGCGTTGGAGGACGGTGCTCATGGCTGTACCTCGTCAGAAGGATCGATGTGTCTGGATGGATCCGCGGCGTCTGTGGGAATGGGTTCACCAACAAGCGTGTTGAGTCGCGCGAGTGATTTGCCGCGGTCCGCTCGGGCCCGCTCGGCCGCGATGGCGAACTCCAGAAGCGTCCGCTCCGTGTCGAGCAGATCCAGAAAACTCGTCTCGCCCGCACGAAAGCCGGCGAGTGAAGCGCGAAGCGATTCCTCGGCCTTGGGGATGAGGGTGTTCTCGTACAGCCGGACCCGACGGTCTGCGTCCGTATGTTCGAACCACGCTCGTTGGATGCCCGCGGCGATACGGTTAGCTTGGTCGGCGCGCTCGCCGGCGACCGCCAGCCGCCGCGCGAGTGCCTCACGAACGCCCGCCTCGTACTTGTCACGCCAGATGGGAAGGCTGATGCCGAAGTTCAGAAGAATCGGATCATCGCCGCTGCCCGGCGTCGAGCTGTTCATCGCCTCGCCTGTGACGATGTAATCCAGGCCCACCATGAACTCCGGAAGCCCGTCCCGTCTTGCAACCTCGGACAGGAATCGTTCCGCTTCGATCTGCTCGTCCATAGCCAGCAGCATCGGGTTGGAGCGCCGGGCGATCTCGGTCAGACCGTCGGCATCAACGGACGCGATCCGTCCAGGTAAGCCGTTCATCCTCCCGACCTCTTCGCCGGACGGGCGATTGAGAGCGGCGTTCAACTCGGCGGCATAGGCCGGGCGCATCGACCGGAGTTGCGTGAGCCGGTCTTCGAGTTGACCGAGTTCTACTTGTATGCGGATCAACTCGGGGTGCGATCCGGACCCAACTCGGTAGCGGGCCCGCAGCACTTCTTCAAAGGAACGGAGCAGTTCCAGGTTTTCCTCGGTGATCGAGATCGTCGCGTCGAGGTACGCCAGATCGTGCAGGGTCGAGACGACACGCTCGGTCACAGACAGCCGGACGGCTTCGAATCGCCTCCAAGCCGCCGCCGCCGCCTTCGACGCTGCGTCCTCTCGGTTCTGGAGTTGACCCGGCCACGGGAATGCCTGACTGACGCCGACTCTCGCCTCCTGCGGGCCAGTACGCGTCTGCACCTCTTCGAGAAAGAATCCGACACTCAATCGAGGATCAGGTAACGCGCCGACCTGAGGTAGCCGCTCGGCGGAAGCACGCCAGCGCTGGTACGCCGCCTCAACCTCCGGGCTGTGGTAGAGGGCGTAGCGGACATAATCGTCTGGCGAAGCATCCTGCGCGAGCGACGGCTCGAGCACTTCAGTTGACGCCGAGGACTTCCGGAAGGCAGACGGAGGTATCTGCTCGACGCCCCGCGGCAGCGTCCGGTCGTGTGACTGCGTGATGTCATGTGGCGGATCGAACGGGGACGAACACCCCGCGAGCAGACCAGCCGCTGCGGCGCAGATCGCGCTCGCGGCAATTCGCGATGCCATGGATGGCTCCTGAGTTTCTGGTGATTGGAGAGCGCGACAAGCGAAGTCAGCACGGCTTGGATGAGCGCGCACTGTCCCTATGGAGCTTGGGCTCTACGTTCGCCAGATACCCAGGAGTGCCTGGATCTCGTTGTGGGTAAGACCCGCGAGCAGGCTCAGCGGGATCGAAGACCAAACGAATGATCGTCGCTGTGCAACAACCTCGACCTCCACCCGGACGGGCGGAGTCGGAACAGCCGTCACCGAATCGCGCTCCGTTTTTGGCAGCGGCGTATACGGGGCTGGTTGTTGATCAGGGAGCGGGGCAAAGCCGCACTCGCACGGCCCGCCACTCATGGGGCAGAAGTCAGGCGCGAGCGTTTCCGATTCACAGCAACCGGGGGTTGTTGCAATCTCCGTCATGCATCCCTGGTGACCGCAGTCGCCATGGGATTCCCCTCCAACCAGCGGGAGCCGCAGGATGCCGCTTGTGGCAAGCAGGAGGATGACAAGGAGACGGATCACGGGGAAAGGCTACTCCGGATGGTGATGTCCGACAAACCCCTGTACCTCTCCTGACTATTCCGGTTGGTACTCGAATGCCCACGCCGGTGGCACGCCAAGAGACCGCCACGAGACCAAACACAACGCGAACAGTGTGGCGTTTCTGGCGTAGATGGGCTGGATGGATCTGCCGGTCGTGCTCGTCTACTCGACGAAACATATCTCTCGAAGATGCTGCCCCAACCAAAGTCCAGCCAGCACTATTTCCGAGCCCGGTTGCAAACGCGGCTGGCTCACCGGTTCAAGCACGACGCCGCCGAGAGACCTCGGCGGCGTTGTCGCTTTCAGGGCCAGTCTCCGCAAGGGTTTAGAGCGGGGGGCAACCCGGGGCCGGGTCTCCGCTCGTCCGCTGGTCATAACCGTGCTCGGGGCGTGGCCGGCTGTGCGCGGCGTTCTGGCCGCCAAAGTCTCTGCGTCTCTGGTTCGGGCGGGTGCCGGGGTGAAGGGCTCTTCGTTTCTGCTAGGCGGTCCGCAAGGGCCTGTTGCGAATCGGCAGCCAGGCGTGATCGTGATCGTGCGATGGACCGCTGGTGAAGTCTCTGCGCACCCCTTGGGCGCACCGCATAGGTGACACCAGGGCGGCGTCTTGAGCACGCGGCCCGTGAGGTCACGCGATGCCCAAGCACTACGCCGACACGACGCGCAATCCGGACACGATGACCGCCGACGAGCGCCGCGACGAGGTCGCCGGCATTCTCGCCCGTGGCCTGGTTCGGGCTCTCGAAGCGAAGCACACGGCCGAATCGGCGATCGCGAGAACCTCGACGAAGACGGCGAGACATGCCTTGAACTGCCGGGCGATCAAGGGCTCAGTGTGGTGCCTCAGCGATCATCACCAAGGCGCAGAGCATGGTGAAGGCGATGGCCAAGGCGCGGCCGGGCTTGGTGCGCAGAGTGTTCATTGCGTCTCCTCCTGGGGCATCTTACCGGGTTTAGCCGCTGCTGAAGGGCGAGAGCCAGTAGCATGCTGGCATGCAGAAACCCAACCCGGACTCCCGCACTGATACGGCAACCAATCAGTCGAGCCGCGCAGGCCGGGCCATGGCACGATTCCTCGCGTTTGTCGAGTGGCTCGGCAACCTGTTGCCCCATCCGGTCACGCTCTTCGCCTTATTCGCGGTCGGGGTGGTGCTCGTGTCCGGCGTGGCGTCGTGGGCGGGGCTGAGCGTGGAGGATCCGCGGCCGGGCCGGGCCGGTGAGCGGTTTGTCGTGCAGAGCCTGATGACTGGCGACGGCGTCCGGTGGATGAGCCAGAACCTTGTCACCAACTTCACCGGGTTCGTCCCGTTGGGCACCGTGCTGGTGGCGTTGCTCGGGGTGGGGGTGGCGGAGAAATCGGGGCTGCTCACCACGGCCGTGCGGGCGTTGGTTCTTGGAGCGCCCAAAAACCTGGTCACGGCGGTGGTGGTGTTCGCGGGGGTCATGAGCAACACCGCCAGCGAGATGGGCTATGTGGTCATGATCCCGCTGGCGATGGCCATCTATCACTCGCTGGGCAGGCACCCGCTCGCGGGCATGGCCGCGGCGTTCGCCGGTGTCTCGGGCGGCTACTCGGCCAATCTGTTGATCGGCACGGTCGATCCGCTGCTGGCGGGCATCACCGAGGAAGCCGCTCGCCTGATCGATCCCGAGTATGTCGTCCACCCGGCGGTGAACTGGTACTTCATGATCGCCAGCACATTTCTCATCACCGGGCTCGGTTGGCTGGTGACGGCCAAGGTCGTCGAGCCGCGGCTGGGGCCGTACTCCGACGATCAGGCGTCCGAGGATCTCGAGCCGCGTGCGGCCCTGGAGCCGGTCAGCCGGCGAGAGCGGAAGGGCTTGCTTCTTGCCGGGTTGAGCGCGGCGATCGTGGCGGCGGGCGTCGTCGTGGCCGCCGGCCCCTCGGTGCCGATGGCGTGGTTGGTGGACTGGCTGCCCGGCTGGGGCGTGCTGAGGAATCCGGATCCCGCGGCCGTCGGGCCGGACGCGTTCCGCCCGCTGCTCCGCAGTGTGGTCACACTGATCGTGATCTTCTTCGTCGTGCCGGGCTTTGTGTACGGACGCATCGTCGGCACGATGCGGAACGATCGGGATGTGATCGACGCGATGTCCGGCGCGATGCGCAGCATGGGGCTGTACATCGTGCTCGTCTTCTTCGCGGCCCAGTTCGTCAAGTTCTTCGATTACTCGGGTCTCGGCCAGATCCTGGCGGTTCTGGGCGCGGATGCTCTGGTCGCGCTGCGGCTCGATAACCCGCTGGTGTTCGTGCCGTTCATCCTGATGTGCTGCTTCGCAAACCTGATGCTCGGCTCGGCCAGCGCCCAGTGGGCCGTCACCGCGCCGATCTTTGTCCCCATGCTGATGACCGTCGGGTACAGCCCTGAGGTCATCCAAGCGGCGTACCGGATCGGGGATTCGACGACGAATGTCATCACGCCGATGATGAGCTACTTCGGGCTGATCCTGGCCGTGGCGACCAAGTACAAGAAGGACCTTGGCATCGGCACGATGATCGCAACGATGCTGCCGTACTCGATCGCGTTCCTGATCGGGTGGCTGGCGTTGTTCTACCTGTGGGTGTTCGTGCTCGGGCTCCCTGTGGGGCCGGGGGCGCCGACCAACTATCCGGCTGGGTGATGTGCCCCGGCCGAGCTGGGGAACGCGCGGATCACTGCGTGTGCCAGATGATCGGCTTTTCCAGTACGAACATTTCCCCGACATATCGTTCAGATCCAATCAGATCTGATTCCGCCGAACTCCCGTGAGTCGGATCTGTGTTCCGCGCTTCGGGTTCGGGCCGATGTTTGATACCATGCACGCATGGTCGGCGGTCCGGCGCGGTTCTCGCGTCGGGGTTGGGTGATCGGGGACCGATCTCCCGGCCGGGCTGTTTTCTTGCAGCCCGGAGTCTGCCAGGCGGTAGTTGAGAATGGCCGCACCGGTTCGTTCGTATCCCGCGTTCTGCGGTTCGGGCGGGGCGGGTAGGGAGGTCCCGTGGTCGCGTCGCGGCGGCCCGGCCGAATGGGGAAACGGATGTCCGTCGGTGGCACAAGCCCACAACCAGATCAAACCGGCGGCGGCCGCGTCGTCGGACTGCTCCGCCCGCACGCCGGACGCATGAGCATGGTCATGGGTTGCCTGCTCGCCTTGGTCGTGATCGATCTCGCGCCACCCTATGCGATCAAGCTCTTGATCGACGATGTCTTCCCCAACTCCGAGTTCGCACAGCGGGTCGGCGGGCGTGGACCCCTGCTGGCCATGCTTCTCGTCGGACTGCTGGTGACCTACGCCTTGCGGAACACCTTCTTCTTCTGGTCCAAGATGCTCTCCCTCCGCACCAGCGAGGATGTGTGCTTCTCGCTCCGCAAGCGGCTGTTCGACCATCTCCAGCAGATGAGCCTGCGTTTCTATACGGCCAACCAGCCCGGCCGCGTCGGTGCCAGGGTCATGGATGACACCTACAAGATCCAGAGCTTCATCCAGGACAAGTTCCCCATTCTGATGCTCAACCTGCTCAAGTCGCAGGTCCTGATCATCGTCCTGTGCGTCCTGAACCTCCGCCTGGCCATCGCAGCCTTGGCGATCCTGCCGCTGCAGTATGTCACCTGCCGGTTCTTCCGTGTTCCAATCCGTCGCAGCCACTCCGAGGCGCAAGAGCACCTCTCCGCGGCCTACGGAAGCCTGGTCGAGAAGTTCATCGGCATGGAGGTCGTCAAGGGCTTCTCCGGTGAGCAGCGCGAGAGCGCGATCTTCAAAGAGGCCATCGATCGCAGCCGCCAGAGCCAGATCAAAAGCCAGCGATTCCACTTCTTCCAAAAGATCACGGCCGACCTGCTCGTCGGGCTTGGCACGATCATGCTCATCGCCTACGGCGCCTTCGAGGTCATGAAGGGCCGTATGCAGGGCGGCGAGTTCATGATGTTCTTCGGCTTCGTGATGATGCTCTACCCGGCCGTGCTCAACATCATCAGCGACATGGCCCACGCGTCCAAGGCCACAACCAGTGTCGGACGCATCTTCGAGATGCTCGAGGAGCCGGCCCAGGACGCGGGCGCCGCCGATCTGGTCCGGACGCACACCGACGCCCCGGTGCTCACGAGCGGTTCGGTCGAGTTCCGCAATGTCGTCTTCGGCTTCGACGCGGCCACGCCCGTGCTCAAAGGCGTTGATCTCGCTATCCGCTCCGGCGAGCGCGTCGCCATCGTGGGCCCGAGCGGATCCGGCAAGAGCACCACCGTCAAACTCCTGCCGCGATTCATCACGCCCACCGCCGGGCGTGTCCTCATCGGGGGGCGGGACGCCTCGGAGGTGCCCCTGCCCGTTCTCCGCGCCGCGATCGGCATCGCCTTCCAGGAAGTCTTCCTCTTCAATGCGTCGATCTCGGAGAACCTCCGGTACGCCCGCGAAGACGCGACGATGGACGAGATCCGCGCCGCCTGCCGCATGACGGGCATCGACCAGGTCATCGAGCGCCTCCCCGAGGGATACGAGACCAGGCTGTCCGACTACGGGGCAGAACTCTCCCGCGGCGAAAAGCAGCGGCTCACCCTCGCCCGCGCTCTGCTCAAGGACTCGAAGATTCTCATCCTCGACGAGGCCACCGCCTCGATCGACCCTGAGTCCTCCTTCGCCATCGTCCGCGATATCCTCGACGCCACCCCAGAGCGGACCGTCATCATGGTCACCCACGAGATCGGGCTGCTCGAGCTGGTCGACCGGGTCATCGGCATCCGGGACGGCAAGGTCTTCTTCGACGGCTCACCCCGGGCCTACCTCGCGTCGCTGCCCGAGGGCGCCATGGCCTGGCGGTCACCCCGCGTCGAGCCATCCCAGGTTCCGCTCGCCGATCGCGCCGCCGAACCCCGATCGGCGTCCCTTAACCCCAAAAGCGGGGGGGCAAACGCCCACGCCGAGCACATCCGCGGCCTGGTCGCCGGAAAAGTCGACCCGGATTCCGTGGAAAACGACGCGACACAAACCGCTTCGTTCGGTTAGTATGGGCCAACCTGGACGACGGACCGCGCTCGGAAATCAGCGATGGAGACGAGATGAACGGAGTCAGCCGCCCCCGGCGATCGACCCTGCCCGCCGCCCCCCTGAACGGGCGGGTTTCTGCCCTGCTCGCCGCCGCTGCCTCGGCCGTCCTCTGGTCTTGCGCCACCACTCAGACCTCAGAACAACAGATCACCCTCGAGTCACCCCGTGCCAACACCGGCATCGTCTTTGATGAGCCG
This sequence comes from Planctomycetota bacterium, assembly GCA_003696675.1. GTDB lineage: Bacteria > Planctomycetota > Phycisphaerae > Phycisphaerales > UBA1924 > UBA6054. Next base: position 49,695 of record RFGH01000225.1, read on the forward strand.
CCCGAGGCAGGGCTCGAGCGCATCCGAATGGCCCTCGAACAGATCGAAGAGCCGCCCGTCTCCGCCAGCGTGCTGGCTTCGCTCCGCGAGGGCGCAAGCACCCGGGATGCCGCCAACTCAGAGGCGGCGGTCGAACGCCTCTCCGCCGCAATCGCCCGCTCCTCCCTCGGCCAGAAGTCCGCCGTCTCACCGCTGAGCCTCCCGCCGGAAGCGGGACGGCTCCTCCCTCTCTCCAAGATGAGCCGGTTCGAACTCGGCGAGCTCCTCGCCTCGATCGGACTGGGTCTTCAGACCGAGCGGGGCTACCGGGTTGCGGAGGCTTCGCGCGCCGACCTGTTCGGCCCCGTTCCGGAAGGCGTCGCGCCCGGGGTCGTCCTGACCAAGGACAACGCCGACGGATCGTTCTCACTGTTCCGGCTCGGTTCGGTCCGCTACGCATCCCAACCCCCCCAGCTCTGGGCGCAGGGCGTCGTGGTCAGCGCAGACGGCTCGGTCGCTGCAAGCCCGGATCTCGACACGCTGGCCGGCGCGGTTGAGAGCGGCATGGCGCAGATCGCCCAGATGCGGACCAATCTTTCCAACGCCGAGCTCGAGCGGCAGATCGTCCGGCTGAGCTACACCAGCACCGCTGCCGCGATCAATGCCCTCAAGGGCATGGGCGTGAACACCGTGCCAGCCATCGAGGGCGTGCCGGCCAAGGTCAACTTCGATCAGCTCCCGCTCGTCACCCAGATGCCGGCCCCCGGCGCCGGTGAGATCGGGCTATTGGGCGACAAGAACATCGCCCGCGGCCAGTTCGGCGTGAGTATCGCCACCAACGCCGCCGACCTGCCCAACGAGGTCAACGCGTCGCCCGGGTCCCAGCTCATGGTGCTCTACCACCCCGCCCACCCCGAGCAGCTCAGCCTCGTCCGCCAGCTTCTGACCGACTACATCGATCGACCCGCCCGCCTGATCTTCGTCGAGGGCATGGTGCTCGAGATCTCCGAGTCCGGTCTGGACGAACTGGGCATCGAGTGGGAGTTCAAGGAAGGCCCGGTCAATCTGCTGCTCGGCACCCTCGACCCCGAAGTGATCTCAGACACACTGGACTTCAACCGGCTCGACTCGCGCGATGTGGATTGGGACTGGGGCCTGCGCATCCAGGCCCTGGTTTCCGAGGGCAAGGCCGAGATCCTCAGCCGCCCCAGCGTGCTGACCATAGACAACCGCCAGGCGTCCATCCGCGTGGGCGAGGACATCCCCATCGCCACCAGCCAGGAGGGCACGCTCAACTCCAACAAGATCGCGTTCAACTTCTCCTACATCCCCACCGGCATCCTGCTCAATATCCGCCCGCGTGTCACCGACCAGGGCGACGAGATCAGCATGCTCGTCGACACCATCGTCTCGGCCACCGTGCCCGGGCGCGACCTGGAGGTCCGTTCGTCCAACGGCGACCTGCTCGCGTCGGCTCCGACCATCTCCACCCGTCGCGTGCAGACCTACGCGCGCATCGACAACAAGACGCCCTTCATCATCGGCGGGCTGGTCAGCCGCAACAAGACCATCACCAACCAGAAGGTACCGCTGCTCGGTGACATCCCGATCCTGGGCGAGGCGTTCAAGTCCACGCGCACGGCGTCGGAAAAACGCGAAGTTATTATCGTGCTGACCCCGTATGTGCTCCCGGAGGAAAACCGCATCATCACCCGCACCATGCCGCGGGACGAGGACCTGTTCGATTCCACCGGCAACCGGCTCTTCCGCGATGCCTACCGCATCCGCGGTGAGGATGTCTTCGATCTCCGATTCATCGCCGAGAACAAGCGGCTGAGCCTCTACCGCAAACTCGCCCGTGAGGTGATCGCCCAGAACTTCCGTCTCGGCGAGGTCGAGCCATTCAATGAGTTCGCCGACAAACTCATCCCCGGCGAGGAGATGATCGTCCAACGCATGATCTACGAGCTGATCAAACGCACTAGGGTCGACGAACGGATCAGCCCCGAACGGATGATCTACTTCGAAGAGGCTCAGGCCGAGGGATACAAGGTGCGTTTCCTGGGCGATCTGCTCACCCGCATCGGCGCGGGCGATGAGCCGTCGGACTTCTTCAAGAACAACCCGGGCAAGGCCATCGCCATCTCCTTCGGATTCGATCGTGAGTCGATGGACCTGGATCGGCTCGCCAGCGAGCCCATCCCCGAAATCAGCCTCATCGATTGCCCCGATCGTGAGATATGGACCAACCTGCTCTGGGAGCTCAACCAGCCCCGCGAGGACGGCAAGGAGCGATACACCATCCTCATCCGCGACGAGCGGGATCTCGTCCGCCTGCAACGCGCCATGATGATGAAGCTCATCATCATGCTCAACGCCGACGACGAGGCGCTCAATCTGCAGAGCTTCAAAATCGGCAAAATCATCCATGTTCCGGCGATGGATCAGGACAAGGTCACCGTCATCGATGCCGAGGTCGCCCGTTACTTCTATATCAGCGAGCTTTACTACTCCGCGCTCGTCAATCGCATCGAGAGCACCCTGGGCGCCATGGACCGCGTGCTGCGGAACCCCGAGATCCAGAGCTATCTCACCGATCCGTCCGAAATCCCTGAGCCCGACGCGCCCTGATCATCCAACCCCGTGCCGTCCGCTCTCGGCATCGGACACCCGTGCTCATCCGGCGCCGCCCCCGCCCCAGGCTCCAGCCCAAGGTGTTCGAGCACCTCCGCAGGCGCGTGCACATGGTCGGCCTGCAGCCCGGCCCGGTCCACCAGATAGCCCTCCCAGAGCCGACGCCGGCGCATGAGCGCCGCGCCAAAGTGCTGCCCGCGATCGGTCAACCGCGGCGCACCACCGCGCGTCGTGACCAGCCCATCACGCTCGGCCACCCGCAGTCCGAGCGGGTCGAGGTTCGACGATTCGATGGCAGAACCTGACTCCGAAGCGCGGAACATCGCGCCCACCACATCATCGCGCGTAATCGTCCGGCGCAGGGCGCGCCGCCGAAGAGCACGCGCCACCATGCCGTATCTCGGAGATCCGATCACCGCAGCCGCCAGCATGACGCCCGACACAACCGTCATCGATCCCGCGGCGTTCACCGAGTCGATCCCGAAGAGGGCCGGCACCCATGTTGCACCAAAGTACCCTGCCACCGTCCCGACCACGGCGATCGCCACGCTGAGCATAACCTGCGTGCCTAGCCGATCGGTCAGAAGCCGCGCCGTGGCCGCCGGGCAGACCAGCATCGCGATCACCAGGATCGATCCGACCGCCTCAAACGAAGCCACCGTGGCTCCGGCGACAAAGATCATCAGGGCGTAATGCAACCATACGGCGTGAAAACCCAGCGTCGTCGCCAGCCCGGCATCGAACGCCGCGATCCGCAGTTCCTTGAAGAGCACCCCGACAAAGAGCAACGACCCGACACACACGCCGAGCAGCGTCCACACCTGCCGGGGCGTATGACGAAGTGTCTCGAGCGAGAAGACCGACCGCAACGATTCCGGCGCTCCGTACCAAACGAGCGTTTCCAGCTGCCCATGCAGCACGCAGTCCGCGTCAAGATCCACCTGCCGCGCCGCGGCCGTCTCGATCAGAAGCACCCCGAGCGCGAACAGCACGCTGAACACCACGCCCATCGCCGCACCCGGCTCAACCCTGCCGAGCCGCTTGATGATCTCCACCAGCAGCACCGTCGCAATGCCCGCCGCCGCCGCCCCGGCGAACATCACCAAAGACGACCGCGTGCCCGCCAGCAGGAACGCGATGACGAGCCCCGGCAGCACGCTGTGGCTCACGGCGTCCCCCATCAGGCTCAGCCGCCGCAGCACCAGAAAGTTGCCGAGCAGCCCGCATGTGACCGACGCGAGCGTCGCCGCCAGCAGCGGGAACAGATCCAAGCCCACGCTCAGCCCGATGCCGCTCAATAGCGACCCTCCGCGGCGATCCGCTTCTCTTCCACCACTTCAATGCCCCGCGCCCGCAGCCGCTCTTCCAGCCGGGCGATCATCTCGGCGTCCAGAACATGCTCGACGCGGTCCACGGACCAATCCACATGGCTGGGCGCGATGTCCGCGTAACCCACGAGGTACTGCCCCCATAACGCATGGTTCCGCCACACCGTTCGCCCGCGTTCAGCGCCCCTGTCGGTCAGCGTGACGCCGCTTGCATCAAACCGGGCCAATCCCCGCCAGCCGAGCCATTGCCGGACCATCAGGCGAAACAACGGCCCATACCCGCGAACGCGTGCGAGCCTGTCCAGCTCCTGCCATGAAAGTGTCGGCGCCTCCCGCCCGCCCAGCATGGCCTCAAAGGCTGCCTCGAGCACATGCTCGCCGCCCATCCGCAGCCGCGACCGCCACCGCGCCACAGACGACGCGATGACCCCGCGCCGCGGCGCGAAGAGCAGGCTGATCGCAAACATGCACCCGGCCGCCAGCACAATCACCGCCCCGGCCGGCTTGCGGGGCAGCAACGCCGAGATCGATGCGCCGAGATACCCGCTCGCCGCACCTATCACGCCGGAAAGCACCACCAGCACAAGCAGCCGCTCGGTCCAGAACCGGGCGGCCACCGGCGGGATGATCAGCATCGCCACCACCAGAAGCAGCCCGACCGCCTGGAGACCCGCCACCGTCACCAGCACCACCAGCGCCATCATCATCAGATCGATCCGCGACACCGGCCACCCGTCGACCCGAGCGAACGCATCGTTGAAGCAGACGAGCGCAAACTCCTTGAGCATCAGCGCCGCCGCAACCATCGCGACCAGGGCGATACCGCCCATCAACGCCGCGTCCGACACCCGCATCGCCGCCGTCTGCCCGTAGATGAAGTGGCTCAGCCCCCCCGCGTTGCCGCCGGCGTTCTTCTGGATGTAGCTCAGCACCACCACGCCCGCCCCGAAGAACACGCTCAGCACCGCCCCGATCGCCGCGTCCTCACGAAGTCGGGAATGCCGCAGCAGCGCCTGCACGCACACGACCCCAAGCACACCCGTGGCCGCGGCTCCCGCCAGCAGCACCGGGAGCGATCGCCCGCCGATACCCAGCGCCGTCGCCGCAAGAAACGCAAGCCCGATCCCCGGCAGCGTGGCGTGGCTCAACGCGTCGGCCATCAGAGACCGCTTGCGCAGCAGCGCGAACGCTCCAACCACGCCCGCCGCCAGTCCCAGCAGCGTCGTCCCCGCCAGCACCGTGTTCGTGTTGAACCCACCGCGCAGCGTCAATACCCGCCACACCTCGCC
>RFGH01000226.1 GCA_003696675.1 Planctomycetota bacterium
CCCGGGAAGGGGCCAGACATAAAAATTGGCGTTGACCCGGGGGGAAACTTCCCAAACACGGGTTGAGGGGATTGCCCCCCCCCCCCCCCGCACCCGGCGATAGTCTGGCGTTCGTCGGTCAGAGCCGGGGACTGTCATCGGCGGGCATGCGCGATCTGGGATCTATGCCGAGCGTTTCATTATTGACATCCGCGTTGGTTTTGTGTCACGCCGCTTTGTGCGTTCAAGTGACTCGCGCCGGCTCGGCGAGTGATCCGGCGGAAGCTGTTCGCCAATGGATCCGGGCAAACAGTCAATACCCGGCGATCGACTGCGTTTGGCTCTGCGGACAGGATGTGCTGAACAGATCCGGAGATCTTGATTTTTCGTTCGAACAACGGGAGGAATACGAGTACCGGTGGCCGATCGCGTTCCGGCAGGAGGTGCGTGTTGTGCAGTCCGGCGAGGATCGCGATTTGCGCCTCGCGGCACGATTCAACCGGGACTGGTATGTCACGCCCGGGGGCGAACAGTACGAACATTACCTCGGGCGTGACTCTGCTCGCCTGATCGGGGGCGGGTGGTCTCTCGCTTCGCTGGTGGGTCTGCATGCTCACAATGCGCCACATCTGCTCGCGTTCTGGTTGGATGCACAGCCGGAATCCGCGTGGTCGTGCGATGCCGAATCGCCTGATTCGGTGCGAGTTGACATGGATGCGCTGCGATTGCGTGCTGAACTCACGCGCGTTCCCGGCACTCGCGGGGGGCAGGGGTCGCGGTCCTGGGAGCTGACCAGACTGGAGTTGTTGTCCGACAAAGGATCGCCGGCCATGTGGTGGGAGTTCGATGACTTCCGACCGTTGGAGGGTACGGGCCTGCGGTTTGCGCACTTTCGGGCGTCGTACTCGGTTCGGGCTGACGGCGGACTCTACGAGAATCCCCCGTCCCAACTGGTAGCCGTCCGTCCGGTTGCATGGACTCCGCCGACCGATGTGGTGGTGTCACTGGATGCACGCCCCGACTCTGTGGGAGACGCTCCGTGGTCCGCACGCGGACGCCGGAAGACCTGGCTCAGAGCTTCGGTGGGGATCGGTGCGTTGCTCCTCGTCGTCGGGGTCGTTGCTGTGGGGTCGGTGCGCTGGGTGAGGGCTCACCGGTGATCTGTCGTCCTTCATGCACCAGCTCGGACTCGCTGTTTCCTCGCGTGCGGGATGGGTGGACCATCATCGAGGTGCTGGTGACGATCGCGGTCATCTCTGTGCTGCTGAGCGTGTCACTGGTTGGTCTGCGAGGCATCCGCGACAAACGCGACCAGATTGCATGTCTGGCGAACATCGGCGGCATGGGAAAGATTCTTGCTGCCTACGGCGCGGACAATCGGGATCTCTTTCCTTCCTGGGTCGAGCGCGGGCGTGATTACGCGGCATCGGACGCGGGGCGTCGCTGGTGGGCGTATCAACCGATCGGGACGCTGCAGAGTCAGCGGTGGCTGGATTACGCGGACTTTGAGACCACCACGGAGACCATGTATTGCCCGGCGAACGACTGGCTTCCTGACAAGTATGAGGATCAGGCCGCACCGGACTTTGTGCTCAGTTCCGCGTTCTACATGACGCCGAGCTATCTGGACCCCGGGCTTCCGCGTGCTGCGTGGCACGATCGGCTTGGAGCCAAGTTCAGAAATCATCTGCGGTGCGCCATCCGGCATCCAAGGCGGGACTCTTTGAGACGGAGGTCTGGCATGGTTGGCGGGGCGTGTTTTCGGATGGAGCGGATGTCGGCGAACTGGAGTATTGGCAGTCGCGGCTGCCTGGGTCGGTATTTTTCATGGACGGGCACGCGGCCGGCATTTATGAACGGGATGGAGTTCGTCCGGTCGGGCGTCCGCCAGTGTGGGCTTTGCTGACTTTTGGAATGACGCCGTGGGGTGTGTGGGGGCGGGATATCGAGTGACGAATCGGGCGGGTCTCGCACCTACCTCCTAAGCCAACTCAGGCCGGTGAGTTCGCTCCGCCGTTCTCGGAGTTGCTCGCGGGCTCGATGTGGATGAGGACATCGGCGACGGAGGGGATTTGCTCGCGGATGGCCTGCTTGATGCGGCCGGTGCAGCGGTGGGCGTCGGCGACGGTCATGGCGGGGTCGACCTCGACATGCATGTCGATCCAGTGGCGTCGGCCGAGCCGGCGGGCGTGGGCCTGTTCGATGTCGACAACGGCGGGGTCCTGGCGGGCGATGGTTTCGGCGCGGGCGGCGATCTCGGGGGAGACGGTGTCCATGAGGTCGCGGATGTGCAAGCGCGCAAGACGGAGTCCGTTGAAGAGGACGATGGCGGCGGCGAGCAGGGCGGCGATGGCGTCGGCGGGGGCGAAGCGCGGGCCGCCCCAGACGGACAGGGCGACGCCGATGAGGGCGGCGACGGAGGTGACGGCGTCGGAGCGGTGGTGCCAGGCCTCGGCGTGGAGGGCGTCGGAGCCGATGCGTTTGGCCTGGACGCGCATGACTCGGTAGAGGGTTTCTTTGACGGCGATGACGGCGACGAGGACGGCGACGGTCCATGGCGCGGGTGTGGGCGCGGGGTGGATGAGGCGGTCGATCGCGCCCCAGGTGATCCAGGAGCCGACGGCGAGGATGAGGAGGCTGGCGCCGAGTGCGGCGAGGGACTCGGCGCGCCAGTGGCCGTAGGGATGGTTGTGGTCGGCGGGCTTGCGGGCGTAGCGGAGCCCGGTGTAGACGAGGGCGGAGCCGGCGATGTCGACGAGGGATTCGGCGGCGTCGGCGACGAGAGCGTAGGCGTTGCCGAGGATGCCGGCGGTGAGCTTGCCGACGCCGATCATCAGATTACAGAGCAGTCCCGCGAGCGTGATCTGTTCGGCGCGGCGGTCGGCGCGGTGTGGCATGGTCGCTCCGTCAGGCGAGCGGGAGGGAGATCTTCTTTTCCAGTTCGGTGACGGGGCGTGCGATCAGGTCGTAGCCGCTGGATTCGACGATGGTGCAACGGACGAGTTCGCCGGGCGAGAGTTTCTCGCGGGACTGGACATAGGTGACGGCGTCGATCTGCGGGGCTTGGAAGTAGGTGCGGCCCTGATAGAGGGTTCCGCCGGATGTAACGCCCGTGGTGGCTTCGACGACGGAGTTGGTGGGCTTGTCGATGAGCACATCGAACTGGTGGCCGGAGTTGGTGGGGTCGTTCTCGTCGAAGTGCGAGGCGATGAAGGCGGCCTGCTCGTAGGCGATGTTCTGCTGGAGGGCCATGATCTCGTCGTGGCGTTGCTGCTTGATCTCGGGAGGGACGGCGAGGTCGGGGTCGTCCTCCATGCTGCCGGCGACGGTGCCTTCTTCCTTTGAGTACTTGAAGCAGCCGACGGCGTCGAACTGGACCTCGTCGATGAACTCGAGGAGTTGCTGGTGGTCGGCGTCGGTCTCGCCGGGGAAGCCGGTGATGAAGGTGGTGCGGATGGCCATGCCCGGGATGCGTTCGCGGAGTTTGAACATGAGGTCGCGTTGCTGCTCGGCCCGGACACGGCGGCGCATGGCGGTGAGCATGTTGTTGGACGCGTGCTGGAGGGGGATGTCGATGTAGGGGAGCAGGTTGCCGCGCTCGACGAGCTGGGCGAATGCGTCGATGATCTCGTCGGTGAAGTTGGAGGGGTAGGCGTACATCAGGCGGAGCCAGCCCTTGCCGATTTCCTGGCGCATGGCGTCGGAAAGGGACTTGAGCACTCTGGGCAGCCCGGCGCGGAAGGGGTCGGCGCCGGGGACCTGTCCGAGGCCGGCGCCGATGTCGTCGCCGTAGGAAGTGGTGTCCTGCCCGATCAGGAGCAGTTCGAAGGCGCCGTCCTGCATGAGTTCGCGTGCTTCGGCGACGACGGGGTCGATGCCCTTGGAGCGCATCTTGCCGCGGATGCTCGGGATCGTGCAGAAGGCGCAGTTCTGATTGCAGCCCTCGGAGATGCGGAGGTAGGCGTAGTGGCGCGGGGTGAGGCGGAGGCGGGCGGAGTCGGACTCGAAGTAGCCGATGCCCTTGCCGTCTTTGCCGTGGACGGTCAGGCCGACGGTATCGCGGCCTTCGCTTTTGGCTTTGACCAGGGCGTTCGAGGAGATCCAGTACCTGGGTCCTTCCTCGACGGCTTGGGCGAGGTTGGTGCGTTCGGATTTGACGCCGCGGACGGCCTCGAGGACTTTCTCGCGGTCGAAGACGCCGAGCATGGCATCGATGCCGGGGGCCCATTCGAGCATCTTGGCGCGGTGGCGTTGGACGAGGCAGCCTGCGACGACGACGCGCTTGATCTCGCCGCGGTTCTTGGCAGCGATGGCGTCGTGGATGACGCCGAGGGATTCCTGCTTGGATGCTTCGAGGAAGCCGCAGGTATTGATGACGACGGCATCGGCGGTGGCGAAGCGTCCGCTGGTGGCGGACGAATCCTGCTCGGAGCCGGCGATGGAGAGGTCGTCGTGCTCGGCGTCCTCGGCGGCTTCGGCGGAGACGGGTGCGATGCCGTCCTCGGCGAGGATGCCGAGCATCTTCTCGGAGTCGACGAGGTTTTTAGGACAGCCCAGAGAGACGAAGGAGACCGTGCGGATCTCCTCATTCCGTGGGGCGTCCGGCGGGGTGGTGGTCGGGGTTTCGGGGGTCGTATGTGCCAAGGCCGCAATGGTATGCGCGCACAACGCGGCCCCGGCGAGGTGTCGCGCGGGGCCGGGAAGGGGGTGCGGGGTCGGGGTCGATCAGGCGGCTTCGGGGGCGATCTTGTCCATGCCGTCGATGGGGTAGTGCATCCCGAGCCCGATCTGGAGACTGGCACGGTCGCAGATCAGGAAGGTGCATGGCCCCTGGATGCGCCAGCCGGTGAAGCGGAGGGCGCGGGCGAGATCTTCGACGCTGGTGACGAAGACGGTCTCGTCGCCCTCTTTCCGGACGGGGATGAGCCGGAACTGCCACGCCTGGCGTCGCTCGATGAGCCCGAGGATCTCGGGGTCGATGGCGTGGAGGCGTGGGTCGAAGCGGGGCGCGATGGACGCGTACTGGGCTGCCCATGCGTGCTCGACATCGTGGGGTGAGATGCCGAAAAGCTCCTCGGCCAGCACACCGAACGGGCGGTGGTTGGCCCGCTGGACCTCGAGGATGCGGTTTCGCTGCTCGTTGGTGAGGCAGCCGGATTGCACGAGCAGTTCGCCCAGGCAGATGGTCATGGGATGCTCCTCCTCGCCGGCGGGTGTGCCGGTGGCGGGCGGATGCCCGCGATGGGCAGAGCATCGGGTTCGGTGGCGGAGCGGTGCAGGGTTCGATGGGCGGGGCGGTCGTGTTTCGGGTTCGGGGTCCGGCGCGGGCGGCGTGTCCGTCGCAGGGTGGCCGGTTTCTTGCGTCGGGCGAGAAAAACCGGAGGATCGGGTTGCGGGGGGATGGGCGGAGGCTGCGGGTTATTTGCCGACGCAGAAGGCCGAGAACACGCGGGCGAGCAGGTCCTCGGTGCCCACCGGGCCGGTGAGTTCGGCGAGGGCATCGATGGCGGCGCGGAGGGCGGCGGCGATGAGTTCAGGCTCGGCGAGGGCGTGGGCCTCGGGATCCACGGCGTCACGGGCCTGGTGCAGGTGGGCGAGGGTGCGGGCGATGGCCCGGCGGTGCCGGGGCAGGGCGATGGCGCCGGCGGGGCCTGTGTTGGTAGCGGTGTCGGCGATGGCACGGCGCAGGGTGGCGAGGTTGGTTCCGTCCAGGGCACAGACGGGGATGTGGGGTGAGGATCGATCCCCATCCACTCCCTTCCGGTCGGGGCTGCCTGGAAGGTCGGACTTGGTCCTGACTCGGATGGTGGGCAGGTTGGGGAGGGGGAAGGCGAGGGGATCGAACGCGCCGGTGGGGTCGCACCAGAGCAGTGCGTCGGCGCGGGCGATGCGTTGGCGGGCCAGATGCTGAGCGGCGGTATCGATTTCGTCGATGCCGCCCTCGGCTTGGTCGGTCAGGCCGGCGAGATCGACGAGGGTGACGACGCCCGCGCCCGGGGCGTCGGCGGAGAGGTCGAGTGGTTCGGCGAGGGCGTCGCGGGTGGTGCCGGGGCGGTCGGAGACGATGGCACGCGGGCGGGCGAGGAGGGCGTTGAACAGGGTGGATTTGCCCGCGTTGGGTCGGCCGACGAGAACGACTTCCGGGGTGTCGCGTTCGGCGGCTGCCCCGGCGGCGGCGCCGATGATGGCGACGAGATCGGCCTGAACGGACCCGAGCCGGGCGGCGAGGTCTGGCGGGCTGATGGGAACGACATCTTCCTGGTCGGCGAAGTCGATACCGGCTTCGACGAGGGCGAGGCAGGTGGTGAGGTTGTCGGCGTGGGCGCGGAGCCGGTCGGCGTGGGAGCCGTCCATGAGTGCTTCGGCGGCGGCGAGCTGCTCCCGGGTTTCGGCGGTGATGCGCTGGGCGATGCCCTCGGCCTGGTCGAGGGTGAGCCGTCCGTTGAGATAGGCGCGGGCGGAGAACTCGCCCGGCTCGGCGTGCCGGACGCCGGGTTGGGCGAGGAGGGTGTCGAGGACGCGCCGGACGAGGTGGGGATTGCCGGGCAGGAGGAGCTCGAGCGTGTCTTCGCCGGTGAAGGAGTTGGGTGCGGGGAAGGTGAGGGCAAGGAGGGGGAGGGGAAGGCACTCGGGTATGGAGGCACAAGTGGATGAAGCGGGGAGGGAGAGGGTTGCGGGGCGGACGGCGCGGGGGAAGTCCGGGAGTGCGAGGAGGTCGCGCGCGATGATGGGCGTGTCGGGGCCGCTGGCGCGGATCAGCGCGCGGCGTGCTCGGCCGGGCGGCGAGGCGACGGCGGCGATGGTGTCGCCGGTGAGCATGTCAGCGCTTCTTGCCGGGCTTCTTGCCGGGGGCGGGGCGGCCTGCCTGCTGCATCTGGCGCTGGCGTTCGGCGGCTTCGGAGAGACGGGCCATGAAGCCCGGGCCCTTGGCCTGGCGTTCGGCCTTGATCTTCTCGGGGTCGAGCAGGCCGTGCTTGTCCATGTGGGCGCGGATCCACTTGTGCTCGGCGATGCCGAGGACGGAGTTGGTGATGAAGTAGAGGGCCAGGCCGGAGGGTGCGGCGTACATCATGAGGGGGAACATGACAACCATCATGACCTTGATGATTTTCTGCTGCTGTTCCTGCTCGGGGGTGAGTGCGGCGGTGGTCGGCGGGGTGAGGAACTTCTGGTGGGCGTAGAAGACAAAGGCGAGGGCGAGGGGGAGGATGTTGATGGCACCGACGGTACCCCAGATCCAGAACGAGAAGCTGCCCGGCAGGGGGATGGCGTGGTCGGGCTGGGAGAGATCGGAGAGGAACTGCCACTTGCCGTTGGTGAGGGTCTGGAAGACGCCGTAGAAGGCGGGCTCCTGGCGAAGCTCGATGGCGAAGAAGAGGGTGGCGTAGAGGGCCATCCAGACGGGTGTCTGGAGGAACATCGGGAGACAACCGAGCATGCTGGCGGGATTGACGCCTTCTTCGCGCCAGAGCTTGGCCATCTCTTCCTGGAGCTTCTTGGGATCGTCCTTGTATTTTTCTTTGAGTTGGGCCTGCTTGGGAGCCATGGCCTGCATCTGGACGCCGAAGCGCTGCATGCGGATCTGCGACCAGCGGGTGACCGGGTGGAGCACGCCGCGGACGAGGACGACGAGCAGCATGATCGCGATGGCCCAATCGCCGGTGACGGAGTGGAAGAGCTTGAGCACGGCCATGAGCGTGCCGGTGAGCCATTGGAAGGTGCAGGGCGCGCAGATGCCGCCCATGGAATAGATGACCATCTCGGGCATACGGAGGGAGGCGAGGACGGGGTCCTGACGGATGGCCGGGCGGGAGAGGGGACCGGCATACACGCCGAAGGACTGCTCGGCGGACGCGCCGGGGGCGAGGTCGACCGCGGCTCCTGTGAAGCGGAGCACCATGACGGTGTCATTGGGCGCGGCGCCGGTGTTGAGGACGAGCCGGTCGATCGAGGCGATGGTGGAGAGCAACTTGTCTTCGGGCGAGGCGACGGAGGCCGGATCGAACAGGGGGTGGACGACGACGGCGAAGTAGCGGTCGGTCATCGCCAACCAGCTGAGGCGTTCGCCATCCTTGGTGGTGCGGGTCGAGGGCCACACGGGGTAGACGGAGGGGTAGAACTTGCCCAGGCTGGTTTCGGTCTTCTTGCCGAGGAAGGCGGTGCGGCGGGTGAGGTCGTCGTCGACGGTGACGGTGGTGTCGGAGCCTTGGCGTGCGGCGTCGTACATGTAGCCGAAGCGGATGCGCCGGTGGTCGCCGCCGTAGGTGTTGTCGGGCTTGGGCAGGTCAATGGGGCCGGTCTGAATGAGGCTGACGGTGTGGGACGCGTCGGAGAGGTTGGTAAGTGTGTTGGTGACGGTGAAGCCGTATCGGTCGGCGCCCTTGAGGGCGAAGATCCGGGTGATCTTGAGGAGGGGGCGGCCTTCGGCGTCGTCGATGAAACACTCGAAGACGCCGGGGGCGGTCTCGGTCCAGACGGGGTTGGTCGCGAGGTCGACGGGCTGGGCGTCGATGGTGACGGCGAGGGCGGCGAATGGGATGGCGGTGATCCGGGCTGCGCCTTCACCGACGGTGATCTTCGACTGGAGGTCGACATGGGCGGCGTGTTTGACGGACTGGTACGCGTCAGGAAGGGCGAGGTGCGCGAGGCCCGCGCCGGTGGGAGTGAACTCGAGGTGGGCCTTGTCGATGCCGTCTCGCGAGCCGATGGAGACCGGCTCGGTCGATGCGACGACGCGGGCGGTCGGCAGGGCGACCGCGGCGGGCTGTGGGGCTGGCTGGTCGGCGGGCGGCGCGTCTTGCTGGGCGAGGGCGGGGAGGGTTGTGAAAGAGATCAGGCACGCGGCGAGGCGGGCGAGGAACTGATTGGATGCGTGGCGCATGGTGGGTTCCGTGCGGGCGTTTAGCGCCCTTCGAACAGTCGATCGCCGAGGAAGTTGTTCAGCTCGGGGATGGCGTGGATCTTGTCAGCGGTTTTTTTGATGTCGTATTCGACGCGCTTGAACTCGACCTGCCCCGGGGAGAGGATGACATAGGAGGCGCGGGGGTCGTGGTCGCGGGGCTGGCCGACGGAGCCGACATTGACGATGGCTTTTTCGGTGTCGATGAACTTGTAGACGCGGGCATCGCCGAGCTCGGTGGGCGGGTAAAAGTCCGGCTCGTCGGAGAATACGCCTGGTACATGGGTGTGCCCCACGAGGCCGATGCGATCGACGCGTTCGAAGATGGCTTCGAGTTTGTCGGGTTGGTCGTTGGCGTCGTCGGGGAAGATGTATTCGTTGACTGGACGGCGTGGGGAGGCGTGGACGGCGAGGACGGGGGTGTCGTCGCCCAGCAGGTTCTCGACCTTGCGGACGGGCAGGCGGCCGAGGTACTCATAGCGGGCCGCCCGCTTGGACTCGTCCGGCTCGGCGTCGAAGACCGAGCGGGTCCAGAAGGCGGAGGCTTCGGCGGAGGGGTTGAAGTTGGTGGGTTCGTAAAGGACGCCGAAATCGTGGTTGCCCATGAGGGCCCAGGCGCAGTGCTCGCGGACGAGGTCCACGCATTCGAGGGGGTCCGGGCCATATCCGACGATGTCGCCGAGGCAGACGATGCGGTCGACGGACTGGGCCGCGATGTGGTCGAGCACGGCCCGGAGGGCTTCGGCGTTGCCGTGGATATCGGAGATGACTGCGGTTCGCACGACGGATGTCTCGCTGGAGAAAAGGGTTAGCGAATCGGCTCGGAACCGGGGACCCGACGGCGGGGGATGGCAACTGTAGTGGGCAGCCCCGGATGGGGCAACGAGAGCGAAAGAGCGGGTCCTGGGGGTGATTGGGAGTTTCGGGCGGCGTGTATCATGCGGGGTGGGGATCCGGCCGATGGAAGGCCGGTGGAATGGTCCGCGCTTTGGGAAAGTTTCCCTTGGCGGGGACGAAGAACGAAGCGACCCAGCGCCCGGACGCAGTGCCGGGGGCGAAGACCCAGGGACGGACGCATGGCTTCAGCCTCGGTGAGCTATCAGCGCACGCGTGAGATGACGATCGACGAGCTGCTGCTCGAGAACCGGATCGTGTTCCTGATCGGCGAGATCAACCACGCGAGCGCGGCACGCGTGATGATGCAGATGCTGTATCTTGAGAATCAGCGCCGGAATCAGGAGATCAGCCTGTACATCAACAGCCCCGGCGGGGCGGTGGACGACACGCTGGCGCTGTACGACACGATGCGGTTTTTGTCGTCGCCGATCGCGACCTATTGCATCGGGCGTGCCTATTCGGGCGGCGCGGTGCTGCTGACGGCCGGGACGAAGGGGCGGCGGTTCATTCTGCCGCACGCGAAGGTGATGATCCACCAGCCGTACGGCGGGGTGACCGGGCAGGCGGAGGACATCCGGCTGCAGGCCGAGCAGATCATCAAGAGCAAGCAGATCCTGAACGGGATCATCGCCAAGCACACCGGGCAGGACATCGAGCAGGTGCGCAAGGACTCCGAGCGTGACAAGTACTTCAGCGCCGAGGAGGCGAAGGCGTACGGGCTTGTGGACGAGGTGCTCAGCGAGCCACCGAAGGATGTGGCGCTGAACACGGGCAGCCCGACGGCCTGACCCCCCACCACGATCGCCGACGCGGATCACGCACGAGAGCACCACTGAGAACGAAGGGCACGGAAAGACCCATGAGCAATACCCCCCAGAGCACGCTGGTCCCGATCGTCGTCGAACAGTCGGCACGCGGCGAGCGCGCGTACGACATCTTCAGCCGCCTGCTGAAGGACCGGATCGTGTTCGTGACCGGACCGATCATGGACGAGATGGCGAACCTGATCGTGGCGCAGCTGCTGTTCCTCGCCAACGAGGACGCAACGGCGGACATTCACATGTATGTCAACTCGCCGGGCGGCAGCGTGACGGCGGGGCTCGGCATCGTGGACACGATGAACTTCATCCGCCCGCATGTCTGCACCTATATCATCGGGCAGGCGGCGAGCATGGGCTCGGTGATCGCGGCTTCGGGAGAGAAGGGCAAGCGGTACGCGCTGCACAACTCCCGGAACCTGATGCATCAGCCGCTGCTGTCCGGCGTGATGGAGGGCCAGGCGACGGACATCGAGATCGAGGCAAAGGAGATGCTCCGCCTGCGGGATCGGCTGTACGAGATTTACGCCAACGCCACCGGTCAGGACAAGGAAAAGATCCACCGGGACTGCGACCGCAACCTGTGGCTCGATGACAAGGAGATGCTCGAATACGGGCTGATCGACAAGGTGCTCAAGTCGATGCCGAAGACCGGCGGGGATTGAGCGTTGAACGATCCGACAGAGTCGAAACCGGGCCGAGTGCCCGGTTTTCTTTTGCTTGCATTCACGAATCGGCGTGCTCAGGCGTGCAGGAGGAGATACGCGGTGTACGCGGCGTAGCACAGCAGCATGCACGCGCCCTCGGGTTGTGAGAGACGTGAGCCGGACCGCATAAAGAAGGCGAGCAGGATAGTCGTCGCGAGCATGAGTGGAGCGTCGAGGCGGAAGACCTGGCGGTCGATCGTTTGCGGGCGGACAGCGGCGGTGATGCCGAGGATGCCGAGCAGGTTGAAGATGTTCGATCCGAGGATGTTGCCGACGGCGATGTCCGACTGCTTTCGGACAGCCGCCACCACCGAGGTGAACAGCTCGGGGGCCGAGGTGCCGAGGGCGACCACGGTCAGGCCGATGACAAGTTCGGAGACGCCGAAGGAACGGGCGATGCCCGAGGCGGACCGGACGAGCAGCCAAGAGCCGGCGATGAGCAGGGCGAGTCCTGCGGCGATGGACTGGGCGGCGATAACCGGGTTGACGGGCTTGGCGGGGTCGAGCCCGACCTCGCGCTCGAGTTCGGCTTCGAGCTCGGCCTGGCGCAGGGACTCCTCGCGGCGTCCGGTGAGATAGCCGCGCCAGAGATAGACGATGAGCAGGGCGACCATGGCCAGGCCCTGCCAGCGGGTGACGGTGTGGTCGGTGGCCAGCGCAACGAAGGGGAGCAGGGACACGAGGAGCACAAAGAGCAGTTCGTAACGGACGAGGCGCAGCTCGATCGCGATGGGGCGGATCAGTGCGGTCGCACCGAGGATCAGCAGCAGGTTGCAGATGTTCGATCCGACGACATTGCCGACGGCGATGTCGCCCGAGCCTTTGAGGGCGGCCATCAGCGATGTCGAAAGTTCGGGCGTGGAGGTGCCGAAACCGACAATGGTCAGACCGATGAAGAAGGCGGAGACGCCGAGACGCTTGGCGATGGCGACTGCGCCTCGGACGAGCAGTTCGGCACCGCCGGTGAGGACGAGCAGGGAGAGGGCGAGCAGCAGGATATCGGTGAGCACGGGGCGATCTGCCCGGACCGGGAGGCGCGTCGTCGCGATCCGGTTTCAGCGGGAAACGCCCCGCCGACCGGCGATCCGGGGCGGTTGATGCTATTCGTGCGGGAGCCGGCGTCCATGTCCGGCGAGGCCGCGCGAAGATTGGGGTTGCGTCTGGTATGCTGGCAGGATCGCACAGGAGACCGTGACATGATGACCTCGCTGACCGCGTTGTGGCTGCCGATCCTGCTCTCGGCGTTTGTGTGCTTCATGGGAAGCTTTGTGTTCTGGGCGGCGACGCCGTGGCACAAGCCGGATGTGAAGCCCGTGCCGGATCCCGCCGCGGCGGACACGGCGATCGGGGGGCTGAACCTTCCGGCCGGGCACTACATGATCCCGTGCGCGAAGGACCCGGCGGAAATGAAGTCGGAGGCTTTTCAGGAACGGTACAAGCGCGGTCCGTGGGCGACGATCAACATCATGCCGGCCCAACCGAACATGGCCAGGAACCTGATCATGACCTACATCGTGATGCTGGTGATCTCGGCGGGGATCGCCTATCTGGCGGCGTCCGTGCTGATGCCCGGCACGGCGACGATGAAGGTGTTCCAGGTGACTTGCACCGCGGGGGTGCTGTCGTACACGTTTGGCGGCATGGTCAATGGGATCTGGTTTGCCAAGCCGTCGGGCTGGGTGGTCCGTGACATCATCGACGCGGCGGTCTATGCGGTGCTGACCGGTGTGGTCTTCGCGTGGCTGTGGCCGGCGGCCGAGGCCTCGTCCGGCGGGGCGCTGCCCTTGCCCTGAGCCGCCAATGATCCTGGCATGTATGAACGCCCGGGGCTGGTGATCTTCGACTGCGACGGGGTGCTGGTGGACACCGAGCCGGTGGTGCAGCGCGTGCTGGCCGAGTGGCTGACGCGGCACGGGTGGCCGATGACGCCGGAGGAATCGGCACGGACGATCAAGGGGTCGCACATCGCTGAGATCCAGAGGCTTGCAGAGGCTCGGGTGGGGCGTGCGCTGCCCGGGTTCATCGAGGGCTATCGGGCGGCGATGTTCGAGGCGTTTGAGGCCGGGATCGACGAGATCCCCGGTGCGGCGGTCGTGCTGGATGCGTTGCGGGACGCGGGTGTGCCGTTCTGCGTGGCGTCGAACGGGCCGCGGGTGAAGATGGCGGTGTCGCTAAAGTCGGCGGGGCTGCTGGACCGGTTCGGCGGGATGGACGGTGGGCGGATTTTCTCGGCGGACGATGTGGGCGAGCCGAAGCCGTCTCCCAGACTGTTCCTGCACGCGGCTGAGCGGATGGGGTTTGAGCCCGGGGCGTGCCTGGTGGTGGATGATTCGACGCAGGGGGTGCTGGCGGCGATCGCGGCGGGGATGGGGATCGTGGGGTACGAGGACATGACACCCGCCGCGGATCTTTCCGCGGCCGGTGCGCCCTTCGTCATGAAGCGTGTGGACGAGTTGCTGGGGCTGATCGGGTTTCCGCCGGTGCGGGCGTGATCAGTCGAGCGGGACTCGTTCGAGCGAGAACGAAGGGAGGGGGTTGTTGTCGCGGAACTGGGCACGCTGCCCCGCAACTCCGTTCTGCTCCGGCGTGGCTTCGACGACACCGATAAACGGGTCGTGAAATGTCTGGCGGAGGACGACCATCTCGCCCGGGCGGGCCAGGCCGGCGTGGATGGCGGCTGCGGCGACCGAGTTGCTGTGGTGGTAGCGGCCGTTCTGGAAGAAGATCTGGCCGACCTTCGCGTCGCGTTCGGTGATTTGGACAAAGACGAGGGCTACCTCGCCCGGTCTACGCTCGATGTAGGTGATGCGTTCGGCGATGGCCCCGAGACGCAGTGCGGCAAGGCGTGTCTCGCGCATCGGATCCATGGGGATGACAAAGTCCGTAGGGATGGGATCGAGCGTGATCCAGTCCTGATTGCCTTTACCGGGCGGGGTCGATCCGGTGAGATGAAGGGTGCCGTCGAGTTCGAAGGCGGCCAGTTCGAGGGTGAACGGCTCGTAGTCCTTGCCGCCTCCGCGTGTTGGATCGGGGGCGCCACGGACGGTCAGGCGGAGGATGGGCAGGCCGTGGTCGTTCACGATGTCGCCCTCGAACAGGGCGGGCGGAGCGCCGGCGTTGTTCCACTTGCTGCCGTCGCCGACGATCCGACCGGTGACTTTGCCGCTTGCCGAGTCGACCGAATCGAACACGAAGAACATCTGTTCGTCACGGACGGAAGAAGTATCCGCGGTGCGGGCGGTGTAGCGGGCGGCGGTCAGGGCGACGATGAGCTGCTCGCGGAGCGCCGCGGTGTGTTCCGGCGTAGCCAGGGTCAGGACGGTGCGTCCGCTGCCGTGGCGGTTGCGCATGCCGTCGCCGATGAGAGTTGGCCCGGGCTCGATGGCGGCGAGGTGCAAGTTCCATCGCTGGGCGTCGGCCTGGCGGGGATCGTTGGATTCAGGCAGGGGGGTGTTGCCCTGCAGGCTGAATGCTCGGTCGGCGCGTGTGCCGCTCAGGGCGACGCCGTCGCGGTGGGCGATCATCCATCCCGAGCCGGTGACGGCGGTGTCCGAATCGGCCTGGAGTTCGACGGAGACGGGCCAGCGGACGGTGTTGGCTGTTCCGAAGCGGCGCTCGACGAAGCCCACAAAGCGCTGGGGCGACCTGAGGTCTTCGGTCAGGAACTTCTGGATGGCCGCCCGCTCGGCGGCAAGTTCCGCGAGGGACAGGCGGCGCTCGACGCTGAGACTGATGGTGCCATGGCTGATGAAGTCGGTTCGGTTGTTCGGACGCCAGAGCCCATCGAAGGCGTCGGGCGTATTAGCTGTCTGCAGCCGCCATTGCTCGCCCCACGGGGTATTGACATAGAGCGCTGCCTGACCGAGGACAAGTTCGATGTCAGCCCGGGCCGCTTGCGCTTCACGGTTCGGGAGCATCACGGTGGCGGTGTAGCCGGAGTTCTGTTCGTTGCGTTCTACGATGAGACCCACCTGCTCGTCACCGCCCTGCAGCGTGGTTTTCCGACCGATGAACAGGGTGCGGCCGGCGAGAAAGGTCTCCATCCGGGTGATCTCAGCACGGATGGCGGCTCGCTGTGATTCCAGTTTCTCGTTCGTGGCGGCGAAGGATTCTGCGTCGGTGGTGAGGGTGACCGGACGCGGGCCGGGCCACAGTTTGGGAAAGTTCGCCTCGCCTGTGATGGTGGGCTTGTCCACGGGTCCGTCGATCATGAGCACGACCTGGCCCACGACTTCCTGTTGGCCTGCGGGCTCGGACGCGGGGCCGGCGTTGAGGACGACCCGGACGCGGTTGGACCGGGCATCGGCCCGACCCGTGTCGCCGCGGACGGGGAGCACCCGGATCGGGTTGAGCGAGTCGTTTCGCCCGGCGATTGGCGTATCGAGGACCATCGAGCCGTTGAGCGAACGGTCAAGATCATCGAAGTTCATGGCCATCGTCCACCGGTCATCGCCCTGGGTGCTGACGATGACGGCGTTGCCCTTGAGAAGCGTGTCGCGGAGGTTGAGGATCCGCCGCTCCATCTCGGCGACGATCTTCGCCTCGTGGGCGGCGCTGGCTTCGGCCAGCGACTGACCCGACTCGACCTTCGTGAATCGTTGCTTCGCCGCGCCGGGCTGCTCGGGGGCGAGTTCGAGGATGTCACCGGAGAGCGTCGTCCTGTAGTTGGTCGTCGCGCCCTGGGCGGTCACGAGGCTGACGCGTCCGTCGTCGAGCACTTTGTAGGACAGGGTGCTCGTGCCCGCGCCAGGCCGGGTGAGCATGGCCTGGCCATCCTTAAGGAACTCGACGCCGGCGAGAGGGCCGTCGGAGGTGGCCATCCAAATGCCCGTGAGCTGGTTGGGGCGGGACACCGCCCGACCCTCCAGGGGCACAGAGGGGTCCGACGCGGCGGGCTTAGGGTCTGACTTTCCGCCGCAGGCGAGCGGCATGGCCGCGAGGATGAGAGCGGCGGGCAGGGCGAGGGCTTTCGGACGGGGCATGGTCGCATCTCCTCGGCGCGGGCGGCGGACGATCGCCGGGTCGGGCCGAAGGGGGATGCGGGGCGGGCGGCCAAGCCCGCAGCGGATTCTGAGAAAATCTTCGGTGGTCAGCCCGCGTCCATGGCCGCGAGGATGGCATCGAGGTCGTCGGCGACGCGGATCGGTCGGTTGGCGACCGAGCCGGTCGGGTCGGACGGGACCTGCTCGCTGAGCCAGGCCTGGGCTTTCTTGGTGGGCAGGCCGGTGTGATAGGCGACAGTGACGTCGGGGTCCTTGAGCTGGTGGCCGGTGAGGATGCAGACCACGGTCTCGGTCGGTTTGATGATGCCCTGTTCCAGCAGCATGCGGGCCCCGGCCACGGATGCGCCGGACGCGGGCTCGCAGCCGAAGCCGTAGCGCCCGACGAGCGACTTGTGCTCGACGATGGTCGCGTCATCGGCAGTACGGACGACGCCGTTCATCGCGTCCAAGGCGCGCAAGGCTTTCGAGAGGTTGACTGGGCGGTTGATCTCGATGGCGCTGGCGACGGTGTGGGCGTTCTCGCCCGCGTCGTCCATCCGCCGGTACTCGGCCCGGACGGCGTCGCGGTCATAGCGCCCGCCGTTCCATCGGACGCCCAGTTCGTTGTACACGCGGTCGAGCGTGCGGGCGCCGTGGGCGTTGATCACGGCCAGTCTTGGGATGCGGTCGATCAGGCCGAGCTGCTTGAGTTCGATGAACGCCTTGCCAAAGGCCGAGCAGTTACCGAGGTTGCCGCCCGGCACGATGATCCAGTCCGGAACCTGCCACGACAGGCCCTCGAGCACGCGGAACATGATGGTCTTCTGGCCTTCGAGCCGGAATGGGTTGACCGAGTTCATCAGGTAGACGCCCCGGCCCGAGGCGTAGAGCGCCTTGTCCTCGGCGATCTGGCGGACGCGCTTCAGGCAGGCGTCGAAGTCGCCCGCGATTTGCAGCGTCACCGCGCCGTAGTCGAGCGCCTGGGAAAGTTTGCCGTAGGCGATTTTGCCGTCGCCGATGAACACGAATGCCTTGAGCCCCATCTGGGCGGCGTAGGTGGCGAGCGAGGCGGAGGTGTTGCCGGTCGAAGCGCAGGCGCACCGCGTGGCCCCCACCATGCGGGCGTGGGTGAACGCGGCCGCCATGCCGTTGTCCTTGAACGAGCCGGAGGGGTTGAAGCCCTCGTACTGGAGGAACACACGCCCGCCGGCGTCGATGTCGTAGCCGAGGTGCCGCCCGAGGGCATCAGCCCGCTGAAGGTTGGTGCGCCCTTCGCCGAGCGTGACGATGTCGCCCGCGCCGCCGGGGGCGTGCTTCCAGAAAGGCAGCAGCTCGCGGAACCGCCACACGCCGGAAAAGTCGAGCATCGAGTCGGTCGCCCCGGTGTCGCCCGCCGCCACGCGGGGGCCGACGGTGCTGCCACGCCGATCGAAGAGGGCGAACGACCGCTCGGCCTTCGGCCATGCGGCGTCCCAGTCGTAGGTGATGTCGAGCAGCTCGCCGCAGGAGGGACAGGCGGTCAGAATCTCGTCCACGCCGAACGAGGCGGCGCAGTCGGGGTTGATGCACTGCTGGCGGGCGAGGGTGGGCGTGCTCATGGCGGGATCGTACTCGGTCATGCCGGGTTCATCGGGTATGCTCCGCCCGTGGAGCAGCGTGACCGCGCGTATTTGAGCATCCTGGGCTGGCCCCGGGGGTTTGATGCCGACCGGCGGGTGGAAGCGCTGGTTGTCGCGGCCGGCATGGACCCGTACCTGGCCGGGCAGATGGCCCGGCGGGAAACCCCGGCCATCGTGCACCAGTTCGATCATGTGCTGCGGGATGAGATCCTCGGGGCTCTTCACGGCATGGGCGTGCTCGCGCTGGCGCCGTCGCGTGCGGAGATGCGGGGCTACGCGCGGGTGGAACTCGCCCGTGAGGTCGAACGGTTTCCCGGGGCCGAGCCCGCAGCGTTCGCCGTGCAGCAACGCGACGGAGGGGCGTGGACCTTCCAGCTGCCGGATGTGCGGCTGGTCGTGACCGGCACCGTGCGACAGGTGGGCCGGGTCCGGACGCACGCGGCCGGGGCGTCGGACTTCGGCCTCGGCTCGGCTGCGATCGGCGGCGCCGACATGGTGCTCGCCGAGATGGCGTGGGACGCGATCAACGATGAGGGGTCCGGCGGCTGGGGCAGCCATACGACACGCAACACCCGCGCCGTTCCCACGGCGGATCTGCATGTCATGACTCCGGGCGGTCCGAGGCTGGTGCGGTTGAGCGGTCAGACAACGCGGATCGGCGTGGTCGGACAGCCGCATGGCCGCCCCTCGCTGCTCGACCGCCCGGACCCCAGCGAGGAGCTCGCGCGGCACATGCCCGGGGTGCGGGTAGACACCGGCTTCGAACGGTTCAACACGCCGAGCGATGTTGAGCAGATGGCGGACAGCGCGGGGCAGGGGTCCGCCCGGCTCAACCCGATCGCGTTCCACTTTTACAGTGTGTGGTCGGCGTTGATTGACATGGGGGTGCGGGGATGGTGAGGCGCGACTGGCTGACACGGACGCCGAAGTGGGTGCTTCTGGCCGGGTTCTGGGTTGTGCAGGGCATCGTGCTCTATGCCTTGCAAGCTTTTCTTTACGCTTCTCAGGCCGAGGTCAACGGCCTTGTGCTGATCCGTGACGCCGATGGGAACCTGACCGGAGAAACAACCACCCGGATGCTCGGCGAGCTTCCGACCTGGGCCGACTATGTCGATCTGGCCACGCTGCCCGAGTTCGCGTGGTGGATGGGTGGCGGGGTATTCGCGCTTACGAGCGCACAGGCGTTGTTCCTGATGCCCGTACGCCGCCCGGGCGTGTCCCGCTCGGGGGGCAAGGGGCTGCGCACCAGCCTTTGCGTCGCCGGGTTGACGATCGCCGGGCTTGCGCTCGCGGCGGTCATGGGTGTTGTGGGCGTTCTGGACGAGTACGGCGTGGTCGAGGATGCCATGATCGACTGGATCCCCGGCTCGCCCTGGACGGTCATGGGAGCGGTTGTCCTGACCGGCTGGGCGGTGGCGACGCCGCTGCTGATCGCGTTCGTGCGGGCGGGGCGGAAGGAGACCGTGCTGGCCCGGCTCTCGCGCCGGCTGCTGATCGGCACGGTGGTCGAGACGGCCCTGCTGATCCCGCTGGATGTGATGGTCCGGCGGAAGACCAACTGCTACTGCTGGGCGGGGACTTACTGGGGCCTGACGCTGTGCGGGGCGATCGGCGTATTCGCGCTCGGGCCGGCTGTGTTCTTGCCGGTGTTGGCCCGGCGTCGGGCGACCTGGTACGGCGGGCACTGCGGGGTGTGCGGGTACGACATGGCGGGCGACATGAAGGCGGCGCGTTGCCCCGAGTGCGGCACCGGCTGGCGGGCCTGAGGCTCAGGCCCGCGGGCCCGCGATCAGGCGGGAACGCCGCCGGATGATGAACAGCAGCCCGCCCAGCCAGAGCAGGAAACCGACGCCGAAGGTGGCCAGGGGCGCAATGTAATCGGCGGGGCTGTTTGTCATGAACATCGCCGGGGAGATGTTGTTCATCGACCCGCCCCCGGACTGCACCAGCAGCGCGTCGCCCGGGAGGTTGTCCTGATAGGTGTATTCGTAGTCGAACGGGTTGGCCAGCGCGGTGTCCATGAGCACCTCGAGCTCGGCCGCGAACGCGGGCAGCCCGTCCTCCTCCTCCGGCGAGAGCCCGATCCCACGCAAGGCGGCGAGGGCGTCGTTGGCGCTGATTGAGATGCCGGTGCGCAGCTCGGCGCCGGATGCGTCGGTCATGACCCACTGGTTGACCGAAGCGTCGGCGAAGGCGATGGTCACCTCATCGTCGCCGCGTGAGAAGACGAAATCGATCGTGCCGGAATCGGGCGCGCCGCCCCACTGGCCGGCGACATCGAGATCAACCAAGAGCTCGAAGTCCGCGGTCGACACGTACTCGCCCAGGTCCGGGTCATAGGTGCGGGTGGGCCTGAAGGTGAAGTTCGAGTCGTAGCGGGTGTTGGTCAAGTTCCCGCGGAGACCCGACATCATGGTGATCATCGAGATGATGTAGAGAATCACCGAGGCGACGGTGGCGATGATGATGGTCCAGCCCATCAGGGCGGCGGGCAGCGAACCGGCGGTTCGGACGATGTTGCGTCGGGTGACGATGCCCGCCTTGAGGAGATCGGCCCCGCATTCCGAGCAGCGGCCGCCGTCGAGGGTGGCCAGCTCGTACCCGCAGGAGCCGCAGCCCGCCTCCCGGGGGGTGCCCGGCGGGGCCACGATCGCCCGCCAGACGGCGTTGCAGGACAGCCCGAACACCACCATGATAAGCCCGAGCCAGAGGAAGCCCATGAGCATGAAGCCGGCGATCATGCGAGGATGCTACCGGAAAATGGGCGAATGACGCCGGATGAGATCGGAACTTGGTAGGGATTTTCCCCTGTGGTACCATATTGGCGGCACGGGATGAAAGCGGACTACTCGGATTCCTAGAAATCAGAGGACGGGCCCCGTCCCGACGGAGGAGGCAGGCATGGACTCACTGATCCACGATCTGATCAAAAACGAAGAAGCCTTCATCCCGCTTCTGATCTTCATCGGTGTGATCACGCTTGTGCTGATCAAGTCGGCCGCCCAGATCATGACCACCGCCGCCCGCGAGCGGACCAAACGGGAGATCGCGGCGTACATCGCCGAAGGCTCGATGTCGCCCGAGCAGGGCGAGCGCATTCTCAAGGCGGGCGACGACCGGCAGCGGCATTGCTGAACACGCAGAGGGGCACAGAATGGACTTCAGTCACGACAACCTGATCCCGATCGTCGGCATCATCGCCGGATGCAGCGTCGCAGGCATCGCGATCATCTTCGGGTGCGTGCAAGCCATTGCCAACCGGCGGCAGCGTGAGCAGTCCCGTCGGGAGATCGCAGCCTATGTCGCCGAGGGTTCGATGTCGCCCGATGATGCCGAGCGCATTCTTCGCGCGGAGACGCCGTCGTCCGGCAAGTGCGGATGATCGCCCACGCGGAGGGACCCACCGATGGAAGTGTTGACTCTGGGCGCTGAGGAGGTCGCCGGTCTGTTCATGCTGACCAGCGTGGCGATCTTCGGCATCTCTGCGGGCGTGGCCCACTCGATGTACAAGACACGCCAGCGCGAACAGACCAAGCGGGAGATCGCCGCGTACGTCGCCGAAGGCTCGATGACTCCCGAACAGGGCGAACGACTTCTTCGCGCCGGCGGCGAGCAGTGACTCCGGCCCGGCTCACGCCGGGCGCAGCGCCAGCGTGAGCCCGCGGAGCGTCTCGGCGATCGACCAGGCCTGGGCGGGGCAGCCGTCGAACCGGTGCCGCCCTTCCGGTCCGGGTTCGGCGTCGGCGATCTCGGCGAGCTGACCGACCGAGTCCCGATCCAACTCCTCGCAGAGGCCAACCAGGAGCCCCGCGGCCTGCTGCCTGGACTCGGGCGAGAACCCCTCGCTGCGCATCAGCGCCTCGCAGTATGAGCCGAGCAGCCACGGCCAAACGGTGCCGTTGTGATAGGCACGGTCGCGGTCGAACAGCCATCCGACATACTTCGGCTCATAGCGCGGCGAGTTGGGCGCCAGTGTTCGCAGCCCCGCGGGGGTCAGCAGGTGCTCGCGCACCACGCGGACCACCGCGCGGCGGTCGTCCGGTTCGAGCGGGCTGTGCTCGAGACTGGCCGCGAAAATCTGGTTGGGTCGGACATCCTGCGAGCGTTCCCACCGAGAGGTCCGCGGGCCCGGCACGGGCGTGAGGCAGTCGGTCAGTCCCCCGAACGGCCCGCCGAGGAACGCCTCGCGAAACGATCGAGCCGCCCGATCGGCATGGGCTCGGAGGTTGGCGGCCAGCGTCGCGTCATCCGCGTTGCACGCCAGGGCCAGTGAACACAGTCCGTGGACCCAAAGAGCGTTGACCTCGACCGGCTTGCCATGGCGTGGAGTGAAGACCACCCCGTCGCGTTTGGCGTCCATCCAGGTCAGCTGCGTTTCGCTGGTCCCGGCGGAAACGAGCCCGTCGATCGGATCCACCCGGATGCTGTAATCGGTGCCGTCGAGGTAGGCACGCACCACACGCTCGCAGGCGGGGCGGAGCTCGGCCGTGAAGCGGGCCTGATCGCCGGTGGCTTTGAGCCACTGGACACATGCGTGGATGAACCACAGGGAGGCATCGACAGTGTTGTAGTGGGCCGGGCCGGCGTGGTCGTCGAACCGGTTGGGGATCAGCCCGCGCCGCTGGGCACCCGCGAATGTACGCAGCACATCGAACGCCTCGGCGTGCCGACCGGTGGCGAGCAGCAGGCCCGGCAGGGCGATCATGGTGTCCCGCCCCCAGTCCGCGAACCAGGGATAACCGGCGATCACGGTGGTCCCGCCGGGTGCACCCCCGGCCCGACGGACGATGAAGGCGTCCGCTGCCGCGGCGAGCTGGGCCAGCCGTGACCGAGCCGCGGCGTCCCCTGCGTGGCGGGTGAGCGTGAGCACCGATTCGATCATGGCCCGGCGTCGGCGGCGACGAGCGTCCCGGGCATCGGTCCAGCCTTCCCGACCGGTCGCGTCGGTGGTGGCGATCAACTCGACGCTTCCGGGTCCCTGGGCGACGAACACACCCGGGCAGAACCAGTCCTCATGGTCATCGAGCCCGCGGTCCCGCTCGATCATCAGGTCCACGCCCCGCCAGGTCGTCGGAACGAGGTTGAACTCCTCGGCACCGCGGGCGGTCAGGTGCAAGCCGAGCTCGCGGCGTGCCACCACCACCCCGGGGGCGCCGGACAAGCCGGGCAGCTCGCGGGCGGTGATGTCGTGCTCGTGGCCCGTGAGCAGGGCGTGGAAGTCCCGGAGGGCAACCAATGGGCGGAGTTCGAGCCGGGCATCGACCCCTTCGGGCAGGTCATAGCGGATCAGGGCGGCGTTGCGACCGTCGGCCAGCTCGATGCTCTTGCGGACCCGCACCGGGCCGCGGGGACCGGGCAGTTCAAAGGTCCATCGCACCCGGTCTTCCTTTTCGAAGAGGACGAGGTGGGGATGGGTTTGTGGCCGGTCCGACGAATCGACGAAGTGGAAGAGGCTCAGGCGGTGCTCGGACGCGGCACCCGCGGGGTCAAGGACGATCAGATCGTCCACGGCCGCCAGGGTCAGCATGCGGAGGACGGGCGGAGACATCGCGGCGACGAGCACGCCGTGGTAGCGTCGGGTGGGGATGCCGGCGACGGTCCCCATGGCGAAGCCGCCGAGTCCGTTGGCGAGAAGCCACTCACGCTGGATCGGGGCGGACCCCGGCGACCGGGGGTCGATGGTCCAGACGGGGTGCTCATCGAGGACGGGGGCGTGAGGGGCCATAGAACGCGAACAGTATCGGCCCCGCGGGCGATTTCGCGGAAGGAAAGCCGGTTTCTCACCCGGATAGGGCCGGCTTGCGTTGACGGGTCCCGCCCCACCTGCGAAACTTATCTATGGCGACCCTCACCAATCCCAGTAACACTTCTCCCACCTCCACCCATACAGGCGGCATTCCCGACATCCACGGGGCGGTCTCGCCGGAGGATGTGGTCCGCGAGAAGATCGTGGCCGAAGGGATCACCTTCGATGATGTGCTGCTGATCCCGCAGCGGTCGGGCGTGATGCCGGCCGACGCGGACACCTCAACAAGCCTGACGCCCAACATTCGGCTGAACATCCCGATGCTGTCGGCCCCGATGGACACAGTGACGGAGTCTGACCTGGCGATCGCGCTGGCTCAGGAGGGCGGGATCGGGTTCATCCACAAGAACCTCTCGATCGAAGCGCAGGCCCGCGAGGTCGCGCAGGTGAAGCGGTCGGCCAACGGCGTCATCACCGACCCCATCACGCTTGGGCCGGACGATACCGTCGGGCACGCCAAGGACCTGATGTACACGCACTCGGTGTCGGGCTTCCCGATTACTGAGGACGGCGGGCGCGAGCTGCGGAGCAAGGGCAGGCTCCTAGGCATCCTGACACGCCGGGATCTGAAGTTCGCCGATGCGGACTCGACCCGGATCCGCGAGGTGATGACGACCAAGAACCTCGTCACCGCGCCCGCCGGCACCACCCTCGGCGAGGCCGAGGGCATCCTGAACAAGCACAAGGTCGAGAAGCTGCTCATCGTCGACAACGACGGGCGTTTGGCCGGGCTGATTACGATGCGCGACATCGAGCGGCTGAGCCGATTCCCGATGGCGTGCGTCGACGCCCGCGGGCGCCTGCGCTGCGGCGCCGCGGTGGGCCCCGGTCAGTTCGAGCGGGTCGAGGCGTTGCTCGCGGCCGAGGTGGATGTGATCGTGGTCGACACCGCGCACGGGCATTCGGAGAATGTGATCAACTCGGTACGCGAGATCAAACGGCGTTACGACATCGAGGTGGTGGCGGGCAACATCGCCACGGCCGAGGCGGCCCGCGATCTGGCCGAGGCCGGGGCCGACGCGGTCAAGGTGGGCATCGGGCCGGGCTCGATCTGCACGACGCGCGTCGTCACCGGCGTGGGCATGCCGCAGGTCACGGCGATTATGAACGCCGTGGCGGGGGTGCGATCCAGCGGGCGGAACATTCCCGTGATCGCCGACGGCGGCATCCGGCTCTCGGGCGACATCGCCAAGGCGCTGGCCGCCGGAGCCAACTGCGTGATGATGGGCTCGCTGTTCGCCGGGCTGGACGAGTCACCGGGAGAACTGGTGATCTCGGGCGGTCGCCGCTTCAAGAGCTATCGGGGCATGGGCTCGGAGGGCGCGATGTCCGCCGGCTCGGCCGACCGGTATCGCCAGGCGGACAAGCTGGACAGCAAGGGCAAGCCAACACAGAAGTTCGTGCCCGAGGGTGTAGAGGGGCTGGTGCCCTATCGCGGGCCGCTGAACGAGTTCGTGTACCAGCTGGTCGGCGGGCTTCGGAGCGCGATGGGCTACTGCGGCTGCCGCACGCTGGGCGAGCTGCACGAACGGGCCCGATTCGTCAGGGTCTCGGGGGCGACTGTGGTCGAGAACCACCCGCACGACATCCGGATCACGAAAGAAAGCCCCAACTACACGCACGACACGCGCTGAGCGGCACGCGGTGCGGAAAATCGAACGGACCTTTGAGTCCTGAAAAGAACCGCACCGGTTGGCCGAACATAATGCAAGCAGATCGATTCGCACCACGGGGCGACGCGCCTTGCCGCGCCCGCCCGGAAAGGAACCGGCATGACGGCACTTCAGAGCGGCAATCCGGCGATGCGTGTGCTCGAGCGTTGGGACGAGGCGGCGTTGAACGCCGACGCACGGCCGAAGGCCATGACCATCGGCGGGACGGTGACGGCAACGGCCATCCTGCTCGCGATCGTCGGGGCGGTGGGCGTGCTCGTGTTCCAGCAGCTGACCCAAACGGCACGGGCTTCGTTGAGCACCACCGGTTCGATCGCGTTCCCGGCGTGGGCCTGGCCGGCGCTGCTTGGCGGCATGATCGGCGGCCTCGTGTTCTCGCTGATCATCGCGTTCAAGCCCAAGACCGCCCCGTTCCTCGCGCCCATCCATGCGGGCCTTGAGGGTGTCTTCGTGGGAGCGCTGAGTTTCATCATCCCCGCCCAGTTTCTTGGCGGAGAGCAGGCGCTTGGAGGCGAGATGACGACCCTTGTCATCCAGGCGATGCTGGCGACCTTCGGTATCTGTGCCGCCATGCTGCTGGGCTATGCGAGCGGCATCCTCCGACTGGGCGGCTTCGCGAAGAAGATGGTTATCACACTGTCCGTGGGCCTGATGATCTATGTCGCGCTGCTTTGGATCCTGAGCATGTTCGGCGTGGGCATCTGGAACGGCTTCGCCGACACCGGCATGCTCGGCATCGCCTTCACGGGTGTGTGCCTCGGGCTTGCGTCGCTCTACCTGCTGCTGGACTTCGAGTTCATCGAAGAGGGCGTGAAAGCCGGAGCCCCAAAGTACATGGAGTGGGTTGGCGCGTGGGGCCTGATGGTCACCCTGGTGTGGGTGTACATCGAGGTGCTGCGCCTCCTGAGCAAGCTCCGCTCGAACGACTGAAAACACGCCATACGGATCACCAATCAAGCCCCGGGCCACGCCCGGGGTTTTTTCGTGCGCGGCGTGTGTTAGACTGCACCGGACCACGCAGGGGAGGGAAGGAACATGCTCGGATGTCTGCTGGTGCTCGGCGCGATGGTGATGCCGCGGATTCTGCTGTTCGTGTACTGGATCACGGGCAGCTTCGCGAAGGCGGACACCTGGGAAACATGGTGGTGGCCGCTGCTGGGCTTTGTCTTCCTACCCGCGACCACGCTGGCGTACGGGCTGTGCCATGTGTACGGCGGGGGCGAGTTCAGTTTCTGGTGGATGGTTGCGATGGTGGTCGCGGTGATTTACGACCTGAGTTCGCACGGCTCCGCCGGAGCGAAAGGCTCGGAGCGGAAGGCCTGACGCCGGTCAGCGGCTGAAGAGGAAGTGGCAGACATCGGCGTCCTGCATGACATAATCCTTGCCCTCGATGCGCATCTTGCCCGCTTCCTTGATGGCCTTCTCCGTCTTGTACTGCTCGAGGTCGGCGACGGAGTAGCACTCGACGCGGATGAAACCTTTCTCGAAATCGCTGTGGATGACGCCGGCGGCCTGGGGGGCCTTGCAGCCTTGGGGGATGGTCCAGGCTCGGACCTCCTTTTCGCCCGCGGTGTAGTAGGACTGATAGCCCAACAGGCGGTAGGCCGCACGAGCGAGTTTGTTCAACGCCGGCTCGTCCATGCCCATGTCCTTGAGTATCTCTACCTTGTCCTCGGCATCGAGTTCGGAGAGCTCGCTCTCGATCCGGGCGCAGACGGGAACGACCTCCGATCCGACGGACTCGGCGTACTCGCGGACCCGCTGGGCGAGCGGGCCCTGGCCGGTGACATCGTCGTCGTCGACATTCGCCAGGTACAGCATCGGCTTGAGGGTGATCAGCCCGAGCCCGCGGAGGGCTTTCTTCTGGTCCGGGTCGGCCACTTCGAGCGTGCGGGCGGGCTTGCCGTCTTCGAGCACGGGAACGAGCCTCTCGAGCACCGCGAGCCGGGCCTTGGCGTCGCGGTCATTGCCGCGGGCGGCCCGTTCGGCCTTGGCCTTGGCCGACTCGCAGGTCTGCAGATCGGAGAGGATCAGTTCCTGCTCGATCGTGAGGATGTCGCGGATGGGATCCACGGAACCGTCGACATGGGTGATGTCCTCGCCGCCCGGGGCCTTCTCGAAGCAACGGACGACCTGGATGATGGCGTCGACATCGCGGATGTGGCCCAGGAAGGCGTTGCCCTTGCCTTCGCCCTTGGACGCGCCGCGGACGAGCCCGGCGATGTCCACCAGCTCGAGCACCGCGGGCACGACCTTCTGGGTCTTGATATAGCGTTGGATGATCTCCAGACGCGGATCGGGGATGGGAACCACGCCGACATTCGGGTCGATGGTGGCGAACGGGTAGTTGGCGGCCAACGCGCCGGCGTTGGTCAGCGCGTTGAACAGGGTGGATTTGCCGACATTGGGCAGCCCGACGATCCCGGCCTTCATCGCTCGCTCCGCGTGGAAATCAGGGTGGTCCGGGGCGGGCGCCCCGGGCCGCGATGATAGGCGGCGGAACCCGATTGGCCGTTCGGAGACGGAAGATGGGGTAAGGGCCGCTCAGAGGCCGCAGTCGTTGTAGAGCTGGAGATAGACGGCGATATCGAAGAATTGCTAGATCGCCTCGATGTTGCCGAACAATCCGGGCGGGTGAATGTCGGCGGCACAGTCAGGGTTGGTATCGCAGGGCCATAGAGCACGAAATGGAAATGGGCGTCGTGCCGGTGTACGGCTCGATCCGTCGCGCACGCCGATATGCGGTAGAGCACTGTGCGTGGGGCATGATGTCTCTCCTCATGCCGTCCGATCCGAAGCGTGAACGGGGTCGGTTCCGAGATCTCACGACTGAAGCCCCCCGCCCCGGCGTCGGCCCGGGCGGGAGAGAGAAGAGTTACGGGCAGCCCGCGTTGTATGAGGCGATGTAGGCCTGGATGTCGAAGATGTTCCAGACGCCGAACGGGGCGGCCAGGTCGGCCGCAGGGTCCTGAGCGTTGTACAGCGCGATATAGGCCTGGATATCAAAGATGTTCAGCACGCCGACCGGGGGAGCGAGATCGGCGGGGCACACCGGGCCTGAACCGGGGCTGTAGAGAATCATGTAGAACTGAGCGAACACCGGGTTGAACACGGCCGGATCGCTCGAGCAGTTGATCCCGCCGTACCAGAATGTGCCCAGCGGCTCGAACACGCCGTCGTCGTCGAGATCGGTGAAGATATCGAAAGCGTCTTCGGCACCCGTCCCGTTCGGCACGCCGGGCGTGACATCGAAGGTCCATGTCCCGTCGCCGTTGTCGGTCACGGTGCCGTCCGGGGCGGCCAGAGACCATCCGTTGAGCGCCTGATCGGCCACATCGCCGTCGAGCACCCCATCGCTGTCCCAGTCGAATGTGCCGGGCTGGACGAACTGCAATGCATAGGAGAACTCGGCCAATCCGTCCGAGTCCTGATCCACGCCGGCGAGCGGATTGAAGATGGACGCGGTGGAGGATGAGTCCGTGTCTCCGATCTCGAACGCCAGCGAAGACGAGAAGGACGACGCGAGATCGATGGTCGCTGTGTAGACGGTCGCCGTGTTGGGATCGATCGGACCCGTCTGGCCAGGCAGATCGAACAGACCGATACCGACGAGACCCTGGCGCGTGGCGCTGGAATCAAACCCGTTGTCGCCGTCAAACCAGGCCCAGAATCCGCCGAACCCGGGCACGCCGTCTCCGAGCCCGTCGCCGTCGAGATCGACATCCGGCGACTGGGTCGCCCAGGTGATGCCGACGCAGTCGATCACGGTGTCGAAGGGCAGGTCGCCCCAGTCCAGGAAGATCAGGCCGGTGGCCGTGGAGGTGAAGCAGGTCGTGCAGTTCGGCGTGTCCATGACGCCGAAGAAGCCCCCGGTTTGACCGAAACCAGCGCAGGGGAGGTCATTCGCGCATATCCAGACCTCGCTCCCCGCGTCCGATGCCGGGCGTGCCCCGCCGTCGAGCAGTGTCGCGACCTTCTCGCCGGTCGCGATGTTGTAGTAGATGTGGGCCACATGATTCGACTTCAGGGTGGCCCGGCCCGACAGCTCGGGCTGGCCCGCGCTGGCGGTTCCGGCGACGGCGGCCAATGCCGCCGAGGTCAGGATGCTGATGTTCCGATGCATGCTTTTCTCCTTCGTGAAAGGAAATGGAAAAACGAAAAAACGCGCGCCGAGCGACAGGCCCGGACGCGCGCCTTGTGGGGGCTTGGGTCCGGGCGTCAATCGACGACGCGGGTCGTTCTCAGGGTCTTGGCTTTGGTCTTCATCTGCGGCCTCCATCCCCGAAGCTGGGGACCGCGACGGCTCCCCCACCCCACGCCGACGCGGGCCCCGATCTCCATCTCCCGTCGGGGGCCGGCCGTCGCCCTTTGGCACCGCGCCCCCGGGGGAGGTCCCGCAACCCTTCAGGAGGAGTCCGGGAGGCCCGGCTGGGAGCCGGGCTTACCAGAGCATACAGCACTTTCTGGAAATGTGTTGCCGCTTTCCAGAAAAATGTTCCCAATGAAAATCCCCGCCGATGGGCGGGGACGGTTGGGTGGCGGGACGATGGTTGAGGGGAGAGGGGGGCGTATCAGGTCCTGAACCGTCCGACCAAGGTCCTCAGTCGCTCGGCGCGGCTGGAGAGCGACTCCATCGCCGCGGCTGATTGAGCCACCTGTTCGTCGAACTTGGCGAAGGACATGGTCACGGCGTTGACATTCTCGGAGATACCGTTGACGGAGGCGTTCTGCTCCTCCGCGGCCGCCGCGATCGTGGCGATCATTCGGGCGACCTCGCTGGTCGAACGGACGATCCCCTCAAGGCTTTCGCCGGCGCTGGTGGCTGTTTGCACACCACCTTCAACGGCACCGAGACCGGCGGTGATCTCTTCCACGGCTTCCGAGGTCTTCGCCTGGATCATACGGATCGAATCGGTAACCTCCTTGGTCGAAGCCGTGGTGCGTTCGGCCAGTTTGCGGACTTCGTCGGCGACGACCGCGAAGCCCCGCCCGTGCTCTCCGGCGCGGGCGGCCTCGATGGCCGCGTTGAGCGCGAGCAGGTTGGTCTGATCGGCGATGTCATCGATCACGGTGATGATCTGGCCGATCTGGTCCGCGCACTCACTGAGTTCCTTGATGGTCGCGGCTCCACGCTGGACGGACTCACTGACGAGCCGGATGCTCTCGATGGTCTGCGACACCATCTGTCCGCCGGTGCTCGCGGCATCGCCGGATCCCTCGGCCGACTGGGCCGCCGTAGACGCCTGCTGGGCGACGCTGGACACGGTGTCGGACATCTCGTCCATCATGGAGCTGATCTCCATGACGCGCTGCCGCTGAATCGAGACTGACTCAGAAATCGATTGCGTCGAGGACGCGGTCTGGGTGGACGCGGCTGCGAGATCTTCGCTGGCCGCCCCGACCTCCCGCACCACGGTGCGGATGTTGTCCGCGAAGGCATTGAAGTATCGCCCGAGTTCGCCGATTTCATCGTTGCTGTCGTCCTTGACGCGGGCGGTCAGGTCGCCTTCTCCCTCAGCGATGTCCTTCATTCGCTGGCTCAGCTGCCGGATGGGTCCGACGACGCCGCGGACCGTGAAGAATCCCGCCACGATGGCGAATGCGGTTCCGAGGACCATGCCGAGCACGGCAGCACCCCGCGCGAAGCTCTTTGTCGCCGCGATCGCGTCCGCTTGCCCCTCAACCGCACCGTCTCCGGCTTCTTCAACTTGCGTGACCACTTCACCAAGTTCCGCCGAAGCGATCGTGAAGGCATGCTTCTCACGATCAAGCCGGTCGAACGCGGCGATCAGCGAGTCCATCAGCGCGATGTGCTTGTCGAATGCGTTGCGATAGAGCGAAGCGAGCGTACCGGATCCGAGTGTCGGATCCACGGGCTGCACATCGAATCTACCTGTGTCGAGCATCTCCGACATGGCTTCCTCATGGAAGGACCGCGCCGCGGACAACGCGGCGTCCGCCTCGGCCCGATTCGCTCCGCTCAGCAGCCGCTGAAGATGGTAGAGCTGGGAGAGATGGCCGATGCTCGATTCCATCCCGCCGTCCGCTGCAGCCCAAAGCTGGTTCAGGCCGCCGGCCCAGGTGACCGCTTCTTCCGGGTTCTCCTCCAAAGTCTCAACGGCCCCATCACCCACCTCCTCGAGCGCCTCCCCGAGTCGGACAAACTGAGATGTGTGCTCCTCGAACGCCATCTTGGACGCTTCAAAGTCGGCTTTCGCCGCGATGAGGGACGACAAGCATGCCTGATATCGTTGCCATTGCTCTTGGAACTCTCGCCCGATCGATTCGTCCATCAATCCCGCATGGGTCATGCGATCGAAGGCCTGCTGGGCAGCGTCGCCAGCGGTGGCGATGTCACAGGTCGTGACCTGGTCACTCCCGGCGAGATACATCTGCGCGAGCCCGAACTGAGTCCGCATCTCGATCGTTCCCTCCATCGCTCCGTCGGCCGTAGACCAGGCCGGTCCGGAGAGATAGTCGATGGAGTCGGACAGCCGCCCGCTGGCGATGAGGCCCGTGACACCCGTGACGCCGATGATCGCCACCAGGCATCCGAACGCGCCAATGATCTTGGTTGATACTTTCACGCCTCGTTCCTCTTGATCAGAACACCAGCTCAACGCGCACGCCCGCGACCAAAGCGTCATCCAGCGTTGGGTCACCATTAGGATTGAAAATGAACTGCAGGTCCGGCTTGATCGCGAAGAACGGCGTGGCCTGGAAGCGGTAGAACACCTCCAGAACCGTTTCATCGC
The DNA here is from genome assembly GCA_003696675.1 of Planctomycetota bacterium. Taxonomy (GTDB): domain Bacteria; phylum Planctomycetota; class Phycisphaerae; order Phycisphaerales; family UBA1924; genus UBA6054. The sequence goes on from RFGH01000226.1 coordinate 32,136, forward strand.
CCGCGTATCCCGCCGGATCGCTCAGCACGACATGGGACACATACACACCGGCCGCGTCCGCCGATCGGGCCTCGCAAGGCCCCCACCACGCCAATCCACCGCCGAAGTGCAGCTCTGCGTCGCTGACCTCCTCGTCCGCCCAGCCGAACTGCGCGAACAGATCGATGCCGCGATCGTCACCCGCCGACCATACCCGGTGCTCGGCCATGGCATAGAAGCCCGTGGAACCGTCTTCGGTCCCGCCGGAGAACCGAGCGAAATCGCCCGTGTGATGCCACACGCCCAGCCCCGCACGCCCCCCGTCCCAATATACATTGGCCTCGCCCAGCCACACATAGTCGTTCGAGCGGTCGTCATTGAAGAAGGTGCCCGGGCCGAGATCGCCCGTCGTGATCCCGTCCACCGTCGCCGCCCCGTCCATGAAGCCGCCGGTGATCGAGAGCCACTCGGCAGGCGACCACGAAACCACCAGACCCATCGATGGATCCGGATAGCTCGGCAGCGGAAGCAGCGTGGGTGAGAACCCGGCCGATGAGTTGATAAACTCGCCCGCGGCATCCACGAAGCCGAACTCGGAGTTGGCCTCAATCTTGCCGAACTTGAAACGCAGCGAACCATCGAACAGCACCTGCTCGAACCACAGTTCGGCGAGCTGCGTCCTGTTGTCGGCCTCGATGTTCGAAGCCCCCTGGAAGTCGCCGGCATCGGCGCTCAGGCTGTCGCCGTCGATCCAGTAGAAATCCGCGAACACGGTGCCGCCGTTCCATCCGAAGGCGGCGTCCAGATCCAGGGTCGCGTTGACATCCAGCAAGGTGCGGGTCGTCCAGTTCCGATCAACGCCGCCGTCGATCACGCCGAACCACTCGCCCACGAACGATGCCTCGAAGGTCAGCCCGCTGCTTTCGAGTTGAGTCCGGAGCCCGCCCCAGTCCCCAGTCACCCGCTCCCACTCCCACCAGGAGCCGGCATCGGCGGGCGCGCCGTCGGCCGCAGCTTCTGTCTCTGCCGTTGCGCTTTCGGCTCAGGGCTTTCGCTCGGGGCGGTCCGCTTGTCGCGACCCGGCAAGTTCTGCGGCCCGACGAAGTCCGCCGACTCCGAACCACCCACCTCAGCGAGCGGCTGCGCGGCAGCAGTTGCGGGCAATCCAGCGGCTATCCCGGTGTACAGACAAACATGCAGAACGGTTGGCATTCGTCGGTGGTGCATCGTGGTGCCCCTTTCCGGGTGTACGATCGACCGAAGCTATCCGAGACTGGGGTCTAACCACCAGAAGCCACAGTTCTGCGGCGCGATACTTCCATGCTTAACGCGGCAGGCGCGACACCGCTCATCCCTATCGCGGGCTCCCGACCTAGCATCATCCAGCGGCGCTCGTAGCTCAGCCGGATAGAGCGGCGGTTTCCTAAACCGCAGGTCGGAGGTTCGAGCCCTCCCGGGCGCGTTGAATCAGACATATAGCTCCCTTTTGTCTTGACTCTCCCCGTACAAACGGACCCGCACCCGAACGGCATGACGAACCCTGTCCGACCGCCGGGCTCCATACCCTTCCGGAGCGCATGGGTCTGACCTCTCCCTATCCGCCCGACCGCGGGCATGTGCTGACCGAGCAGCGATTGGCCGCTTCAGAGCGTCTCGATCTGATGGACACGCCGGACATCCTCCGGGCCATCTCTGACGCGGACCACGAGGTCGCACCCGCCGTCGCCCGAGAGCTGCTCCACATCGCGGCGTTCGTCGACCTCGTTCACCCCCGGCTGGCCCGCGGCGGGAGGCTGATCTATCTCGGCGCCGGGACCTCCGGACGGCTCGGCGTCCTCGACGCCTCCGAGTGCCCCCCCACCTTCCAGACCGACCCCAGCACCGTGATCGGGCTGATCGCAGGCGGCGATGCCGCCCTGCGCCGATCGAGCGAGCATCGGGAGGACGAACCGCACGGGGCCCATCCCGAACTGGATCGCCTGGCCGTCGGACCGGACGACGCCGTGCTGGGCATCGCCGCGGGCGGCACCACACCCTATGTGCTCGGAGGCGTCGAGCACGCCCACGCACGCGGTGCGGCGACCGGGCTGCTCGTCTGTACGCCGATGGATCGCCCGGCGTGGTGCGACGCGCTTATCAGCGTCAAGTCCGGGCCCGAGGTGGTCACCGGCTCGACCCGCATGAAGGCCGGAACCGCCACGAAGATGGTCCTCAACATGATCAGCACGGCCTCGATGGTCCGGCTCAACAAGACCTACGGCGGCCTGATGGTCGATCTGCGGGCCACCAACGACAAACTCCGTGACCGCGCCGCCCGCATCGTCTCCGCCGTGTGTGGGGTGGACCGCGATACCGCGTTCACCCTGCTGGACCGCGCGGGAGGACACGCAAAGGTGGCCGCGGTGATGGGGACACGCGGGATCGATCGGGCCGCTGCCGAGCAACTGCTCGAACGGCACGGGGGCAGGCTCCGGGACGCCATCGGGGGTGAGTCGTGACCATCGAGTCTCTGTGCGGACGCATCATGATGGTCGGCGTGCGCGGCGGCACGATGGACGATCCTCGCACCATCGAGGATGTGCAGGCCTGCAAACGCGCCAAAGTCGGAGGCGTGATTCTCTTCGCGACCGACCTCGGCGAAGGCGGCGATCGAAACATCCACCACCCCGAACAACTGCGTCGGCTTGTCGCCGACATGCGACACGAACTCGGCGCGGACCTGATCGTGTCCATCGATCAGGAGGGCGGGCGGGTCGCGCGTCTGCGCCCAGAGCGGGGATTCGAACCGCATGTGTCTGCCGCGTCGTTCGGGCGCATGGACGCCTACAGCCAACGCGCGCAGGCGCGCGCCCAGGCACGCCAACTCGCTTCCCTCGGGATCGATCTGAACTTCGCGCCGTGCGTAGACCTGCTCATCAACCCGGAAGGACCGGCGATCGGCGCCAAAGATCGGGCGTTCTCCCGCGATCCCGAAGTCGCCGCTCAGTGCGCACGCATCTGGATCGATGAGCACGATCGCGTGGATGTGCGGTGCTGCATCAAACACTTCCCGGGTCATGGTTCCGCCGAGGACGACACCCACGAAGGACTCGTCGACCTCACCGATACTTACGACGAGCCGACCGAGCTGAGCGTGTTCGAACGCCTGATCGACGACTACGGCAGTTCGATCGCCGTGATGACAGCCCACCTCATGCACCGCGGCATCGACACCGACCGCCCCGCCTCCCTCAGCCGTGCCCACACCGGCGGGCTGCTCCGGGCACGCCTCGGCTTCGATGGCGTCGTGATCACCGACTCGCTCGATATGGGCGCCATCACGCAGCTCTACAGCCAGAGCGATGCGATGGCGTTGGCACTCGACGCGGGGGCGGACATCCTCCTCGACGGCGTCAACATGCCCGGCAGGATCCGACCCGCCGCCGCCCTGCCCATGCATCGCGCCCTGGTCGAGCTGGTCACCTCCGGGCGTATCCGCGGCGGAGAAGAACGGATCGCCCGGAGCGTGGAACGCATCGATGCGCTCTTCCGCACCCAACCCGCCTGAGTCCGCCGTGTTCCGGCGTGGTTCTGGGACGCTGCGGGCCGGTTTTTCCGCTCCTTCCTGCGATTCCGGTCGCCACGCGCTCCAGTCGGGCGCATGCTCAGGGTGATGGCCCGCCTTCAAGGAAAGATCTCGATCCTCGGCTTGCTGGCCGTCGGCCTGATGTCGACCGCGTGCACGCAGGAACGCGCCCAGCCGTGGGTCTGGGTGCCCGCGCAGCACGCCGCCCCGTTCCCCGAACCGCCCCAGCACCGCGCGGCCGTCATCGATGACCACGACCCGTCCGTCGTGGTGTTCGGCACACCGGCATTCATCGCCGACGCTAAAAACGACCACGCCAGACGCGACGATCAGATGGGCCTGCACACCGCCGAAGCCCTGCCGAACCGGCTCGGCTGGCCCGAGGCACGACGCCCGAGCCTGAACAGCACACGGTCATTCCGCAGTTCAACCCAACCGGAACGGTGGGTCTATCCGACCGAGCGTCGGGACTACCACTATCACCGATACACAGGACGCCGGGGCTGGTAGGCTCAAAGCGGAGGAGGCCGGCCCGTACCGCACGGACCGGCCTCGCACCAACACACGGGCATGCGAATCCGGATCTGACCGCGATCAGTCGTAGAGCGCGGCCGTGGGCGGCAACTCGACCGCCCGAAGTTCGATGGTCGTCTCGATCCGGAAGTTGGACTGCGTGGTGCGGCGCTCGGCGTGGAAGATGTCCAACCGGTACCGCTTGCCGTCCTCCAGCCAGGAAAGGCGATCGAGATCGAGGTACTGCTCTTTCTTGGAGTGCAGACCGCCCAGATCAATCACCAACTGCCCGTCGATGAACACCCAGACATCGTCGTCGCCGGTGAACTTGAAGGTCTGTCCCGTGCCACGCGAGTAAACAAACTGCGTGCGGACCTCGGTGGTGAAGTGGAAGTTATGACCGGTCGATCCATAGTTACCATACAGCTCGCCGTCGATCGGGAAGAAACCACCGATCGACTTGTACGGCTCGTGCGTAGCACTGTCAAAGACATACCGATTCGTTCCGGGAATCCTCTTCAGAGTGAGTGGCACCACCTTCGAAGCGTTAACGCCCGGAACATCCTTGTACCACTGATCGAACTCCGCGGCGGATGTCAGCCCGTTGCCGTTTCCGCCGGGCGAGAGCGAACCTTGGGAATCGCCCAACTGCGGATCAAACAACGCCGGCATGATGTTCCGACCGGCAGAATCCTTGAACTCGGAACGGATGAGGAAGCCGCGGAGGTCCGCAGCGACGGGCACTCCGTCCTCGCCGAGCCGGCTCTGCACCAGACCGACGGTGGTCGATCCGGAATACGCCTGGAAATCGTTGTGACCGCCGGCCACGCCCTTTGGCTTGAAGTCGCGGATGACCGCGTCAAGCGAGAGCGTATCAGGCAGGTTGTCGTAGTTGACCGGCTCGCCGTCGCCGGGCGCGGCCAGAGCGGTTGCCGCACCTGCGATACCCACGAGCCCCGCGGCACAGATCGCGACTTGACGGAGTGAACTGGCAAATGGATTGCAGGACATGCCTATGCCTTCTCCCGGTGTGTGGTGAATACCGCGCGCCAGCGTTCCCGCCGGCGCCCGGGCTTGGTTTCTCTCAGTCGTACAGGCCGGCCGTCGGGGGCAGCTCCACGCTCCGCAGTTCGAGGGTGGTCTCGATACGGAAGTTGGACTGGGTGGTATGGCGTTCGGCGAAGAAGAAGCTCAGAGTGTAATCCTGACCATCCTCCAGCCACTCCAGCCGGTCGAGCTCGATGGTTTGCGAGACCGCCGAATGCACGCCGCCGATGTCGATCACAAGGTGCCCGTCGATGAACACCCAGACATCGTCGTCGCCGGTGAACTTGAAGCTGAGCCCCTGGTCGGCGTGATATGTAAACTCGGTCTGCAGCTCGAAGGTGAAGTGGAAGTTCTTCCCGGTATTCGCGTAGTTGCCGTAGCCCTCGCCGTTGATCGGGAAGAACCCGCCAAGCCCCGCGAAATAATTGTCGAGCTTGTCGTCAAAGACATATACCGCCGAACCAGGTTGCTTGACCAGCGTCAGCTCCAGCGGGATGGCGACATTCACGCCGCGCGTGTCCCGGAACCACTGGCGGAAGTTCTCGGCATTGGTCAAAGCACCAACTTTTCGCTGATCGATCGATCCGCTTCGGTCACCGTCCCGCGACGCGATGTAATCGCGAGGCGGCATGATCGGCTGTCCGCTGGCATTGCGCCAGTTTCCAGTCAGCTTGTACCCGGTCGAGGCAAACACCGGCTTGCCATCCTCATCGAGCCGATCCGCGACCATGCCGACATAGTGCCCGAAGCCGGACGACGGCTGACGCTGGAAATCCGGGTGACCACCGGCCGCGTTACGGTCCTTGAAGTCCCGCACCGTGCCCGTCAGAGTGATGGTCGACGGGAGCTGGTCGATCCCGGAGCGATCGGGTGCGGCACTGGCGGCCGTGCCCTGCATCGCGAGGACGGTCATCGCCGCCGCGAGCGTGATCCCGGTTCGTTTGGTGCTGCTACGCATGCCTGGTTCCTCCTTCGTCCCGGCTCGTTGCCGGAGACCCCTTGCCCGCCCCAACGAGGTGCCGTGCCTCATCGAGCCCCCCGGGGCGTGGAGGGGGCGGTCCGCGTGTGGTTCAGCCGATGCCCGTGCTATCGGTCGTTTGGACATGCCCGGTCAGTCCGGTCCCGGCGTCCGAACCCCGGGCGCTCAGCACCGCCGTGCCGATCGAAAAAAGCATCGAGAGCCCCGAAGCCGCGATCGCCGCGATCAGGAGCACCTGGAAAAGCCGGCCCCCGCCGGCCCTGTCGTTCTCGAGCACATGCTCGAGCCCGCCCTCCGGCGAGAAACGCTCGCCCGATTGTGCAAAGAAGTTTGCCATGCCTGCCTCCTCGTGTGTTGGGCCCCTTGAGGCTCCGGGCAGACCGTCACAAACGCCGTCAACCCCCGCCACCCTTCCTAGCGTGGAAAGCGTGGGTCCGTGCTCGAAATGCACGGATCGTGCCGATTCTGCCGATCTGTCCTGCCGTCGCCGAGCGTGCGATTCGCCCGAGTTTCGGCGGTTTTCACCCCCGCCCGGTCCGAGAACCGAGCCAGCGGCGAATACGATCCGGCACGGAGGAACGGCATGGATGCGTTTGTGATCGAGGGCGGGCGTCGGATCAACGGTCGGCTTCGGGTCAACGGATCCAAGAACTCCGCCCTGCCGATCATGGCCGCAGTCCTCCTCACCGATGAGCCCATCACCCTCCGCGATGTCCCCGACCTGTCCGACATCCGCAACATGGTCCGCCTGCTCGGCGAACTCGGCGTCGTCATCGCCCGGGAGACCGACACCGCAGGCCGCCCCATCTTCTGCATCCAGACCATGGATGAACGGGCCAGCCATGCCCGCTACGACATCGTCCGCACCATGCGGGCGAGCATCTGCGTCCTCGGACCGATGCTGGCACGACGCGGGCGCGCCAGGGTGTCCCTGCCCGGCGGGTGCGCCATCGGGCAGCGTCCCGTCGACCTGCACCTCAAAGGCCTCCAAGCCCTCGGCGCGCGGATCACGCTCGAAGACGGCGACATCATCGCCGAGACACCGCCCGGCGGCCGACTGATCGGCGCCACCATGTTCCTGGGAGGCGCCAACGGCTCGACCGTGCTCGGCACCGCCAATGTCATGTCGGCCGCCACGCTCGCCAAGGGCACCACCATCATCGAGTGCGCCGCCTGCGAGCCCGAAATCGTCGACCTCGCCAATATGCTCAACTCCATGGGAGCCCGGATCGAGGGGGCGGGTTCGCCCCGCATCACGATCCGCGGCGTCGAAACGCTTCGCGGAGTGGACCACACTGTCATCCCCGACCGTATCGAAGCCGGCACACTCATGTGCGCCGCTGGCATCACCGCCGGCGACCTCATACTCGACAACTGCCCCCTCGACGCACTCATGGCGGCCACGGAGACCCTCGAAGCCATCGGCGTCGCGATCGATCCCATCGGCTCCGGCGACGATCCCATGCGCCGCACCTGCCGGGTCACCCGCCCGGGCACCCTCCGCAGCGTCCAGATCACCACGCAGCCCCACCCGGGCTTCCCGACCGACCTTCAGGCCCAGTTCATGGCCCTGCTGTGCCTGGCGGAGGGCAACAGCGTCGTCACCGAGAAGATCTTCCCCGAGCGTTTCTTGCATGTGGCCGAGTTGCAGCGGATGGGGGCATCGCTCGTCCGGCAGGGCGCCACCGTGGTCGTGACCGGGGTCGAGAGGCTCAACGGCGCCCCGGTGATGGCGTCGGACCTGCGCGCCTCGGCGGGGCTCGTGCTCGCAGGTCTCGCCGCCGAGGGAACCACCACCATCAACCGCGTGTATCACATCGACCGCGGATACGAAGCCCTGGAGCACCGATTGGCGTCCCTCGGCGCGTCGATCCGACGGGAGAAAATGACGACCGAGTCGGTCCCGGCGGGCTGAGCCTTACTCGTCCTCGTCGAACCCGCGTCCGACCAGATCGGCCAGGTTCTGCAAGCAAGAGTCCGCATCATCGCCGGTGCACACGATCTCGATCTCGGTGCCCTGGGTCGCTGCGAGCATCATGAGATCCATGATGGACTTGCCGTCGGCCTCGCCATCTACGGTGCGGACGAGCACCTCGCAGACAAACCGATCGGCAAGGGCGGCGAAGTCCGTCGCGGGGCGCGCGTGCAGACCGTACTTGTTGACGATCGTCACCTTGGCCGAACGGACCTCGGGCAAAGGGCGGTCTCCACGGGCACCGGCCGGCGGCCGGGGCAAGGGTTGGATTGGGCGGTGTTGGTCACCCGCCGAGATGCTGATGGTCGGCCTCGTCGAGCAGTGATAGCACATCCTCCGCGGTCGAAGACTGGCGGAGGAACCGGCGGAAGGTGTCCTTGGACAGATTCTTGAAGATCGTCTCCATCGCCTGCAGATGCTCCTCCGGGCGATCCTCGGGGCTGAGGAGAAGGAAGACGGTGTAGACCGGCTGCTTGTCGAGCGCGTTGAAGTCGATGCCGTGCTGAGAGATGCCGATCGCCGCCCGTATCTGCTTGACGGCCTTGTGTTTCACATGGGGCACCGCGACGCCGCGCCCGAAACCGGTCGATCCCTTGCGTTCACGATCGAGTAGTTTATTGACCAGTTCCTCTTCGGCATCGGGCGAAGCCGCACCGTCGCGGACGAGCGCTCCGATCAGCTCACGCACCGCGTCATCCCGCTCGGACGACTGCAACTTGGGAATCACGGCGTTCGGTTGGACGATCTCGGTCAGCTTCATCGTCATGGACCCCCGGATTAGCGGTTCTCGAGCTTCTGCTTTTCCTTATGGTCGTGCAGCTGCCGCTCGGCCTTATGAATGACCTCGTCGATCAAGGCATACACATCGTGGCCCTCGGCCTTGGCGACAAACTCCGGGTGGGCCCGTACGGCGACAAGGAGTTCACCCTTGAAGAAGGACTTGGACGCAACTTCCTGGGAGAAGGTGAAGTCCATCTGCTGGACGAAGTCGTCGTACTTGGCCGCAAGCCGCTCGCCCTTCTGCTGGACATGGCGCTCAATCGCCGGGGTGATCTCCATCTGGCGTCCGGTCACATTGATCCGCATCGGGCCACTCCTTTCCGTCCGGAGGCGGGCCTCCGGGGTTCTCTGAACACAGTCTAAGCGCCCTTCTGCCCGGGTTCCCCGGCGGCGTCGGTATCGGGCTGGGCGCCCGTCATGGACCTGCGGGCCTGGGCCGCAGCCTCCTGCGCGTCCTTGGCGGCGATCACACGCGGACCCTGGGCGCCGGCGGGCTGGCCAATCGACGCGGACTCGGGCGTCAGCACACCCGCGGTGATCACGAAACGCAGCGCCTCCTCGATCGAAACCTCGACCGGGATCGCGTTCTGCTCGAGCACATTGATCGTGAACCCGGTGAACGGCGTGGGCGAAGTGGGGATAAAGATGGACACCACCCGCCCACCCGCGGGACCGTCGATCACACGCAGCGAGCTGCCCGTCAGGAAGCCGAGTGTCCACACACCCGCGCAGGGATACTCGACCAGCACAACCTTCGAGAAAGCCATCTTCTTCTCGCCGAGGATCAGATCGACCACCTGTTTGACATGCGGGTAGACCTGTTTGAACCCCGGAATGCGGGCGATCAGCCGCTCGACGCGGTGGTAGAGACGCCGCCCGAAGAAGTTGCCCAGCAGCACACCGGCCAGGTAGATCAGCAGAATGGCGACAAGAAAACCCGTGAGGTTGAGGTACCAATGCTCGTTCCAAAAGCCCTGCAGGTACTGCCGCCGCAACTCACGCCGGATCACCTGGTCTGACGCGTTCGGGCGTACAGTGCCGAGCACCTTGGCCTGGAGAATCTCGTCCTCGGTGATGCGGAACCACTCGGGCATCGATTGCTCTTCGAAGACCTTCGGCACGACCCAGAGCACGGCCGTCCGCGTGGCGCGATTGATCGGCTGGGCTACATTGGTGTAGACGAAGCCGAAGGCCTGCCACAGGATCCACAGGGTGACGATGGTCGGCAGCAGGATGCCCAAGCCGCGTCCGAAGAAACGCTTGAAGTCCGCCGTGAAAGAGTCGGCCATCCGGGCTGGCTCCGTGTTCTCCGGCATCTGTCGCCGGGGCGTCAGGGTCCGAGAGCCTTCGCGGCCCCCGATCGGTCCGGCGGGTTCCTTCCCGCTTGCGCCATTCTACGGTTTCGGATCGACCCGGTTCTCCATTCCGGGCGTACGCTGACCGAACACCGAACGGACACTCAGGAGGCGGCACGCATGCGGGTTCTGGTCACCGGAGGAGCGGGGTACATCGGTTCGCACGCCTGCCAGCGCCTGCTGAGGGACGGGCACACCGTCGTCGCCCTCGACTCGCTCTACCGTGGGCACCGCGAGCCGATGGACCTGCTCGCGGCCCAGTTCCCCGAACGCTTCTCGTTTGTCCATGCCGACATCGGCGACGCCCAAGCGGTCCGATCCGCCGTGGACGGGGCCGATCTCGACACGGTCATGCATTTCGGGGCGGTGGCATATGTCGGCGAATCGGTCGAAGACCCGATCTGGTACTACCGCAACAACATCGGATCGGCCGTCACCATGCTCGGAGCGCTCGACCAGGCCCGTGACGGGCGGGGCGTCGACCGGATCATCTTCTCGTCATCCTGCGCCACCTACGGCGATCCGCCGGAGGGCATGATCCCAGTCCCCGAGACATGCCCGCAGCACCCAACCTCGCCCTACGGACGCACCAAACTGCACTTCGAGCACATCCTGCTCGACTACGCCGAGATGCGCGCCCGCGCCGGACGCCCGCTCGCCCTGACCATGCTCCGCTACTTCAATGTCGCCGGCTGCGACCGCTCGGGCCTCCTCGGCGAGGACCACACGCCCGAGACGCACCTGATCCCCGTCGCCATACAGGCCGCCCGGGGCAAGCGTCCGGGCATGTCGATCTTCGGCACCGACTACCCCACGCCCGACGGCACCTGCGTGCGCGACTATGTCCATGTCGAGGATTTGATCGACGCCCATGTCCGCGCCGCCGAAAGGGTCCCCCCCGGCGCCCGCGAGGCCTTCAATGTCGGCATCGGCGAGGGCTACTCGGTCCGCCAGATCCTCGACTCGGTCCGCCGTGTCACCGGGCGAGACTTCGAAGTCACCGAATCGGGCCGCCGGGCTGGCGACGCGATCGCCCTGTACAACGACCCGTCGAAGATCCGTCGCGAGCTCGGCTGGTCGCCTGAAGTCACCGACATCGACGAGGTCGTCTCGACCGCGTGGTCATGGTTCGAGAAGCACCCGGACGGCTACAAGAGCTGACAAGCGCGCGCCGAGCGGTTTCAGCCGCCCGCGCCGGTCTCTCCCTCCCCGAAAAAACGCGCACACCCGTCCAGCCCCGGTGCTCCTCGTCCGGCTCGATCAGTCGCAGGCTCACCCCGCACACCAGCGGCCGTCCGCCCGTGACTCGGCTCGAACAGCCGAGCCAACGCCAACAGTGGCATTCGTCAAAGAGCGAAGGCGGCTGGCAAATCGGCAGAGAGCGGCAAAGAACACGCCGACTCGCCACAAACACAACAGGGACCAGCGTTTGCGCCGGTCCCTGCCGCTTGTTGCCGTTCCTCGCCAGAGGGAGATAGTGGGCCTGGACAGACTCGAACTGTCGACCTCACCCTTATCAGGGGTGCGCTCTAACCAACTGAGCTACAGGCCCTCCGGGCCGGGTGGCCCTCGGGCGGGCAGTATAGACCCGGCTCCGGGCGAGGTCATCAAGCCGGTGAGGGGTCCAGGGGAATGGTCAACAGAAACTCGGCCCCGTGATCCCGGCGGCGGGTCATGCGGAGGTCGCCGCCCATTTCTCGGGCCAGCCCACGGGACAATGCCAGCCCCAGGCCCAGCCCCGGGCGGGAACTCTCGGCCGCGCCCGGGCCGCGGTGGAACTCGCCGAAGACTCGTTCCCGCTCCCGGCGGGGGACGCCCGGGCCATGGTCGGCGATCAGCAGTTCGAGGTGGCGGTCGGTGCGGGTGATGTCCAGGTGGATGCGGGTGTCGGCATCCTCCGGCTCGGGAGCGCCGGGAACGGGCTGGGGCAGGGCATACTTGCACGCGTTCTCGATCAGGTTCATAAGGATCCGCTCGACCGAGCGGGGGTCGCAGGTGACAGTCCGGGGCGGGTCACCCGCATCGACCGAGGGATCGACCGAGACGATCAGGTCCATGCCGGACTGCTCGGCCCGCCGGCTGAGCACCGGACGCACGCGGGCGAGCAGCTCGGACGCGGTGATCGACCGCTCACCGGGCGGGCGGGCGTCGCCCGGGCGGCGCCGGGTCAGGCGGGCGTACTCGAGCACATTCTCGACGATCTCGCCGAGCCGGACGGACTCGCGGTCGAGGGTGTTCAGGTACTCGGCTTTGGCCTTCTCATCGGTAACCATGCCGCCGGCGAGCATCTGGGCGTAGAGCCGGAAGGTGGTCAACGGCGTGCGGAGCTCGTGGGTGACTGCCCCGACGAACCTGGCCCGGCGGTCGCTGAGGCGCAGGGTCGCCCGGAGCACGGCGGCCACCGCGATCAGGGCCGTCAGGGTCGCCAGCCAGGTGACAAGCAACGCCCAGAGGGCTGGGGTCATGCGTTCCTTCGGCATGGCGACCGCCTTGTCGGGCAGGAGCAGGGCCGGGATCGTGGCCAGGCGATAGGCCCGGCCCTCGCGCTCCAGTCGGAGGGCGTCCGCGCCGCGGGCGGGCAGCAGTGTGGTGGCCGGCAGCAGATCGGAGATCGATTCGGTCAAAGAGCGTTCGAGGAGTGCCCAGTCGAGGCTGACCCCCTCGGCGCGGGGGCCGTCGGGGGTGGTCAGCGTGCGGACGAGCACCAGTTCCGGGGGGCCTGAGTCCGAATCGAGCCAGCGGGGCTCGACGGCGGCGGGAGCAGCGGTTCCAGGAAGGCCGATTGCGCCGTCCTCCAGCATGAGGGCGCTTTCGGCGGCCCGGTCCGAACGGGTGGCCCCGGATTGAGGGGCGGGGACAGATTGGCGGCTGGCGTCGGTTTCGCGTGTGGCGATGCTGGCGATCTGCTTGCGAGCCGCGAAGTCGTAGGACTGGGCCTGGGACTCGGGCTGGGGGTCAGGCTCTGACCCGGGTGCGGGCGTGTCGGCGAGTTCCTCGAATGGGGGAGATTGCTGGAGCTGCTGGGCGAGGTCGCGGGTGCGGTCGTCGGTGGCGGCGACCTCCCCGGAAGGGGTGATTTCGAAGAACCCTTTCGCGTAGGCGTTGTGGAAGATCTGGGGCGAAGCGGTTTGGACGATGTGTTCGTCGCGCTCGGGTTGGAGCCTGCCGGCGACGATGGGGATGCCCGACCCGGCGGGGCGGGCGGCTTCCATGGCGATGATCGATGCGAGTTGGGAGTCGAGGCGCCAGAGGGCGAGGCGGATGAGTTCCTGGCGCTGGGACTCGGCGCGGATCTCGGCGTTGCGGGCCTCGAGCCGGGTGACGGCGACGCTGGCCCACGCCAAGGCGGCCAGCACGACGCCCGCGCCGAGCCCGAAGCCCCACCAGAGCCTCTGGCGTCGGGCGATCACGCGGGTGCGCTCCCGTCGGTCTCGTCGGCGAGCATGTAGCCCTTGCCGCGGAGTGTGCGGATGACCTTGGGGTTGGCGGGGTCGTCGTCGAGGGATTCGCGGAGCCTGGCGATGGTCATGTCAACGGTGCGGGTGTGGGTGCCGCGGGGGTCAAGGCCCCAGACCCGCTGGAGGAGTTCGTCGCGGGACACGGCCCTTCCGGGGTTGGCGGCGAGGTAGCCGATGACCTCGGCCTCGCGCTCGGTGAGGGTGCGTTTGACGCCGCCGGGGAGGGTGGCTTCGCGTCGATCGAAGTCGATGGAGCGTCCGGCGATGTCGATGGCCGTGCGGCTGGTCGGGCGGGCGGGAGAGCGCCGCAGGACGGCTTCGATGCGGGCCATGAGTTCGTCGATGCTGAAGGGCTTGACGATGTAGTCGTCGGCGCCGAGGCGGAGCCCGCCGATGCGGTCTTCTTCTTCGCCCCGGGCGGTGAGGAAGATGACGGGCTGGGCGGGGCGGGCCTTGCGGAGTTCGGTGAGGACCTTGGTGCCGTCCATGCCGGGCATCATGATGTCGAGGAGGACGAGGTCCGCGTCGACGGCGAGGGCGAGGTCGAGCCCGGCGCGGCCGTCGGCGGCTTCGTGGACGCCGTAGCCGCTGTATCGGAGCATGTCGACGATGCCGCGCCGGATGGCGGCGTCGTCTTCGACCACGAGGATCACGCCGAGTGACATGGGTGTTGCTCCGTCCCTGGACAATGCCGGGCCGGCGTTCTCACGCGGGCCGCGGCCTGGATCCGATCTTGGGATGTTTTACCACGAATAGCGGACGGTGTAGGTGAACTTCTCCTCGCCCTCGGGCTGGATCATGATCCGGGAGACGAGGGTGCGGGCGTCGAGCATCTCGTGGTTGTGGCTGATGTTCTGGATCTCGGCGTTGGTCCAGCGGTACAGGTTTTCCTGCACGCGGACCTCGACGGGCTCGGTCTTCTGGTTGCGGAGAGTGACCTCGATGGTCTCGACGATCCAGTCCTTGCCGCGCTGGAAGCTGACCTGTCGGCGCTCGCCGACGACATCAAAGGCGTTGCCGAGCCGGATCAGGATTTCCTCGTTGCGGGGGGTGTGATCGATGACATCCTCGCCGATGAACTCCTGGGAGCCGTCGGCGTCATCGGTCTGGCTGACGCGGATGCGTCCGGAGGGCATGGGGATGCCCAGGCCGTGCTCTTCCTTGTTGTCGAACTTCAGGTAGACGGCGACCTTGGTCTCTGTGCCGACGCCGAAGTTCGGATCCTCGATGCGCCCGCCGTAGTTGGCAAAGGACGCGGTGCCGTTGAAGGCCAGGATCTTCTCGGCCGGGATATCGCGGGCGGTGTCGAAGAGTTCAAGCTGCTTGGTGGAACGGTCGGGGATGGTGGCCGGGCGGCCGAGGGTGTAGAGGTGGTACTCGAAGAAGGCCTTCTCCTCGAAACCGGCTTTGGACTGGGCGTCGGCGGTGTACATCATCTCGCGGCCGCGCGTGTATGTCGGGCGCGGCTCGGGGGCGCGGTGCACATCGCCGGCGATGAGTTTGAGCGTCGCGTTCTCGTACGACCCGCCGGACTGGTTGAGGATAGAGACCCACGCGCTCACATCGACGGTGCCGCTGTTGGCGTTGTCGCTCTCATGGAAGAGGATGTTGTAATCGGCCCACCAGGTGATGCCGCCGGTCTGGTAGGTGACGCGGGTGTCCTGTCGGCCGCCGCGGTCGGCGGCGACGGTCCAGAGCAGTGTGGGGCGGGTGATAAGCCCGTCGGCGAGCGATGGGAAGACGACGCCGTTGTAGCCTTCTTGGAACTGGATGCGTCCGTCGCCGCCGCGGATGAGCATGCCGCCGCCGGCGACGGATATGAGGGTGACTTCCTGGCCGTTGAAGATGATGCTCTTGTCGATGTAGCGCTCGAGCATTTTGTCCATGCTGAGCAGGTCGAAGCGGTAGTCCTGCTCGAGGACGCTGGTGCCGTCGGGGTCGGTGAGGGACTCGAAGCGGACGGTGGTCGGGTCGAGCAGGGCGGCGACATCGGTGAAGGTGAGCTGGCTGACGCCGGCGTCGATGTCGAGGGTGCGGTCCTGGCGGATCATGGCGTAGCCCGGGATCTGGTTCCACGGGTTGCCGTAGCCATAGCGGTTCTGGCCGGGGGTAGGGCGGTACATCTCGGGCGGGATGGCGCCGGGGGTGGCGGTGGAATAGATGGTCAGCGAGACGCCGTCGGCATTGGCGTGGGCGGCGGCTCCGGCGAGGAGCGTGCAGGCAAGGGCGAGGGTGGATCGTGTGCGGCGCATGGGTCCTCCTTGGATGGATGCGCGTGCTCGGTTCGGGCGTGAGTTGGCCCGATGGAGTATTGGGGGGCGTGCGGGGTGACGGAAACGCGGCGCGGAATCAGTCGTTTTCGGGAATGAGCAGGCCGATGCGGGCGGCCTGGGCGCGGATGGACGCGCGAACCTGGGCATCGAAGCCGTCGTCGGTCGAGTCGGACGCTTCTCTCAAGAAGGCTCGGCGCTGTTCGACGAGTTCGGCCATGCGGGCATTGATCGCGTCGCGCTTGGCCTTGTTCTCGGCGATGATGGTCTTGATCTCTTCCTTCGACTTGCCCCGCAGCGACTCGGGGAGGTGGTCTTCGGGGATTTCTTCGACCTTGACCTTGCCATCGGTCACATCGACGACGAGTTCCTGCTCGCCGTAGAGGGTGACTTTGCCGGAGGCGGTGCCTAGGTATGCGGCGCGGTCGGCGTTGGCCTCGGTAGGGGCGGCGTCGGCGATCTCCGCGGCCTGGGCGCGTTTGACGGTCTGAGCAGTGCGGGTGCGACGATCGCCGTAGTCGATCATGAGGTTGTTGAGTTCGGTGCTGAGTTGGTTGATCTGATCGTCGTAGGGGGTGGCGATCTGCCGGACACCGCCGTCCTGAGGAATGGCCGCGTACGCGCCGCCGGCGTTCTGGGCGATCTCCTGCCAGAACTGGCGTGTGGCCGACATCGAGCCGCACTGGATGGTGTTGATCAGGATGCCCTTCTCGCGGGCGAGTTTGCACGAGGCTTGATACTTGACGTCGTCCTGGTATTCCATCTTCGGCGGGGCGTCGCCGACGAGGTAGACGATGCGGAGGGTGTCGTCGCCCTCGGTCCAGTCGAAGCGTTCGATGGCTTCGAAGAGGGCCTGATTGACGGACTCGGGCGCGTCTCCGCCGCCGCGGGCCTCGAAGGTCATGAGGTCGGAGTAGATGGCGTCGAGGTCTTCGGTCAAGGCGGTGCGGCGGGTGATGTAATCATCACCGCGGTCGCGGTAGCCGATCAGCCCCATGCGGATCTCAGGCGAGGGCTGGGCCTGGGCGATCGTGGTGGCGATGGACCAGATCTTCTGCTTGGCGCCCTCGATCAGGCCGCCCATGCTGCCGGTGGTATCGAGCACGAAGACGACCTCGACGCGGCAGGTCTGCTGGATGATCTGATCGTCGGCGGTCTGCGGGATGCACTCGGGCGGCGGGCACGAGCCGATCACGACAGGGCGTGACGCGCCGGCGAGGGTGGCGATCGAGAGCGCGAGCGAGGATGCGATGATACGGGATGCCTGCATCGGTGTTCTCCTGACATGGCGGCGACGGGCCGCGTGCCCGTTGCACACCAAGAGATACCGAAGTCATCGTCTCCCGGCCGTCACGGGATTGTCACAGCCGCGCGGCGTTGGACGCGGCCGGCTGTTTGTCACTGCTTTGTCACAGGCTGACTGCGGGCGTCAATCGCGGTGGGTGCGTCGCATCAGATCCCGCGGCAGGCCGAGCGAGATCAGGCCGGCGATGAGGAGCACGCCGGCGGTGAAGTAGAACGCGGCGTCGAGTCCCATGCCGTCGAGCAGCGGGCCGCCGAGCGATGCCGGGAGTGATTCGGCGGCGCGGATCGACCACGCGGGGGCGTCAGGCTTGGAGCGCAGCCCGTTCTGGACGAGTTCGGCGGCCACCGGGCCGACGAACGCGAACGCCCATGCGCCCCCCAGCATCAGCCCGCTGGCCAGGCTGGTGCGGTGCGGCAGCATCCGCTGCGCCACGCCCATGCTGATGGGGATGCACGCGCCGAAGCCGAAGCCGGACAGCACGGAGCCGGCGATCGCCAGTGCCGCGGCGATTTCCACGGGTGCGGCGTCCGCCCGCGTCAGCGCCGCGATGGCGATGGCGCCCAGGGCGGGGATTGCCCAGAAAACCAACTTCTCGAAGCGTGCGGCGAGCACGAAGCCGAGGAGCATGCCGCCGCCGCCCATGCCGAGCTGCATGGAGGCCTGCAGGATGCCGTTGAGACTGGAGGCCTTGGCGCCGAGCGCCTCGGTCAGGATCGGCGCGTTCTCGGCCCGCAGGGTGTGGGCGACCGCCCATTCGGTAAACAGGTAGACGAGCGCCATGTTGACGCTGAAGCGGAGCACATTGGATATGTAGAGCAGCCAGACAGCGCGCCAGCGGGCGCGGCGTTCGGCAGCGTCCCAGGCGCGGTGGGCGTCTCCGGCGGCGAGGGAGCGGTGACCGACTTTGCGGATGGCGAAGGTGAGGATGGCGGCGCTAGCGAGCCCGGGCAGGATCATCCAGCGCAAGGCGAGCAGCCCCGAGCGTGTATCCACAGCGCCGTCGGCACCGGTCGCGAAGAAGTCCACATAGCGCGGGGTAAGCACATTGCCCGCCATGCCGCCGAGCATGCCGAAGAGGAAGAAGATCGCGAGATAGCGTGATCGCTGCGCCCCGGCGAGCTGTCCCACGGCGGCCGCGGCTGGCGGATGGAAGGCCCCCACCCCCATCGCGCCGATGGCGAAGACGGCGGCGAGGGCCCAGAAGGAATCGACCATGCCGACATTGGAGATTGCCAGGACCGCGACGATGAATCCGAGCGAGCCGAGCAGGCGGGTATCGAGCTTGTCGCTGAACCACGCGACGATCGGCTGGATGAGGCCCGAGGAGATCGAACCGAGCCCGAGCAGCAGGGCCTTCTGGTGGGCGGGGATCTCCAGCATGACCACCAGCGAGGGGATCATGGCGATGATCATGAAGCTGAATGCATCGATGACAAAGTGGGTGCCGATGACGGCGGTGGCCCGGCGTCGGCGCGCGGTGATGCCCGCCTCGATCGGGATCGTCGGATCGGCGGGCCGGACGGGCGACGGGACGGTTTGGACGGGCGCATGCGCAGTGGTCACGAAACAAGCCTAGGTTGAACAGTTCCGGTCGTGGAAACCTCGGTTCGCTTGGCGGGTGGACGCGGATGCTCGCTCAGTGCCCGGCCAACCAGCGCCCGATCGACCGGGAGTCTTCCTCGCCGTAGCGGACCAGGCGATCGCCAGCCGCTGCATCAACGCGCGATGCTCGGGTCCGGCCCGGGATTGTCCCACTTTCCGAACGCCCATCGATCCCCCGAGCATGAGGGTGAAGGCCCCACGCCAGAGTATCGCCGATTCCTGCATCCCAAGCAGGAGGGATCCCTATACCCAACTTGGGCCGAGCGGGTCTGGAACCATCCACCCCGCGGGCACGGACATGAAGGCAGCCCCGGTTCTCGGGGTATCGCCCGGCGATCGATGGCCGGGCAGCACAGGGTTCTCGGACGGAGCCGCTCCGGGCCGGACCTTTGGACAGATCGATTTCGGAGACTCTCCCATGCGCCACGCCGCCTGCGCCCTCGTCGCCGCCCTCGCCGGGACGGCCCACGCCCAGTTGCTCGATGTGCTCAACCACACCCCGCCGCGGGTCTATGAGGGGCAATCGGTGGTCCGCGTCCGGGCGGATTCGATCCGTGAGGTGAACGCCGCCATGGCCCTGTCGGAGAGCCTGTGGTCCGAGGGCGCGGGCGTGAATGCCCCCTTCGACCTTCAGATCCGGGTTGATCGGATCGGTGCCCTCCGCGAGGCGGGGCTTGAGGTCGAGATCATGATCCCCGACCTGCAGGCCAACGCCGACCGCGCCTGGGCCGAACTGCGGCAGGCGGCCCGGTTCGATCGGCCGCGCCCCTTGAATACCCCGCGTGGCGGGAACCCGCACGACGAGGCCTGGTTCGCCAACTACAAGCAACTCGATCAGATCTACGCGTATATCAACAACATCGCTGCAGCGCGCCCGGAGCTGGCCTCGGTCAGCGATGTGGGCAACACGATCCAGGGACGCGACCTGTTCGCCATCACGATCACTGGCCCGGATCAGCCCGGCAACGCTGCAGCCGATCGTCCGGTGGTGCTTTGGAACGGCTGCCAGCACGCCCGCGAGTGGGTCAGCCCGATGACGGTGACCTACCTCGCATCGCGGCTGGTCTCGGACTACGACACCGATCCGGTCGTCAAGGACCTGGTCGATTCGATACGCTTTGTGATCGTCCCTGTCACGAACCCCGACGGCTATCTCTACTCCTGGTCCACCGAACGCTATTGGCGGAAAAACCGGCGATCGACATACGGCGTCGATCTCAACCGCAACTGGGGCTACGAGTGGGGCGGCGACGGTTCCAGCGGGGCGACGGACAGCGACATCTACCGCGGCGCCGCGCCTTTCTCCGAACCTGAGACACAGTCGCTGCGCGATCTCGCTCTGTCATTCGGGGACGATCTGGTCGCCCACATCGACTACCACACCTACTCACAGCTCATCCTCTACCCATTCGGCTATGCCGACGGCGTGCAGGCCCCCGAACCGGACCGCACCTTCTTCCAGAACCTCACCGAGGACATGTCGGACCTCATCCAGTCCCAATCCGGGGCGTTCTACAACCCCATCGTGTCCTGGCTGCTCTACCCCGCCGCCGGCACCGCGAGCGACTGGTTCTATGGCGATCCCGGCGCCAAGAGCCTGACCATCGAACTCCGACCCAGCGATCAGGATGTCTTCGGGCTCGACGGCTTCTCCCCGCCCGCGAGCACGATCCTCCCGACCGCCCAGGAAAACTGGGCCGCGGCCAAGCTGTTCGCCCAGCGGACCACCCTCCCCCTTGCGTTCGGGCTCGACGCCCCCACCACCGTGGCCGCGAACGAACAGCCGGTGATCGGCTTCACCCTCACGCCGGGCACGCAGGACTACGACCCGACCTCGGTCGTCGTGTCCGCCCGTATCGGCGCGGGTCCGTTCATCCCCGTTCCCACCACCCCCAACGGGACCGGCACCTATTCGGCAACCCTCCCCGCCC
>RFGH01000227.1 GCA_003696675.1 Planctomycetota bacterium
CGAGCCGAGGAGCAATAACGCCATCGCGGCGGGGAACTCATCGTTCGCAGCTCCGCAAGCCAGGCGCCGCCAGAAGCCAGACCTGAATCGCATCACACGAGACCTGAGCCTGTCGGGCGTCCGTTGCGCAGAGCTCGCGCGACAGAAGCAACGCCGGTCACCGACGCGCTCAGCATCTGGGCGCATTCGTCTGAGTCATAGCCAGCGTGGTCGAGCGGCGTGTGCTCCGCCCCGCGCCGATGGGACATTATAATGAATAGCATGGAACGCACAAAACAGCGTGCAGTGTTTATAAATTTTGGGTTGAGGGCCACACACGCGCCGCGGTGAGTTGCCTGCGTGAGCGTGCGCCTGATTAGAGATTCCGGCGCACGTCGCTCACCCACGGGCACAGCGTGAATGTGGCCGCTCGTAGAAGTTCATCGAGCGTATCGGTGTTTCCAACATGCATGCGCACAGCATCACGGGCGATTGCCAGCAACTTCTGAGCCGTGCATTCACAGACCGGCTGCTCCCCGTGCGCCAGCAAAGAGCCGTTTCTTCTGTCGAGCAGGTCCTTCAACGGCGCGTCTTTGCTGCCGGATTCCAGGCCGTACCGCTCCCCGAGGAACATGCCCACCGGATCCTCGGCCTCGAACAGGATCTCGATGTTGTCGCGCAGACCTAATTTTATGTTCTGCCCTTCTGTCCAATGCGTCTGTTTCTCGGCGTAGCGCGGGGCCAGATACTTGATTTCGGAGAGGCGCGCTTTGCTCGTGTTCTTGATGCCGTGTTCTTTGTCTGCCAAACGCGCCTGCCCGATCATCTCAATGAGCCGGTACAGGCGCGCGACGCAGTCGTCATACCGCCCGCGTTTGCAGCATCGTTCCGCGCTCGCGAGCAAATCGACGATCCGGTCATTGCTGTACCGCTTTTTCCCTTCCTTGCACCGCTTGAGGTGGTGGCACTGCTTACCGAGCAGTTCCACATCCCATCCTGCGTTCTCGAATTCCTCCTTGTTCTTGCACGTCAGATCCTTGAGCGCGCTGAACGCGGCCTTCCAATCGAATAGATCCCAGCTGTGATACACTCCGGCGAGCTCGGCGAGCGTCCCGGCCCGCGTCTGTAGATTGGCGGCCTTGACACGCTGTGCCAGATCTTTCGCTTCTTCTCGCACGCTCTCGTACTGACCAAGATTGAACAGATCACCCAGCAAATCCAGCCTGCGCTCAGCGACGAGGTCCGCCGGCGACAGCGAGCGCGTGCCTGTTGTCCGCGTCACACGCCCCGTACGATCCCGATCGCCGGTTGCGTACTCCAGCAACGAGATGCCTCGCGCCACACCCGCGGCGACCAGCGCCGCCGACATCGCCTTCGTGCCGCTCGTGTAGTCGGCGACGATGCGTGTGCCGGGATCTTCGCGCATCAACTCGTCGATGATCGCCGAGTACTCGCGCGTGAGCGTGACAACGTCCTCTTCGTCGTCGCACGTACGAATCTGTCGGTTCCAGCGCGCAGATTCGGCCTCATCGATGCACGTATCGAACTTCGGGATCGTCTCCCGCTGCGTCTTTTTCGAGCAGCACTGGATTAGCACGTCGGGGTTGATCTGTCGCGCGATGAACGCCAGGGCCTCCCACACGGGGTTCTCCGGCCCCCCTGTCCCGACGGTCTGGATCAGACAGGTTCGCGCCATGTCAGCCGGTCGCCTCGAAGCTCAGGATCGCCCACCCGAGCGGGAGCATACCCCCCGCCAGAGACCGCGTCATCCCCACGCCGCGTTTCGGCTCACGGCACAGCGGCGCGCGGAGCACCGTGCACTCCCAGTGCTTGTGGCGTCCGAGCCTGACCAAGGCCTGGTTTGGTTCGAGCGTGTGCGCACGCCCCTTGAGTGTCTTCGATGTGGCCGCATCATCACGAAAGAACCGTTCGAGTTCCCGTTCCAACCGAGGACGGTAGAACGCGGTGCACTGCTGGCACAGCTCTTCGATGGTCCATGATCGCGGCAGGAGCTCGCGCTCAACCCTCTCCTTCCTGTCCCAGTACCTGCGTGCCGAAAGCCCGCTGAACAGGCGCAGCTCACCCCGCGCGGTGGCAGCCTCTCCGTCCAGGGCTGACCACGTCACCTCACGGAACATCTGGATGCCTGTCGGATCGTTCCCTTCACCAACGGGTGTTTCGGATCGCCGCAGGCGACGGATCTTGATCTCGTCGATGTACGTGCTCCCTTCCTCCAGCGTCGCGTCGGAGAACGCGAGTTGGCGGAACGGGTCGCGATACAGGTCGGGCTTTGTGCCGTTCTTGGTGTTGCCGAGCACCCGCGCCTCAAACTTCGCCGAGGGACGGGCATCATTAGCTGCCGCGAGCGCCTCCTTCGATGGCGGGTCGCCGATCAGCGCGTCGATCAGCGCGGTGCGCACCGCGCCCTTGATCGAGGACCCGGGGATGTACGGATGCCCCGACGCCGCGTCGCGCGTCATCAACTCAATCTCGCACCTCCGGTTCGGATCGTCCACCGATTTGCTCAAGATATTGAATGCAATATCCTGTATCTGGACGACAAACCTCGCGTGCCGCTCCGGATGAATATGTTTCTGCAGCCAGCCGCGCACACCCGCGAGGTCTCCGCGCTTCACGATCTTCGTGTACTCGGCTCGTTGGCGGTCGTCAAGATCCCCGACAGCGGACGCCAGGTCCGCGCCGATCAGCCAGTGGGAGCCGTCTTGCTTCTTTGTTTCGAACACGTACTCCTGCGGCTGGATCGCCAGACCCGACCCGATGTGGATCGGGGACAGCGGCTCGATGCTCATCCGGAATCGTTGGAAGTGCGCCCGGCTCACGCCGCCGCCTCCTGAACCAGCGAGTCCTCCAGCCGGCACGGGAGAACGAGCGTCACCCCGCAGTGGCGCACCGGCGCCCACGGGTGCACGCCGCCGACCACGCGCCCGAACACCAACGGGGGCGGCTCCGCGATGATGACGCTCCCGCGCACGAGCCTCGTCACCGGGTTCTTCTGCTTCTGGTCGACGCCGTCAGGCGTCGGCTCGATGGAAAAGACCCCGCCCAGCCGTCCGCTGTACACATCGACGCCGAAGTATCCTCGCGCGGGGTCAGCCGAGGCGGGGACCGCCGGCCCGAGCAGGACGCCCGCGTTCGCGTGCTCAACCGTTGACAGCGTCGATTCCTCGCACCCGATCACGCGGATATCCCCCGCTCCCGACGCCGCGTCGCGCCCGTAGCCCCCGGACAGGGCGCGTTCGAAGATCGCCCCCACATCCGATGACGGTTCATCCGACAGCGCCCACGTGTCGAACGTGTCGCCATCGGCCCCGTAGAACAGATTGTTCGTGGAGAACAGCGTTCCCCCGCCCTCCTGCGCCGTGCCTCCCGTCAGCCGATTGACCGCCGCGTGGCTCAGCGCCCCGCATACGGCGCTCGCCGGCGCCGTGGATCGCTCCAACTCGTGGAACAGGCTCTCTGAACTTACTCCGTGGGCGATCGCCTCCCACGATTCACGCGCGATCCACATGCGCTTCCTCGCCCTGCGTGCGCGATCAGCCTCCTCGTCGGATGGGGCGTCCTCCGGCAACGGTGGCAGCGGGATGCGCGGCGCCGGAAGCCAGCCCGACGGCATGGGGTCCGACAGCACCAGCGGCGGTTCGCCACGGTCGTACCGGTCCAGCCACGCGCCCAATGCATCCTCGCCCTCGTGCCACCGGATCGACCACGCGATGTGCCCCCACAGCGTCTCGGCGCGCAGGGGCGTCACGAGTCGCGAACGGATCCGTAGCTGCACTCGGTGGATGCCCATCGTGTCGCCCCGGTCGTGTCAGGGGCCGGCGAACTCCGGAGTCGGCAGCTCGAGCGGGCTCCCGTCCAGCGTCAACTCCAGCCTGATCTTCCCGTTGCCCCGGCTCGAGCCGCCCCCAAGCGCGTCGGCCTGCAGCAGCGACAGCGCCACCAGGAACACTTCCTCGAACAGCCTCTTGTCCTCCTCCCCATTGTCGCCATCGACGTCGAAGATGCGGTAGACGAACTCGCAATCAAAACGGACGCCCGGCAGAACGCGCTCCATCGGACGCGGGTTGGCCATCGCGGTCAGACGGTTGATGCTGTTCTCGCTCTTGACCTCCGTGATCGGGCGCCCGCGAGCGAATTCCTCCCTGCTCGTGCGGCTCAGCGACGCGTCGCGCACGATCAACCGCGTCGGTCCGATCGTCAGGGCGGCGGCGTCATCACCCCGCGCCTTTTTCGGGTCCTGTGCGGGCCTGCCGAAGACGCGCGCCGTGCGCGATCTCAGCTGCGGCTTCGTCACGTCGCCGTCCCTGGGCAACTCGTCGAAGTACCACTCGGCGAGGCTCCGCATCCGGCCGCGGATCGACGACCCGGGGATGAACGGCTCGCCCGAGGCCGGGTTCCGGATGATGGGGTTGTCGAGGCCGCCGATCTCCATCATTTCCTGACTGCCGCCGATGCGCAGCCCTGTTTCCACGACGAGGCAGCCCGTCACCAGTTTCGTGCCCAAGAGTCGTGTCGCGCTCATCAGCGAGAGACCTTTCCGTTGCCGTACATGAACCCGACCACCGCCTCGAAGTGCATCACAAACCGCCGGAAGTCCTTGTGATTCTTCACGCTGTCAACCCCCGCGCTGAGGAACCCCGCGAACTCCTCCGGGATCTTGCTCTGCCCGCCCTGGCGCGACGCGTACGCCACCTTTGAACGGATCATCTTGAACAGGGGCTCGATCTGCCGCGCGTACACCCGGGCGCACTCGTCCTCCTCCTTCCCGCGTGTGAGGGAGTCGTACCGCCGGTACAGCTCCTTAACCTCGCCGAAGAACCGCCGGAGCTGGCTCGAGTTGATCTGCTCTTCGAACGAGTCGGCCTGCTTCTCGGCGAGCGCGTCGAACAGTTCCGCGTCGCTCTTGGACGGATCGAACAGCGCCGTGCCCTTGCTCCCGCCCACGCGGGGCGCCTTCACACCGACCCCGCTTCCTCCGTGATACCCAGCGCCGCGCCCTCTGGATTGCTGGCCATGCCTCGACATCATTCATCTCCTCTGAGCCTGTACATCGCGATCGTCGCCGCCACGCGGAGCACCGTCCCGTCACCCGGCCCGAGCTCAACCAGACGCGCACGAAAGTTTTTCAGCAGGTCGCGGTTGGCCTCGACCTCGCGAACGTTCCGTTTCAGGTCGTACGAGAGCTGGGCGCGCCATTTGAGGTCTTCAAGCGCCGCTCGCCCGCCCGATACCTGCGCCGCGGCGGCGCGTTCGCCTGCGCGCCCGTACCGCATCAACCGATAGATAAGCGAGCGCCCGCAGACCGCTTCATCCTTCGCCGACTCGAGCAGCACCCGGTGAAGGTCCAACGCCCTGTCGAACGCTTCCCACTCCATCACGCTTCCAAGGACGCTCAGCCTGTTCCTGCCTGCGTCCTTCGCGGCCTCCAGCGCCTCTTCGGCGGCGCGAGCGAGCGCGCCGATCGGCGAGTGCGCCTGCGCATAGACCAGCCCCGCCGAGAGCGTGACGCCGGCGTGCCCGCACGCGTGGCGCGACAGCCACCCCCGGATCTCGCCCGCCAGCATCGTGACCGACCGCCACGGCCCGATCAGCATCAGGTCGTCTCCCCCGGCGAAGACCGTGTACACCAGTCGGTGGCGCTCGGCCAGCGCGTGCTCGAGGAACCCCTTGAAGAACAAGTCAAGGCTCCGGCTCACGCCCGCCAGGCGCCCGAATGACTCCCGGCCCGTGTACCCGTACGCCATCAGGCGCCCCAGCCGGTCGACGTCCGCCTTGAGCACGCCGAGCATCGGCGCGCTCCGCGTACCCGTGTCCGGGTCCTCGTCGAGAAGCACGAGCTTGTCGAACGGAAGGATCGCCCCAGGCCGCACGCGATCGTCGTTGTCGCCCGCGCCCGCCGGCGCGTCCCGCGACTCGTCGCGCTCGAGGCGCTGCGCGTCATCGGGCGTCGCCCGCGGAACGTGCGTCCCGACGAGCATCAGCGGGCTCGCCACTGGCGTGTCGTTGAGTGTCAGCGCCATCCATCGGCCTTCCCGCGGCTCCCTGTCGTGCAACTGCACCCGCATGCCCAGCAGCGAGATTGGCTCCTTGAGCAGCCCATCCTCATCCGTGTTGTTGATGGACAGGAACCGTGCGCCGGGCAAGCGGCGCCCGAGATCGTCCAGCGCGCGCAGCCACTCCGCTCGGTCCAGCGGCAACGACGGGTCCCGCCCGACCCAGCCGTCGCTCCTCCACCCGTCCCCGGTGCGCAGGTGCGCCACAGGTCCGAGGCGCCGAGCGACGTCGGCCGCGCGGTGCGCCGCCCGGAGCGTCGCGCCGAACGAATCGAGCGAGCACTCCTCGGCGCCGAACGACGGTCCGAGCGCGATGTCCAGGCGAAGCAACCCGCCTGTCTCCCGCGCGAACTCGGCGTGCAACTCATCGATTACCGACCGGACCTCCCGCGACACGCCCTCGTCGCCGGGCAGAAGCAGCAGCGAGCGCCCTCCCGCGTCGAACAACTCGTGCACGATCGGCAGCGACAGGCGGTCGAGCACCCGCCGCGTCACGAGGTGCGAGAGCAATCGCACGAGGAACGACCGCGCGCGTAGCGCCCTCGCCCGCCCCTTCTCGCCGCTGCCCGTCACGTCCAGCGCGGGGATGAATCGGAAGATAAAATCCTGAATCCCCCCGATCGAGTGAACGAGGATGCGGAACCGCGCCTCGCCGGCCGCAGCGCCGCTCGCGCCGATGCACGACGCGAATGCAGCCACGACGCGGCTGTGGTCGTACAGGCTCACGTCCGGGACCTCGGCCGTCGACCTGCTCGCCGGCACGTTGCTCGCCACGCGCTGCATCAGCCCCGCGACCGACTCCACGCACAAGTCCGGCGAGGCGAAGCTGTTGTTGAGCCCTTCTTGAACGAGCTCGTCCAGCCCCGCGCACGCCTCGCGGTAGGCGTCCATCGTCTGCGCCGACGCCGGGAGAAACGACTCTTCGTCGAACGCGAGCCGCCGGGTGGGGACCTGAGAGGGCCCGTCGACGCCCGCGCCCTCGTACGCCCCCGCGAGCACCGGGAGCAGCCCCGTCACACGACTTCCCTTAGATTCCTTCGCGCGCGCCCGGTCGTGGCCGCTGGCCAGGCGGTCGGCCGCCTGCATGACCTGCTCGTCGGTCATGTCCCCGCTCGGACGGTGGTGGTTGCAGGCCAGCCTGAATATCGCCGCGCTGTCGAGCCCGCCCCAGTCCGTCTCCGCCCGGTCAAGCGCCAGGGCCGTGAACAGCACGTGCCGGTGCGTCGGGTTGTCCGTGCGCCGGTCCGTCGGGCACATCATCGACGACATCCGCTCGATGCGTTCCGGCAGCGGGACCCGCGCCGGCTCGAGGATCTTCCCAACATCATGCAGCAGCCCGGCCACCGCAAACGTCGCCGCGCGGGTCGCGCGATCGGTTCCCTCCATGAGGAGACTCACGCGCCCTCCACCGTCACGCGCCCGAACCCGAACGAGCAGTGCTTGCCGAGGTGCACCAGCGGAACCGGCGCCAACACGTCCGCCACGCGCTGCCACGGCCCGCGCGCGACCAGCTCGCCCACCACTCCGTGAAGGGGCGCCTTCCGCTTCTGCCTGCCCGAGTACCGGCTGATCGACCACACCCGCTGATCCGAGTGCAAAACCTCAAACTCATCCGCCTCGACGAACCCCGGCTCCCTCTCCTCGTCCCGAGCCGGGGACGCGTAGAACGCACGCAGCAGGCGCAGCCTCCGCCGAGCCGCGGACACGATCGCCACCGGGTCCACTTCGCGCAGGAACGACCCGCCCCGGCGTATGTTCACCGGCGTCTCGAACCGGATCCGGACCGTGTCCCCAAGGTCCGGCGCGCCATCGGGCGCCCGCGCCAGCGTCGGCGCCGCCACCGTGTCCCGCCCCTGCTCCCACAGCGCGTCCCGCCCGCCCAGCCGATCGCGGACCTCCAGCAGCTCGTACGACACCCTCCTCGGTCCGAGCCCCATCGTCCCGATCCGGTCGAACGCCTCCACGAGGTACGGCAAGTACCGCGCCGCCGGCCCGAACAACCGCATCCCCCACACCAGCTCGTCCGGCTCGCCCCACCACCGCCCCGGCGGCGCCACCTCCAGCACGAACGGCTGCGGCACGGATGTGTACCGCGCCAGCACCGCCGGATCGTCGGGGGGCAGACCGTCGAAGATCGTCGGATACGCGCACACCCGCTGAAGCCGGCATCGCGCACAATCCCCGGGCGGGACGACGCACACGATCCGCTTCAGCGCGAACCCGAACGCCCCGCGCAGCGTCGGCCCCAGGTAGCGCAGACCATGATCGGGCCGTTCCAATCGGGCACGAAACAACGTGTCGGTCAACACCAGCTCCATGGCCGGCACCACCCGCTCGCTTCACCCACCGGACGCCTTCATCGACCCCGCGTGGGGGGACAAACTTACCGACTCATCCGGGGCGATGCAACGCCCGTGCCTCTTGCTCGCACGCCTCAATCCCGCCGCGTCAAGAGACGATGTCTCTCCGACAGGGCCTGCGCCATCCGGAAAAACACCTATGCCGACGGCTTACATCTGCGAACCCGGCGCCGCGGTCAAGCGCCTCGGACGCACTCTCGTCGTGACCAAGGACAACCAGACGCTGGCCGACATCGAGCAGGTGCACCTCTCGCAGCTCGTGCTCGTCGGGCGCGTCGCCCTCACCACACCCGCCGCCACCTCCCTCCTGGCCGCGGGGATCCCCACCGCGTTCGTGTCCTCTCGCGGGCGGCTCGTCGGCAGGCTCGTCCCCCCCATGTCCGGCGCGATCGAGGTGCGACTGGGCCAGTTCCACGTGTACACCGACCCAGCCCAACGGTTGGCGTGGGCCAAGAAGATCGTCACGGCCAAAGCCCGCTCCATGCTCGATGTCCTCGTCGCGCTGAGAACAGGCAGGGGCGACGCGCGGGACGCCGAGGCCGAACGCGCCATCGCCGACACCGTGCAACACGTGATCCAGGCCGAGTCGCTCCGGGCCCTCCTCGGCCTCGAAGGCGCCGCCGCCGCCGCGTACTGGAAAGCCCTCCCCCGCAGCAACTCCAGCGCGCTGACCTTCGCGGGGCGGTCGCGGCGCCCGCCCCGCGACGAGATCAACGCCATGCTCAGCTTCGGCTACACCCTCCTCGCCAAGGAGGCCAGCGCGACCCTCGAGGCCCTCGGCATGGACCCTTATCTCGGCGTCTACCACGAGCCCAGGGTCAACCGCCCGGCGCTCGCGCTGGACGTCATCGAGCCCTACCGACACGCGCTGGTCGATCGCCTCGTCATCCGCGCCGCCAACCGCGGGCGCTTCAAGCCGGACGACTTCACCGCCTCCGAGGGGCGAGGACCGCGGTTCACCCCCGCGGCGCTGCGACGCTTCCTCCAGACCTACGAGCGGGCGGCCCTCGCGCCCGCCTGTGGCCTGCCCCGGCACGACCGCGACGACCAGAGCCTCTCCATGCGCGACCACCTCCGCCGCCGCTGCGAGCGCCTCGCCACCGCGTTCCGCAAGGTCAACCGATCGGCCTCGGGCGCCAGCCGAACGGACACGAACCCCGGCGAACAACTGGACATGGCGGCCTGAGCATGACGCCGAACCACTCCACCCCGCGCCAGGTGGTCGTCGCCTACGACACCCCCAGCGACCGCCGCCGGCGACGATTCGCCCGGCTCGTGGACGACTACGGCGCCCGCGTGCAGCGGTCGGTCTTCGAAGCGTGGCTCAACCGGACCCAGCTCGACTCCCTGGCGAAGGACCTCGACGCCCTCGTCAACCCGCGTGAGGACTCGGTCTACATCATCAGCGCGTGCGCCCGCTGCCAGGCGGAGACCATCACCATGGGGCTCGCCCAGTCGCGCCCCCTGCCGGATTATTGGATTGTCTGACGCCCCGCCATGCCCGGCCCGCGTCCATCGGCGTTCTCCGGCCCTCAACGCCGAATCTCTGTATCCGGACCCAACGCCGTCGGCCCGCCGAGCGGCGACCATCCGAAAACAGACCCCCGGACACGCCCCCGCCGGGCCCGCAGCGGTTATCATGCCTTTCAGCGCATCCCTGACCACGAAGGGATTGAGACC
>RFGH01000228.1 GCA_003696675.1 Planctomycetota bacterium
CCTGCTCGACTACTTCGACTACGCCCCGCCCGACCCTGACCGCGACCTCCGCCGCCCCGACCCCCGTCTGAACGACGACGATGTCGCCGGGCGTGACGCGGGTGAAGATGCCAGACGCTTCGGTATCACCCGCCAGAACGCCGGCGATTGGCTGCTCATCATCGACGAGTCTCATGTCACCATCCCGCAGATCCGCGCGATGTTCGCGGGCGACAAGGCACGCAAAGATGTGCTGGTCGAGCATGGGTTCCGCCTGCCCAGCGCGCTGGACAACCGCCCGATCCGCTTTGAGGAGTTCGAGGCGATGACGCCGCAGGTGCTCTATGTCAGCGCCACGCCTGCCCAGTACGAACTAGAGAAGACCGGCGGCGAGGTCGTCGAGCTCATCATCCGCCCCACCGGGCTGGTGGACCCCGAGGTCGAAGTCCGCCCCGCCACAGGACAGGTACCCGATCTGCTCGAACGCTGCCGGGAGCGCGTCGAGCGGGGCGACCGCGTCCTCATCACCGCCCTGACCAAGCGGCTTTGCGAGGATCTGACCAACTACCTCGCCGAGCAGGGCTTCCGCGTCCGCTACCTGCACTCGGACATCGAGACCCTCGAACGCATCGAGATCCTGACAGGGCTGCGGGCCGGCGAGTTCGATGTGCTGGTGGGCGTCAACCTGCTCCGCGAGGGCCTCGACCTGCCCGAGGTATCGCTCGTGTGTATTCTCGACGCCGACAAGGAGGGCTATCTCCGAAGCGCTACATCGCTGATCCAGCTCATGGGCCGGGCGGCCCGCAACGCCGACGCCAAGGTCGTGCTCTACGCCGACTCCATGACCGACTCCATGCGTCAGGCCATCGAAGAGACCGAACGCCGCCGGGCCCGACAACTCGCGTACAACAAGGAGCACGGCATCGTGCCCCAGACTATCCGCAAGTCGATCCGGCGGGGCATCGAAGCCGAGCTCAAGGCCCGACGCCAGGCCCGCCAAGCGACCGCCGACGCCGAGCCCGCCATCGATGCCCGCGAACTGGCCGAGGCCCTCGAGACTGAGATGCTCGATGCCGCCCAAGAGATGTCCTTTGAAAAGGCCGCACGGCTGCGCGACCAGCTCCGCCATGTCCAGGCCTTGCTCGATGCCCACGCGGGCGAGGACGGGCCCATTCTCGTCCGCCGCTCCGAAGTCGAGGAGTCGCTGGGCATCGGGCGCGGCAAGTCAGGCAAGAAACGAGGCAAAAAGGGAGCCAAGGGTGGTTCCCGACCCCCCCGCTAGGATTGCTGATGCCCGACACCCGCCCCGACC
>RFGH01000229.1 GCA_003696675.1 Planctomycetota bacterium
GCGGCGGGGTGTGAGAGAGGGTGGGGCGGGTTCCGAAGAAAAGGATTCCGGTGTCCGCCGGGCGTCCTATGATCCCGACCCCTCCGGCGGGGAACCGGGTTTCGTACCCCCTTGCCGGACCAACCGGGGCCAGGAGACCGACCGCTCATGCTGCACGCCTTTGAGATGAATGCCGCCCAGATCGCCTCGTGGTCCGTTGTGGTACAGGAGGGGCAGAGCGTGCTGGGGGCGCCGCAGTCCGGGGACGCGGCCCCGGTGGTGCCGGGCGGGGGCGGCGCGGCGCAGAGCGCGCCCCCGGGCGGGCTGGGCAACTTCATGATGCCGCTGCTGGCGCTCATGATGGTGTTCCTGGTGCTGTCGACCGTGATGAGCGGGCGGAAAGAGAAGAAGAAGCGGGCGGAGATGCTGTCTTCGATCCGCAAGCGTGATCGTGTGCGGACCATCGGTGGGATGATCGGGACGATCGTGGAAATCAAGGGTGACGAGTATCTGCTCGAGACGGACCGGAACTCGAACAGCCGTGCGTGGATCGACCGCAACGCGGTGTCCGCGGTGCTGAAGTCTTCGGGGCTGCCGGCGGAGGAGCCGGCGGCGGAGACGACGAAGGCCTGAGTTTGGTTTGGAAGCGGTCCGTTTGAATCACGCGACACAGATCAGAGGTTGACCCGCCATGCGGCATCTGGCACGCAACATCGTCCTTTCGCTCTTGATGGTCGTGGTGGCCGTATGGGCGTTCATACCTCCGAGCGAGAAGGTGAAGCTGGGCAAGGATCTGCGGGGCGGTTCCTCGCTGATCTACGCGGTGCAGCTGGACCGGACCGAGAGCCCGGACGAGGTGATCCCCAAGGTGATCGAGGTGCTCAAGCGGCGCATCGACCCGAACGGGTTGTTCGAGATTTCGATCGTGCGTCAGGGGCAGGACCGGATCGAGATCACAATGCCGCTGCCTGGCGAGCGGGTGAAGGAGCTGCGTGCGGCGTTCGAGGCGGAGCTGGCCAAGCTGGAGGTCGCCTCGATCGATTCGGCGGAGTTCGAGCGGATCATGCGTCTTCCCGAGGCGGAGCGCGCGTCGGAGATCGAGAAGATCTGCGCGAACAACTCGGCGTTGTGCGAGGAGCTGAACCGGGCGGCGGCGGCGTACGACAAGGCGCAGCAGTACCGGGCTCAGTTGAATGTGGCCGAGACGACCCGCGCGCCAGAGGCTGTGCTGGACGAGCTGGCGTCGAAGGCGGCCGAGTCGGAGCTGGAGTACGAGATCGCCCGCGACCGGGTGCTCGCGGCGGGCGTGCGTCCCGAGGATGTACGCCGGGCGTTGGAGCTGTCGACCGAGAAGAACTCGATCCGAGACGATGTGACGGGCGAGATCGTCGAGCTGGAGAGCCCCAGGGAGCGGGCGCTGCGGCAGCTGCGTGAGCGGCACCCGGAGCTTGCGGCTCAGTTGGACAAGGTGATCGAGACCTACGACATCTACGCGAAGAACCGCGGCGCGCTGGATGACACATCGGACCTCAAGCGGCTGGTGCAGGCGTCGGGCGAGCTGAGCTTCCGGATCACGGTGGATGCGGCGGGCTCGCCCGGGGCATCGGTGACACATCCGCAGGAGGAGACGCTGCGGGCGGAGCTGCGTGAGAAGGGCCCGCGGCAGGCGCGGGCGAGCGACGCTCGGTGGTTCCGGATCAACAAGCTGGACGGCTGGTACCAGACGAAGAGCGAGTACGACGCGATCCTCGAGCAGCCCTCGGCGTTCTTCCGGGCGCGGGGGTATGTGGTCGAGCCGTTCGGCGGCGATCTTTGGATGCTGTGCTGGGACACCCGCGGCATGCGGATGACCAACGATGATGGGCGCTGGCAGATCCGGCGGTCGTATCAGACGGCCGACCAGTTAGGGCGTCCGGCGATCGGCTTCCAGATGGACGCGGTGGGGGCGCGCTTGCTGGGCGAGCTGACCGGAAACAATGTTGAGAACAACATGGCGGTGCTGCTGGACGATGAGGTCTACACAGCGCCGAACCTCATGAGCCGAATCAGCAGCCAGGGCATCATCCAGGGCGAGTTCACGCCCGAAGAGATCGACTATGTGGTCCGCGTGATGACGGCGGGCTCGCTGCAGGCCAAACTGAGCCCCGAGCCGATCTCGGAGTCGACGATCGCACCGGAGCTTGGTCAGGACAATCTGGACAAGGGCCTGAAAGCCGGCGTGATCGCGTTGGTGGTCGTCGGCGGGTTCATGATTTTGTACTACTTCGGCTACGGGGTTGTGGCCGTTGTGTGTCTTTTGGGCAACGCGGCGTTGATCGTGGGTGCCTTGGCGCTTTCCCGTGCGGCGCTGACGCTGCCCGGCATCGCGGGCATCATCCTGACCTTCGGTATGGCGGTGGACGCCAATGTGCTGGTGTACGAGCGTGTGCGTGAGGAGCTCCGTAAGGGGCTCGACCTGCGGACCTCGGTGCGGCTGGGCTACGAGAAGGCGATGTCGTCCATTGTGGACGGCAATGTGACAAACCTGATCGTGTGCTTCGTTCTGGCGAATGTGGGCACGCAGGAGATCAAGGGCTTCGCGATCACGCTGGGCATCGGCGTGGCGTGCACCATGATCTCGGCGTTGCTGTTCAGCCGCGTGATCATGGTGCTGCTGATCGACAAGATGAAGATCCGGCGCATGAGCATGCTGCCGATGGCGGTTCCGTTCGTCGACCGGCTTCTGGAGCCGAAGATCGACTGGATGAGGCTGCGTGGGCTGTTCGTGTTGATCTCGATCACCTTCGTGGGCCTGGGCGTGGCGATGGTGATTTCCCGCGGCGAGAAGATGCTCGACACGGAGTTCCGCGGCGGCACGCAGGTGACGATGTCGTTCAAGAACGGGCCGGACGGGCAGCCTTTGACGATGGACCGCTCGGAGGTCGAGGCCCGCGTGCGGGCGATCGGCGACGCGGAGCCGGACACCTCGTCGGTGCGGAGCCTGCGTTCGGCGGATGTCGTGGCGGTCGATCCGCTTGAGGGCGGGATGGTGTCGGACACCTTCGTCATCAAGACGCTGTCCGACGATCGTGGCGAGATCAACCGGAAGATCACCGCGGCGTTCGAGAACATGCTCGATGCGCCGCCGCCGCTGCGGTTCCGCCAGTCGGAGCTGAGCGAAGCGCGGGTGGCACCGGTGTATCCGATCCTGAGCGGGCGTCTGGGCGAGGACATCCAGCGTCCGGAAATCCGCAACGATGTGTCGGGCTTCCGCGGCGGCGTGGCGATCCTGGTCGAGGACATCGAGCCATCGACCACACTCGACGCGATCAACCGGCGTCTGAACATCATGCGGACCAAGGAGGACTTTTCCGACCTGCTCGGACGCCAGCACGAGGTGCTCGTGCTCGAGGGGGATCCGTCCGCGGTGCGGACCGCGGTGTTGCTGGTGCTCGACCCGGGGCTGGGTTACCTTGACAACCCCGACGCGTGGCAGGCCGAGGTGGCACAGCGCGAGTGGGATCTGGTCCGGGCGGCGCTGACGACATCGAGCGATGCGATCAGTGTGCAGAACTTCTCCCCGGCGATCGCGGCGAGTTTCCGCGAGAAGGCCGTCGTGGCGGTGGTGCTCTCGCTGCTGCTGATCCTGATCTACATCTGGGTCCGGTTCGGCTCGGTGCGGTACTCGCTCGCGGCGATCGCGACGCTGGCGCACGATGTGTTCGTGGCGCTGGGCCTGATCGCGCTGGCGGAGATCATTTACGACGCGCACATCGGGGAGAACATCGCGCGTGCGTTGCTGATCGAGCCGTTCAAGATCGACCTGAACCTCGTCGCGGCGTTGCTGACGATCATCGGCTATTCGCTCAACGACACGATCATCATCATGGACCGCATCCGCGAGAACCGCGGCAAGCTGTCTTATGTGACCCGTGACGTGGTGAACCTGTCGATCAATCAGACGATCAGCCGGACGGTGATCACCTCGGGCACCACGCTCCTCGCGGTGCTGATTCTGTATATCGAGGGCGGCGCGGGCGTGCGTGCGTTCAGCTACACGCTGCTGGTCGGCGTGCTGTTCGGGACCTATTCCTCGATCGCCGTGGCGTCGCCGCTGGTGTGGTCGCGGAAGCGGGACCGCAGCCCGGTGTCGGTGCCTGCGTCGTCGCAGACAATCTGAGCGGCCAGATCGGGGCGTCGCGGGGCGTGTGCCGATAGACTTGCGGCATGGGCGTGATGGACGAGAGGTCGTCCCGGATCTTCGTGGGCGTGTGCCTGCTGGTGTTGCTCTGGATCGGCACCTATTGGGTGTACGAGCCGGGCCGTCCGGCGACGGGCGCGGAGGTCAGTTTCGCCGAGCCGAGCGGCCCGGTGGATCCCGTGGGAGGCGACGGGGGTGTCGTCGCCATCGACCCGCCGGTTGTGGATTCCGGGTCGGGGCGGGTGGTCCGGCCGCGCCAGACACCGGCGCCCGTGGTGGAGGAAAAGCCCGAGCCGCCGCCCGAGGGCCAGCGTGTCGTACCGCCGGAGTTTCGCGACTATGTGATCCGTCCGGGGGACACGCTCGAGTCCATCGCGCGGTCGCTGTGGGGGGATTCGGGCTTGTGGCCGGCGATCGCCCGGTCGAATCCGCTGAAAGACCCGAGACGGCTGGTCGTGGGCGAGACCATCCGGGTGCCGGTGGATCCCGAGAACATCCAGGGGCGCGTGGTGGCGGGGGAGGGCGCGGCACCGGCGTCGATACCGACGGCCGATCGGGGCTGGGTGGAATACACGGTGCAGCCCGGTGACTCGCTGACGCGGATCGCGAGGTCGTATTACGGGTCGGTCCGGTTCGCGGACGCGATCTTCGAGGCCAACCGGGAGACGCTGTCGAGCCCGGACGCGCTGCGTGTGGGGCAGGTGCTGCGTCTGCCCCCGACGCCCGCGGGCGAGGACTGAGCCGGGCGGCGGCGGGATCTATCATCCCGCATGGCTGAGCCGAAACCGGTGTACATCGTGACGGGCGGGGCGGGTTTCATCGGGTCCAACCTGGTGGCCGAGTTGATGCGGCGGGAGCCCGGCGCCCATGTGTATGTGGTGGATGACTTCCGGACCGGGTCCTACGCGAATCTGGTCGAGGCGTGCGACCGGGCCGGGGTCGGTCCTTTCCGAGGGACGGTGATGCCCGACGACATTTCGGAGCTGAACTGGCAGCCGGCGGTGGAGGGGCTGATGCCGCGGGCGGTGTTCCATCTGGCGGCGATCACGGACACGCTGGAGTTCGACGAGAAAAAGATGCTCTCGACGAACACGGAGTCGTTCGTGGACATCCTCGAGGCGTGCGCGGGGGCGGGTGTACCGCTGGTGTACGCGTCCAGCGGGGCGACCTACGGGACGCCGGCGGAGAGCGAGACGCGGACGCCGTTTCCGGAATCGAGCGCGGGCTCGCCGCAGAATGTGTACGGGTTCAGCAAGTGGCTGATGGATGTCGAGCTTGAGCGTTGGTTCGAGCGGTGCGAGCGAGACGGGGAGCCACTGCCGCATGTGGTGGGGTTGCGATACTTCAATGTGTTCGGCCCTGGCGAGAGACGCAAGGGCAAGATGGCGTCGATGGTCTGGCACCTGACGAACCAGATTCTCGACGGCGGTCGCCCGCGGCTGTTCAAGCACGGCGAGCAGGAGCGGGACCAGGTGTATGTGGACGATGTGGTGTCGTGCACGATCGCTGCGGCTCAGAAGGGTGTCACGCCGGGCGTGTACAACTGCGGATCGGGGCGTGTGACCTCGTTCAACCAGATCGTCGACGCGATCAACGAGGCGCTGGGCACGAGCGTCGAGCCGGAGTACTTCGACATGCCCGAGGTGATGCGGGCAACATACCAGCATTACACCTGCGCGGACATGAGCCGCACGGCCAAGGGGATTGGTCACCGCCCGAACTGGTCGCCGATGGATGCGATGATCCGGTATGCCAGGCACATCCTCGCTGATCGGCAGCGCCGGGGCGAGCCGATCCGGGCGGGCATCAGCGCGGGGGCCCAGGCGTGACGATCAAGCGGGTACTGGTCACGGGCGGGGCGGGCTTTCTCGGGTCGCATCTCTGCGAGCGGCTGATCGAGCGTGGCCACGATGTCATCTGCGTGGACAACTTCTTCACGAGCCAGAAGACGAATGTTCAGCACCTGCTGGACCATCACAACTTCGAGCTGCTGCGGCACGACATCACGCATCCGCTGTGGCTGGAGGTGGACGAGATCTACAACCTCGCGTGCCCGGCGGCCCCGGGGCACTACCAGTACAACCCCATCAAGACGATGAAGACCTCGGTAATGGGGGCGATCAACATGCTCGGCATGGCCAAGCGGTGCAACGCCCGGATCCTCCAGGCGTCAACGAGCGAGGTGTACGGCGATCCGGAGGTGCACCCCCAGCCGGAGTCGTACCGCGGCAATGTGAACCCGATCGGTCCCCGCGCGTGCTACGACGAGGGCAAGCGGGCGGCCGAGACGCTGTTCATGGACTATTACCGCAAGCACCGCCTGGACATCCGGATTGTGCGGATCTTCAACACCTACGGCCCGCGGATGCACCCCTTCGACGGGCGGGTGGTGTCGAACTTCATCCGTCAGGCGCTGGCGGGCGAGGACATCACGATCTTCGGAGACGGTTCCCAGACGAGGTCATTCTGCTACCGGGACGATCTGGTGGAGGGGCTGATCCGGCTGATGGAGACGGAGGGCGAGGGGATGCACCTGCCGATGAATATCGGCAATCCCGGCGAGTTCACCATCCGGCAGTTGGCCGAGCTGACAATCGAGCTGACAGGGTCCAAGAGCAAGCTGGTGTTCGAGCCGCTGCCCGAGGACGATCCGACACAGCGGCAGCCGACGATCGCCCGAGCTGAGCGGATGCTGGGTTGGCGGCCGACGGTCCCGTTGCGGGAGGGGTTGGCCCGGACGATCGAGTATTTCCGGTCGATCAATCTGAGTGATTTTCGGGCGCCGACGCCGAACTACTAGCGTCGGATGGATTTGCGACCAGCGGATCCGAAAGGCATTTGCTAGGGTGATCCGCCCAACCTGCGGGCGGAAGTGGCTTGATTTATGCGGAGTTGCGTCGGGGTCCGATAGAATCCAAGTCATGTTCGTCCCGACCCTGCCCGAGGCCAGGTTCCTTGTGCTCAGCGATGCCGATCTTCCGGCGGCGTTGACGGTGGCGTTGGCCGCGGAGCGGTGGGGCGGCACCGGGCCGGCCCCGGTGATCGTGCCGGCGTGGTGGCGTTCGGACGCTGATTCGGCGATGCCGCTGGTGCATTCCGCGGTGGCCCGGCAGGCATCGTTGTTGGCCATCCCCGAGCCCCGGACCGAGCTGGTGGTCGAATCGACCGCGGACGATGCTTCGCAGTTGTCGGGGCTATTGCTGGCCGCGGTGCGGCTGGCGGCCCGGGAGGGGTGCGACGCGGTGCTGTTCCCGGTCCGTGCGATGGACTGGTCCGATGCTGTTGACGCGACGACGGTGGCGAGGGAGATCGATCGGGCCGAGCTGGTCGGGCGTCTGGCTTCGCTGGATGCGCCGTCGGGGGTGTCGGTGATCACGCCGGTGGTCGATCTGGATGACGAGCAGACGCTGGACCTGGCCCGGGATCTGGGCGTGCCGGCGGAGTGCTGCTGGTGGTCCGGGGGCGGGGCCGATCCCGCGGCCCGCGAGGCAGCGTCTCGCTGGCGTGGGCTCGGTTCGTTGGCGGTGGCGTCCGGCGGTGCGGATCGCTCGATGATCCGCTCGGCCTGAGCGGTGGGGGTGGGCGAGATCGGACGCGGCGGACGCGTACGATCGCCGACCATGACAACAGCCACCCGCAGCTCGCTTTCGGCCCCGAAGAAGGGGGATGTCCATCGTTGGTCCCAGACGCTCATCCCGACGACCCGCGAAGCGCCCGCGGACGCGGAGACGCCCAGCCACATCTTGATGACGCGGGCAGGGTACATCCGACGCGTGGGGGCGGGTATCTACAACTACCTGCCCCTGGCATGGCGGTCACTGAAGAAGATCAGTCAGATCATCCGCGAGGAGATGGACGCGGCCGGGGCGTCCGAGCTGCTCATGCCCACGCTCGAGCCGATCGAGCTTTTCAAGGGCACGAAGCGGGACCTTGACTACGGCGATTTGCTCTTCAAGCTGGAGGATCGGCACGGGCGGATCGCGGCCTTGGGGCCGACGCACGAAGAGGTCATCACTGACCTGATGTGCGGAGCGTTGACCAGCTACAAGCAGTTCCCGCTGAACCTGTACCAGATCCAGACGAAGTTCCGCGACGAGTTCCGCCCGCGGGCGGGGCTGCTGCGTTGCCGCGAGTTCATCATGAAGGACGCGTACTCGTTCCACCTTGAGCTGGAGGGCGAGGCGGGGTTGAACGCGACCTACGACAAGATGTACCAGGCCTACACCAACATCTTCACTCGGTGCGGGTTGGATTTTTCGGCGGTCGAGGCCGAGGCAGGCCCGATCGGCGGCTCGGCGTCGCACGAGTTCATGGTGAACTGCGCGAACGGCGAGGACACGATCCTGGTGTGCCCGAAGTCTGGATACGCGGCCAATGTGGAGAAGGCCGAGATCGGCGAGCGCGCGTGGTCGTGGGACCACGCGCCCGTTGCGGAGATCGTCAAGCACCACACGCCGGACATGCCCGGCATCGAGGGTGTCGCCGAGCATCTGGGCGTGGCACCGTCCGGCATGCTCAAGTCGATCGTGATGCGCACCGTCGAGCCTCAGCCGCGCTGGGTCGTGGCGGTCGTGCGCGGCGATCACGATGTGAACGAGGGCAAGGTGCGCGACGCGGTGGGCGCTTCGGTGGAGCTGGCGCCCGAGGGCGAGGCCCGCAAGGCGGGGTTCGTGATCGGGTATGTGTCGCCCCGCGTCGTGGAGACGATCCCGGTGGTCATGGTGGTCGATCCGGACGCCGCGAACGGCGGCAGCTGGGCCACCGGAGCCGACGAGAAGGATCACCACATCACCGGTTTCAACTGGAAGCGCGACCTTGGCTCGGCGATCGACGCTGGCAAGATCGGGGTCGCATCGATCCGCAACGCGGTGGCGGGAGACCCTTCGCCCCGGGCGGCGGGCTCGGTGCTGGAGACCCGCCGTGGGATCGAGGTCGGGCACATCTTCAAACTGGGCACGAAGTATTCGGACGCCATGGGCCTGTCGGTGCTGGACAAGGACCAGCAGAAGCGCTCCGTGATCATGGGCTGCTATGGCATCGGCGTATCGCGGACGCTGGCGGCGTGCGTCGAGATGGCGCACGACGACAACGGCATCTGCATGCCCCCCGCGATCGCGCCGTATCATGTCCACATCGTCACGATCAAGCCCAATGAGGACGGGACGCTGGAGAAGGCCGAGGCCATCGCACGCGAACTCAGCGACCGCGGGCTGGATGTGCTGATCGATGATCGAGACGAGCGGCCCGGCCCGAAGTTCAAGG
The DNA here is from genome assembly GCA_003696675.1 of Planctomycetota bacterium. GTDB lineage: Bacteria > Planctomycetota > Phycisphaerae > Phycisphaerales > UBA1924 > UBA6054. The sequence goes on from RFGH01000229.1 coordinate 9,422, forward strand.
ACGCCGATCTGGTCGGCATCCCGGTGCGTCTGACCGTGTCTCCCAAGGCGCTTGGCGAGGGCGGCGTCGAGTTCAAGCTCCGCAAGGACGACGGCAAGGGCGAGGTGGTTCCGCTTGGCGAGGTCGTCGATCGGGCCGAGGCGGCGGTGCTGGGGATGATGGGGGTCTGACGCGGGTCGGCAGGCCCGTGCGGGGACCGACCCAAAGCCTCCGGGAAACGCCCGAGAATGCCCGCCCGCCCGGGGACATGTGTTGACAAGGATCCCGGATTCTGGGACGCTAATCGAACCCCTCCCCAGGGCACCGGCGCGGCCAGTCTCGTTGTGACCGCCCGATGTTCCGTCGTCACCCTGCAGATTCGGAGTGTTTTCAGATGTTGAATCACCATCGCCGGGCGGTGTCGCCCGCTTGGCTCGCGTGCACCCTGAGCGTGTGCGCGGGAACCGTTCTTGCCGCTCAGGACAACACGACCGCGACCGCCCGACGCGCCGAGATCCGCTGGAGCAACGGTATCGTGGACCGGATCGCCCCGCATGCGGCCAGCGAGGTCCGCGCTTCGCTCGAGGCGCTCGGCGCACGGGCCGATGCCCGACGGGTCATTGTGACGCTGAGCGAGGCGGTCACCCCGGAGAAGCGTGCGGCCCTCGAGGCGGCGGGTGTTCGACTGCTCAGCCCGCTCGGCGGCACGAGCTACTTCGCGAGCCTGCTGCCCACACTCGATGCCGCCGCGGCGGTCGGCATGGGTATCGATCAGGCCTCGGCGATCGATGTGAACCGCAAGATGCATGCCGACATCGCGGGCGGTCTGGTCCGGTCCTGGACGGTGGTCGGGCCGACCCCCGAGAAGCTGCGTTCCCAACTCGAGTCCGGCGCGGTGACGATCAACGAGTTCCGTGCGGCGCAGGCCGATCCGCTGGTGGCAGTGATCGCGGCGTTCCACAAAGACGCGGCCGCGTCGCGCGAGGCCGGGCGTCTGGCGGTGGGGCTGGGCGGCGAGATCCGTTCGGTGATCCGCTCGGTCAACGCCGTGGTGATGCACCTGCCGGTGTCGCGTCTGCGTGATCTGGCGGCAGACGACTCGGTGATGTGGATCGAGCCGCCGTTGCCGGCGCTGACCGAGCTGAACGCCGAGAACCGCGTGCTGACCGGCGTGAACACGGTGAATGCGGCGCCTTACGGCCTGGACGGTTCGGGCGTGACGGTGCTCGTGTATGACGGCGGACGGATGTTCCAGCACGGCGACTTCGCCGGGCGTCTGACCATCGGGGCTTCGGACACATCGAGCACTTCCAATCACGCGACGCATGTCGGTGGGACGGTGGGCGGCTCGGGTGCCGGCAACATCAACCACCGCGGCATGGCCCCGGGCGTGCAGATCGTTTCGTACGGATTCGAGCAGGCCGGCGGGCTGCAGCAGGGCTTCCTCTACACCGACCCGGGCGACATAGAGGCCGACTACGGCCAGGCGATCAACACCTACGGGGCGGACATCTCCAATAACTCGATCGGCACGAACACCGAGCCGAACGGCTACCCCTGCGAATGGCAGGGCAACTATGGCATCACTTCCGCGCTGATCGACGAGATCGCCCGCGGGTCGTTCGGCAACCCGTTCCGCATCGTCTGGGCGAACGGGAACGAGCGGCAGGGTTCGCGGTGCGATGTAGAAGGCTACGGCGATTTCTACTCGACCGCTCCACCCGCCGGCGCCAAGAACCACATCGCGGTCGGTTCGGTTGACTCCAATACGGATCTGACCAGCTCGTTCAGTTCCTGGGGGCCGGTCGATGACGGTCGCATCAAGCCGGACATTTCGGCTCCGGGTTGCCAGACCGATGGCGACGGCGGCGTGACCTCGACCAGCTCGTCGGGCGGCTACACCACGATGTGCGGGACCTCGATGGCGTCGCCAACGGTGACGGGCATCGCCTCGCTGATCCTGGAGCAATATCGGCTGTCGTTCCCCGACCGGCCCGATCCTCGCAACAGCACGCTCAAGGCGCTGCTGGCCAATACGGCGGTCGATCGGGGCAACCCCGGGCCGGACTATCAGTACGGCTACGGCTCGGTCCGGGCCGACGCGGCGGTCGACGCCGTGATCGGCGAGAATGTGATCGAGGCGGAGGTGGGGCAGGGCCAGGTCTACACCTTCGTGGTGATCGTCGGGGCCGACGACCCCCAGCTGAAGGTCACCATCGCTTGGGACGATCCCTCCGGCACGCCCAATGTGAACCCGGTGCTGGTCAACGATCTCGACCTGCGGGTGATCGATCCCAACGGCGGCGTGCACCTGCCCTGGACGCTGAATCCATCCAATCCGAACGCCAACGCGGTGAGGAATGTCCGGGACGGCGTGAACAACATCGAGCAGGTGTTCATCGAGAACGCCGCCCCGGGCGGCTACCTCGTCGAGGTGCGCGGGTTCAACATCGCCGGCGGCGGGACGCAGGGCTTCGGCGCGGCGTCCAACGGCTTCCTGGTCAACTGCGCTTCCGCCGGGCGGGTGACGCTCGGTTCCTCGCTGCTGCCCTGCTCGGGCGATCTCGAGGTCTCGGTGGTCGACTGCGACCTGAACACCTCGGATTCGGTGGTTGACACGGTGCAGGTGCAGGTGGTCTCGTCGAGCGACCCCTCCGGGTTCGTGATGACGCTGACCGAGGTGGCGCCCGAGGCGGCCACCTTCACGGCGTCGTTCTCGTACTCGAGCGCGGGCAGGGCGGACCTGTTCGTGCAGCCCGGCGATACTGTGACCGTGACCTATGTGGACTCGGACGACGGCGCGGGCGGGACCAATGTCGCGGTTTCCCAGAGCGTGATGGTCGACTGCACCGCCCCCGAGGTTCTCTCGGCAACGGCGACGAACATCGAGCCACGCTCGGCAACGGCCGAGATCACCCTGGACGAGCCGTCCAGCGTGGTCGTGCGGTACGGCACCTCGCTTGGAAATCTGACGGGCTCGGCTTCGAACGCCGCCCTGCAGACCAGCCACAGCGTCAACATGTCCGGGCTGACCGACAACACGGCGTATGTCTTTGTGGTCGACGCGACCGATGCCGCCGGCAACACCGTGACCGACAACAACAACGGGCAGGGTTACGGATTCGTGACGCCCGAGGTGCCCGACTTCTTTACCGAGCAGTTCACCAGCGGTATCGATCTGAACAACAAGCGCATCATGTTCACGCCGAGCGCGAACAACGACGAATACATCGCGTGCGTCGAGAGTCTGGACGGGGCCTTCCCGACGGATCCGGCTGGCGGGACGAACATCTCGCTGAGCGATGACGATAACGAGCCCATCACGATCACCGGCGGCAACTCGGTCCAGCTGTACGGAGTGAGCTACACGACGATCTATGTGGGATCGAACGGCTACATCACCTTCGGCGCCGGTGATACCGATTACACCGAGGATTTGGTCGATCATTTCGATATGCCCCGCGTGTCGGCCCTGTTCGACGACCTGAATCCGTCGGTGGGCGGCACCGTCAGCCGCAAGCAACTCGCGGATCGCATCGCCATCACCTGGCAGGGCGTGCCGCAGTACGCCAACTCGGACTCCAACAACTTCCAGGTCGAGCTGTTCTTCGACGGACGGATCAGCATCAGCCACCGTCAGGTGTCTTCCGGTGACGCCATCGTCGGGCTGTCGGGTGGCGGCGGGCTGGATGTGGACTACTTCCCCAGCGACCTGTCGAGCTACTCGGACTGCAATGCCTGCCCGGCGGACCTGGCCGAACCCTTCGGCGTGCTGAATGTGTTCGACATCCAGGCCTACATCGGGCTGTACAACGCCCAGGACCCGTTCGCGGACCTGGCGGCCCCCTTCGGGACCTTCAACATCTTCGACCTTCAGGCATACATCAACTTGTACAACGCTGGCTGCCCCTGATGCGGGCGTGACCGCCCCCTGCGGGGCTGAAGCATGAAATCAGAAACCGGCCGGGCTTTTCGCCCGGCCGGTGTCGTTTTGTCCCCGTTCGCGCCGGGCATACGATCCGGTCCGATGACCCACCCCGTGTCGCTGACCGTGCTCGACGACCGTCCGAAGGACAAATGCGGCGTGCTGGGGGTGTGGGGCGATCCCGACGCCGTGCGGCTGGTGTATCTGGGCCTTTATGCCCAGCAGCACCGCGGGCAGGAGTCAGCCGGCATCGCGGTCTCAAACGGTACCGAGATCGAGGCCCACACCGGGATGGGGTTGGTGCCCGAGGTCTTCACGCCGCGGGATATCGAGCGGCTCGAGCGGGCACGGCAGGTGCCCGAGGGCGATCGGGCGTCCACCTCCACCGGCGGGGCCATCGGGCACAACCGGTACTCGACCGCGGGCGGTTCGAAGTCGTGCAACGCCCAGCCGCTGCTGGAAACGACCGTCGACGGTCCGGTGGCGATCGGGCACAACGGGAACCTGGTCAACGCGGACGCGTGGCGGAAGGTGTTCGCCGAGCAAGGGCGGCTGTTCCACACCACATCGGACACCGAGGTGATCGTTCATTTGCTCGCGTCGCCGGAGCAGCGGTCCACGCCGGACCCGCTGGTCGCGACGCTGCGCAAGCTGCAGGGGGCGTTCTCGCTGGTGGTTCTGTATCCGGACCGGATCGAGGCGGCCCGCGATCCCTGGGGCTGGCGGCCTCTCGTGCTGGGGCGGTTGCCCGGCGGGCGGGATTGCGTCGCGTCCGAGACGGTGGCGCTCGATGTGATGGGCGCCGAGTTCGTGCGGGAGATCGAGCCGGGGGAAATTGTGACGCTGTCGGACGCGGGCGTGGAGAGCCGGCGGTACGCGGCGCCGGCCGAGCGGCTGGCGCAGTGCGTCTTCGAGCATGTGTACTTCGCATCCCCGGCCAGCACGGTCTTCGGGCAGTCGGTCCAGGTGGCCCGAGAGAAGATGGGCGCGGTGCTGGCCAGGGAGAGCCCCGTGCAGGCGGACTTCGTGATGCCGATGCCCGACTCCGGGCGATCGGCAGCGAACGGATTCGCCTCGGCCTCGGGGCTGCCGTATCGCGAGGGCATCGTGCCGAACCGGTATGTGGGGCGTACCTTCATCAAGCCGACGCAGCACGAGCGTCGTGCGGCCGTGCGGCTCAAGCTCAATGTCGTGTCCGAGATCGTGTCGGGCAAACGGGTGGTGGTGGTGGACGATTCGATCGTCCGCGGGACGACCACCCGGGAGAAGATGAAGCAGATCCGCGACGCGGGCGCCAAGGAGATCCACCTGCGGATCTCGTGCCCGCCGATCCGGCACCCGTGCTATTTCGGCGTGGATTTTGCGACGCGGGATCAGCTCGTCGCCCACGGGCGATCGGTCGAGGACATCCGCAAGTTCCTCGGGGTGGACTCGCTGGCGTTCCTGTCGCTGGACGGCATGCTCTCGGTCATGCGGCACGCGCCGGAGTCGTACTGCACGGCGTGTTTCTCGGGCGATTATCGCATCGATGTCGAGCACGGCGTGACCGGTGAGTTTGTCTCCAAGGCCCAACTGGGCATGTTCGACGAGCGGGAAGCGCCCGCGGAGCAGTGACGGCATCGCCGGACGCGTGTCAGGCTTCGTGGTAGCCCAACGCCTGGCGAACAGGGCGGAGCGTGGTCTCGACGGATGCCGCGAGGTCGGCGCTGATGGCGTCGCGGTAGCGGCTCCATCGGCCCACGGCGCGCGTGGTGATGTCGCCGGAGACAGCCTCGTAACTCGGCGTCGCGATCGTGGGGCCCCGCGTGCGTGCGGAGCGGTCGAGCATGGCGTCGTGCCAGTCGAGCCCGAGGAACGCGGTGAGCCGGCGGACATGAGATTCGGGATCGGTCACGAAGTCCTCATAGCGTGACTCCGTCCAGCGCATCCGCAGGGTGTCACGGGCCGCCAGCCACAGAGAGAGCAGCTCGGCGATGAAGCGCGAGCCGGTGTCGAGCCGCCCGAGGGCCTTCATCGAGGGGTTGGGGACCATCTGTTGCTGGGCGTTGCTCAGGCAGGAGTCCAGCGGATCACGCAGCGACATGATGAGGGGTGCATCGGGGAAGACGCGGGCGATCAGCGGCAGGTCGAGCAGGTTGAGCGGGAGTTTGTCGAGGACGATCGAATCCGGACCGAGCCGTCCGAGGATGCGTGCGGCCTGATCGAAGTACAATCCCCGGAGCCGCTCGCATGCCGCGTCGTCGAGCGATCGCAGCACCGATTCGTATGAGCGGTCTTGTCCGGCGGACCGGACTGCGGTGATGACCGCTCCGAGGGGGGATTGCTCGTCTGTCGCGACGACACGCGGGTGGGCGGCGAGCGTTCGTTCGGTCAGGGTGGTGCCCGACCGCGGTACGCCGATCATGAAGACCACCCGCCCCGGAGCGGGATGCATCGGAGGCGGGCAGGTGTCGAGAAAGCCGTCCGCGACAATCGACGCAGCCGCCCGCACCCGGGCGAAGGCGGCATCCGCGTCGGCGGCTGCCCAAGCCGGATCCTGCTCGCGATGGGCATGCGACTGTTGGAATGCGGACCAGGCGTCGGCGTAGCGTCCTAGTTTGTCGAGAACACGCCCGAGTTCGCCGCAGACCGAGGCCCGCATCATCGGCGGGAGCGTCTGCATCGCATCGGGGTCATCGGCGAGCCTACGGAGGATGTCTGCCGCCGCGACTGGGTGTCCCGTGCGTGCGCGGATGATCGCGTCGAGCAGGCGGGTCAATGGATGTTCCGGGTCGATGCCCGCGGCGATGCCGACCCAGCGCCGGGCGGTTTCCAGGTCGTTGGCCCGTTCGGCGAGTCTGGCACGCAGGGCGGGCGGGTTGGCGTTGTTCGGCAGCAGCGTGTGGGCACGCTCGAGGCTGCGTGCGGCGTCCTCGAAGCGGTGCAGGAGTTCCTCAGCCTGGGCCGCGAGCAGATGCACGCCCGGAGCGTCCGGGGCGAGCGAGCGGAGCCGATCGAGATAGGGCATTGCCCCGGCGGGGTTGCCGAGGGCGATCAGGATTTCCGCGGCGACGCGGAGGGCGGGGCGGGCGTTTGGGTCCCGCATGAGCACTGGCTCGAGAGAGGCGAGCGCTTCGCGGGGGCGGCCGGCGGCGGCGAGCCGGCGCGCACGGACCGCGTATTCTGGTGGGCCGACATTCGGACGGTCCTGTTTCCGCTGGGTCACTTCAGCTCAACCACCTGCCGGTTCGTCGGTGTTCTGGCCGACGGAACGCAGCCCGTAGCGTTCAAAGAGCGATTCGTAGCTGAAGGGGCTGGGTTGCGGGGATTTCTCAGTGGCCTGCATCATCAGCTCGACGGACATCTGGGCGAGCGTCATGCCGGCCCGAGAACGGAACTGCTCTTCGGTGACTGGGCGAGGGGCGACGATTCGGGCCACGGCGAGGGAGCGGCTCTGGGGGAGCGGGACCGCGACGGCCAAGGGCGAGTCCGAGAGTGCCGAGGGTGGTGTCAGGGGATCGATCCCAGATGCGGCCGCGAGGACGGCATCGCGGAACGGCTTGGCGTTCAGACGCGGGTCGACGCCGCGGGCGAGCGGGCCGGCATCGATCCGCTCGGCGGCAACGCGGAGGTTGGGTGAGACGCCCGGGCGGTTGACGCCAGCAGGCAGTTCGGACGGCACGGCGATGTCGACCGCAGCGACCACCCCGCCCGACTCGGCTGCGGCGCGGAGCTCGTCGGCCATCTCGGCAAGGCGGCGGTAGCCCTGCACGCTCTTGTAGTCGGCGATGACGCGGTCACGGCCGGCGTCGTCGATCGAGTCCGACGGTCCGGCGGGCCGGGCCTCGGTGATCAACAGGTAGTAGCGGTTGCCAATGCTGTCTTCCGCGGACGGCTCGACCTGGGGGATGCCTACCTGCATGCCGAGCGCCGGCACGACGCCGTACTCGTTGATCTCCTCGGGCAAGCGGGCGACCGGGATGAACCGCGAGCCGAGTCGGTAGACAGCCTGGCCCACATCCGGCGTCGACTGCAGACGGCTGGCGTTGAACCACTCGGTATCGCGCTGCTCGATGGTGGGGGTTGGCAGGGTCACACCCTGTTCGGCCAGCCCGGAAACGACCGCGTCGGCCAGCGACTGCAGGCTAGGGCGGGTGTTGATCCAGTCCTGGGGGAGTTCGGCGACGCCGTTTTTCTTCTCGAGCGTCCGGGTCACGCGGAGAACCGCAGCCCGGATGATCTGGTCGGCGGTGACCATGAGTTGCGCCGCACGGTCGGCTCGATAGTCGGCCTCGATCCGGGCACGCTCGCTGGCGAAGTCGCCCGGGTAGCGGCGATCGGATTCCGGTTTCTGGCTGTCCTGCTGATAGAGCTTGTTCAGCTCCACGCGGTCGACTGGGACGGCCGCTTCGAATGCGGCGCGGTCGAGCTTGAGCCACCCGAGCCGTATGCGGGCGGACTGTGCGTAGCCGACCCCGTACTCGTCGTCGGCGGGCAGGGTGCCGGCGCGGGGCTCGAAGAAATCGCGGAGTTCGGCCTCGGTGGGCTCCGGGACGGTGCCGGCCAGGATCGAGCCGGGCAGCACGGCGGCGTCGACGGCGACGGCGTCGTTACGCTGCTTGCTGAGAGCGCGGGCGCCGGCGGGGGAGAACGCGGGCACGCTGTAGTACATGTTGACCAGGCGATAGGCCCCTTGGAACTTCGCGAGCCGGCGCCAGAGGTCATCCTCGGTCGCGCCGCGCATCGAGCCGGCGGCGTTCTGCACCTCCCGATAGAGCTGCGTGCGGAGCAGGGAGAGCTGCTGCTCGGCCTGCTCGGAGAAGTCCTGCGGGGACATCATGCCCTGGAGTACATACGGCAGGTAGGTCTGGCGAAAGACCTGCGCTTCGAGCATGATCTGCTGCTCGACGAGAGCCCGTCCGTCTTCGACCCCACCGACGACGCCGGCTTCTTCGGCCAGGCGGGAGAGCATCAGCCACTGCAGCTCGCGGGCGTCGCCGCTCTGATCTTCGGCGGGCAGCCCGAGACCCTGGGGCGGGTCGAGAAACACGACCGGGGCGACGCGTCGGACGAGGTTGAGTTCCGCCGACGCGTACTCGATGTCAAGCGCGCCGACCTTCTCTCCGTCCGCATAGCGGGCGACGGTGCGGTTCATCCGCGACTTGTTGAACGAGGTGATGACCGGTTGGAGTAGAAACACGACCATCAGCAGCGAGCCGCCGATCGCGAGGATGATGAGCTGGTACTTGCGGAGGAACTTGAGCATGGTCGCTCCGGGGAGGGCTGGCCGGTGAGGCCATGAAAACGGGCCGCGGACGATCGGTCGTCCGCGGCCCTCTTGATCGTTCCCGCCGACGCGATCGGCGCGTCCGCCGGGCCGCGGGGTTTAGCGATAGAACTCGATGATGAGGTTCATGTTCACATCGAAGGGGACCTGATCCTGCGTGGGCAGGGCCGAGATGGTCGCGCTGAGTTCGGAGGGATTGAAGGAGATCCAGCCCGGGACCTCGTGGCCCGCCATCGACTCCATGTTCTCGCGGGCGAGCTTCTGAATCTTGTCCTTGAGGGTGATCTTGTCGCCGACCTTGAGGCGGTAGGAGGGGATGTCGACCTTGCGTCCGTTCACGAGGACATGGCCGTGGGAGACCATTTGGCGGGCGGCCCAGATGGTGCGGGCGATGCCCATGCGCCGGATGACATTGTCGAGGCGGCGCTCGAGGAGCTGGAGGAGCAGGTCGCCCGAGTTGCCCTTGCCACGCTTGGCGTCTTCGACGATGCGGGCGAACTGCCTCTCGAGGATGTTGTAGTGATAACGGAGCTTCTGCTTCTCAACAAGGCGGATGCCGTAGTCGCGCAGGCGGCGGCCGCGATAGCCGTGGAGGCCGTTGGCGGTCAACTGACGCTTGCTGGTGTGCTTGGGGATGTCGGCGATCGGGACGCCGACGCGGCGGGACAGCTTGACCTTGGGGCCGGTGTAGGTGGCCATGGGGCAAATCCTTTCTTCCGTCCGCCAAGCCCACCGGTCCGAGGGGTTGGGGGTGGTCTGGCGGTGCTGGGGTTACCAGCGACCTGCCGGGTGGCCGAGGCTTCGGTCCGGCGTGATGGCCCGGGCACGGTGCCCAGGGTCCGCATTGAAGGTCGTTCACGCGGGCGGGTCAACTAGGATTCGGGCTCCCCGGCCCTTGCCGAGGGGGCCGAGCCGCGAAGGATCCCCCATGCCCACCACCTACCCGCTGGTCCGAACCAAGTCCGGTATCCAGGTCCAGACCCCCGAATCGGCGATCCCGATCCGTACGATCCTCGGAATCGGGCGGAACTACGCCGAGCATGCCCGGGAGCAGGGGGCGAACCTGCCGGACCGCCCCATGGTCTTCACCAAGAACCCGGGGTCTCTGGCCCTCGACGGCGAGGACATCGTGGTGCCCCCGGTAGCCCGGGACCTGGCGTGCGGGGGGAACCAGACGGACTTCGAGGCCGAGTTGGGGGTGATTCTGGCGCGCGATGTTCGGGACATTTCGCGTGACGAGGCACTGTCGTGCGTGCTGGGGTATTGCTGCGCCAACGATGTGTCGGCCCGGTGGTGGCAGAAGCAGGGGTCGGGCGGGCAGTTCTGGCGGGGCAAGTCGTTCGATACCTTTTGCCCGATCGGGCCGGCTGTGGTTCCGGCGGGCTCGGTGGCGGATCCGCAGGCGCTTCGGGTGATCTGCCGCGTGAACGGAGAGACGATGCAGGACGGCACCACGGCGGACATGATCTTCCCGGTGGCGGACCTGATCGCGGACCTGTCGCGGGGCATCACGCTGGAGGCGGGGACGGTGATCCTGACGGGCACGCCATCGGGCGTGGGTATGGCGCGGACGCCGCCGGTGTGGCTGGCGGACGGGGACACGGTGGAGATCGAGATCCCCGGGCTTGGCACGCTGACGAACCGGGTGCGTTTCGGGTGAGCACGCGGGTTCGGAAAGCGGCGGCGGGGCTGGCGGTGCTGGCGACGGCGGCGGGAGCGGCGTGCTTGGCGCGGCTGCTCGTCGGGGGACCGAGGTTGGGTTGGGCCGAATCGGACGCGATTCTCTCGCTGCGTATCGACCGGGTTGCGGTGGGCTCGGCGGTGGGGGCCGGGCTGGCGGTGGCAGGGGTGCTGCTGCAGTCGTTGCTGCGGAACCCGTTGGCCGCGCCGGACCTGCTTGGTCTGAGCGCGGGGGCTGGGTTCGCGGTGACGGTGACGGCGCTGCTGTCCGGCGGGATGATCGGCGTCGCAGCGTCGGCGGGGCCCGCGCTGGTGGGTGCGATGGCGGTGCTGGGGCTTGTGTGGCTTTTGGCCCAGAGGCGGGGGTTGATCGATCCGGTGACCATGATCCTGGTGGGGGTTATCGTGGCGGTGCTGCTCGGCGCGGCGACGATGCTGGTGCGGACGCTGTTGCCCGATCAGGGGCAGGGCATCGGGCGGTGGATGATGGGGGCGATCTCGGACGACGCGCCGCGCTGGGCGGTGGGGGTTGTGTGGGCACTGGTGCTGTTCGTTGGCGGGGCCGCGGTGGCCATGGGGCGGATGTTCGACGCGTCGAGCCTGGGCGAGGATGAAGCAAGGGCGACCGGTGTGCCGGTCGGATGGGTGCGTTCGTTGCAGTTGATCGGCGCCGGCGTGCTGACCGCGGGGACGATCGTGCTGGCCGGTCCGGTGGGATTCGTGGGGCTGGTATGTCCGCACCTTGCTCGGCTGCTGGTGGGGCCGGCGCATCGCGTTTTGATCATGGGGGCGGCGTTGGCGGGGATCGCGTTGGTGGTCGGCGCGGACGCGGCGGTCAAGGCGTTTCCCGGGCCGGGCGGGCGTGTGCCTGTTGGCGTGGTGACCTCGCTGATTGGCGGGCCGGTGTTCCTTGCGTTGCTGCTCCGGTCGCGGCGTGCGGCACAGGTATGAGGACGGTTCAGGCGTTGAAGTAGCGTGCCTCGGGATGGTGGACCACGATGGCGCTGGTCGACTGCTCGGGCACGATCTGGTGGTTCTCGGTCAGCGTGCAGCCGATGCGTGTGGGATCGATCAGACGCCAGATGACTTCGTGCGCGGCCATGTCGGGGCAGGCGGGGTAGCCGAACGAATAGCGTGAACCGCGGTAGCCCTGCTTGAACAGGCCCTCGGGTGTTGTCGCGTCGTCACCTGCGATGCCGAGTTCCTGACGCATGCGTTTGTGCCAGAGTTCGGCGAGTCCCGCGGCGGCCTCGACGCCGAGCCCGTGCCAGTAGAGATAGTCCTGGTATGCGCCGGTGTCGAAGAGCCGCTGGCAGTGCTCACTGATGTGCTCGCCCATGGTGACGCACGAGATGCCGATGACATCCGGCCCGCCGGCGCGGTCGCACTCCTCGGCGTCGCGGAAGAAGTCGGCGATGCACAGGCGGCGGCCCCGCGGCTGACGGGGGAAGACCATGCGTTCGATCTCGGTGGCTTGGTCGTCCGGATCGAGGATGACCACGGCGTTGCCCTCGGAGCGGCAAGGGAAGTAGCCGTAGGCGACGCGGGGCGTGAGGATGCCTTCGCGTTCGGCCTGGGCGCAGAGGCGTTTGAACACGGGGCGGGCGACTTCGTCGAGTTGGGCCTTGTGCTCGGCCTTGGACTTCTGGCCGCGCTTGATCTGCCATTGGACGGAATAGAGCGCGGTGGGGTTGATGAGGCTGAAGACTTCCCTCAGGGAGATCGATTCGACAATGCGCGAGCCAAAGAAGGGTGCCTCTGGGACTTTGACGGACCGGGCGACATCGGAGCGGACGCCGTCGTCATCGTCACTGGGGCGATCCTCGAGCGGGGGCACGCCGGCGACGCAGCCGGCGGCAACCTTCTCCAGGGCAGCGGAGCGCTTGGCCTGGCGTTCGGCGATCTGGGCTTCGATCTCGGCGGTTCTGCTGGAGCGGAGCCGGTCCATGATGGCCAGACCCTCGAAGGCGTCCTTGCCGTAATAGAGCGGACCCTTGTAAATGCTCTTGAGGTGACTCTCGGCGTAGGTACGGGTCAGGGCCGCGCCGCCAAGCAGGACCGGCACGGTGATGCCGCGGGCGTTCAGTTCGTGAAGGTTTTCCTCCATGACATGCACGCTCTTGACGAGCAGGCCCGAGAGTCCGATCGCGTCGGCCTTGGTCCGCTCGAGGGCGTCGAGGATCTCGTTGATGGGCTGCTTGATGCCGATGTTGTGGACGGTGTAGCCGTTGTTGGAGAGGATGATGTCAACGAGGTTCTTGCCGATGTCGTGGACATCGCCCTTGACGGTGGCGAGGACGATCGAGCCGCGGGTCTGGCCTTCGACTTTCTCCATATGGGGTTCGAGGTAGGCGACGGCCTTCTTCATCACCTCGGCCGAGCGGAGCACGAAAGGGAGCTGCATCTGCCCGCTGGCGAACTGCTCGCCGACGGTCTTCATGCCATCGAGGAGGTGGTCGTTGACGATGTCGAGGGGCTTCCAGATCGCGAGGGCCTGGTCGAGCGCGTCGTTCAGGCCGGCGAGCTCGCCCTCGATGATGTGGCGACGGAGCCGTTCGGGCAGCGGCAGATCGGCCATCGTCGGACCGGTGTCATTCACCGTTTCGATATCGGCGAACAGATCGATCAGTGCCTGCAGTGGGTCGAAGTTCTCGTCGGTGACGCCTTCGGGCAGTCCGGTGCCACCCTTGCTTATCGCCCGTTTGTCGTAGATGACCGCGAGGCACGCGTCGATCTGCTCGGCCGGGATCTTGGCGAGCGGGAGGATGGAACCGGCGTGGAGGATGGCGCTGGTCAGGCCAGCCTCGGTCAGCTCGTGCATCAGCACGGAGTTGAGGGCGACGCGGGCGGCGGGCTTGAGTCCGAAGGAGGCGTTGGACAGGCCGCAGGTGATCTGGACAGTGGGGAACCTGCGAGCGATCAATCGGACGCCCTCGATCAGCTCCATCGCGCTGCGTCGGTCGCCGTCCATGCCGGTGGATACAGGCAGGACGAGGGGATCGATGAAGATGTCCTCAAGGCGGAGGCCGTGGACATTGGTCGCACGATCGATGGCTCGCTCTGCGATGGCGAGCTTGCGTTCGCGGGTGCGCGCCATGGCCTCTTCTGGGTCTTCATCGATGGTGCCGATGACGAGCGCGGCGCCGTAGCGTTTGGCCAAGCCGCAGAAGTGGTCGAACTTCTTCTCGCCATCCTCGAAGTTGGCCGAGTTGATGACGCAGCGTCCGGCGGCGCTCTGAAGACCGGCCTCGATGGTCGCGGCCTGGGTGGAGTCGAGCATTAGCGGTGCATCGACCTCGCGGGAGAGCCGGGCGACGATTTCGCGCATGTCCTTCGGGTTGTCCCGCCCGGCGACATCAACATTCACATCGAGCAGGTGCGAGCCGCTCTTTACCTGCGAGCGGGCCAGGGACACAATGCCGTCCCAATCCTCCGCTTCGAGAAGCCGCTTGAAGGCCCGCGACCCCGAGGCGTTGCAGCGTTCGCCGATCAGAAGCGCGCTGGAGTCCTGGCGGTGCTCGACAACGGAGAAGAGCGAGCTGCTGGCGGCGGGGGCGGCGATGGTCCGGGCGGGCGGTGCAGGGCGGGTCTCGACCGCGACGCGGAGCTGGCGGATGTGCTCGGGCGTGGTGCCGCAGCAGCCTCCGACGGCCGAGACGACACCCAGATCCAGCAGACGGCCCATCGCCTCGACGAAGCCCTTGGGCTGGAGAGGGTACACGGTCCGACCGTCCTGGAGCACGGGCAGCCCCGCGTTTGGCATGACGGTGATGGGGCGGTCCCAGAGCTCGCCGAGCACGCGGACGGGCTCGATCATCTCCACCGGACCGGTGGCGCAGTTCAGCCCGAGTCCGTCGATGGGCAGGGGGCGGAGGGTCTCGATGGCGGCCTCGATGGAGCTGCCGACCAGCATGGTGCCCGTCAGCTCGATGGTGACCGAAACCAGAAGCGGCACGGACATGGGATCGCCGGTCTGGTTGGCTATGGCTTCGCGTGCGGCCTGCACGGCGCATTTCACCTGCAGGAGGTCCTGGCAGGTCTCGAGGAGGATCGCGTCAACGCCGCCGGCGACAAGCCCCTCGGCGGCTTCGCGGTAGGCGGCCGAGAGCTTGTCCCAGCCGATCTGCCCCAGAGTGATCAGTTTGGTGCCAGGTCCGAGCGAGCCAAGGACGAAGCGGGGGCGGTCCGGGGTGGAGAACGCGTCGGCCTCGCGTCGGGCGATCTCGGCTGCGGTCTTGTTAAGTTCGTAGGTCCGGTCCTCAAGCCCGAACTCCTCGAGAACATGGCGGGCCCCGCCGAAACTGTTGGTTGTGACGGCGTCCGAACCGGCTTCCAGGTAAGCCCGGTGGATGGCCCCGATCTCGTCGGGGCGGGAGAGGCACAGGACATCGGTGCAGTTTTCGCAGCCGAGGTAGTCCCGCTGGACATCCAGATCGAGTTTGTGGACTTGGGTGCCCATGCCGCCGTCGAAAAGCAGCGTTCGCGACCGGAGCGCTGAAAGCAGCGGCGAAGTCATGGTCGGCTGTCGGGTCATCCTGGCCCTCCGGGTGGAGAATCATTCGATCGTTCGGATATACGGATCAAGCATAGGCACGGACAAAAGGAAAGCCGGACCCCGAGGGGTCCGGCGAGGGTGGTCAGAGCGGACAGGTCGTGTCGCTTATGGGCAGCCGGCGTTGTACAGGTTGATGAACGCCTGCAGGTCGAAGATGTTGAACTGCCCGAACGGAGCGGCGAGGTCGGCCGAGGGGTCCTGGGCGTTATAGAGCCCGATGTAGGCCTGAATATCGAAGATATTCAGCAGACCGAAGGGCTCGGCGAGGTCGGCCGGACAGGTCTGGGGATCCTGGCAGGACAGGCCGGAGACCTCGAACGCGTCGACAGCGGCCTCGACGACCGAACCGTCTCCGGCATCCTCGGCGATGAATCGCACGCGGACCTGGGCGGTGGGGGCGACAAAGTCGGCCACCCGGAACGATGCGGTGAACCAGCCGCCGGACGATTCAGCCGTGTTTGGGCCGACGACCTCGAGGTTGGTCCAGGTCGAACCGTTGTTGTTGGAGATCTGCACGGTGAAGACATCGGCCCCCGGAGCGGCACCGGTGCCCGAGCCGGTGTTGTCGTACCAGCGGGCGTAGGAGACAACGGCTTCGGGGTTGTCGGAGAGGTCGATGGCCGGCGAGGTCAGTATGGTCTGGCCGCCGTCGACATCGGTGTTGGAGCCGGGGCCGCCGTTACCGGTGAGGTAGCACTGGCCGGAGCCGTCGAAGTCCACCGGCGCATCGCCACGGGAGCCATCACCCTGAGGCACGCCCCGTTCCCAGCGTCCGGCGGCCTGGTTGGCGACCGGGCCGCTGACGGTCCAGCCCTGATTGGTATTGAAATCGTCGGCGAAGTCGACGACGAGGTTCCCGACGATCGCGGTGAAGGGGTTGGCGGCGCCGTTCTCGGGCAGCGTGACGGTGCCCTGGGTCTGGCCGACGACGGAGATGTAGAACTGCGGTGCATCGCCGCAGGACGCGGCGGGCAGCGTGGCGGTGAAGTTGCCGCCGCCGTTGTCCGGCAGCGGGGTGGACTGATACGACCCGCCGTTGAGGCGGTAGAAGAGCAGCGGAGTTCCGACGATGGTGTCCTCGCGGGCATCGATGACCACCGAGAAGGGGGTCGCGACGCCGGGGTCGACCTGGGTCGGGGGGAACGCGACGATCTGCGGGCCGAGGAAGGGCAGTTCAAGGCCGCCGTAGTTGAGCACATAGCGCTGGATGCTGTTGGTCGAGCCGCCGGTGATGCGGATCAGGTAGATGCCAGAGGACTCTGCATCGAAGACCAGTTCCTCGCTGCCGCCAGCCCCGGTGTCGTTGGCTGTGGCGAGCGGGGTCGTGGTGTTGGAGGTGCTGAACAGATCCACGCGCAGATCGTGGATGATGTTGTAGTTGGTAGAGGTGCCGGTGTTGCAGGCGCTGTCCTGCGGGGCTTGCAGGTAGGTGCCGGCGTCGGGCGCGACATTGACGACCAGCTGCAGAGGCTCGGAGATCGTCAGGCGGTACCAATCGGTATCGGAGTTGTCGTCGATCGACACATTGGAAAGGCTGCCGAAGTCGAGCACGCCGATCGCGCCGAGGCTCGGGGCGGCGCCGGGTGTGTCGCTGGCCGGCTCGAACTTGTCGCCGTAGTGACGCTGGCCGTTGAGGATGTCGTCGAGCTGGGGGCCGTCGTACGCGGTGGAGACGAACGGCTCCATGAGCTTGGTCTGGTTGGCCGGGCAGACATGGAGCATGCCGAGGCCGTGCCCGTGCTCGTGGGCGATGACATTTCGGAAGCGGATGGAGTTGCCGCCGGTGTTGTTGTAGAAGGTATCGAAGGCATCGAAGATCATGTCGCCGTCATTGGGGAAGTTGTTGTAGGCCAGCACGCCGCCGTTGCCGTCGTTCTGGAAGTCGAACGCGCCGATACGGATGTCGCCGCGGACTCCAAGCACACCCGGCGAGTTATTGGTTGCGACGCCGTCGTCGTTGGGCTCGTAGACATAGGTGACGCCGATGAGCTCGGACCAGCGATCAAAGACCTGGTCGAAGAGGCCCTGCCACACGGTCGGCGAGCCGTAGATGCCGTTGAGCCACGCGAAGAGCTGCGACGGGCCGCTCCCGAGACCGATGTTCAGATTGGTCACGGTGGTTCCGTCCGGAATGAACGAGTAGGTCAGCGTGGTCGGGGTGCCCTGGCCCAGTCCGCCGCCGTCGGTCGCGGTGGAGGACCAGCGGTTGGTCTGCTGGAAGCGGATGCTCAGCGGGAACTCGATGAGTTGATTGATGGCGTAGGCGACCGCGGGGTCCACATCGGGCGCGAAGCAGAGTGCGGGGGGCTGCACATTCCTTTCAAGCGTATCGACGATCGCCCAGAAGATGTTCTTCTGTCCCTCGGTCATGCGGGCGGCGAGGTCATCGGTGTAGATCGCCTCGGCGTACTGGCGGGGCGTGATATCGATCGGCTTGGGCGCGTGGGCGTGTTCGCCGTTGCAATCGTGATGGAGCGCCTCGGCCCCGAAGCCCCCGGCAGCGATGATCGCGTCGCGGTGCTCGGCAGGCATTAGGCTGAGCATGCGGCTGGCCAGACTGTGCTGGACGAGAAGGTCGGGGTGCGCGATCGACTCGGGGATGTACTCACCCTTCTCCACGCTGACGGCCAGCATGTCAACGCCGAAGGCGGCTCCAACGCAGGCCGAGAGCACACATGCCGATCCTAGTTTGGTAAACCGATCCATCTGAGACTCCTCACAAGGGGCGGGCACGAGAATCCCTCGCCGCCGGACCACAACAACAGCCCCCGCTTCAGATCGGGGGCACAGACCGGGCGGGATCCGCCCGGAAGCACAAGCCCCGCCAGCGAATCGCCGGGGGGGATCGAGAACGGCGACGCTCTCCCTCATTCGCGGCTATTTCGAGCCGGCGTCTCTCGGGGATGCATGGCCCGAGGGGACGGGGGGAGCGTCGGCTCTCAGACAAGCCGCTGCCGGCCGTCTCCGGCAGGCAGCGGGAACGATCGCATCAGGGGCAGCCCTGGTTGAAGATGTTGATGTAGGCCTGGAGATCGAAGATGTTGAAGAGGCCGAACGGCGCGGCGAGGTCCGCGCTGGGGTCCTGGCTGTTGTAGAGGTTGATGTAGGCCTGAAGGTCGAAGATGTTCAGGATGCCGAAGGGGGCGGCCAAGTCAGCCGTGCAGGGCACATCCGTCTGGGCCAGGAAGACCCCCAGCTGGTAGCGTTGGATGTCGTTGGCGCTCGACCCGAACACCTGAATCAGGTAATCGCCGGGCTGGAGCACCTGCACATTGAGCTGCTCCGAGCCGCCGATGCCGGTCGTGTTGGCGCTGCCGAGCGGGATGAAGTTGGTGTTTAGCAGGAAGACCTGCAGGTCATGGATGGCGTTGTAGTCCGTGAAGGATCCGGAGGTGCAGGCGCCGACCTGCGGGCCTTGGCTGTAGGCACCGGCGTCCGGCGCGACTGTGATCTGCACCTCGGCCGGTTCGGTGAGAGTGAACTTGTACACATCGATGTCGCTGTCGTCGTCGATCGAGACATTCTGCAGCCCGAAAAAATCACCAACGCCGTGGGCGCCCAGCGTCGGAGGGTTGGACGGGTCATCGCTCTGGGGCTCGAACTTATCGCCGTAGCGGCGCTGTCCGCCGAGGATGTCGTCGAGCTGGGGCCCGTCGAAGGCCGTGGTGGCGAATGGCTCCATCAGCTTGGTGTTGTTGATCGGGCAGACATGCAGCATGCCCAATCCGTGGCCGTGCTCGTGCGCCGCGACATTCCGAAGGCGGCGCGAGTTGCTCGCGGTGTTATTGAAGAAGTTGTCCGTGTCGAAAATCATGTCCCCGTCATTGGGGAAGTTGTTGTACGCGAGGGTGCCGCCGTTGATCGAATCGTTGGCGAGATTGAAGGCACCGATGCGGACATCGCCCCGGACGCCGAGGACGCCGGGCACGGAGTTGGTGTTGGCGCCGTCGTCATTGGGCTCGTAGACATAGGTGACGCCGATGAGCTCCGACCAGCGTGCGAAGACCTGGGCGAACAGCGGCTGCCAGTTCGAGGGCGACCCGTAGATGCCGTTGAGCCAGCTGAACAGCACCGAGTTCCCGCTGCCCACACCGATGCCCAGGTCGGGGATGAAGGTCCCGTCCGGGACGAACGAGTAGGTGAGCGTGATCGGGTTGCCGCTGCCGACCAGCCCGTCGGTGGCGGTCACGGTCCAGCGGTCGGTGCCCTGATAGCGCGACCCGTTGGTGTTCATCGCGATCTGGTGCAGCTTGTTGACCGCGGCAATGACGGCCGGATCCGCGTCCGGGGCGAAGCACACCATCGGGATGATGCGTCCTGCACGGATCGACTCGGCCATCGCGGTGACCATCGCACGCCCGTTGTCGTCGATCGAGGCTAGGAACTCGGGGGTGAGCACGCTCTCGACGGTCTCGGTCGGAAGGCTTATGACGCCGCGTCGGGCGGGTCGCTCGACCAGTTCGGCTCCGAAGCCTCCGGCTGACTCGATGGCCTCGCGATGGGCCTCAGGGAGCAACGGGAGGAGCCGCTGAGCAATCGCGTGCTGACTCAGCACATCCGGATGGGCGATCGATTCGGGGATCAGATCGGTGGGGGTCAGGGCGATCGTGCCCACCGTGCCAGCCGCGGCGGTTCCTGCAAGAGCGGCGAGCGATGCGGCGATGCAACCGGTGATTCGAATCTTCATGGCAAACCTTCCTGTTCGGGCCCCGGGGTAGACCCGAAGCCGGACCCGGCCGCACGAGTCGGCCGTCTTTCCTCGCTTCGCGTCGCTGCCTGCGGAGGAGCGGCGCGCTTGATGAGCCAGCTCGAGCGTCGTGGGAGAACCCCGCAACGCGTCGGGTCCGGCTCGAACAGACACCGGCCCGGCTTCCCGAGACGACAATCCATACGCAGTGTTCACCCTCTCTGATCCCAAGCAAGGACCGAAATGGCAAATGGCATCAACGGGGGGCCGGGCCATGAAAAAACCCGCCCGGCATCGCCGAGCGGGCGTCCGAAAACAGGTTAGTAGACGATTACTTCTTCTTGTTCTTGAAGTAGTTGCCCTGAAACTTCTTCTGGAACTTCTCGACACGGCCCGTGGCGTCAACGAATGCGCTCTTGCCGGTGAAGAACGGGTGCGAGCCCGACCAGACTTCCACCTTCATCTCGGGCACCGTGGCGCCGACGGTCATAACGACCTCGCCGTTGTGGTACACTTTGCACGAGGGGTAGTAGGTGGGATGGGTGTCCTTCTTCATGGCACGCTCCAAACGCGGTGACGCCGACCCCGGGGCCACGGGGCTGGTCGGGCCTCAACGGTAGACCCCTTCGCCCCGGGCGGCAAGCCCTTCCTAGGCGGGAGCGTTCGCTCAGGATCGAATACCTTACCCCCCAGCGTGGTTCCAAGCCTGTCCCAGCAAGGGGGTCTGATGGCCGCGATCGAGTGGGCTTTGGCAGCGGTGGGGATCTATCTGGCGATCGGCGTCTGCGTAGGGGCTGTATGGCTGGTCCGGGTGGCTCCGGGCCGGGACCCGGCCCTGCGGGCTTCGCCCCGGACGCTCCGGGTGCTGTTCCTGCCGGGGGCGGCGGCACTCTGGCCCTTGCTGCTCGCATCGAAGGGCGGTCGGGCGTGATCCGGCGGCAGCGTTTGATCCATCCGTGGCTCTGGCTGGGGGTGTTGGTGGCGGGCGGGCTCATCCTGTGGGCGGGGCTTCGTCTGGCTCGGTCCGGCGAACCTTCCCGGCCCGCTTTGGGTCCGGCCCAGAGGGGGCAGCCGTGACAAACGCCTACCGATGGATCCAGTGGAATAGGCACAAGCGTGTCTTTGACGGTGTGCTCGCCGGGATCCTGGCGGCGTATATCGCAGGCTTCGTCGGTATCGGTCTGGCCGCGGTGCCCGCCGACCGCGCGGTGTCACCGCCCGTGCTGCTGATCCGAGCCTTTGGGACCGCAGCCGCCATCCTGCTGCATGTGATCCTCGCGATCGGGCCGCTCGCTCGGATCAGTCCCTTGTTCGCCCCGATTCTGTACAACAGGCGGCATCTCGGTGTGACCTGTTTCGCGCTCGCGATGTTGCACGCGGTGTTGGCGACCGGCTTCTACGGCGGATTCGGTGACGCCAACCCGCTGCTGGCCGTGCTCGCGGGTCCGGGCGTGCGTCCGCCGTTCGAGATCTACGGCTTCGGGGCGTTGCTGATCCTGTTCGTCATGGCGGCGACCAGCCACGACTTCTGGCTGGCCAATCTCGGGCATCGCGTGTGGAAGTGGATGCACATGGGGGTCTATGCGGCGTACCTGCTGCTCATCGCGCATATCGCGTTCGGGGCGCTGGCGAGCGAGAAGAGCTCTGTGTACATTGTGCTGGTCGCGGCCGGCGTGTTGGGGTTGGCGGGATTGCACCTGTTCGCAGGCTTTCGCGAGTTTCGCCGCGATCACGCCGGCGTTGCAGTGAGCGAATGGATCGACCTCGGCCCTTGCATGGACATCCCCGAGAGCCGCGCGCGTGTGGTCTGCGTCCGCGATCGCGAGCGTGTGGCGGTGTTCCGGGATGGCGATCGGCTGCACGCGGTGACCAGTGTGTGCGCCCACCAGGGCGGGCCGCTCGCTGAGGGCAAGATCGTCGACGGTTGCATCACATGTCCGTGGCACGGCTATCAGTACCGCCCGGGTGACGGTTGCTCGCCCCCTCCGTATACAGAGAAGATCGCGACCTACGAGCTTCGCGTCGAGAGCGGGCGGGTCCTGCTGAACCCGGATCCGAACCCGCCGGGCACGCCGGTTTCGCCCGCGGAAGTCCCGAAGGAGGTACCCGATGGATGATCCCCGCGGCCGGAGCGAGTTCTATGTCGGGTATCTGCCTACACCCCCGCGGATGCTTCGTTTTCTGCGGATCGGCGTGACCGTGTTGGGGGTGTGGATCGTGGGCCTGGGACTTGTCATCGCGTTGTCGATGCGAGATCCGGGACCGGCGGTGTGGGACACGGGGCAGGAGCGGGTCTGGACGGGGACCGTCCGGGACGAGCCGTACCCCATGCTGCTGCCTGATGACGGTTCCCCGCCGCTGCTGATCGTGGAGATGGCCAAGCGAGGTGCGCAGCCGCGCGTGGCGCCGTTCGCGGGGCGGCAGGCCGAGGTCCGCGGCTTCCTCTTGTCCCGCGACGGTCGCCGCATGATCGAACTGGCGCCGGACGACGGAGCGATCACCGCCCGGCCCGGCATCCCGCGGCCACAGGGCGAGCCCGTGTCGCTCGGACGCGTGGCGCTCGATGGTGAGATCGTCGACGGCAAGTGCTATTTAGGTGCGATGAAACCGGGCGACGGCATGACCCACAAATCGTGCGCCACACTGTGCGTCCGGGGCGGGCTGCCGCCGATGATCGTGACGCGGGGGTCGGACGGGCCGGAGTTCTCGCTGCTCGTCGTCGAGGATCAGCCCGGGCTCCCCGACAAAGTGCTGGCCCTGATCGCCGAGCAGGTCCGCGTGGAGGGCGAGCTGTTTGACCTTGCAGGCATGCGGTTTGTTCGCGCTCCAGTTTCGGGCATCCGGCTCCGCGAGGGACCGTGACGCCGAGGTGAGGTATGCTCCGGTATGCGATCAATCCTGAACAATGCCGCCCGTCTCGTTGCCCCCGTGCTGATGCTGTTCTCCGCCCCCGTTGCGGCTCAGGACAATGACAAGTCCGGATCCCCCCCCGATTTCGTGGCCTACCCCCAGTCGCCGAGTGTCACCTACCACTCGGTGGATATCGCGGGGCAGACGGTGCACTACCAGGCGACCGCGGGAACGCTGGTCTTGCCGAAGGGCAAGGACAACAAGCCGGGCGCACGGGTGTTCTACATCGCCTATCGCAAGACCGACGGACCCGTCGCCGAAGGCGAGTCGCCCTCGTTCCCCGACCCCGCGACCCGCCCCCTGACCTTTTCGTTCAACGGCGGGCCCGGCTCGAGTTCGGTCTGGCTGCATCTCGGCGTGTTCGGGCCACGCCGGGTGGATCACATCGACGAGTTCGGCAACCCGGGGGCGCCGCCACATGTGGTCGTGCCGAACGAGCACTCCCTGCTCGATCAGTCGGACTTTGTCTTTATCGACCCGGTCTCGACCGGGTACTCCCGTGCCGAAGAGGGAACCAGCGAGAAGGACTATCACGGCCTCGATCCAGATATCGAAGCCGTTGCGGAGTTCATCCGGCTGTATCTGGGCAGGGAAGATCGCTGGGCGTCGCCACGGTTCGTGGCGGGCGAGAGCTACGGGACGACGCGTGCGGCGGGTCTCGTGCAGGAACTCCAGGAAACTCACGGCATCGCCACCAACGGCGTGATCCTCGTCTCCGCCGTGCTCAACTTTCAGACCATCCGCTTCAACATCGGCAACGATCTGCCCCACATCCTGTATCTGCCGGCCTTCGCCGCGGTCGCGCACTTCCACAATGCCCTGCCGCCCGAACAGCAGTCCCGCGATCTGCGGGAGTTCCTCGCGGAGGTCGAGGCCTTCGCAATCCACGATTACACGGTCGCCCTGATGCGTGGCGCATCGCTCAGCGAGCCCGAACGGGAGCGCATCGCCTCAAAGCTTGCCGCCTACACCGGGTTGTCCAAGGAGTATGTGCTCCGCACCAATCTCCGTCCGGACATGCCCCGATTCCCGAAGGAACTGCTACGGGAGCGGGGACTGACGGTGGGTCGGCTCGACGCGCGTTACACCGCCCAGGACCGCGACGATGCCGGTGAGGCCTACGAGTTCGACCCCAGCTACACGGCGATCCGGAGCATCTATACAGAGTCGATGAATGACTACTTGAGACGCGAACTCAACTACCGCAGTGATCTGCGATACGAGATCCTCACCAGCGTCTGGCCCTGGTCCTACGCGGGAGCGGGGGATAACCGCTACGCCAATGTCGCCGAGCGGCTCCGCAGTACCATGCAGCAGCTTCCCTTCATGCGTGTGTTCGTCGCCAGCGGCTATTACGACCTGGCCACGCCCTACTTCGCGACCGAATACACCATGAATCACCTCATGGTGCGCCCGGCGCTGCAAGACAACATCGAGATTCACGAATACGAGGCGGGGCACATGATGTATGTGTCCCTGCCCGAGCTGGCTAAGCTCAAGCGGGACCTCGACGGGTTCTATCAAAGAACACTCGGGGCTCAACAATCGGCGGACTGAGTCCGCAGGAGTCACGCAATGCCTCCGCTGCCTTCGTGGGAAGGTCTCCACCCCATCGTCGTCCATTTCCCGATCGCCCTCTTTCTCGCCGCCATCGTCCCCGCCGCGCTCGCGATGGTCTTCCGGAAGCGGGCGGGCACCTGGCTGTGGGCATCGGTGCTGATGATCGCCATGGCAACCGCCGGGGCGTTTCTCGCGGTTGCCACCGGCGAAGCGGCGGAAGACATCGTCGGTCCCACCTCTCAGGCCGTCGAGCAGGCCATCCACGAGCACGAGGAAGCCGGCGAGATGGTCCGCAACCTGTTTCTGGTGACCCTCGGGCTGGCCGTCGTTCTCGCGGCGTTGGCTTCGCGGGAGAAACGCGACCTGCGGCTCATCGGTCCCGCCGCCGTCGTGATGCTGGGGTCGTGGGTGTTCGCTTCGATCCGGCTGGCCGACGCCGCCCACCAAGGTGGGGTCCTGGTTCATGTTCACGGCATCCATGCTCCCTTGGGTACCGGGGGTGTGCCGATTTCCAGTCCCGCAGGCAGGCACACAGGCGAGGATGACGACTGAGCCGGCCAGCCGCCAGTGGCGGTGCGGTCCGAAGCGGTCGAAAAGTTATCCCCAAACAGAGTTCGGACATTGATCTTTCGTTCGGGGTCTGATATGGTCTGTCCCGCCGGGCCCGCGAGCAACGCCGCCCCCGGCCGGTGACCCCCCGGGATGGACCCCGGTGAGCACCGATCCGCGTTGCTCCCCGTGCGCCCACACGGCTGCGGGACGGGTTCTGGACCATCCCTTGGGGATGGACCCGACTGTCCCAACAACGCCCGAGGCCCCGCGCGGCAAACAAAGAAAGGCGGCCCCATGGCCCCCAAAAAGACCGATTCCGTCGTTGAAGCCAAGCCATCCGCTTTGGACAAGGAGAAGGCCCAGGCCCTCGATCGGGCGCTCGCCCAGATCGACAAGGCCTTCGGCAAAGGCTCCATCATGCGGCTCGACGAGGAGGCCTATCTCAATATCCCCGGAATCTCGACCGGCGCCCTCAGCCTCGATCTGGCGCTCGGCGGCAAGGGCATCCCCCGCGGGCGCATCGTGGAGATCTTCGGCCCGGAATCCTCCGGTAAGACCACCCTCGCCCTGACCGTCGTCGCCAACGCCCAACGCAGCGGCGGGGTCGCGGCATTCATCGACGCCGAGCACGCCCTAGACCCTTCTTGGGCCCGCAAGATCGGTGTCAACATCGATGACATGCTCGTCTCCCAGCCCGATACCGGCGAGCAGGCCCTTGAGATCTGCGAGCTGCTCGTCCGCTCCAACGCGGTCGATGTGATCGTGGTCGACTCGGTTGCCGCCCTCATCCCCCGAGCCGAGATCGAGGGCGAGATGGGTGAGGCCCAAGTCGGCCTGCAGGCCCGCCTGATGAGCCAGGCCATGCGAAAGCTCACCGGCGTCATAGCCCGCTCCAACTGCACCGTCATCTTCATCAACCAGATCCGCGAGAAGATCGGCGTGATGTTCGGCAGCCCGGAGACCACACCCGGCGGACGCGCCCTCAAGTTCTACTCCTCTGTCCGGATCGACATCCGACGCACCGGATCGATCAAGGACGGCGAGAACACCGTGGGCAACCGCGTCCGCGCCCGCGTGGTCAAGAACAAGGTGGCCCCGCCTTTCCGTCAGGCCGAGTTCGACATCATGTTCAATGAGGGCATCTCCTCCACCGGCGACCTGCTCGACATGGCGGTCGAGGACAAGGTCGCCCAGAAGTCCGGCGCGTGGTACTCCTACGGGGAGATCCGCCTGGGCCAAGGACGCGAGCGCGCCAAGGAGTTCCTCGCCGAAAACCCCGACCTCTTCCGCGAGATCCGCGAGGCCATCCTGCTCAAGCGGCTGCCCGCCAAGGGCGTCAAGCCTCAGAGCACGCCCGAGCCCGCCGGCTTTGACGAGGACGACGCGGAAGAGCTTGAGGAGGTCGGCGCGGAGTAATCCCGCCCGCCGGCAGCACTTGCCGCAGGCAGGCAAGACCCCCGGGTGTGGATCACACGATCCTCTCGGGAGATGGGTTGCCAAACCAGACCGAGGGGGCAATCATTGCCCCTGCCGCGGATGTGGCGGAACTGGCAGACGCGCTAGGTTCAGGTCCTAGTGGGAGTAAAATCCCGTGGAGGTTCGACTCCTCTCATCCGCATTCTGAACGCGGGCCCGGACAAATCGTCCGGGCCCGGTTTGTTTTTGGGGTCCGAGCAAAAGAAACCGCCCGGGCTGTTCGCCCGGGCGATCGGGAACACACACGGACCGAAGACGCGGGTTACTCCGTGTCGGTCGGAGCGGTCACGAACTGGGGCAGCACGAAGCCAGCGTTCGTTCGATCGAACAGGTCCTCGGTGCCGGCGGGGGCAGGCAGCTCACCGGGCAAGGCCAGGCGGGCATCCCAGTTCCGCTGGGCCGCGTTCTGGAACGACTGCGAAGCCGAGTTGAGACGCTGCAGGGCGGCCAGCGACATCTCGGCGTAGCTGGCTACCTCCGCCGCGGCGATCTCGCTGCGGACGCGCTGCTGCTCGCTCTGACGGTACAGGTCCGCGTATGAACGGTTCCGCTCGGACATGGTCTGAGCGATGCGGCTGTCGAACTGGGCACGGACGGCGGCCTCGCCGGCGTCGGCGACCGCGAACTCGCGGTTCACCGAGGCCATCGCGACCTGATGCTCGGCCTCGATGCTGCCACGCCGCGCGATGTCGCGGGCACGCTCCATGCCCAGGGCCTCGTCGGCGGCGGCATAGCGCCGGGCGACTTCCGCGTCGCGGATGAGTTCCTGCGCCCCGGCCAGACGACGCATGTAGCCGATGTTGGCCTCGGCCTGCTTGCGGCTGGCCAGGTGGCGGGCGGTCAACTCGCCGGCGTTCGCGACAGCGATGCGCTCGAACGCGTCGGCAAGGGCCTTGGCTTCATCGAAGTTGGCCTCGGCGACCGCGATGAAGCTCGCGGCGCCCTGGTCCAAGCGGTTGAGCTCAGCCGCCAGGATCTGGCGGGCGGCGTCGATGTCCTCGCTCATCTGGGCGACGACGGCACGCTGCGAAGCCTCCAGACTGGAAGCTTCTGCCATGAGCTGCTTGCTCTTGGCCTCCCCGCGGCGGGCAGTCGAGTCACGCTGGACGGTCAGCGAGGCGATCTTGCCCTCGCCGGTGCGGCGGGTGGCCTCGGCCTGGGCGAGAAGCTGGCGGACCTGCGCCTCCTTCTTCTTGTCCAGGGTTTCCGAGTTGCCGCGGAGGGTAGCGATGCGGGCATAGGCCTCGTTGCGGGAGGCTTCGGCCTCGACCAGTGCGCGGGTGCGCTGGGTCTCCGCTTCGGCGATCATCGAGTCGGCCCGATTGAGCATACGGCTCACCTCGGCGTTGGCCTTCTGGCTGAAGGCGTCGATCGACGCTATCGAGGTGCGGTACTCGGCTTGGCGCTGATTCCACCAGTCGTTAAAACGGCCCATCTCGGATTCGCGCATCGCGATGGCGTCCAATCGGGCTGCCTCGGCACGCTGGCGCAGCTCGGTGGACTTGGCCAGCGAGGACTTGAACGCCGCGATGTGCTCGGGGAGTACATTCTCGGGCTTCTTGCTGGCGGTGGTGAAGTACGGCGACTCCTGCTCGGGGGTCACACCGGGCTGGGTTTGCTTGGTGTTGCTGGGGATGACGACCGAGCCCTTGGCCTGCTGGGCCGCGAACTCCTTGGCGAACTTGGCCTGGAGTTTGCGAGCCTCGGCGAAGGCCTCGGCTTCGATCTTCTCCTGCTCGCTGTCCGCGAGAGCACGGGTGTGATCGGCGCTGGCTCGGATGGCGGCGACGCGGGCGTCGATCTCGGCTTTGAGATAGGCACTGCGGCCGAGGGTCTCGACCTCGTCCGCTTCGGCCTCCAACTTCAAGACATCGGCCATGAGCTTGTTGTACTGGGCTTGGATGCCGCGCTGGGCCTCCTCGTAGGTGGTCCGGGCGTTCTGGAAGCGTGCCTCGGCATCGCCGGTCATCATCGCGATCTTGGCGGCGTTCTGCTTGCTGCGCTCCTCAGCGGTCAGTCGAAGGTCCTCGGCCTCGGCGAGCGAGGTCTCGTAGGCCACCGCGGCCGACTCAACGCTCAGCTTGTAGAGGTGGTCGGCGTCGGTGGTCGCCAGGAGGTCGGCTTCGGCGTTGAGCTCAGCGACCCGGCTGGCCAGTTCGTCATCAAGCGAGTGGGCCTTCTGGGTCAGTTCGATCACCAACGCGTCGGTCTCGGCCTGGGTGGTCAGGATCAGCTGGTTGAGCTGCTCGACCTCGGCGGCGGATTGTTCGGCCACGCTCTGGGCCTCGGTCCGCAGGGCCTGCACGCGCTCAACGGCGCGGGCCTGGGTCAGATCCATCGCGCGGAGCATGCGGTCGATTTCGGCCTGGCCACGCTCTTGGACAGCGGCGCGGGTGGCGAGCATGCGCTCATGTTCGGCCAGTGCAGATTGCCAGCCCTTCTCGGCCTCGGAGCGCATCCGCTCGACTTCGGCCTGCCACTCCTTGACCGATGCGCTCAGGAACGACTCCTGGCGTTCAAACTCTGTTTCGGCCATGATCTCGCGCGACGCGATGTTGCGATCGAACTCGTACAGCCGGGCGTCGTGCACCGAGCGGGTGAGTTCAGCATCGGCGTACCCGGTGTCGCGGGCGACAAAGCCGCGCTCGAGCACCGCATCGGACGCAGCCTGGTGCTGGTCGTAGTTCGCGAACGCGGTCACTTCGGCGGCCTGAGCGGCGGCTCGGCGGGCCTCGAGTTCGGCGACGCCAGCCCGGGCTTCGCTGACCCATGCCTGCGGCAGGGCGATCTGCTCGCCCTCAGAGATGTACGCGTCACTGGTGAACACTCCGCGGGACTTGGCAGGGTCGATGGTGACGGTCGCCATCGACGCCCGACCCTCCTCGGTAAAGTTGCTTGCGATCGGGCGGGTGCTGCTGCTGGCGCACCCGGTCAGGCCGGCGGCGAGCATCAGTGCGAGCGGCGAGAGGGTGCGGAGCGTGCGACGCTCGACGAGCAGGGTCTTCTCGGAGATGATGTTCACGGTGAGTACCTCGTGTGTGGTCCGGTTCCCGGGCGCCCGGCACATCGCGAGCCGCCTCTGACGCGTCCATCGGTTCCCCTGAGGACCTGCGAAACCCGGGGTGGGCCGGCCAGTGCAGGCCACTTCCTTCCTGCGCGGCACAGACGGCCCCCCAGTCCGCTAAGATCTCCCCGCGTTCTTGAATCCGCCGCTTTAGGGGAGTTCCGGGTTGTTGCTGTATGCGGGCATCGATGAGGCCGGGTACGGACCGATGCTCGGGCCGCTGTGCGTCGGTCTGACGGTCTTCCGGGTCCGGGAATGGGAGCCTGGTCGTCCGGCGCCTGATTTGTGGGAACTGCTCGCGCCCTCGCTGATGCGCACGGCCAAAGAGGCGTCGCGTGGGGGCGTGCCGGTCGGCGACTCCAAGCGTTTGAAGCTGTCCAACCAGTCCGCGACGCGCCACCCCTTGGTCCATCTCGAGCGAGGAGTGCTTGCGATGCTGGCAACGGGGCACGCGGAGCACCGGTGCTGCTCGGACGATGCGGAGTTGCACGGGGCGCTCGGGGTGTCGCTCGGCGATTCGCCCTGGTATGCCGGCGAGCCATTGCCGTTGCCATGCGGGAACGACGCCGGCATGCTGCGGATCGACGCGGCTCAGATCGCTGCGGCCATGGCAAAGGCGGGTGTCGAGTTCGTCTCGGCGCGGGTCTCGGTCGTCGACGAGGTTCGTTTCAACCGTCTGCTCGCAGAGCGGCGTTCCAAAGCGGCGGTGGTCGAAGCGGCATTGGAGGAACACTTGCGAGGCGTGCGAGCCCTGGTCCGGGAGAGCGAATCCCTGCGGATCGTTGCAGACCGCCAGAGCGGGCGCACCCGGTACGGCGGGGTGCTCGGACGGGTGTTTGGAGAGGTGATTGCTGAGGAAGAATCGGCCCGGGCGAGCCGATACCGGGTGGACGGTCGGCACGGCGTAATTCTGCATTCAGAGGCCGAGGACGCGCATCTGCCAGTAGCGTTAGCATCGATGGCGGCCAAGCTCGTACGGGAGCTCGCCATGGCGCGATTCAATCGGTATTGGTCGGCGCGCGTCGCCGAGCTCAAGCCGACCGCGGGCTATGTCCAGGACGCGCGGCGCTGGCTGAACGATGTCGGTCCTTCGGCCACGCCCGACGAGCGGGAGCGGATGATCCGGAAGGCATGAGCAACAAGGACCTCCAGCCCGACGGGGTTCCGAACGAGCGGCGCATCCGGCGGATGCTCGACGCGGCGGCACGCGTCGCGATGCGTGCCGCGGGGGATGTGGAGCCGAATCCCCTGGTGGGTTGTGTGATCGCGCGGGGTGACACAATCATCGGTATCGGTCACCACCGCAGGTTTGGCGGCCCTCACGCGGAGCGCGAGGCTTTGGCGGACTGCCGTCGGCGTGGGCACGATCCTCGCGGCGCCACGCTCTACTGCACGCTCGAACCGTGCCGGCACCACGGCAAGCAGCCGCCGTGCACCGATGCGGTGATCGGGGCAGGGATCGCACGGGTCATCTATGCGCGGCGCGACCCCGGGCCAGAGTCCGGTGGCGGGGACCGGGTGCTGTGCGATGCGGGTATCGCCTCGCTCTGCGTTCCCGACGCGAGCGATCTGGCCGTGCGGCTGTCTGATCCGTTCGTGCACCGTGTCCGCACGGGTCGACCGTGGGTGATCGCGAAGTGGGCCCAGACACTCGACGGGCGGATCGCCACCCGCACGGGCGAGAGCCAGTGGATCACCGGGCCGGCGATGCGTCGCCGGGTGCATCGGTTGCGTTCATGCGTCGACGCGGTGCTGGTCGGCGTCGGAACGGTGCTCGCCGACGATCCGATGCTGACGCCGAGGGATGTTCGACGCGTTCGCCGTGACCCCTCGCGGGTCGTGCTGGACACCCACGGGCGGACGCCGCGGGACGCGGCGTTGATCCGGTCCGCCTCGGAGCATCGGACCGTGATCGTGACGGCGGACCCCGCGGCCGAGTTCCCGTCCCCTGTGCGGGTGCTCCGCGTGCCCGGTGGTGGGGCGGGTGTCGATCCGCGGGCCGCGATCGAAGCCATCGGGCAGCAACTCGGCGCCGCATCGATCCTGGTCGAGGCCGGGCCGCGGGTGCTCGGGTCATTGCTCGAGGCGGATCTGGTCGACGAAGCGTTCGTGCACATCGCTCCGATCGTGCTCGCGGACCAGGGTGCGATGGCGGTCGCCTCCGGGCGTGACGCCCCGCGTTTGGCCGACGCACGCCGGTTGACGGTCCTGCGCAGCCGATCGATCGGCGGCGATGTGGAAATCTGGTGCCGGCGGACCGACGCGATGCAGCCTTAAAGGCTCGGCAGCGCGGGCGGCAGATCGAGCAGCCGGGCGATCACATGGTGCATGTCGGAGAGGTGCTGCACGGGCGGGACCGTCTCGGCTCCCGGCCCAAACGCGGTCAGTTCCACATGGTCGGCGGTGTGATTCCCGCTGATAAAGGACACGCCATTGTGATTGGCGAGCACCGATCCGAGAGGGCCGTAGCCCTTGTCCTGCCCACGGAATGGGATCAGCCGCTCGCCAAGGCGCCATCGCATCACCGTGTCCATCTCGTCCTCGTCGAGCACGATCGAGGTGGCCTCTGCAATGATCGCTCGGACACTTTCGGGGGATGAATCGGTTCGCTGGAACTGATCGGTCATCCATTCGAACGAGTGCCGCCACTCGGCGATCCGAAGGAAGTTGGTTCGGCCCGCGGAAAGATACTCGGTCAGTCCGGGGTTGCCGTTGGCATGATCGGTGGTTGCGATGACGAGCGTGTCGTCCCGATGCTCCGCGAAGGCAATCGCCACGCCGAGGGCCTCGTCGAACGCCATCTGCTCGTGGACCAGCGATCCCGCATCATTCGCGTGGGCGGCGTGGTCGATGCGTCCACCCTCGATCTGGAGGACGAATCCATCGGGGTGCAGCGAGAGCCGTTCGATCGCAACGCGGGTCATCTCGGCGATGTGGGGCTGGGTCTCCGGGCGGTCGAGCTCGTAACTCATATGCGAGTCACTGAAGACCCCGACCAGAGGGGATCCGAGGCTGCGAGGCGCGGCGAGCAGCTCCTCGCGGGAGAAGACTGTCAGCGACTGCGGGCGCAGCGCGATCTTTTCGTCCGTGAAGAACCGTCGCCCGCCGCCGAGCAGCAGGTCGTAGCCGCGCTCGATCATCTGTCGCGCGATGGCCGGCTCGTCGGCTCGCCCCGTGGGCACATTGCACGCCCAGCCGGCCGGTGTCGCGTGTGAGACGGTTGCGGTGGTGACCAGCCCGGTCGCTTTTCCGGCACGCTTGGCGCGGTGCAGGAGCGGCTCTGGCATCCGCATGTCCGGCGTGGTGCCGATCGCACCATTCTTGACGATCTCACCGATGCCCCAAGCGGTCGATGCCGCTGCGGAGTCGGTCACCATCGAGTTGGCCGACGCCGTTCGGACCATCGAGCGCCGGACCCCCTCGCGTTCGAAGAGCGCACACCAATGCGAGGGACGCCCTTCCAGCTCTCGGATCATCAGGTCGGCGAGCGTCAGTGTGCCGGTGCTCATCCCGTCCGAGACAAGGAAGATCAGGTTGCGGACGGACCCTTGCCGATGGCCGCGGGTTGCGGCCCGGGTGGGAAGGCTCAGTGCCGCCGCGGAAGCCGCGCCGGCGGCCAGAAAAGAGCGGCGACTGACCGGCGTGCGAGGCGTGCGATCGAAAGTGGGGCGAGTCATGCGTTCCGAGCCCAGAAGACAAGCGATTCTTGGACAACCGCCGTGGCCCGCGTGCCCTCGGCATTGACCACCAGTTCGGTCCCCGCGGCCGAGTTGGCGTCGCGGATCATCGCGAACGCAATGCTCGCCGCCGAGAGCATCGGGGAAACGGTCGAACTGGTCACGGTGCCGATCGGGTTGCCGCCCTCATCGCCCGGGGCGAAGAGCCGATCACCGGCGGTCGGGAGCGGGGCCTCCTGGCTGCCGTCCGGGCCTTTCACCCGGATCGCTACGAGAACCTGCTTGCGGGTCTTGCGTGCGTCCATCCGGGCGACGACCTCCTGGCCCAAATAGCACCCCTTGCGAAAATCCACTCGGGACTCGATCACGCCGGTTTCTGCCGGCAGGTTCTGCGGTCCAAAGTCCACATTGAACATCGCCTGTCCGGCCTCGATGCGGGCCGTGTTGATGGCGAACCATCCGCAGGGCTTGACTCGACCGGTGTCCAGGATTGCGTCGTACACCGCCAGCGCGGCTTCCCGGGCGACACAGAGTTCCACCCCCGGTTCGCCCGTCAGGTCTTCCCGCTCCGCGATGACGGGGTGGCCAGCGATCTCGCAGGCGAGGCATCGCCCAGGCTGGAGCGTCGCGGCTGCATCGTTGCCGGTGCTTTGGGCCAAGGTAGGCAATGCGGTCACACCGTGGAGCGAGATACGGTGGAACTCGTGCGATCGATCTTCGATCGCCGCATCCTCACTGAAGAGGTAGTTGCCAAGGGCTGAAGCCGTTTGCGCGGCGATGTGGCGGTCGAGCGAGATCAGCGTGCGATCGCCGAACTCGGAGAGCCGTAAGTCAGCTTCCACGCGGCCCTTGCGGTTGAGCCAGAACGATCGCCGGCTCACGCCGGGCTCGAGATCGATCACCTTCTGAGTGACCATGTTGTTGAGGAATGCCAGCCGATCCACCCCTGTAGCGACCAGCGTGCCTGTGTGCGGCTGATCGAACAGCACGCACCCTTTGCGGATCGCGGCGTATTCGAGACCGACTTCCTCGAACGCGCCGACGACCTCCACGGCCTGTCCGCCCGACCCATACGGGATCATCAGGGCGTCGGTCTGGACGAAACGCTCGTAAAGCGGACTCTGCAAAGGTGCGTCGGTCATCGCCGAAGCGTAGTGGGGGAGTGCGGCAGAGGCCGGGCGGCACGCTCGGACCTGGCCCGGCCCTACAATTTCGACCCCCGACCGGAAGAGCCGGCGGGTTCCACCTAGAGGGAGCCATCGAGTGAATATCGACCTGCTCAAGCGTCTGTGCGAGACCCCGGGTGTCCCTGGGCGTGAGGAACGCGTCCGCGCCCTGATCGAAACGGAAGTCAAAGGCCTGTTCGACAAGGTCGAGACGGACGCCATGGGCAACCTGATCTGCCGTCGATCGCCCCGGGCCGCGAAAGGTAAAAGGGTCACGGGCAAAGCCGATGCCAAGGTGGTCATGCAGCTCTGCCACATGGATGAGATCGGTTTTTATGTGACCAGCATCGATGACAAGGGCTTCCTGTGGGTCAATCCCGCGGGCGGGTTCGATCCGCGCAACCTGTTCTCCCGGCGTGTGCTCGTATGCGCCGAGGACGGGGACTAC
This sequence comes from Planctomycetota bacterium, assembly GCA_003696675.1. GTDB lineage: Bacteria > Planctomycetota > Phycisphaerae > Phycisphaerales > UBA1924 > UBA6054. The sequence goes on from RFGH01000229.1 coordinate 44,367, forward strand.
AAGGGCGTGATGAATCCCGGCGGCCGACCCGTGCACATCTCCAGCCCCGAGGACCGCAAGAAGGTTCCCGAGGTCAAGGAGTTTTTCGTCGATGTGGGCATGACCCCGGCTCAAGTCAACAAGAAGTTTCAGGTCGGCGACTATATCGTGATGGACGAGCCGCTGATCGAGGTCGGCTCGAAGATCGTGTCCAAAGCGCTCGACAACCGGGTGGCGTGCTGGCTGGGCATCGAGTCGGTGCGTGCCCTGGACAAGGCCGGGCTGGCCCACAAGTCAGAGATCGTCGTTGCCTTTACGACCCAGGAAGAAGTCGGGCTCCGCGGGGCGAAGACCGCCTCGTACGCGGTCCGTCCGGACATCGGGCTGGGGATCGATGTGACTCTGGCGTGCGACACGCCCGGCGTGCCGGCAGCCGAGGCCGTCACAACCCAGGGCAAGGGTTTCGGCCTGCACATCAAGGACGGCAGTTTTATCTCTGATTACGACCTGACAAAGACCGTCGAAGCCATCGCGAAGAAGAAGCGCATCCCCTACCAGCGGACCATCTTGGCCGCCGGAGGTCAGGATGGCGCGGCGGCACAGCAGGCTGCAGCGGGCGCCAAGGCGATCGGGATCACGGTGGGCACTCGGTACATCCATACGGTCACAGAGATGGTCGATCGCAAGGATCTGCAGGCCGCCTGCGACATCCTTGCCGCGGTGATGGCCGAGGTCTGAACTCGCCGGGTGTTCTCAATGCAGAAGGGCCGGGAACTGATCCCGGCCCTTTTCGATTGGCGTGCAGCAGGCGCTGTCCGTTCACATCAGGTGTGAGCGAAGCATCCAGAGTTGCTTCTCAAAGGTCTGGATGGCCGAGATCACCAGATCCTCGGAGACGGCGTCGATCTCCCCGAGCGGGGCCTGGGCGTCTCTGAGGACGCCGATCGTGGCATCGAGCAGATTGCTCGCGTACTGCAGAGCCTCCGTGTCGGTCACGAACGAATCAGGCACGGGTGGCATATCGATCTCCGCCACCGCGGTCGCCTGTCCGCGGGCGGCGACGCCCAGGGTGACGGTCCGCTCGGCCAGTTCGTCGGCGGTGGCGCGGGCATGCTCGATGACCTTGTCCAGGAACTCATGAACGGTCTGGAACTTGGATCCTCGCAGGTTCCAGTGCAACTGCTTGAGCGTCAGCGCGAGGTTGATCGCAGCGAAAACGCACGGCTGGAGTAGGTCGGCCTGGCGGGAAGGCTGCAGGTCGTGGAAGGAAATGAGCTGGTTGGCCATAGTGGAGTCTCCTTGTTAGATGGTTGTCTTTGAAGAACGGTCGAGTAGGTTCGTTTGTTCCCCCAAACAGGGCCGTCGCGTATGAAAAACGCCCGGAAATCCCCGGGCGTCTCGGTATTCCGGTCAATCCCCCTGATCAGGCGGCGAGGTTCATCGCGTGTTCGATTGCCTCGACGACCTGTCGCACCTGGAACGGCTTGCGCAGGAACGACTCATACCCGGCGGCCCGCAGCCCCTGGGCCTGGCCATCCGTCAGTTTGCCCGACATCGCGATGATCTTGGTCATTTGCATGGCGTCCGACGAGCGGATCAGGTCCACGATCGAGCGGGGATCGCTGTCGGTGATGTGGACATCGATCAGGACGACATGCGGGCGGAAGCGCTCGCACTCCAGCCCTGCCGAGAAGGCCGTCGAGCAGGTGCGGACCTCGTAGGTGGTCTGGTCAGTGAGCACGCGGTGGAGCACAGAGCCGACCTCGGTGTCGGTATCGATGATCAGGACGCGGGTGGTGCCGGAAGAGATCCCTTCCATGGGGATATGGTGGGCCCGCATGAAACGGTAGAGCTCGGAAACCGGGATGCGGCGGTCCTTGGACCCCGGGATCCGATATCCCTTCAACTGCCCCGAATCAAACCACTTAGAGACGGTCCGGGGGGCGACATTGCAGATCTTGGCGACCTCGCCGGTCGTCAGAACATCCTTCTCAGCGGGCATTGTCTCACCTCTTCAAACGCAAACGGGTGGACAGCGGCGCGGCCGTGAGGCGCCGCTTCAACCCCCCGCATCGGCACAATCGGACACCGGCTTCACCGATGAACTCCCCGGAACGGTCCAGATTCGACTTTCCGGACCTTTGGAGGGCTTTGGGGCACATCCCGACCCGCGTTGACACCCATCCAGCCCGTCCGATACAGTTGCCACCCTTGTCCCTGGTGCGCGGCAACAGCTTGCCGGGGGCGTCCGTACCATCTGACCACGGGCGGCTTCTCCGCCCGCTGGCTTGGCAGGAGATCCCCGTGCGTCGCCCCACCCGACCCTTTCTTTCCCTGGCTGTCCTTCTCCCCGTGTTCGCTGGCGTCGCCGGGACCGCGATCCCGGTGACCCCCGCCCAGGCCCAGCCTGCCGATGAGTTGAGCGAGCAGCAGACCTCCTGGCTCAAGGATTTCATCCATTTCGTCAAGGTGGCCCGCTTCGACATCGCCGCGGATGTCGGTCGTCAGATCATCGAGTCCGGGATCGATCCCGAGGACTTCGTTGACCTGGTCGACAACGCCCGAGAGACCACCCGCTTCGAGGAGGCCGTGGCGGCTGGCATGCGGGTGCCCGTGCTCGAGCCGACCGCGGCGGCTCTCGACAAGCTCTACCGCGACGGAAAGCTGGCTCGGGTTCGCAACCCCGAAGAGATCACCCGCAACATCCAGCTGCTCAGCGAGGGGCTCCGTGCCCGCCAGATCGGGCGGGAGCGTCTGATCGCGGCCGGCGAGTATGCCCTGCCCCAGTTGCTCGACGCATTCCTGCAGAACCGCAACCCCAATCTGCGGGCGCAGGTCCAGCGTGTGCTCGTTGATCTGGGGCGTCAGTCGATCGCGCCGCTCGTGACCGCCCTCCCGTGGCTCGATCCCGCCCGCCAGGAAGCCGTTGTGGATGTGCTGGGGCTGATTCCTTACCGGACGAGTCTGCCCTTTATTGTCGATCTGTACCAGTCCACCCAAGTCGAGGCCGTCCGTCAGGCGTGCGCGCGGGCGATCGGTCGGCTGGGCGGCAATCCGAATGCGGATGTCGCCGGGTTGTATGCCCTGCTCGCCGACTCTTATTACAGCGAACCGGGTGAGCTGACCAGCTTCCAGGGCGAGGAGTTCCAGCTGCTCTGGGGCTTCGATCCGGGTTTGGGCCTGGTGATGACCCCCATCCGTACCGAGGTCTTCCACGAGGCCATGGCCATGCGGATCAGCGAGCAGTCGCTGCGCATGGATCCGAACGATCGCGAGACGCTGGCCCTTTGGATTGCGTCGAACTACAGCCGAGAGTTGGACAGCCCGGAGGGTTATGACAACCCCGCCTATCCGAGCGATCGCCGCAGCGCGGCCTATTTCGGCATTGCCGCGGGTCCGGACATTGATCAGATCGTGCTCCGTCGGGCGTTGGACACCCGGGATACCCCGCTGGCCCGTCTTGCCATCGAAGCCCTTTCGGAGACCGCCGGCCCCCGCTCGCTCTGGGGTGTGCCAGTGAACGACCGCTATCCGTTGCTTGAGGCGCTGTCGTATCCCAACCGGCGCGTGCAGTACGAGGCCGCCATCGCGTTGGGCAAGGCCAACCCCACCGAGACCTTCCGGAGCGCCGAGCGGGTCGTTCCGCTGCTGGCCAGCGCGGTGCGTGATGCGACCGCGCTCAATGCCGTGGTGCTGACGGGCAACGACCGCGAAACCTATGAGGTCTTCCGCTCACGCCTCGAGTCGCTCGGCTTCACCGTGCTTCCCCCGGCCGAGAACGGGCTGGGCGATCTGGATGCCTCCATCGCCGAAGCGCCCGCGATTGATCTCATCGTCACCTCGCTCGGGTTCGACCAGACCCTTCTCGAGATTGAGACCGCCCGCAACAGCGACAAGATGAGCGCCACCCCGGTGCTCGCGTTGATGCAGGCGGACGACGAGCAGGCCCTCGCCCGCCAGTACCAGCGTGACCAGACCGTGGCCGTCCGGCGGTCGTCGATCTCCAACAGCGAGTTCAACGCAAGCGCCCAGGCCCTGCTGGAAGCCGCCTCGGGCGGCGTGATCACCCCGGAGGAGGCGGAGACTTACGCCCAGCGTTCACTCGCTGTTCTGCGTGATCTCGCCGTGTCCGGCAGCAGCGTGCTCAGCGTCGGCGAGGGGGCGGCCATCCTCATCGATGTGCTCGCCAACGCCGAGGACCTGACGATGATCGATGTGGCCGAGGTGCTCTCCTATGTGGACTCGGCGGACGCCCAGCGGGCGATCTTCGAGCGTGCTCTTGAGACCGACGGCTTCGATCGCGTTGAGCTTCTCGCGATCGTGGCCGATTCCGGCAAGCGGTTCGGCAACCGCCTCGACGCCCGCCAGATCCGCCGGCTGATCGAGCTGGCTCAGTCCAGCGACGAAGCCCTGGCGACGCAGGCGGTCGCGACCATGGGCGCCCTCGAGGTCGAAAACAGCCAGTTGGTTCCCCTGATCACGGCGGAGAGCCAGACCCGCAATGCCGCGGCTCAACGCTGAGTGATCCTTCCTTTCAGACGCACCCAAGACGCGGGGCCTATGCCCCGCGTCTTGTCGCTTTGCCTGGATCCAGCGACACGGCCGGCCGGCGGCAGGTGCCGAGAACCACGCGGGCAGGTCCGAGTTGATCCGCACGGGGTGTCTCGCCGCCGGAAAAACCGGCACGGGGCGGGCGATCGGATCTCCGGTGCCCGCGCAAACGGTCCCGATCGGCTCACTCGATCAACAGAACCGGTGGCGGGGTCGATCAGACATTTGTCACGCTTGGGCTTGCTCGGGATCGGTGCGTTGCCGGCCCGGACGATGGGCATGGGCTCCAGGCGACCCGCGGACCCGCGGAGGAGGGGCCCGCGGGGGGCGACCCGGGCGGCCCGGTTCAAGGCCCGGCCGAGCGTGAACGCTCGCGAGTTGCAACCGAAGGAGTGTCTAGCATGCATGCAGTCCGTAAGAATGTGGCGAAGGGGTTCACCCTCGTCGAAATCCTGATCGTGGTCGTGATCCTCGGCATCCTTGCCGCGATCGTGGTCCCGCAGTTCACCAACGCTGCGAACGAGTCGCGCGTCGGCAACATCGCGACCCAGGTCGCGACGATCGAGAGCCAGCTCGAGCTCTACGCCGCCCGCAACAACGGCACCTACCCCGACCTCGCCACCGACGGCTGGGGCGATGCCTCGACCGCCGGCACCATGGTCGGCGATGGTTACCTCAAGGAGGTCCCGGTCAACCCGTTCAACAATGATTCATCGATCAACGCCTGGCCCGCCGGTACCGATACCGATGAGTCTGTGGTCTATGCCGACGGCGTGACCGGTTGGTACTACGACCAGGCGACCGGCAACATCGCCGCTGCCGCTCCGGCTTCGGCCGCCCCGTAATCGGGATGAATCGAACCGCTGATGACACAAGGACCCGGAAACGGGTCTTTGTGACTTGAATGCAAGGGAGGCGAAGAACATGCTCCGCACCGCCAGGAAGGCCTTCACACTCGTTGAGATTCTGATCGTGGTCGTGATCCTCGGCGTGCTCGCCGCGATCGTGACCGCGGGCATGATGAACTCGGTCAACGACGCCAAGGTCAACACCGCGATTAGCGAGCTCGGCAAGATCCGGCGTGCGATCGAGGTGTATCTGGCGCGCAACGACAATCAGATTCCGCCGGTGGCCGAGGGCGACGGGACATGGGGTCCGATCGTTTCCGGACGCGACTATCTCAAGTCGGCCCCGCGTAATCCGTATGTGGGCGGTGATGCCGCGACGGTGATCGTGTTCGGCACGGGGCCCGACGCGACCTTCCAGACCACCCACGGCTGGATCTTCGATGAAACAACCGGGCAGGTTTGGGCCGGCAACTTCGACGCGGACGGCCAGCCGCTGCCCGCGCCGTAAAAACTCTGGCCGACCGCCCGATCGAATTGGACTGTGAGGTATCCGATGTTCCGTCGTTCCGCCCAGCCCGTCCTCCGTTCCGGATACACCCTCATCGAGGTGCTGGTGGTGGTGGTGGTGATGGGCATCGCCGGGGCAGTGGTGTTGCCGTCGATGAGCGGGGCGCATGTGCTCAAGGTCCAGGCCGCGGTGCGGTCGGTGGTGGCGGACATCACCTTCGCTCAGATGGACGCGCTGGCCTACCAGGAGCCGCGGGGCATTGTCTTCGATACGGACGCCAACCGTTACACTCTGATCCAGATCACAGGCGGGGAGGTCGACCTCGACGCGGATGCCCTCTACGACCCCAAGGGTCCCGGGCAGCGGTACATCGTCGATCTCGACAAAGCCGACTTCGGCGGGGCGTTCATCAGCGAAGTCGATCTCAACGGCGGCGACACGCTCATCTTCGATGAGCTGGGGGGGCCAGTGGCATCCGCCGGCAGTGACGAGATCAGCACATCGAGTTCGGTGACCATCTCGTCGCCTAACGGCCGGTTCCGCATCGATATCGCGGCGTTCACCGGGCGCGTGACGGTTGTGCGGCTGGACTGATCGCGGGCGTGCTTCTTCCGGGTGGTCCGGCTCATCCCACAGACTCCGGCAGCCGACCCGAACGACATGGAATCGTCGCGCGATCGTCGTTCCCGGCAGGCCGCCTTCGTGCTCAGCGCGGGGGCCTTGGCCGGCGTGCTCATCTGGGCGAAGCTGCGGCTGGTGGAGAACATCCCACGAAGTGCATATGCCGAGCCCGACCGTGCCCTCAATGAACCCGATCCGCAGACCGAGCCCCGCAGCCCGGACGATACCGTGGAGGGCAACGGTGTCGGAGCGTCCGAAAACGGCGGGTGATTCTGGGACCCTCGGTTCGGGCTATGCGGCCTTCCGCTGGCTCAAACCGTCATGTCAACCCCAAGTCGCGCCGCGAATCTCTCGATAAATCCCACAACCAAAGTCCCTTGCCGCCGTTCGAAAGCGGCGAGAGGCGACCGCAAAGCGAACAGCACACGGCTGGTCAGGACCAGCGCACGAGGTGAACCGATGATGACGAACGAGTGCAAGCGGGGTCGCAGCCTTGAACTCCGCGCTCTGACCCGCAGCGTCTGGGGCGTTCCGGCGCTGGCCGTTGTGATGTTCGCTGGTTCGACGAACGCACTCGCCCAGAACTCCGAGTTCGGGCTGCTGGATGCCATAGAGGAGACCGCGGCGTTGGCTGCTCAGGGCGAACCCGCCCAGACCTCCGAGCCCGTGGACTTCAGCAGTCTTGAGGGCTCCGTGCAGGTCAACGAGTACGATCTGGTCGACCTGCATGTGAACAGCGAGGACCTTGGCGCGGTGCTCCAGCTCCTCTCGATTCAGAGCCAGCGGAACATCATCAGCTCCAACTCGGTCCAGGCGTCCGTCACCGCCGACCTCTACGGGGTGACCTTCTATGAGGCCCTCGACGCCATTCTCCATGTGAACGGTTTCGGCTACATCGAGAAGGGCAACTTCATTTATGTCTACACCCGCGAGGAGCTCGAAGAGTTCGAGCGTCTCAGCCGCAAGCCCATCTCTCGCGTCATCCATCTGGATTATCTCAACGCCACGGACGCCGCCGCGTTCGCCAAGAGCATGCTCTCCGAGAGCGGCACGATCACCGCCAGCGCCGAGAGCGGGCAGTTCCAGATTCAGGACGGCAATCCCACCGGGGCCGATACCTATGCCAACGGCGCAACGATCGTGGTTCATGATTTCGAGGAGAATGTCGAGCAGATCAGCGCCCTGATCGCCGAGCTGGACACCAAGCCGGCACAGGTGCTCATCGAGGCAACGATCCTCCAGACCACCCTCAACGAGGCCAACGCCTTCGGCGTGGACTTCGCGGTCATCTCCGACCTGAACTTCGGCGACTTCCTCGGCTCGGGCGGCCCGCTCTCGGTCGTCGACGGGCTGATCAACGGCACCAGCCAGGATGTCTCGGGCGCGGATGTGCCCGCGGCCGGCACGGACGGGGACGGCATCGGCATCGGCTCGAACATCGGCAATGTGTCCGGCCCCTCGACCCTGAAGGTCGGCGTGGTCAGCGACGATGTCTCGGTCTTCCTCCGCGTGCTCGACCAGGTTACGGATGTCACCGTGGTCAGCAATCCCAAGCTGCTGACCCTCAACCGCCAGCCCGCGCGTGTGCTCGTTGGCACCCGCGTCGGTTACCTGAACACGACGACCACCAACACCGCCACTACTCAGACCGTCGAGTTCCTGGATGTTGGTACCCAGCTCGCCGTCCGCCCGTTCGTCTCCAAGAACGGCCTGATCCGGCTCGAACTGCGTCCCCAGGTCTCGAACTTTGCCCTCCGTCAGGTCACGGACAGCTCCAGCAACACGGTGACCATCCCCGACGAGGATACGACCGAGATGAACACCAATGTCATGCTCCGCGACGGGCAGACGGCGGTGCTCGGCGGCCTGTTCACCGAGTCGACCACTTCGACCCGCCGCCAGGTACCCGTGCTCGGCGATATCCCGCTGATCGGCGCTGCCTTCCGCGGCAATGACGACGAGACCCGCCGCTCCGAGATCATCTTCCTGATCACGCCTTCGATCGTCAACGATGAGTACATCGCCGAGGCGGGCGCGATCGGCCAGGACTACCTCGACCAGGCCCGCGTGGGTGCCCGCAAGGCGCTGCTGCCGTTCTCCCGAGAGCGGCAGGTCGGCCAGCTGTTGATCAAAGCCCGCACCGCCGCGGATGAGGGCAACACTCAGCGGGCACTGTTCCTCGTGGATCGCGCTCTCACCCTCAGCCCGATGTCGCCCGACGCCCGCATGATGAAGGCCGAGCTGACCAACAAGGCCGAGCGGATGCCCAGCCGGTCGATGATCAACGGCATGCTCCATCGCGAGCTGCTCAACGGCGAGAGCCGCGTGATGGGAAGCAACCAGCCGGCCACCTTCCAGCCCGGCACCGAGACCGAAACCCCGGCCACCGAAGAGATCTTCGCCGAAGTGCCGACCGGTCCGCTCTCGGCCGACACCACCTCGGAAGTGACCGAGGAGTTCTTCGAGCAGGTCGACCCGAGCTGGGTCACCGCCGAGGTTGAGAGCGTCGAGGAACCGCAGTTCATGTCTTTCGACGCCGACTCGGGCTACGAACCCGACCCCGCCTTCACCGACGAGCCATATTTCGTCCAGATCAACCCCGACGACATGCTGCCGGGCGAGACCGAGCCGGCGACCGCCTCGGCGAACACCGGCTCTGCGACGGACCCCCAGAACGCACGCTTCGATGCCATGAAGCAGATGGCGACCGCCGAGCCCGCGTCCGAACCGATTGCGCTGCCCGAGGATTGGTACCGCTGGGGGGACTCAAACAACCCGGCCAACGAGTTCACCAGCAACGACTTCGCTTTCGGCGGTTTCCTGGTCATCCCCCTGCCGGGCGGCGGCGCGCTGCATGTGGACTGGCCCGTCTCGAACTGGGATGTGCCCGCGACCTTCACGAATGTGCCGACCGATTCTTTCGAGCCCGGCGTTGAGTGAGAGTCCGATCTGACCGATCGAACTCCCGTATGCCTGATCTCAGAAAGGACACGACCATGCGGGTCATCGCGGTTTCCACGCTTGTCGCTTCGGCTTCCCTTCTTGCCGCCTGCTCGGGGCAGGGCAACTACACCCGCGAAGGCGCATCGCTTGCCAAAGAGCGCATGAGCGTCATGAAGAGCGCGACCGAGTGGGAGATGGGTCGCCAGGCCTTCCTCGCCGGGGATCTCAACAAGGCGCTGCGCAAGGTCGATGCATCGCTCTCTCTGAATGAGTCGGTCACGAAGAGCCATGTGCTCAAAGGACGCATCCTGATCGAGATGGGCGAGCTGGGCCAGGCCCTCAAGAGCCTGCACACCGCCGAGGCCCTTGACCCGAAGGACCCGGACGCCCAGTACTACCTCGGCATCGTCTTCGAGCGTCTCAATCGCCCGGAGGATGCGGCCGAACACTTCATGGCCGCCTGCGAGCTGGACGACTACAACCCCGCACACGCCGTCGCCGCCGCCGAGATGCTGGTCGATCTGGATCGCGCCGAGGAGGCTCGCGAGTATCTGCTGTCCATGCCGATGGCGGGTGACAACGCCGGCATCCGTCAGATGCTCGGTCACATCGCGCTCATCGACGGACGCAACGAGGAGGCTGTCAAGTATTTCTCGGAAGCACGCCTGCTCGCCCCGGACGACGCGGCCATCCAGGAGAATCTCATCCGGGCGCAGATGCTCGTCGGTCAGCATGCCGCGGCCGAACTGAACATCGCCGCCCTCCGAAAGAACCCGGCCAACGCCGATCGTCGCGATCTCAAGCTGCTTCACGCCGAGGCGCTGCTCGCGGTCAATCGCCCCGTCGAGGCACGCTCCATCTATCAGGAACTGCTCAGCGACCCGGATATGGCTTCCGATGTCTCGGCGTGGATCGGGCTTGGCAATGCCTCGTACATGGTCGGTGACCAGCGCACCCTCCGCAAGGCGGCGTCTCGTGTCGTCGCGCTCGATCCCAGCTCGCACGAGGGTTACGCGATGTGGGCCCTTTGTCACCGCCGTGATGGCCAGTATGAAAAGGCATTGACCAGCATCAACCAGGCCATCGAGCGGTCGCCCGAAGATCCATCATTCCACGCGGCCAAGGCGATGATTCTTGCCGATCTGGGACGGACCGCGGAAGCGGTTCAGTCCGCACGCACCGCATCGCGTCTGGCCCCCGGCGACTCGGGGTATGCCACGCTCGTCAACCAGCTTCGCGCCGGCACCTACGCATCAGCACCGACCGAGTAACGCTGGCCGACAGACATCCCAGTTTCACCGAGCACGCGGAGATCGGCCAGCACAGGCTCGACCCGCGTGCTGCCGTTCCAAGTGGATAGCTTCGGCTCCACGATCGCTTCGATCATCTCGCCGGGGCGGATGTACACCGCTTTGTCGCCCCAGCCCCACGCGACGATCCTCGCGGCCGAACCACTCGTAGATCCGAGCTGAAACGCGAGATGATCCCCGCGAGCGCCCAACATCCGCGGCTGGCCGCACACGCGGCCGCGGACCAGCAGCCGAACGCGGGGATTGCCCGGGCCGAAGGGCGCAAGCTTTTCGAGTATTTGTGCTTCCCGTACCCCCAGCTCGGCGATGTCGGCTTCCGTGTCGTAGCGGACGACCGGGATGAGGTCGTCGTCTGTGAGCATGCCGTTGCAGTAATCAAGGAAAGATCGGGTAAAGCCATCAAGACGGTCGGTGCGGCAGGCCATGCCCGCCGCCATATCGTGACCGCCGAACCGGTCGAGATGGGCGGCGCAGTGCTCGAGCGCTCCGTGCAGATTGAAACCCTCGATGCTCCGACCGCTGCCCTTGCACATATCCCCGTCACGCTGCATCAGCACCGTAGGGCGTCCATACTTCTCGACGAGGCGGGAACAGACGATCCCAACGACACCCGGATGCCAGCCTTCGTGTGCCAGCACAATCGCACGGACCCCGGGTCCGGTCATGCCCGCTTCTTCGGCCATCCGGCATGCCTCATCGACAATGGATCGCTCGACCCGCCGGCGTTCTTCATTCAGCGACGACAGCATCTCGGCCAGTTCCTTGGCCCGCTCGCCGCTTGCCTCGGTCAATAACTCCAATGCCTCCCGCGCATGCCCGAGCCTGCCCACAGCGTTCAGGCGGGGGGCGAGCCTAAAACCGACCGCCTCCGCGTCCACCTTGTCGGAATCCAGCCCGGAGGCGTGGATCAGGGCGTGAAGACCCTCATTCCTCGGGCGTGCCAACTGCCGCAGCCCGTGGCGGGTGATGACCCGGTTTTCGTCACGAAGGGGCACGATGTCCGCGATCGTCCCGAGCGCCGCGAAACCCAGCAACTCGATCAGCAGCGATCGGCAGGCGGGCGAAGCCTTGTCACCGCCCGCGTGCATCGTCGCCAGCCGCCACGCCAGCTTGTATGCCACGCCAGCGCCGCACAAGTCCCCGAAGGGATACCGCGAGTCCGGGCGACGGGGGTGCACGACGGCGTACGCTGCGGGCAGATCGGCGAGCACAGCGGGGGGGTTGTGGTGATCCGTGATGATCAAATCCACACCGAGCCGGGCGGCCACCAGGGCAGGCTCCACCGCCGTGATGCCGCAGTCGACGGACAGAATCACTCTGGCCCCATCGCTCGCCAGCTGGGCGATGGCGTCGGCGTTGATGCCGTAGCCCTCGTCGATGCGGTGCGGGATGTACGCCCGCACATCCGCGTCCGGGTCGATCGCCCGGATCATGTGGATGAGAATGGCAGACGCGGTAACGCCGTCTACATCGTAGTCGCCGTAAATCACTACCCGCTCGCGCCCGGTCAGGGCGTCGAGAATGCGTCGGGCGGCCTTGTCGATGTCCGGCAGCAGGCCCGGATCGTGCATCGTTTGGAGGGAGGGATCCAGAAACGCCGGACCGGTGGTGTCGTCCAGCCCGCGGGCCCGGAGAACCCGCTCGACCAGCGGCAGCGTCGCCGGGACGACTCGCTCGGGCGTGCGGGGGACCCAACGCCGGGTCAGGCCGCGTCCGCCACTGGGTTCTTCACGCCGATGATCCAAGCCCGCCTCCGTGCGCCACCCCGGAGTCAGTCATAGACTGACCCCGACCATGGTCAAGCTTACCAGAATCTATACCCGGGCCGGGGACGACGGCCGCACGATGCTCGGAACCGGCGCCCGCGTGCCCAAGGATGACCTCCGGGTCGAGGCTTATGGCACCGTGGACGAGGCCAACGCCTTCCTCGGATCGGCGGTCCTCGCTTGCCGCAAAACCCTGCCCGAAGTCACCGAAGCGTTGCAATCCATCCAGCACGATCTCTTCGATGTCGGGGCCGACCTGTGTACCCCCGTCCAGCCCAATGAGGAGCCGGGCTCTCGCCTGCGGATCATTCCAGACCAGACCGCCGCCCTCGAACGGCTGATCGACGAGCACAACGCCGGGCTGTCCCCGCTGACGAGCTTCGTTCTGCCGGGGGGCACCGCGGAATCGTGCGCCCTCCATCTGGCACGGACGGTCATCCGCCGGGCCGAACGAATCGTGGCGGCCCTTTGTCAGGCGGAACCGGACGCCACCAACCCCGAAACACTGCGGTATCTCAATCGGCTCAGCGACCTGCTCTTCGTCCTCGCCCGCGTCGCCAACGACCGCGGCGACTCCGATGTGCTCTGGCAGCCGGGAAAGAACCGCACGCCCCCAGGAACCTGATCCAGCCCCGACGCATGGACGCTGCTCCCACCCATCCCGCCCGACGGTTGACCGACAGGCTGGTCCCGCCGGGCCCGCATGGGTTCGTGGAGTCACCCGACGAGATCCGCATGCAGGCGATCCGGTTCGTCGGACTGACCGCCTTGATCGAGGGGGTTCTGATCCTCACCCGATGGGTCCTGCTACCCAGCCTGCGGGATATTACGGGGGACGCCGGCTGGTGGCCGCTGGGCGGCTCGCTTGCATTGGAGTTCACTTGGGCGGGCATCTATCTCGCCGCAGCGTTCGTGGTCTTCGCGCTACGCCCCGATCCCCGCTGGACCGTCCGCACGACGCTGGCGCTGGTGGTCGCATCGACCACGATCGCCATCGTGCGCCGTGCGATCGGACTCGACCCCGGTCCGGGCGGGCACGCCCTGGCGACCATGCTGATCGCCCATACCACCGGGGCGATCATGCTCCCTTGGACACCCCGGCAGGCCATGACAATCGCGGGAATCTGGGCTTTGCTCAGCTCGATCAGCCTCATCGCGATCGAGGACCGCGGCGGGGTGTCCGCGCCCGCGAGCATCTTCGCGACGCTGGCGGTAACCGTTCCGGGCACAATGATCGCTTTCTTTCGATCTACACGGTTGCGGGATCGGTTCACGGTGCGGGCTCTTGAGGATCGGTACGCCCGCGTTCGCGAGGAACTGACCGCTGCCCGCCAGATCCACGAAGGGGCCTTCCCCCAGCCCCGGGTGACGGGTGAGGTGCGATTCGCGTACGAGTATCGTCCGATGAGCCAGATCGGGGGCGACTATGTGTTCGCAGCGGTGGACGACCCGTCCGATCCGATGTCGGCGGTCAGCGTGGTTCTGCTCGATGTGACTGGTCACGGTATTCCCGCCGCCCTGACCGTCAACAGGCTCCAGGGAGAGCTGGCTCGCCTCGTGGCGGAGTATCCCGGCATGTCCGCCGGGGCGTTGCTCGAGCAGCTCAATCGGTATGTGTACCTGACCTTGGCCGAGCAGAGCGTCTTCGTGACGGCGGTCGCGGTCCGAGCCGATCCGGTCAATGGCACCGCTGATATCGCTAGCGCTGGCCATCCTCCGGTGCTCGTCCGTCGCAGCAACGGCGAACTGGACACCGTGGGCGCGACCGCAACTGTGCTGGGAGCCCAGGAACCCGACGAATACCTGTCCAAGCCGGTGACGGTCCGATTTACCCCCGGAGATTCGGTGATCGCGTTCACCGACGGCGTGACGGAGGCCCGCAGCCCGGAGGGCGCGATGTTCGGCGTGCAGGGCGTCCGCTCCGTGATCGACGCCGGACGCCCCGACCCGTCCCGCCGCTGGCCGGAACTGATTGCCGAAGCGGTGCAGAAACATCACCCGGGAGCCCCCACAGATGATACATTGATCGTGGAGATCTACCGGGTGCGTGACGGAGGGCGATCGTGAGCCGACCGGGCGGCTTAGAAACCACGGAGTTCCGGCGGAGTTTCTCGATCGAGACCGATCGGTTGTTGCGTCGACGATTGGCCTGGTTCGCCTCGGTCTGGGGCGGGCTGGGCTTCCTCGGTTTCTTCGCCGTGGTGGCGATTTCCATCTTCACCGAAGCCAACTTGCTCACGGTGCTGTTCTCCGGATCGGCCGGGGGATTGCTGAAGATCCTCCCGGCCTTCGGACTCATCGCATGGATGGCGGCGTATGGCGGAACGCTGTTTCTTGTTTTCATCAAGAAGAACATCTCCACCGATCTGATCGTTCGTCTGACCATCGGGCTGATCGTGTTCGACGGCGTGTCGGCGCTTTGCGCACGCATCGGCGGCGTCGATGGCTACAACCTCTGGTATTTCTGGTTGGCGCACCTGATCGCGTGCATGGTCTTCCCCTGGACCGTGCGTCAGGCTCTGATTCCAATCGCGATCATTCTTCCGATCAGCGCCGCCAGCCGCATCCTTCTCGAGGGTGGGTCCGTGCCCGGGACGATCGGCTGGTCGGCGTTCGTTCTGGCCATGATGACTCCCGGGGTTGTCATCTGCGGCATTCGTCACTCGCAGCGGGTCCAGAAAGCCAGCAACCGCTTCCTGAACCAGCGCTACGGCATGCTCCGGCAGGAACTCGCGTACGCCCGACAAGTGCACGAGGCCCTCTTTCCGACGCCCAGGCTCGATGGCCCGGTCTGCTTCTCGTATAAGTACGAGCCCATGCGGCAGATCGGTGGAGACTATCTCTACGCCCACACCAGCATCCGCGACGGGCGAGAGTTGTTCAATGTGGTTCTTCTGGATGTCACCGGCCATGGCATCCCGGCCGCGCTGACCGTCAATCGCCTCCACGGCGAGATCGACCTGCGTTTCGCCGAACAGCCGGACATCGGCCCCGGCGAGCTGCTCCGCCTGCTCAACCGCTACATCGCCCTCACGCTCGCCAAGCATTCGATCTTCGCAACCGCGGTGTGCTTCCAGTTCGATCACGAGCGGGGCGTTGTGCGATATGCGTCGGGCGGGCATCCGCCCTCATTCATCCGCGGCATCGACGGCACGCTCCGCGAGCTGGACCCCACGAGCTTCGTCCTGGGCGCCTGCCCCGACAAGGATTTCGACCCCGGCGAACGGGAGGTCGAGTTCCACGAGGGCGACGCGCTGATCGCCTACACCGACGGCGCCATCGAGGCCCGCTCCATGCAGGGTGAGATGCTGCGGATCGACGGGCTGCGGCGTTTGCTCTCCGGACCCGCGGTGCCCGGGGTGCCGGGCGGGCTCGGCGCGTGGTCGGAACTGATCCTGTCCGAGGTCACCCGCCACCGGGGCGGCATGCCCCCGGAGGATGACACCCTCGCCATCGAGGTCTATCGGGCCATCCGGACCGGGGCTGCCCTCAACAAGGTGCCCGATTCGGCGGCCGCAGCTCGCAACTGATCCGGCTCTCAGTCCTTCACTCCCTCAACGAGCCCGGGCGTGGTGTACTTAGCCAGGCAGGCCTCGAGGTCGACGCCGTTGATGTTGGCCAAGGTCGCCAGCCAGGCTAGAACATCCGCGAACTCCTCTTCGAGGTTGGCCCGTTCTTCCGGGGTCGGGGGGCGTTTGGGGCTGTTGTTGGCCGCCAAGGCGGTCGCCAACTCCCCGAACTCCTCGGCCAAATACAGGAAGGTCCCGGCAGTCCCGCGAGCGGAGTCGGTCTTGAAGTACCGCTCGCGGATGAGTTCCTGAAGCCCCCGGATGGTCATCGGGGTGGTGGGGTTCTGATCGGGTTGGCTGGGGGGGCTGGGCATGGCCGGCGAGTCTACGCTCCCGCACTCCCGCCCGGGGCTGACGCCGGGCCCCTTCTCTGGCGGCCCAAAGTCCCGGTTTCGCCCTCGCTTGCCCTCGCTCCAGAGGGGGCTAGGATTCCCGCCCGGTCCAGAGCGGCCGGACCGCCCGCGGTGGGCCGAGACTGAGGACACCTATGCCGACCATCAACCAGCTGATCCGCAAGCCGCGCAAGACCCCGACCGTCAAGTCGAAGGTCCGCGATCTCGAGTCGTGCCCCCAGCGTCGCGGTGTGTGCCTCTCGGTCAAGACGACCACACCCAAGAAGCCCAACTCCGCGCTCCGGAAGATCGCGCGTGTGCGACTGTCCAACGGGAAGGAAGTCACCGCCTACATCGGCGGCGAGGGCCACAACCTCCAGGAGCACTCGATCGTGCTCGTCCGCGGCGGCCGCGTCCGCGACCTTCCCGGTGTGCGGTACCACATCGTGCGTGGTGCGCTCGACACCCTTGGCGTCGACGGACGCAAGCAGGGTCGCTCGAAGTACGGCGCGAAGAAGGGCAAGAAGTAATCCCCCGATCCACCCGTGACGCCCCGGTGTCGGGGCGTTTTTCGTCCAAAATAGTCTTACGAGGCAAGTAATCGGCATCGAGCCGGTGAACAGAGCCGGGGGCACCCGGCAGATGAGCCAGGAGAACACAGCAGCATGGCAGGCCGCATCACAGCTTCGGAAACGCAGCTCCGTCCCGATCCGCGTTTCAACGATAAGGTCCTTTCCAAGTTCATCAACTGCGTCATGCGTGACGGCAAGAAGTCCGTCGCTCTCCGAGTGGTCTACAACGCGATGGACGAGATCGAGGCCAAGCTCAAGAAGTACACCGGCGACGACAAACCCCAGAACTCTCTCGAAGTCTTCCACAAGGCGGTCTCCAATGTGAAGCCATATGTGGAGGTCCGATCGAAGCGCATCGGCGGTGCGAACTATCAGGTTCCGCTGCCCGTCAAGAGCAACCGCCAGCAATCCCTGGCGTTCCGCTGGATCATCGAGGCCGCCCGCAGCGAGAAGGGCCGCCCCATGCACCTCAAGCTTGCCGATGAGCTGTGGGCCGCGGCCCGCGGCGAGGGCAAGGCGATGACCACCCGCGACCAGACCCACCGCATGGCCGAGGCCAACAAGGCCTTCGCCCACTTCGCCAAGTAAGCGGCGGACGGAATCCCAAATACGATTGACCCGGGCTATGCGCCCGGGTTTTTCGTTGGACATCCGCGAACCGCCGCCCGTCCTGCGTCGGTATTTCGTTCATGCCAATCAAACGAGTGCGCCGGCTGGTCCGGTGGTCCATGGTCTGGCTCGTCCTGACCTCGGCCATGGTCTGTCTGGATGCGGGCGTGTGGGTCTTCCATCTCGACGGGCCGATCCGTCCGGTCGCCAATGTTGCGAACATGCTCACCGCTCCCGGCCGCATGGTCTTGCGGGCATTGGTGGGTGGCGGTGCCCGGGTTGACATCCTCTGGATCATCGTGGTGAACGCGGTGTCATGGGCGGTCTATCTGCTGACGCTGTGGGGCGCGACGGCGATCTGGCGACGCATGGTATCGTCGAACGGCGATGGCGCCGCGGCCACGACCGACACATCCAGGCGAGCGTTTCTGGCGAAAGGGGGGCTCGGTGTCGCCGGGTTCGGTCTGTCGGCCGCGCCCGCGTATGCCACCGTCGCCGAACCGTGGGATCTGCAAGTGGACCGCATCACCGTGCCGATCCGGGACCTGCCGCCGGAGCTTGACGGGATGCGGGTGGTGCAGATCTCCGACACGCACATGGGCCCGCGCATCCCGCGGTCGTTCATCGCGTCTGCGGTGGAACGCGCGATCGGGCTCAGGCCCGATCTGGTTGCGCTGACAGGCGATTACGCCTGCATCAGCGAGGCGTACATCGCCGACGCAGTGGAGGTGCTCGCCCCGCTCGTGGGCGCGGCCCGCTTCGGCGTGGTCGGGGTCCTGGGCAATCACGATCACTGGCTGAATGGCCCGCGGATCGCACAGCTGATGTCCGATCTCGGCATCCGCATGATCGACAATGACCGCGTCTTCCTGTCGCCGGGCGGGATGAGCGACGAGTGCGCGCCCGATGCGCTCTGCATTGCCGGGCTCGGCGATCTCATCGGCGACACGGTGCGACCGGACCGTGCGTTCCGGGCTATTCCCGATGGAACGCCCAGACTTGCCCTGGCGCACCATCCCGACACCGCCGAACTTCCGGAGTTTGCGCCGGGGATCGCGCCCCGCGTCGATCTCATGCTCTGCGGGCACACGCACGGCGGCCAGGTGAAACTGCCGTTCCTGGGCACGCCCGCGATCCCGAGCGACTACGGGGACAAGTACGCGTCCGGCATGGTGCAAGGCCCGTCCTGCCGCGTGTTCGTCTCGAAGGGCGTGGGCATGTCGATCCTGCCGGTGCGGTTCCGGGTGCCGCCCGAGATCAACCTGATCACGCTGGTCCGCGCCTGATCAGGCCGATTCGGACACCACCCGGCGATGGTTGACGCAGTCCCACTCGTCGCTCATCACGCCCCAGCCGAGCCGGTCGGTCGGGCCGTGGCCCTCGACGTAGTAGTCCTGCCGCTGGCGGACCTCGGGCGTGAGACCCAGGCGCTCGGGGATCCTGCTGGACGGGACGTTGGCCGACGAGCAGTAGATCCGCACGCGCCGCAGCCCGAGCCCGCCGGCGTTCGGGTCGCCCAACGCCCACGACAGGACGCGGGCGCACGCTTCGCTCGCGTAGCCCCGCCCGACGCGGTCATATCGGATCCAGTAGCCGGTCTCGCAAGATGCGGTGTCGCGCCGGATGTCATGCACGCCGGTGCCACCGAGGAACTCGCCGGTCGCCTTGTCAAAAATCCCCACACCGATGTTGTTGAACTTCTCGCCGCCGGACTGGGCGAGCATCTGTTCGGCGATGTACTTCGTGGTGAACGCGACCGATGTGTGTCCCGTGGCCCACGGCATCCAAGGCAGCAGGTGGTCGAGCGATGCCCGGATCGCTTCGAGCAACGCCGGCGCGTCTTCCAGCGTGTAGGCCCGGATGAGCAGCCGGCCGGTCTCCAGCCGGCAGTTGACCGGCTCGGGTGCGGTCCAGCCGAGCCCGGGCTTAGGGAAGTTGCGTTCGCTGGCGCATCGGGTCATGGCGGCAGGATATCTCCTACGGTTCGGCGTGGAACGCGATCTGTCCCGATATGCCCGCCAGACCGTCCTGCCCGGCATCGGGCGGGCCGGTCAGCAGCGTCTGCTCGACGCCCACGCGGCGATCGTGGGCTGCGGCACGCTGGGATGCGTCATCGCGGATCAACTCTGCCGGGCGGGTGTGGGGCGGCTGACGATCGTCGACCGCGACCTCGTCGAGCCGGGCAACCTTCAGCGCCAGGTGCTCTTCGACCAGGCCGACGCCGACGCGAGGCTGCCCAAGGCCGAGGCCGCCCGGACACGCCTGGCCGAGATCAACCCCGACGTGCGCACTGAGGCGGTAATCGCCGATCTCCGCCCGTCGAACGCCGAGCGGGTGATCCTGGACGGCCCGCACGGCCGCCCGGGTGTCATCCTCGACGGCACGGACAACTTTGAAACCCGGTTCCTGCTCAACGACCTGAGCGTGAAGCACACGGTGCCCTATGTCTACGCGGGTGTGGTTGGGACACGGGCGATGCGGGCGGTGTTCCGCCCCGGTGTCGGCCCGTGCCTGCGCTGCGTGTTCGACCGACCGCCCGCCCCGGGCAGTCAGCCGACCTGCGAGACGGCCGGGGTGCTCGCGCCAGCGGCCGCGATGATCGGGGCGATGCAGGCCGCCGAGGCGATCAAGCTGCTGGTCGGTTCCGACGCGGTCGCGACCGGTCTGGTCGAGCTGGACGCCTGGACCGGGATGCACCGCTCGGTGGACCTGACCCGGTCGGCGGACCCAGCCTGCCCCTGCTGCGTCGGGCGGGTTTTCGAGCATCTGGAGGCTCCGGACCCCGACGCCGCCGCCCTGTGCGGCCGCAACGCCGTTCAGGTGATGCCCGCGGGCAACGGGCACCGGATCGACCTGGACACGCTTGCGGCGGCGCTGCAGGGCGTGGGGGCGGTCAGCCGGACGCCTTTCATGGTCCGGGCTGGATTGGATGAGCATCCTGGGGTCACGCTGTCGGTGTTCCGGGACGGGCGGGCGGTGATCGAGGGGGTCGAGGACACATCCCGGGCTCGGGCGCTCTACGCTCGGTATGTCGGGGCCTGACCGCAGGATCGCCCCGCTCCAGGAGTGACACCGATGACGACCGGACAGACCACGATGACGATGGGCGAGCTGCTGATCCTGACCATGGGACGCACGCTGGGGCTGGCCAAAGGCTTGCTCGGAGGGATCGACGCAGCTGACTTCGCCCGCCAGCCGGTCGGCAAGGATGGGCAGCGGGTCGACACGAATCATCCGGCGTTCGTGTACGGCCATCTTGCCCTCTATCCCGCCCGCGTGCTGGGCATGCTGGGGATGGATGCTTCGGATATCGCCTGCCCGGCGTCCTATGACGCGCTCTTCGCAGCGGGCGTTCAGTGCGAGGACGACCCGAGCGGGACGAAGTACCCGCCTATGGACGAGCTGGTCACGAAGTTCGACGCGGCGTACGCGCGGCTTGTCGAAGTGGTCAAGGGCGTCGACGATGCCGCGCTCAGCGCCCCGATCCAGGGCAACGACCGCTACAGAGAGGTGTTCGGCACGGTCGGCGGCGCGGCGTCGTTCATGATGCACGACCATCTGATGTTCCACCTGGGGCAGGTCAGCGCGTGGCGCCGGATGATGGGGCTCGGCTCGGTGATGTGATTCAGACCGAGACGCTGTCCTCACGGACGAACGGGTTCGTGAGCTTCTCTCGACCGATCTGCGTGGCCGGGCCGTGGCCGGGCAGGGCAATGGTGTCATCGGGCAGCGTGTAGAGCTTTCCACGGATCGATTTGGCGAGCGTGGCGAAGTCCGAGCCGGGGAAGTCGTGGCGTCCGATGGAGCCGGCGAACAGGGTGTCGCCCACGATGGCGGTGGGCGAACGCTTGTGGACCAGCGAGATGCCGCCGGGCGAGTGGCCCGGGGTGTGTAGGACGGTCCACTCCTCTCCGGCCAATGCCAGAACCTCGCCGTCTCTGAGCAGGCGGTCCGGGGTCGGCCCGGTGATCTCGAGCCCGTAGCCGGCCGACAGGTTGAGGATGGGGTCGTTGAGCCAGTCCGCTTCGGCTTCGTGGATCCAGATGGGGGTGTGGGGAAATCGTCGACGGAAGGCCAGCAGACCCGCGATGTGATCCAGATGGGCATGCGTGAGGACGACGGCCTCGGGCTCCAGTTGCAGGCGATCGATCTCGTCGAGCAGGGGTTTGGGTTCGAAACCCACATCCGCGACCCAGCAGGGATCGCCCGGCTTGGGGTCGGCGGGACAGACGATGTAGCAGTTCGTCTGGAAGGGTCCGAGCACGACGGTGCGGATTTCGGGGCGATTTTCCGGGCTGGCCTCGGCTGGTCCGGTGGTGGGGGGTGGAACCTCGGTCATGGGTCATGGTAATCTGTGGAGACGGCCCGAGCAGGAATGGGCCGAACATCTGTGCAGGGAGCCCGAGTTTGAGCACGACGAGAACGCCGCTGATCCGCAACATTGACGAAACGCCCCGGACTCCGGTCCAAATGGACGGCGTTCAGGGGGCGAGCATGGCGGTCATGGTGGGGCGGGCGGACGGGGCACCGCACTTTGCGCTGCGTCAGTTCGCGGTTGAGCCGGGGGGGCACACGCCCCGCCACCAGCACGATTACGAGCACGAGGTGTTCGTGGTCTCGGGCGAGGGCACGGTGTTTCTGGGAGGCCGGGAGAACCCGATCCGCGGGGGTGATGTGATCTATGTCCCCGCAAACGAGGAGCATCAGTTCCGATCAAAGCAAGACCAGCCCGGGCCGCTGCGTTTCCTCTGCATGGTGCCGATCGAGCAGAACTGCGGCGGGCCAGTTCCGGGCAGTTGAAAGAGCGCCCGCATCGGATGCGGGAAGGAGTCACGCATGGACGACCAGAACGGCATTGCGCCCGCGTGGATCGCGGCGATCTATGGATCGCTCGGCGTGCTCTGCGGCGTGAGCGCGATCCGTGGCATTCTCTCCGATCACGAATCGTGGGTGCTCGTGGGGTTGCTCGGCCTGGTCGTGGTGCTGAGCACCTTCCCTATTGCGGTCCGTCGGCAGGGATCGACTGCCACGGGGGGCGTCAAGGCCGAGCAGGAACTGCACGAGGTAAGGACCCAGCTACGCCAGCTCGTGCGGGCGATCGAGAGTCTGCAGGAGACGATGGTTCTCTCCGACGACGCTCGGCGGACGCTGAACCGCGCGCGTGAGCGTGAGCTCTTGCTGAAGGCGATCCAGGAAGACATCGACTCGGAGGACTGGGACGCTGCGATGGTCCTGATCCGTGAGCTGGCCGAGCGATTCGGGTACCGTACCGAAGCGGAGGAGTTCCGTCGGCGTGTCGAGACGGCGCGGTTTACCACGATGGACCGGCGGGTCAATGAATCGCTCCGCGTGCTGGATGGCATGATCGCCCGCGCGGCCTGGGATGAGGCGATGAACGAGGCATCGAGGATCGCGCGGCTTTTCCCCGACTCTCCCAAGGTCGAGGGGTTGCGTCACCGTGTTTCGGCCGCACGCGATCGTTACAAGCTCGATCTCGAGCGTCGGTTTCTCCGCGCCGCTCAGGATGATCGGGTCGAGGAGGCGATGGAGCTCCTCAAGCAGCTCGATCAATATCTCACCGAGGCCGAGGGCGAGCAGTTCCGCGAGGTGGCCCGGGGCGTGATTGGCAAGGCGCGGGACAACCTGGGGGCGGAGTTCAAGCTTTGCATCCAGGACCGCATGTGGGAGCGGGCGGCCGAACTCGGCGAGCGAATTATCGAGGAGTTTCCCAACTCTCGGATGGCCCAGGAAGTCCGTGAGATGATCGACCAGATTCGTGAGCGTGCGGCCGGTGTCAGGGGTTAGGCTGCGCGGGTTCCGGGCTCTTGCTCGTGTCCGGCGCGTCGGGCTTGCGCCATGTATAAATCACGAGGATCCCGATGCCGACCAGCAGGAACGCGTCGGCGATGTTGCTCACATAGGGCCAGAGTTCGTTGGAACCGCCCGGCCAGGACAGACCGAAGGGCAGAAGGACCCCGGGCAGCGGATGAAGAAAGTCTCGCACGCATGCGAACAGAACACGGTCGTACAGGTTCCCGAGCCCGCCCGAAACGACGAGCGCCAGTGCGACATGGGCCCATCGGTCGCGTGCGTCGGTCTTTTTGGAGAAAATCCAGGTCGCTAGCGATAACGCGAACAGCGTGAAGATGACAAAGAACCACCGCTTGCCGGCGCCGATCCCGAACACGGCCCCCGGGTTGAGCACCAGCGTGAGTTCGAGGACGCTCGGAATCACGACGATCGGATCGTGCGGCGGGATGAGCGAGCCGAGGTTGGTGGCGGCCATCACCTCTTCACGGCGGATGCTCACCGGCGTATCGGCGATGTGTGCGAACGCGGCCGACTTGGACCACAGATCGATCACCAGTCCTGCGGCGGTTGTGCCGAGAAACAGGGCCCAGGCTTTCGTGCTGCGTCCGGCCGGGCGGCTCACGACGGCAGGCCCCGACGCTCGATCTCACGGGCCGCTTCGATGGTGTAGCGGGCCCACGGTAGCTCGTCGAGACGATCCTCGGGGATCGGCTGGCTGGTCAACTCGCACAGGCCGTAGGTGCCCTCCTCGATCCGCTTGAGCGCGTCGTCGATCTCCTTGATCAGGCGGCGATCCTTGGCGGCAAGATTGAGGCTGAGCGTCTGGTCGTAGCTGTCCGACCCCTGCTCGGCGATGTGCTGCGGGGTGTGGCTCAGGCCCCCGGTTCCCGAGCGGAGGGCCTCGTTCTCCATACTCTCGACATCTCCGAACAGCTCGGCCCGCTTGGCGAGCAGGAGCAGGCGGTACTTCTCCAGCTTGGTCTTTGTCAGGGGAGATTTCTTGCGCTTTGACTTCGGCTCATCGAAGATCGAGGTCTGTTTCGGCGCTTGGGGCCCCGATGGGATGAGCGGCTTGCCGAGCTTGGATCCAGGGCCGAGCAGCATCGGACGCTCGGGGATGACATACTTGGGCGGCTTGGACGCCTTGGGGCCGGGCTTTTTGGGTTGATCCACGACGGTGATGCCTTTGCGTCCGGACTTCTTCTTGGACGCGTCGTCACCGGATGAGGCGGGCGTCGTGGCGGCAGGTTTCGGGGTCGCGTTATCTTCGGCCTTCTTGGGCGCCGGTGCCTTCGCAGCCGACTTCTTGGTCTGCTTCTTCGCGGTTGGTGCGGCGGGCTTGGGGTCCGTCGCCGCGGGTTCCTTGGCGGCTGACGGGATCTTCGGCGAGGACTTCTTCGGACTTGGCTTCGTCTTCGAACTTGGCTTGGTCGCGCCCGCCTTGGATCCCGCGGCTTTGGCCGGAGCCTTCTTGACGGCTGGCTTCTTCGTCGCTGGCTTCTTGGCGACCGGCTTCTTGGTCGCCTTTTTCTTCGAGGCGGTCTTGGCAGTTGATTTCTTGGCGGTCCCCGGAGACGAGGCCGCCTTGGCGGACTTCTTCTTGACCGTCTTCTTCTCGGTCTTCTTCGCGGGGGTTTTCTTGGCCAAGGTTGGATGCCCTCTCTCCGCGTGGAAGGGCGAATCGCCTCAGACCGCGGACGCGGGGCGAAGGGTAGTCCAATCGGGTGGCCGGGTCAATATCCTACCCGAACAGGGGGCGACCTTGGTTCCGAAGCCACGCCAAGGCGGGCATTTATCCCGCCGTGGCCGCTGGCTCCGGCTCAATCTCGTCGAAAGACCCGAGCTTGCGGAAACGCTCGTAGCGGGTCCGCATCAGTTCCTCTCCGCTCAGTCCCTCCAGCTGCTCCAGCTGGTCGGTAATCCAGGTTTCAAGCAGACGGGCTGCGGCGTCCGGATCGCGGTGGGCCCCACCGAGCGGCTCATCGACCACGGCATCGACGATGCCGAGGGCGAGGTTATCGCGGGCGGTCAGTTTGAGGGCTTCGGCGGCGGCGGTGTTCGTCTGTTCGTTGGCCTGTTTCCAGAGGATGGCCGCGCAGCCCTCGGGCGAGATGACCGAGTACCAGGAGTAGCGGAGCATCCCGACGCGATCGGCAACGGCGATGCCCAAAGCCCCGCCCGAGCCGCCCTCGCCGATGACGATCGAGACGATAGGGACGGGCAGGCGGCTCATCTCGCGCAAGTTGACGGCGATGGCCTCGGCCTGTCCGCGTTCCTCGGCGCCCAAGCCGGGATAGGCGCCGGGGGTATCGACCAGCGTGACGATCGGCACGCCGAACTTGGCGGCCAGCTCCATCTTGGCCAGAGCTTTGCGGTAGCCCTCCGGATGTGCGCAGCCGAAGTGGCACCCGAGCTTCTCTTGGGTTGTTTTGCCCTTCTGGTGTCCGACGATGAGGACCTTTCGGCTTCCGATCCGACCGAAGCCGGTCACGATGGCCGGATCGTCGCCGTAGCGCCGGTCGCCGTGGAGTTCGCAGAAATCGCGGCACATGCGATTGATGTAGTCGCGTGTTTGGGGGCGGTCCGGGTGGCGTGCGACGCGGACGGTGTTCCAGGGAGAGAGATTCTCGTAGAGCTTGGCGAGAAGGGCATTGCGTTCTTTGGTCAGCTTCTCAACGCTCTCGCCGGGCTCGGGCGTGCCGGTGTTGTCAACGCCGCCAAGGGCGGGCACTTCACCGGCTGGAGGGCGGGCGGCACGGGCGATGCGCTCTTCGATCTCCACCACGGGGCGTTCAAACTCGAGTTGGTAGAAGGTCGCCATGCGGTCTCCTCTTGAAGGGAATCGTACGCCCGGGTTTGGATGGCCGTAGGCTTTCGCATGGAACGCATGCAAACCACGGGGCCTTGGCTGTTCGTCGGGGCGGGGAACATGGCCGAGGCGATCGCGAGCGGCGGTCTGGCGGCTGGTGTGATCGATCCGGGGAGCCTGAGCGGGCTGGACCCGTCTCCGAGCAGGCGAGCGCCTTTCGAACGGGCTTTTACCGAGTCCGCGGACGCGGCGGCGTGGCTCGAGGCCCAGGGGCCGAGGGCGGGGCTGGTCCTCGCGACGAAACCTCAGATGTTTCCCGTGGTGTGCGAGGTCTGGCGGCCGGTGCTTGACGCCGGCCCTTCTCGCTTGGTGGTGTCGATTCTCGCGGGCACAACATCCGCGGCGATCGCGGCGGGACTGGGGCCGAACGCCCGCGTCGTACGCGTGATGCCGAACACACCTATCAGGGTCGGGCTGGGTATGACCGCGATCTGCCCGGGGCGGAGCGCCGGGCCCGATGATGTGGATCGGGTGGAGACGCTGTTCTCTGCTGGCGGAAAGACACTGCGGATCGACGAGGGGCTGATGGACGCATTCACGGCCGTGGCGGGGTCGGGGCCGGCATATGTCTTTTATCTCGCGGATGCCATGCTGGAAGCGGCGCAGCAGTTGGGCTTCGATCGCGAGCAGGCGCTGATGATCGTCCGGCAGACCGTCAACGGGGCGGGGGCGTTGCTGAACGGTTCCCCGGAGACCCCCAGGGCCTTGCGCCAGGCGGTCACCAGCAAGGGCGGTACGACCGCGGCCGCCACGAGCGTGTTCGACGAGTCTGGCGTGCACGACGCGATCGTCCGCGGGATTCACGCGGCCAGGCATCGTGGTGCGGAGCTCGCCCGCGGCTAGATCAGAAGTCCCGTCGCGAGAAGATCAGCACGCAGGCGGCGAGCACGATCGCCTCGAAGCCGAGCGATGTCCCGACGACCCAGCCGACCGACCGGGCGTGGACGATCTCTTTGACCCGCTGCTGGGCCCGCGGGTCGGCCATCGCCGGCCCGTCCGGTTGTTCGTCGAGATTCACTTCAACGCCCGATGACTCACTCATGAGCCGGTTGATCTCCTCCCGGCTGATCAGGTTCCGTTCCAGCAGCGCAATCGTCTCCTGGGTCTTGGGGAGCACTGTCTTGAGCGCGACAGCGCGTGCGGCCCAGGCCTTCCAGGTCGGCACCGCCCGCTCGGCCTTGGCGAGCCGCTCCCGGCTCATCTTGAGTGCGGGATTCGCGGCCAGCATGCGGGCATCCTGGTCGGTGATGAGTTCGCCGTTGGCATCGGTCGGCGGATTGCCGTTCCGTTCGAGTTGCTCGAGCCGGCGTTCGGCGAAGGTCTCTTGGTTCTCGACATTGCGCTTCGCGTCCTCCAGCCGGAGGATGGCCCCCTCGCGTTGCAGCAGCACCATGCTCTCGGCCGTGTTCGTGAGGAAGACCATGAACCAGAAGAGAATTGTCAGCAGAAGGGCGGCGATGGTTGAACGCGTCACGAGCCCGAGCAGCGCGCAGAATGCAAAGAGGTAACTGAAGAAAAGCACGACGATCGGGATCGCGAGGAACAGCGCCGGCTCGGCGGATCCGCCGCGCAGCCATATCACAAGGAAACAGCCCAGCGAGAACACTGTCACCTGCATCGCGACGAACAGCAGTCCGGCCAGATACTTGGTCAGGAACAGCCGCCAGCGGGAGATGGGCCGGGACAGCATCGTCTCGATCACGCCGCTCGAGATCAGATCCGGGAACATCCCCGCCGTTGAGATCAGGGCGAGGATGGTGGCCACCCAGCTCAGCCAGATCGGGATGCCCCATGTCGTGAACTGGAGCTTGTAAAACAGCTCTTTCGAGATCAGGCCGGTGTTAAAAAACTCGTTGTCGAATGTCCAATGCAGGAAGGAAGGCCCGCGTGCGTTGATCCCCAGCGCGGCGAAGATCGCGACCGCGAGGATGTTCAGCGCCATCGTAATCCAGAACAGCTTGCGGGCGTTCAGTTCGCGGTATGCGTCCACGAAGAGAGCCACGGTTTGGGTGAGAATCACGGGCGGACTCCCTTCCGTGCCGCGCCGGGGCGGCCGTGCGACGCGTCCGACGCGACAGTCTCCATGAACAGGTCTTCGAGCGTGGGACGCATCGGATTGACCGCGGCGAGCACCACACCCCTGGCTCGAAGGGCATCGATGACGGGCTGGATCCGGGCAGGGTCGCTGGTCAGCACGGTGGTGCGGTGCGACTCAAAGGTCACTTCCAGGCCGTCGGTGACCGAGCGGATGAGCGTGTGGTGTTCCTCCGTGAAGGGTTCAGCCCCGCTGATGGCGTACCCACGCTTGCCTTCGGTGAGTTCCTCGATCGTGCCCTGGCGGAGGACCTTTCCCTGAACCATGATCGCGACTCGGTCGCAGACCATCTCCAGTTCGCTGAGCAGATGGCTGTTGAGGAAGACCGCACGCCCCTCGTCTTTCATGCGGGCGAGGATGGTTCGGATCTCGCGTCTGCCGACGGGATCGACGCCGTCGGTGGGTTCATCCAGCAGCACCAGGTCCGGGTTGTTCATGAGCGCCTGCGCGATCCCGACCCGCTGACGCATGCCCTTGGAGTATCCGCCGACCTTCTTGTCAGCCCACTCGGACATCCCGACGAGCTCGAGCAGTTGGGATGATCGCTTGCGGCGGGTCTGTCGCGGCACGCCGGACATGGCGGCGAAGAACTCGAGCACCTGTCGGCCCTTGAGATAGCCGGGGAAGCGGTGGTGCTCGGGCAGGTAGCCGATCCGTGCGAGCGTCTGCCGGTCGCCCACGGGGTTGCCCAAGACCGTGCCCTGGCACTTCGTCGGGCGGATGACCGTCATGAGGATTTTGACCAGCGTGGACTTGCCGGCCCCGTTCGGGCCGAGCAGGCCGAAGATCTCGCCGGGGTGGACGGTCAGGTCCACGCCCCGCAGGGCGTGGACGCGTCCTTTGTAGACCTTTTCGACGCCCGTCAGTTGGATGGCGCTCATCGTTTCCTCGCGACAATGTGGAAGATGTGCCAGTGTTTGTGGTGCTCGCCGGCGTGGGAGGATGGGCGGTCCTCCTCCTCGAAGTGTTCGAGGATGTATTCGTCAAAGAGGGCGAGGGTTTCAGCCCGGGTCAAATGGGTCCGGTCATCGAGGAGGGCCCAATCGTCGCGGTCGCCGAAGAGCTGGCCCGAGAATCGGCCACCCGGCGGCAGGGCCGCATCGATCTGGGACCACAGCGCCGGGAAGTGGTCCGGCGGGCAGAAGGGCAGCGAAAAGCTCGCGTTGATGAGCGTGGCGGGGGGGATCCGGACAGACTGGAAGTCGGTCTCGACCACCGTCAGGCGTCCGTCCGAGATGGCATCGGCGCAGGCCCGGCGGGCGCGGAGCCGGGCGAGCCCGTCCGGGTTCGAATCGCACGCCCAGGCCCTCCAGCCGTTCTCGAGTATCGCCACGAGGTCCTGGCCCGCGCCGCAGCCAAGATCCACGGCCAAGGGAGCATCGGACCGGTCGACCGAGCCGAACTTCTCCAGAGCCCGGAGCAGGGTGGCCCGCGGGGGCTTGCCCTCCATGCGATCGAAGTAGGCGGACCAGTCGCGCCGTTCCGCGGCCTCGTGTGCCGGGGCCTGGTGTGGGTCCGGGTTGGCGGGGTCGCTGGTCATATCCTCAGACACAATGTATCCCGATCTCTCGTCCTTCGTCGCCGCCTTGGAATCCGCGGGAGAGCTCGTGCGCGTGCGGGAGCCGGTTTCGCCGGTGCTGGAGATCGCGAAACGGGCGGATCTGGCGAGCAAATCGAAGGCCCCGAACCTTGGGTCGGATTCGTCGCGGCGGAACGATCCGGAGTTCCACGCCTTCGGCGGGCCGGCGCTGCTGTTCGAGAATGTGCCGGGGTCGGACTTCCCGGTGCTGATCAACGCGTACGGGTCGTACCGGCGGATGGAGATGGCCTTTGGGGGCCGTGCCTTTGATGAAATCGGGCGGACGATCGGCGAGCTGGTCAAGCCCGAGCCGCCGCGCTCATTGGGCGAGGCGATTGCCAAGGCCAAGCAGTTTCTGCCGTTGCTAAAGATCGGACCGAAGCGGATCAAGGGGGCGGGGCGTTGTCAGGAAGTCGTCAAGACCGGCGATGCCGTCGACCTGGCCCGCCTCGGCATGCTCCGCTGTTGGGAGCACGACGGAGACTTTGAGGCGGTTGGATACCCGTCGGGGGTCAATGACGGCGTGCCGGGGCTTGGACATCCCGAGATCGATGACGCGACCTGGAACAGAGACTTCCGCGGGCGATACATCACCCTTGCGGGAATCCACACCATCCACGCCGACGACCGGGACGACCCCAAGCCCAAATCGCACAACATCGGCATGTATCGCGTGCAGTTGCTCGGCAAGAACCGCCTCGCCATGCACTGGCACATGCACCACGACGGCGCCAGCCACTGGCGGAGCTGGAAGAAGCTCGGCAAGCCCATGCCCGTGGCGATCGCGCTGGGCGGGCCGAGCGTGATGCCGTACGCGGCCACCTGCCCGCTCCCGCCCGGGATCAGCGAGTTGCTGATGGCGGGCTTCCTCAACGGCAAGGGCATCCGCCTGTGCCGGGCCAGGACCGTGCCGCTGTGGGTCCCAGCCGATGCGGAGATCGTGATCGAGGGCTGGGTGCGGACCGATGCCGGCGATCCGGGCTGGGATCCGCGTGAGCCCAATGCGGGGCCGCTTGGCGAGGGGGCGGTCTTTGAAGGCCCTTTCGGCGACCACACCGGTTTCTACTCCATGCCGGACCGCTACCCCATCACCGAGGTCAGCGCTGTCACGCACAAGCGCGACGCCATCTACCCGACCACGATCGTCGGGCTCCCCCCGCAGGAGGACTACTACCTCGGCAAGGCCACCGAGCGGATCATGCTGCCGCTGCTCAAGACGCTGATCCCGGACATCATCGACTACGACCTGCCGATGTTCGGCGCATTCCACAACTGCGCGATCATCCAGATCAAGAAGCACTATCCACTGCATGCCCGCAAGGTGATGCACGCGGTGTGGGGTGCGGGGCAGATGGCGTGGACCAAGACGGTGATCGTTGTCGAAGATGACATCGACTGCCACGACCTCACGGCTGTGCTCGAAGCGGTGTGCCGGAACTGCGTCCCGTCCCGCGACATCGAGCGGGTGCACGGAGCGCTGGACATCCTCGACCACGCTGCACCGCGTCTGGCGTCGGGCATGAAGATCGGTTTCGATGCGACGCGAAAGGTGGCGGGGGAGGATATCGACGGCGACATGCTTGACGGCCCGTTCAGGATCCCCACCGGACCGGAGAGGGCGATGGATGTTTCCCACGCGAAGACCATTCGTGGCGTCTTGGACGCGGCGGCACCTGACGCGGCACCCGGCTGGCTGTTCATCCGGGCCGACCGCGATCTGAACGAACCGCTGAGTGAAGGGCTCGGCCAGCAGATTTTGAGCGACCTGTTTTCGGTCGCAACGCACACCCGGTTCGTCGTCGTGCTCGGGCGGTCGGTGGACATCCA
The DNA here is from genome assembly GCA_003696675.1 of Planctomycetota bacterium. Lineage (GTDB taxonomy): Bacteria > Planctomycetota > Phycisphaerae > Phycisphaerales > UBA1924 > UBA6054. Next base: position 76,156 of record RFGH01000229.1, read on the forward strand.
CGACCATCACGCGGCGCTGTTCCACTGGGTCGCCAACGCTGACGCGTCCCGCGACGCTCGTTGGGATCGCTCACACGGCACGGATCGCGTCGGCTTCGACGCGACACCCAAGACCCCCGGCGATGCCCGAAACGGCCAGCCGGTCCGGGCTTGGCCGCCGGTGCTGCCTCTGGTGCCGCTGGAACGCTGATCAGCCTCCGAGGTTTGCTCCAGTTGGCTGCGGCGAAAGCCACGCGTCGAGTTCCTCGACCACGGCCTCGTGGAACGGCTTGGCGTTGCGAGCCCGGGTGCCGCTGGGGACATCATTGAGGAGGATGCTGAACGCGACCTGACGCCCGCTGCGGGGTTCGGTGAGCACGCCGGAAAGGGCGTAGACCCCGCTGAGATAGCCGCTCTTGGCGGCCAGCTCGCAGGAGAGCTCCCGGTCAATGAAGCGCTTCTCCAGCGTGCCCTTTCCCGGGACAGCCAGCGAGCGCACAAAGACTTGCCAACGAGCCGGATCTCTTGCAATGGCCCGCATCCACGCCGTCAGCGTGGCCGGTTGAACCCGGTTGTCACGGGACATTCCGGATCCGTCCGATACGGTCGTGGATTGGGCGTGTTCCGCTCCGAGCTTGTCAGAGATGATCATTCGAGTGACAGCGGCGCCGTTTTCCCAGGAGCCGGGTTCACCGGAGACCTCGTGCCCGACCCGTTTCATAAGGGCCTCGGCGTAGAGATTGTGCGAGTCCGTGTTGACGCGTTCGAGCACATCGGCGATCGGCGTGGTGACCACCGCGAGGGTGCGCAGCCCATCGAACTGCTCCTCGGGGCGTGCCATGCGTACCCGTTGCGGATCAATGTCGATCCCGCGCCGCGCCAGTTCCGCCGCGATGACCCGGCCAGCGAAGATGGGCGGGTTGTGGATCGCGACCTCGATCTCGCAGCGCGTCCGGACGATGCCGAATAGGGTCATGTTGTCGTTGGGCTCCGGACGGGAGACCCACGCGGTGTTGTTACCTTTGGGATCGGACCGTGCACGGTTCGCCAGTGAAATCCACGGCGCATCCGGCACCATGCGGGTGATCGGCGAGCCGCCCGGCTGGGAGGGTTCGGCGAACACCGTCACGACATTGCGGAGCATATTCAGCCCGCCGACCTCGGCGCAATACCAGCGGTTGAGCTGATCCGCCGGCCAGCTGGGGTGAACGAAAGTGCGATCGAAGACCCGATCATCGATCACGATCTCACCGAACGAACGGGCCCCCGATTGGGCGATCACGCCCGCGATGGTGTCGAAAAGCTTGTCGACCGAGAGCCCCACCTCCTCGCGCTCGAGCAGGACCGGGTCCCCCAATGCCGGATCCCCCGAACCGACCACCACGAGGGTGGGGGGGGTCACGCCGTCGTCGATCCGGAACTCGGTGCGGAACGCGAAGTCTGGTCCGAGCACCTCCAGAGCGACGCCCGAAGTGATCAGCTTCATATTCGAAGCCGGGATCATCGGTTGATCCGCACGATATGCGATGAGCTCCCGCCCCGTCTGAACTTCGACGGCGTGGATCGCGATCGACGCCCCGCCGAGATCCGTTCGTGCAATGATCCGGTCGATACGACCGTCGAGCGGACCGCCAAGAGCCGTCGCGGCCCAAGACATCAGCAATAACATCGCAAGCAGGGCGGAGCGGAGCGAGTTCGCGGTCAGATTCATCGAAAACAAGCCTCCGCGGGGGTCATCGGCGCATCGTGCGTGCCGCCTGCAACAGTGCCGCTCCATATGCTCGACCAGACCCGATCAGACCGGCCCGAGACCCAGCACGCCCAGGATCGTTTCGACCGAGCCGGGAACACCCAGTTCCCACTCGGTCCAGGTCCACGGCCCGACGCATACCGCGTGGGCCAGCAGGTCCCGGGCGGGCTTTGGGAGCGACTCTGGCGGATGCTCAGCCACGAAGGCCGACGCGAGCCGCACCCCGAGCCGGGGCTGGCTTGGGTCCGGGATGACCGCGATCTCTCCGGACGGAACCGACAGCACCAGCGTCCATCGCCACCGATCGCCCTGCCAACGGACCTCTGGCTGACCGAATAGGGATATCAGGATGCCGACCTCGCGTTGCGAAGTTTCCGGAAGTGCAGCCAGCAGAGCCTCGGTGCCGGGGGTCGAGAATCGGGTTTGCCACGGATCCAAGGGGCCATTCCTCTCAGAACAGGGGTTCGCCGGGCCGGCTGGAGCAGGGCCGATTCCCGGCGAAAGATTAGGCAAGCCGCCCGGGTGTGCCCGGCGACATACCCTCTGCGACGGAGCGACGCATGAGCGAAACCGGGCCTGACATCTATGCCGACACGATCAAGACGGATAATGCCTCCGTGCTCATCGTCGATGACAACGAGCACAACCTTGAACTGATCCAGGCCTTCCTCGACGAGCTCGGTGGCCAGATCAGGCTTGCCCGGGACGGGGCCGAGGCGATCGCGGCGGTCAGTTCCGAGCAGCCCGATATCATTCTCTTGGACATCATGATGCCGCGCATGAGCGGCTACCAGGTCTGCGAGAAGATCAAGAACAATCCCGCGACGCGGGATATCCCGATCATCATGGTCACCGCCCTGAACGAGGTGGGCGATGTCGAGCGTGCGCTCGACGCCGGCGCCGACGACTTCCTGACCAAGCCTGTCAACAAGCTTGAGCTGCTGACCCGAGTCCGTTCGCTGCTCCGCGTCCGTCGGCTCAAACTGCAGCTCGATGCCGCTATCGATGAGGTCAGAACACTCCGCAATCAGTCAGGCGGCTGAATCCGTGCTTTTTACGGGCAGCCCTGGTTGTACAGCCCGATGAACGCCTGAATATCAAAGATGTTGAACGAGCCGAAGGGGGCGGCGAGATCGGCGGCGGGATCCTGAGCGTTGTAAAGCCCGATGTACGCTTGAATGTCGAAGATGTTCAGCGTGCCGAACGGCGCTGCAAGATCCGCAGGGCAGGTTTGATCCGCAAGAGGCAGGATGAAGTCGGCCAGCACGGGTCGGTGGTCCGATGCCAGCCCGGACGCAGCGAGAGCGTTGCCGGGGAATCCGTTGACCGGGTATGGCAGATTGGCCAGGCTCATACCGCTGCCGATTGAGCGGAAGATGAAAGTACGGCGTGATTCGGCGATCGAGTCCTGCCAGCACAGATAATCGAGTTTCGAGCTGCTTCCCTGCGTGCTCGTCTCGCCTGACACGGGCTGGACGGCGTTGTCCCGCGAAGAGTCGGTGCGGTCGCGGTCGGTCCCGTCCGTTCCGCCGAGGAACTGCGCACGGGTCATCCATTCGACCGGGCCCGTCCCGCCGGGCTGCTGGTTGAAGTCCCCGCCCCAGACGACCGGGGTGTTGTCGTCGAGCACGCTGCCGGTTGTGGGCAGAAACACGCGGCCGTTGGGATCCGAGACGCCCGTCCCCGCACCGTTGTAGTAGTAGTCGATGAAGTAGGCTGCGTTTTGGGATGCTTCCAGCCGCTCGGCGAAGTCCGAAGAGGTGCTGCCCGCCTTGAGATGCACATTGCCGACCACCAGATCACCGGCGTAGATCTCGTCGGGCAGATCGATCTCGGCCCACATGAAGCCGCGGATGCCGCCGGTCCCGCCGCTCTGGTAGGCGTCCGCCCCGAGGATGAAGTCATTGAGCGTCGCGCCGCCGCCGTTGATATCGGCGAATGGGTACCGGGAAACGATGATGTTGCGGTTGAAACCGTCCGACGAACCGCTCACAAAGACATATGGCATGTCAAAGTCGGGCGTGAAGGCTTTCACATAGCTCGTCACGGTCCCGCCAAGGAACGGGTCCGTGCCGCCGTTGAAGAACAGGTCCATCACCGTCTGTAGAGTGGTGACGGTGTCGAGGCCCGAGCCTGTACCATTGCCCGAGTTGTCGCCACACTCCTGGAGGATCAGGACATCGGGACGCATCGCCGCGACGATCCGCACAATCGCGTTCCAGTCGCCGATGTTGTCGAGCTTGTCGTTGCTGCTGCAGATCCCGTCTTGCACATTCCATGTCATCACCCGCACATCGGTGGGCTCGCTCTTCGACCAATCGCCCGCAACGGGGTCCCACGCGACGGCGGTGCCGGCGAGGAACGAGATGGCCAAGAGGGTGGCGGGGGTCATCGTGCACATGTCTTTCTCCAAAGTCTTACGGGATTGCAGTTTAGCACGCCACTTCCGCGGTTGTGATACTGGTTCACCACAGAAAAGACGCCCGGGCTGCGGGCCCGAGCGTCCGAGAAATCAGGATCTCTGTCAGCCCGCCGATGGTGCGGGCCATGGGTTTACGGGCAGCCCTGGTTGTACAGCCCGATGTAGGCCTGGATATCGAAGATGTTGAACACGCCGAACGGAGCGGCCAGATCGGCGGCCGGGTTCTGTGTGTTGTACAGGCCGATGAAGGCCTGGATGTCGAAGATGTTCAGCACGCCGAAGGGAGCCGCCAGATCGGCCGGGCACGGGGGCGGGCCTTCCTGGTAGTAGCCAACATACAGCGCGACCTGATAGGTCTCGTCCGCGGGGAGGCCTGGGTCGAAGTTCACGCTGGTCGGATTGTTGAAGAAGCCGTCGCCGTTGACATCGTAGGTGATGCCGGTCTGGATCACCGCACCACCGTTGGTGCGGGGGTCGGACGGGCTCAGCGTTGCCGGGTCGGCGTTGCCCCACGCCTGATCCGACACGGCTGAGGACCAGACCGAGCTGGGCGACGGGGCGCTGTTGTTGGCCGCGGTGCCCAGGAAGTCGATCCGATAGTCAAGTCCCGAGTTCTGTCCGCTGATCACCGAGCCGACCTCAAGCACGAGCTCGAGGCGGTAGCTGAAGGTGGCCTGGTCGTAGATGGCGCGGATGAGGGCGCCGTCGAAGTCCGAGCTGCCGTCCAGCAGGCGGTCATAGAGCTCGACAGCACCGATGAACCAGATGTTCCCGGCCGAGTCCATGGCGGGGGCCGACATCGAGGGGCCGAACGGCGAACCGCCGGTGACGGCGATCAGGTCCACGAGCTGGCCGATCTCGACACCGTTTTGGTCGTAGATGGCCTTGCCGGCGTCCATGGTGCCGGGCATGAGCTGGTCCACATAGGCGGCCATGGTCCACTCGATCGCGCCATTCGGGTCGGTGTAGCGACCGACGACGATCTGGTTCGCAAAGTCGCCCGAGAAACCGTTCTCCGACATGGTCATCGCGATCAGGTTGTTGCCGCCAGCATCACGACCCAGGGCCACATGACCCACGCCACCGCGGAAGGCGGTAGAGCCGTAATGATGGGCATCCTGCGCACCGGGCAGGTAGTTGACGGTGAAGCCGTCGTCGTTGTCGGTGATGCTGGTCGGAACCTGGAAGCCCTTGACCGAGGCAACCGAGCCGTCGGCGTTCACGCCGAAGACATTGATAACGGTAGAGTCATCGGCGGCATCCTGCCCGAGCACCCCGAGCGTGAACACGCCGCCGAGCGGGGTGGCCTTGGTCTGCCCGAATGAGCCGCGCTGGCTCAGCGAAGTCGCGACCGGGTCGAGGTGGCTCAGTGTCGAGGTGATCGAGCCGAGGGCGGGGCCGTAGACATACTGGGCGTTGAAGTTCGGGCCGGCATAAAGGCCGTTGCCCCCGACAACCGACGCCGGGATATGGGCTGGCACTGAGTGGACGGTGGTCGAGCCGACGACGAGGCGGTCGGTGGCGTCCAGTGTGGCGGCCGACGAGATCAGGTTGATCACCGAGCAGTTGCGATCGGCCAGGCGGGTGCGGAAGATGTTGTTCCCGGTCAACTGGTTCGCGCCGGTCGAGCCGAAGTTGTCGCCGCGGTAGTACAGGTTGCCGTTCGCGTCGATGGACGAGCCGCCGAGCTGGGACGAGTCGCCCGAGGTCGCGTTCGGCATATTGATCGCGGCCATCCGCCGATCGACGAACAAGCGGTTCGGCTGGCTCAGCGTGTAGTTGATCAGAGCGGCCGTGATGCCGTTATAGCTGCGGCCAGCGTCGGTCGTGCCGAACTCGCTCATCGCCACGGCGAATCGGTACGCGCTGCCAGAGGGCGACACCATCTGGCCTGCGTTGTTGAACTCGCCGTTCACGCCGGCGCCGGGAGTGTTCCAGAAGGAGTACGAAGCGCGGGAGAAGGGCACATTGGCGACCGTGTCGGGGCTGATCGAGACCGACGAACCGAGCGCGTTGAAGTTCGCGCTGCTCATCTTCGAGGTCTTGAGCACCGGGGCAACGCCGAACACATGGCCCTGCGAGGTGGTGATCGGGGCGAGATCGACGACATATGCCGCGCATCCCTGGGTCCAAGGGTTCAGGGCGTCGCCCGGCAGGTTGCCGGCCTGATTGCTCACGGAATCCTGCGCGAGGGCGCTGCAGGACATCCCGGCACCGGCCACGAGGGCCGCAATTCCAAAGTACTGGCGCATCGTCTCTGTCTCCGGTTGAAGTTGTGGGGTATCAACACCCCGTGCTCTCTCTACCTTCGCTCATCGCCCGCAGCCTCGGGGGCTCCAAAACCCCACCACTGCGGCCAATCCGCCATGTTGCGGCGAAGTGGTAAAAGTCTAGCACAACCCCCGTCGGAACGGCCTTTTGACATGCTCAGATCCCGTGTGAATCTTCTGCAAACAGCCCGCACGCGACCGATAAAAGACCGGGCGGTCTTGTTTTAGACCCGCATACGGCTCGCCAGCATCCCACCAAGCCTGGCGTTGCCCTTCACGAGGGACAGGTTGGCCCGCAAGGTGGCTCCTCCCGAAACCGCGTGCAGGTTGCTCAGTACCGCGGGGGTGACCTCCCGTCCAACTTTGCCGGCATCGAGGGCTTTCGCCTCGGCCTCGCCCAGCCACCGGTGCCATTCGGCCGAATCGAGCTCGTCTGCCTGGTCGATCGGGCGGCAGACCAGCACCCCCCGCCCGGTCCGGTCCAGTTCCGAGTCCAAAAACGATGCCAGTGACCCAGCATCATCGAAGCGGGCATCCACCCCGGTCCCCCCATCCCGCAGGTAGAACGCCGGGAAACGATCGGTACCGAAACCCACCACGGGCACGCCGAGGGTTTCGAGCATCTCCCGAGTCGAAGCCACATCCAGCAGGTTCTTGACTCCCGACGCGACGACCGCCACCGGAAACCGCGTCAGGGCCAGAAGGTCCGCCGAGACATCCCAATGCTGGCCGTAGCCCTTATGCACACCGCCCAGCCCGCCGGTCGCGAACACCCGAACCCCCGCGGCTGCGGCCAGTTCCATGGTGGCGCTGACCGTTGTAGCCGCGTGCATGCCGCGATGCATGAACAGTCCAAGGTTGGAGGAGTTTGCTTTGGGAACTTCCGCGGCTTCGAGCAGCACCTCGAGTTCGGCGTGGCTCATCCCGACAACCGGTCGTCCGCCCACAACACCGACGGTGGCCGGTTCGGCACCCTCCGCGCGGACGATGGACTCAAGTTCAGCGGCAAGCGGACGGGCCGATTCCTTGGGGACGCCGTGCACGAGCAGGGTGGTCTCGAGGGCCACGCGGCGCGGGCTGGAGTTAGCGTTGATCATGGCAGTGCTTTGGCTCGGTTGGATGTCCGCATGTCACGGATCGTTGGCTGAAAAAGAACGGACCCCGGCACGAGCCGGGGTCCGGGCGGGACACGCGGTCGGTCGGATTTAGGCGACCATATCCTTGAGACCCTTGAGCGGGCGGATCTTGACCACATTACGGGCCGGCTTGGCCTTGAAGGTGGTCTCTTCTCCAGTGAAGGGGTTGATGCCCTTGCGGGCCTTGGTGGCGGGCTTGCGCACGACGGTGACCTTCATGAGCCCCGGCACATTGAAGGTGCCCGCGTTGCCCTTGCTCAGGTCCGCGGCGATCATCGACCCCATGGCGTCGAAGACAGCGGCGACTTCCTTCTTGGAGATGCCGGCATGCTCTGCCAGCACGCTCATCACCTCGGACTTGGTGCGGGGCTTCCCTTTGGCGCCGGTGATCTTGGCCGGCTTCTTGGCGGCGGGGGCCGCCTTCTTTGCGGTGGTCTTGCGAGCCGCGGGCTTCCGTGCCGCGGTCTTTTTGCCCGAGATCTTGCGGGCGGTCTTCTTGGCAGCTTTCTTGGCCATTCCTTGCTCCAGTCTGTGTTTTTCCCGATGAAAAATGGGAAACGCGGTGTCCTACCGCGCAGTTTTACCGGACCACTCTCGGCCCGGCAAGGGCTCCGACCCCTGTTTTTTCAGTGTTTTTTGTCGCCGTAGGGACAACCCCCACCGTCCCGACCTCCAACTCGACCACCAACGGGGCGTGATCCGACACCCGACGCCGTCTCGCAGAGTCGTCGTGGGACACGGTTTTCACCGTATTTCGCAGCCCCTCCGAGACCCACGCGGCGTCGATCCGGAAGCCCGAGCCGGTGTGGCTCCTCCAAGTCTCCGCCCGTGCCGATGGCTCCCGCAGCCGGTACGCGTCGCGGTATCCGAGCGTCCAGAATCGCCCCAAAAACCATGTCCCCGTGAAGGTCTCGCCGTCCTCGTCGAGCCGGTGCCGACCGGTGTTCAGGTCGCCGATGACGACATGACGCGACGCACGCCGAGCCTCGCCCAATCGCACAAGATGCTGCCAAAACACCGCTTGCCGCTGAATGCGGTCAGTATCAGAGCGGTGGGTGTCCGGCGCGTGGATCGCTGTCAGCGTTGTGTCGATGTCTGGCAAACGCACATCCAGCCAGCGGTGCTCGAAGCTCGGTCCCGGCCCCGATTCCCCGGGCTCGATCTGAGTCCGCGATGCCACGAACACCCCGTTCCGACCCGCCGGCGGGTCGGTCCACACTTGGTGCACCAGCCCGCGGTCGAAGAGCACCCCGGCGATCTGCCCGCCCATCGCCCGCCGGAACTCGGTGAGCACAACGAGGTCTGGAGACAGCTCGCACAGACGCAGCACAATCTCGGGTGTCCGCTTCGTCCCACCTCCGTGCAGAATGTTCCACGCGACCAGCCGCACCGTGCCCGGCCTCCCTGTGCGATGCCCGCCGGGCATCCCTGCCCGAGAGGCGGCTAGATTAGCACATGACCCCCGATCCCGACCCCACAGTCTCCGACTCCCGCCCGATCGTCGCAGTTACGCAATCCACCCCGGGCCAGATCCGCGTTCCCGGGGCCGAGGTCCGCGAGTGGGGCGACACCCGTCCCGAGCGGGCCGAGCTGCTCGAGTTCATCCGCGGTGCGTCAGTCGTCTGCACCATGTTCAGCAACCGGGTCGACGCCGAGTTCCTCGACGCCGCCGGGCCCGAGCTCAGGGGCGTGTGCAACTTCGCTGTCGGCTACGACAACTTCGATCTGGACCTCTGCAAGCAGCGGGGAGTCATCGTCTGCAACACCCCCGATGCGGTGACCGAGGGCACGGCCAACATCGCCTTCCTGCTCCTCCTGGCCGCCGCCCGCCGCCTGATCGAGGCCGACCGCTACGCCCGGTCCGACGCCTACCCCGCCAATGGCGTGCTGGGCATGAAGGACTTCATGGGCCAGGACCTTGTGGGCAAGCTGCTGCTGATCGTCGGCGCCGGCCGGATCGGGTACGCCACGGCCCTGCGTGCCAAGGCCTTCGGCATGCGGATCGGCTATGTCGCTCGCTCCCGCCACATCGACTTTGAGATGGCCCCCTTGGGCGCCGAGCGGTTTGAGTTGGACGAGGGACTCTGCCAAGCCGACGCGATCTCGATCCACACCCCCCTCAGCCCGGCCACCCGCCACCTACTCAGCCGCGAGCGGATCGCCACGCTCAAGCCCACCGCGATCGTGGTCAACACCGCCCGCGGCCCGGTCGTGGACGAGGCGGCCCTCGCCGAGGCCCTCCAGGCCGGGCGGCTCTGGGGCGTCGGGCTGGATGTCTACGAGAACGAGCCCAAGGTCCACCCGATCCTCCGCGAGCACCCACGGGCCGTGCTGACCCCCCACATCGGCAGCGCCGAGGAACGCTGGCGGGCTGCGATGGCGGACATCGTCAGCGAGAACGCCGCGGCTATCCTCGCCGGACACGAGCCGCCGAATCGGGTGGTCTGAGCAAGCTGGGACCGATCACGAACGCCGTGCCGACCCGAACTCGATCTCGATATACCGGGCCACATAGTCCACGATCGAGTCCGCCTGCGGGATGTCGGGGTTGCTGGTCGGGCCGTTGGGCTCGAAGCGCATGCCCTTGAATCGCTTCACGGCCTCGTCGACCGGCAGCCCGTACTGCAGGGCGATCGAGAACGCCCGGCAGAACGCCTGGCACATGCCGGAGATGGCCGAGCCCTCCTTGGCGATCTTGATGAAGATCTCGCCCGGGGTGCCGTCGGGGTAGAGCCCGATGGTCAGATAGCCCTCGTGGCGGTCGATCGTGAACTTGTGGGTGATCGAGTCGCGGGTGGGGGTCAGGGCCTTGCGGGTCGCGAGCATGTGTTCGTCCTGGGTCACAGGTTTCATCGTTGCCGCCCGACGCCGGGCGTCCAGTCTGCGATCACCCAGACATATCGGACCTACCCGCCGGGCCGGCTTGAGAATCCCCCGATTGCGGGTCTTCGGAGCCTGGATGGCCGCATTTGTGCGCGATTTGGTGTTGATAGGGCCTCCTTTGCCGGGGGTTTGTTGCTCCGGGCCTGTCCCGGGCCGATACTTGAGCGGATGACCCGCGCTGCGCGAGCCACGGACGCCTCGACCGCCCTGAGCACCTTGGTTGTGCTGACGATCGGTCTGCGCCTGATGCTTGCCGGGGCGACGATGGCCGTCACGGTCGCGTCGGATTCGCTCGACCGCACCGGCGTGCGTCGTCTGACCGAGTCGGTCGCCCAGGCGATCCGCGAGATCCACGAGCGTTCGGCCGCCCCGGCCATCGCCCGCGAGCCACGCGATGAGCCGACATGGGACACCGAGACACAGGCCCCTGCCTTCGCCGGGTCCGAGGCGCCCGCCCTCCGGGCGTCCGATCGGCTGGCACCGTGGTCGACCGCGCTGCCGCCGCCCGCGGCCGTGTGAACCGCGCGGGCCTACTCCGCCCGCCTTTGCCGCCACTCCCATTGAACATCGCGTCGTGCGTCGGCCTCCGCGGCCGCACGCCCGTCATGCCCTGATCCGGTCCGGCCGCACGCGACCGGGCCGGATCCCAAAGAAGCATCGACCCAAGGCAGACCCCATGGCCCACTCAGACATCCCCGTCATCGGCCCCGTCCTCTCCAAACTCTTCGGCTCACGGAATGAGCGCATCGTCAAGCGGTACACCCAGCGCGTCGAGGCGATTGCCGCCCTCGAGCCGGATATGCGCCGATTGACCGACTCTCAGCTCCGCGGCAAGCTGACCGAGTTCCGCGAGCGGATCGACAAGGGCGAGAAACCCGACGACCTGCTGGTCGAGGTCTTTGCGGTCGCCCGCGAGGGCATGGACCGGGCCGTAGGCATTCGGGCCATCTTCAACCCCGATCTGAAGTTTGACCCCTCCCGGCTGCCGAGCACGGCCCGCGACCTGTACGCCGAGACCAAGGCCAAGATGGATGCTCTCGAGCCGGCCGCGCCGGATGGACCCTATCTGGGCTGCAACGGGCCTGTCCCGGGCTGGATGCAGGTCGAAATCCCGAACGAGATTTACGATGCCGTTCGCGAGCTTTACCCCGAGTCCCGTCCTCCGTTCCGTGCCCGTCCCTTCGATGTTCAGCTGATCGGCGGCATGGTGCTGGGTCAGGGCAAGATCGCCGAGATGAAGACCGGCGAGGGCAAGACCATCGTCGCCCCCCTCGCGGCGTACATGGCCGCCTGCCAACGCCAGCAGGTCCATGTCGTCACTGTCAACGACTACCTCGTCCAGCGTGACCGTGACTGGACCTTCCCCTTCTTCTGTTGGCTGGGCTTGACGGTGGGGGCCATCCACCCCCAGCACATGCAGCCCGAGGAAGAAAAGCGACGCATGTATCGCTGCGATGTGGTCTACGGCACCACCAGCGAGTTCGGCTTCGACTACCTCCGCGACAACATGAAGCGGTCGGTCGAGCAGCAGGTGCAGCGCAAGCGTCAGTTCGCCATCGTGGACGAGGTCGACTCGACCCTGATCGACGAGGCTCGCACCCCGCTGATCATCTCGGGCATGGCTCATAACGACCAGCCGCGATACGACTTGGCGGACAGACTGGCTCGCCAGCTGGTCGAGAAGCAGAAGCCTTGGCAGCAGCTCGACGACAAGGTCAAGGCCTGCAAGGAGCGGATCAAGGGCCTCGAGGGTGACATCCGCCAGGTCCGAGACAAGTCCCAGGTGCCCGAACTGAAGAAACGGCTCGACGCGGCCAAGGCAGAGCTGCCCCAACTGGAGACACAGCGCGACCAGTTCGTGCAGTACTACGAGGTCCAGATGGATCGCAAGCAGGCGCACCTGACGCATGAAGGCATCGCCGAGGCGCAGCGTCTGGCCGGCATCGGTTCGTTCTATGTGGACGAGAACATGGACATGCCTCACTTGCTCGAGCAGGCGATTCGGGCGTACGCGGTGTACGAGCGTGACCGTGATTACATCGTGATGGATGTTCCCGACCGTATGACCGGGCGTACCGAGCCGAGTGTGGTCATCGTCGACACGAATACCGGCCGTCCCATGATCGGGCGACAGTGGTCCGACGGGCTTCATCAGGCGGTGGAGTGCAAGGAGGGCGTGCCGATCAAGCCCGAGACGCAGACAGTTGCGTCGGTCACGATCCAGAACTTCTTCAAGATGTACAAGCGCCTGAGCGGCATGACCGGCACCGCCGACACCGAGGCCCAGGAGTTTCATGACATCTACAGCCTCGATGTTGTGTCGATCCCGACAAACCGCCCCATCGCGCGGCGCGACCACGACGATCTCATGTTCCTGCGTGCGAAGGACAAGTGGGAGGAGATTGTCGATGAAATCAAGCGGTTCCACGACATCGGGCAGCCGGTCCTCGTCGGTACGACATCGGTGGAGAAGTCCGAGCTGCTCAGCCGCATGCTTTCGGGAAAGTATCAGATCAAGCACGAGGTGCTCAACGCCAAACAGCATGAGCGTGAGGCCAACATCGTGCTCGACGCCGGACAGCTCGGCGCGGTTGTGATCGCGACGAACATGGCTGGTCGCGGCACCGATATCAAGTTGGGCAACTTCACCCGCGAGCAACTCATCGAGCACTGGCTCCGTCGCGGCATCGCGTCCCGGGAACTCAAACCGGACTTCACCGACGAGCAGCTCCGCGAGAATATCTATCGCAAGATTGCTTCATCCGAGCTTCCCGGCATGACCAAACGCGAAGCCGAGTCAATGCCCTTCGCGGAGCTCGAACTCGCGCTGCTCCGCCATTGGGCAGCCGAGTTTTCTTGGATGACCGAGAAACAGATCGCCGGTGCATCGGCGGACGAGCTCCGCGCCGAGCTCGACAAGAACGGGCGTTGCAAACTGCATCGCATCTCCTGGGCCGACGATGTCGAGGGGCTCGGCGGCTTGCATGTCATCGGCACCGAGCGCCACGAGTCCCGCCGCATCGACAATCAGCTCCGCGGCCGATCGGGCCGGCAGGGCGACCAGGGATCCTCGCGTTTCTTCGTATCACTCGAAGACGACCTGATGAAGCTCTTCGCCGGTGAAACGACCATGAAGCTCCTCGCCCGCATGGGCATGAAGGAGGGCGATGCGATCGAGCACCCCTGGCTCTCCAAGAATGTCGAGCGTGCACAGAAGAAGGTCGAGGAACGAAACTTCCAGATCCGCAAAAACATCCTCGAGTACGACGAGGTTATGGAGCACCAGCGTCAGCGGTTCTACGGCCTGCGCCAGCGTGTGCTCGAGGGTCGGGCCGTCAAAGAGCTCATCTTCGAGGACATCGGATCCGTCGTCGATGCCGCCATTGCCGAGTACCTCGATCCCGACTATGCAGCGCACTCCGCGGCCGAGTACGCCAAGAGCATGCTCGACTGCTCCATCCTGCCCGACCGACTCCGCGGAAAGGACGCCGATGAGATGGAGGTCGTGATCCGGCGTCTGGCCAAGGAGGACGCCGCCGCCACCATCAGCATGACACTCGGCGAGTACATGCCCGTGGAAGGCTCGGAAGTATCGGTCGACTTCGACTCGGCCGGGCTGCATCGCTGGGCCAAGAACCGCTTCGGGGTCGAACTTGAGTCCGCCGAGGAGCTCCGCGAGGGGGGCGCCGCAGAACGCCGGCAGATCCAGGAAATGCTCGAGCAAGCCGCGTTCGCACGCATCGACGCGACCGAACTGCCCGACCTGCCCAAGTTCGCCGAGAAGGGCTACGGCGCACGCCAGCTCGCCGCATGGGTGAAGCGAAAGTTCACATTCGATGTTGACCCTGAAGAGATCCAGGCGGCGCATGAGGACGATCAACGCGAGGTCCGGGATCTGATCATCGAGCGGGCACGCGAGGCTTACCGCGTCCGGGAGATCGAGTTCCCCGTGGATTACGCCATGCAGAACGCCATGCTCATGGCCCGCCAGGACCCGCAGGCGGCCTTCGGTGTGCTGTCCGATTGGGCCCGGCGACGCTTCGGCGTGGAGATCTCTCCCGAGGAGATCAAGAGCACACCGCCGGCGAAGATGCGAGAACGCCTGATCGAGTTGTCCCGTCGTGCTTCGGATGAAGACAAGCTGACCAAGCAGATCGCGGAGGCCCTTGCCCAGCCCGACGACGAATCGCTCGATCGCTACCTCAAAGACACCTTCGGCGCGGGCATCACCGATCGGATGCGTTACCTTGATCACGAAGATCGTGAGAACGCCATCCGCGCCCGAGTCGAGACCCTCGCCCGTCCGGAGATGCTCCAGTTCGAGCAGATGATCCTGATTGAGACCTTCGATCAGGTCTGGAAAGACCATCTGTACGCAATGGATCAACTCCGGGACACGATCGGCTTCCGGGCCATCGCTCAGACAGACCCGAAGATCGAGTTCAAACGCGAGGGTCAGCGATACTTCCTCGGTGCGATGCGTGAGATCCGCGAGCGGGTCACCGACTTTGTGTTCAAAGCGCGGCTCGCGCCGCCCCGCCCCATGCCGGGCGGCCCGGGCGGACCCGGAGGGCCGATGCGCCCTGCACAGGTTCCTCAGGGGACCCCGGCCGCGCCGACCCAGCCGCGTCCGGCCCCGCAGGGCGGCGTGGGCCACATCTTCGGCTCCACCATCTCGGGACCGGGCTTCAGCTTCGGCC
>RFGH01000230.1 GCA_003696675.1 Planctomycetota bacterium
CTGGCGGAGCACAAGGCGCTCCTCGAGGACGCGCAGGGGCGGCTGGCGCGGGCGCGGTCGATGTTCCTGCTTCTGGCGGACGAGGACGCGGCAGCATATGAGAAGCTCAACGGGTTGATGAGGTTGCCGGAGGACCACCCGGACCGGGTGGCGGCGTGGGCAGGGGCGGTCGCGGGGGCGCTCGGGCCGCCGCGGGCGATGCTGGCGGCGGCGTCGGATGTGCTGCGGCTGTGTGAAGAGTTACTGGGCAAGGTCAACGAGCATCTGCGGAGCGATCTGGCGGTGGCGGCGGTGCTGGCGGAGGCGGCCGCTCGGTCGGCGGCGTGGAATGTGGCGGTGAACCTGCCGCTGGTGGACGAGGGGCGTCAGGAATCGATCGGCGAGGAAACGGCGCGGCTGACGCGGGAGGCGGCCGAAAGGGCCGGGCGCGTGGAGGCGGGGTGTGCCTGATCGGTGGCGTGTGGGGGGCGGCCGCTAGGATCGCGTAGTGCACGAGATCGATCTGACCAACCAGCCGCGGATCGTGGCGTTGACCGAGGTCATGCGTGAGGTATCGCGCATCACGGAGCCTGCGGAGATGGTGCGGGCGTTCGGTCCGTGGGTGAGCACGCGGTTCCGGCGGGACTACTTCATCAGCGTGTCGCGGCGTGGGCTGGGCGCGGGTCGGTACAAGATCACGCGGGCGATCGCGGGGCGTCCGACCTTCGAGCGGATGGACCTGATGCCGAAGTTCGATCCTTGGTCGTCCTGGGATGAGTTGCCGGTGCACGAGGGCGGGCTGATCGGCGCAATTCTGGACGAGGGACGCCCGCGGCTGCTGGCGGATCTGGACCTGACGCGGGACGCGGTGCTATCGGGCGTGATGGGTGACTCGGCGGGCGCGATGCGGAGCCTGGCGGCGATGCCGGCGTACGACAATGGCGAGGCGTTGAACTGGTCGATCAGTTTCAGCGCGGATGAGGACTGGTACAGTCCGGAGGAGTTCGAGGCGGGGATGCTGGACATCAATATGATGGGCACGGCGACCCGGAACTTGGTGGCTCGCAAGCAGGTCGAAGAGCTGAACGCGCGGCTGGCGCAGCAGTTGGAGCAGATCGCGCGGATCCAGCGGGCGTTGCTGCCGGAGCGCAACCCGAGCGTGCCGGGGTTTGAGATCGCGACGAGTTACATCACCTCGAACGAGGCCGGCGGGGACTACTACGACTTCTACCACTATCCGGACGGGCGGATGGGCGTGCTGATCGCGGATGTGTCGGGTCACGGCGCGGGCGCGGCGACGGTGATGGCGATGCTGCGGGCAATCATCCACTGCTTTGAGGGAGACGCGGAGAGCCCGGCGCAGTTCGCCGATTATTGCAACGAAAAGCTGATGCGGTCGAACCTGAACGGGAACTTCATCACGGCGTTCTTCTGCGTGATCGACCCGGCGACGGGCGGGTTCACCTGGTCCCGGGCGGGGCACAACCCGCCGCGGGTGCGCCGGTCGGATGGGCGGGTGGAGGTGCTCGAATCGGCGGGGACGCTGCCGCTGGGGATCATCGAGCCGCTCGGCGCCGAACACGATTCGGGCGAGTTGGGCGTGGGCGACACGCTGGTTCTGTACACGGACGGGATCACCGAGCTGCGCAACCGCGGGCAAGAGCTGTTCGGCGAGGCGCGGCTGGACGCGGCGCTGGAGCGGTGCTCGGGCCAGCCCGAGTGCGTGGTGGACACCGTGCACAAGGCGATGTTTGAGTTCACCGGCTCGATGACGCGACAGGACGACCAGACGCTGGTGGTGGTGCGTCGGACGGGGCAGGGGCGATGAGGCTGCCCGAGCCCGAGAGCGGCGAGTGGTTCGATCGGCCCGACCCGACGGGGCTGACCGAGACGGGCGAGCGGGGGCTGCGGTTCTCGTGCACGATGTGCGGGGCGTGCTGCACGGGGCCGTCGGGATTTGTGCTGTTCACGGATGACGAGGCGGACGCGATGGCGGCGGCGATGGGCGTGTCGCGGGACGAGTTCCTGACGCGGTACACCCGGGAGACGGTGCTGGGGCGGTCGCTGGCGGAGAAGCCGAGCCCGTTCGGGCAGGACTGCGTGTTCCTCGACCGGGACAGGGTGCCGGGTCGGGCGGTGTGCGGGCTGTATGAGGCCCGGCCGGAGCAGTGTCGGACCTGGCCGTTTTGGAAGAGCAACCTGCGGACACGCCGAAACTGGGAGCAGGCTGCGGCGCGGTGCCCAGGGATGAACAAAGGCCCTCTGACCGACCCGGAGACGGTGCGTCTGACACGGGACCGGCTGGACATCTGAGTCGGGCGTGTGATTGGGCGGATGTTCGGGTGATGGGCGGGCGGGCCGACGCGGGACCGGTCGCGGGTGAATGATTGGAGTCCGATGGACGCCTTTTGGGCATATGCGCGGCGGATGTGGCGGTTCCGGGGTCTGGTGATCCTGGGGTTCGTGTTCGCCGCGGTGTCGGCGGGTGGGCTGGGCACGGCGTTGGTGGTGATGCCCAAGCTGCTGGACACGGTGCTGGAGCCGGGGCACGCCGGGCTGCCGCAGATCGCCCGGGAGCTGAATGCCAATCGGTGGGTGGCGGGGCGGATCCCGGAGGCGATGATCGACAGGCTGCCGGAGGGACCGTTCCCGGCGGTGGTGTGGATCATGGTCGGGCTGGGCGGGCTGACGCTCATCGGATCGGCCGCGAACTTCATGCACCAGTGGTGCGCGTTGACGGTGGTGCACAGGACGATCGCGCACCTGCGTCGGCAGGCGTACGACCGGGTGCTGCACATGCCGCTGAAGACGGTGGTGAGCGAGGGACCGAGCGACGCGATTTCGCGGGTGGTCAACGACACGGAAATGCTGGGGCTAGGCCTGGTCGCGATGCTGAGCAAGGCGATCGCGCAGGTGACCAAGGGCGTGGCGGCGTTGATCGCGGCGTTCTTCATCCACTGGCAGCTTGCGTTGGCGGCGATCGTGGTGATGCCGATCATCGCGACGATCATCCGCAAGCTGGGCAAGCGGATCCGGAGGGCGTCGGGGCAGGCGTTGTCGGCGCGGGCGGGGCTGTTCCGGGCGTCGACCGAGGCGCTGCAGGGGCTGCGGGTGGTGAAGGTGCACACGACCGAGCGGTACGAGGCCGGGCGGTTCGGGAAGGTGAACAAGGAACTGCTGCGCCAGCAGCTCAAGGTGCGCACGGCGCGGGCGCTGGCCGGTCCGCTGGTCGAGTTGATGAGCGTGTTCGCGCTCGGCGGGCTGATGATCGTGGCGGCCAAGCTCATCATCGACGGCAGCCTGGACAAGTCCGTGTTCCTGGTCACGGTGGGCGCCCTGGGCATCGCGGCGGCGAGCATCAAGCCGCTGACGGGGCTGGCCAACGACATCCAGGCTTCGGGGGCGGCGGCGGACCGGATCTCTCGCCTGCTGTCCAACGAGCGCGAGCCCGGGCACGACGCACGCCTGCCCAAGCTGGCCCGGCACCACCAGAGCCTGGCGTTCGAGGATGTCCGGGTGGTCTACCCGGGTCAGACGCACGCGGCGGTGAATGGGGTCACGCTGCACATTCGGCATGGCGAGACGGTGGCGTTCGTCGGACCGAACGGGTGCGGCAAGACCACGCTGCTGAGTCTGGTGCCCCGGCTGTTCGATCCGGACTCGGGGCGGGTGCTGATCGACGGGACGGACATCGCGCGGGTGCGGGTGCGGTCGCTGCGCCGGCAGATCGGCGTGGTGACCCAGGAGGTGATCCTGTTCAAGGGCACGATCCGGGAGAACATCGCGTACGGCAACGCGACCGTTTCGGAGCAAGCGATCGTGGACGCTGCGAAGCGGGCGCGGGCGCATGAGTTCATCGAGCGGATGCCGCAGGGGTATGACACGCCGGTGGGCGAGCAGGGGCTGACGCTGTCGGGCGGACAGCGGCAGCGGATCGCGATCGCACGGGCGATCCTGCGGGACCCGGCGATCCTGATTCTCGACGAGGCGACCAGCATGGTGGACGCCGAGAGTGAAGAGCACATCGGCGAGGTGCTGCGCGATTTCTGCGAAGGGCGAACCACGCTCGTGGTCGCGCACCGGCTGCGGACGGTGCTCAGCGCGGATCGCATTGTGGTGATGGCGGCCGGGAAGATCGTCGACACAGGAACACACGAGGATCTGCTCGACCGATGCCCTCTGTACCGTCAGTTGGCGGCCAGCCAGTTGCAGGGGGCGGAATGATGCGGGGGGCGTGCTGATGCAGGACAAGAGCGCCGAGGGCGCGGCCGTGTTCAAGTGCGATTTCTGCCTGAGCCCGTGGTCGGAGGACCTGGCGATGGTGGAAGGGCACCGCGGTTCGATCATCTGCGGACGGTGTCTCTCCGTCGCGTACGCCGAGTTGATCCACCTCAAGTCGGACCGGATGGTGCAGCCGGGCGAGAAGTGCGTGCTCTGCCTCGAGGAGGAGAGGCCCGAGCCTCACTGGGAGAGCCCGACGCGGGAGGGCGTGCTGGCATGCAAACGGTGCATCAAGCAGTCCGCGGGCGTGCTGCACAAGGACCGGGACATCGCGTGGAGCAAGCCGTCGCCGCCTGATGGCGGCGAAATGGGCGAATAGCAAAGCGATAAATGGCAAACAGGAGCTGCGTTTCGGCTCCGTATCTGCGATTTATCGCTTTGCTCTTTGAAGCCTTGTGCCCCTCACCTGGGGCACGCCAGCTCGTACATGCGTGCCAGATCGCAGATCAGCACATAGGTGCCGTCGGGCTGGTGCACCAGGCCGCGCATGAACTCACTGCCGGTGGCGGTGTCGGGCAGCGGCTCGATGTCGTCCTCGGCGCAGTCCTTGACGCTGTGGACGGCGTCCACCTCGAAGGCGGCGCGTCGGTCGCCGAGTTCCGAGATAACGAGCATGGATCGGAATCCCTTGCTGACGGCCCTGGTGACTCTGTTGAACAGGGTGCGGAGCTCCTCGAGGGTGGTGCCGCGCTCGTTGTTGAGACGCTCGATGGCCTCGTCGGTCTTGCCGTCGGCGCGGAGTGCGAGGAGCGTCTCGGCGAGCCGGTGAATGCGCTTGTGCGGCGCGTCCATGTCGAGGATGGCGGCCCGGACCGACTGGTCGTAGCGTGCGAGGGTCTGCATCTTGCGCGGATCGCTGGTGGTCTCTTTGTACCAGCGCCCGAAGGCGCACCTGCTGGGGTCGGTCTCCTTTTCAAAGGGCTCGCCGGTGCGGATCGAATGCTCGAGGGCGTCGAGCCAGGCGATGTGCTCACGCTCGCGTTCGGCGAGCAGCTCGCAGAGTTTTTCGGCCTGACGCTTGGCGGTGGGCAGCCCGAGCAGCGCACGGGTGTCGACCACGGGAATGATCGAGCCGCGGTGGTTGATCACACCGCGGACATAGCGGGGACTCTTGGGCACGCGGGTGACGGCGGCCGCGGAAGAGGACATCAGTTCGATCGTCGAATCGGTCGGGAAGCCGTAGCTGCTGGCGTTCATCTCGACGATGACATAGCGGGTCACCCCGGCGGCCAAGTCGGTGTGGACATCGGGAACGGCGTCGGTCGTGATCTGAAGGCTGGTCATGCGGGTTGGATCGGTCGGACGGAGCGGCGGGATCAGTCCGACCCGCCGGAAAGGATCACGGTCGCCCGCGTCCGGACGGGCGAGACGGACGAACTGGACGGGACCCGAAGCCCGAGCGGGCCAGCGGGACCGATCAATAGGGAGCAGCATGGCCACCCCCACCACTATCGTCTGGTATCGCAGGGACTTACGCACGGACGACCACGGAGCACTGATCGCTGCGGCGGAACGGGGGCGAGTCGTGCCGGTGTTCGTGCTGGACCCCGATGAGGGGGGTGATTGGCCCATGGGCGGGGCCACAAAGTGGTGGCTGCACCACAGCCTTGAGGCCCTGGCGAAGGATTTAGGGAAACTGGGGTCCGGCCTGGTGCTCCGGCGGGGCGAACCCGCGTCGGAGCTGCGAGCCGTGGCGGACGCGGTGGGTGCGGACGCCGTGTACTTCACCGAGTCGATCGAGCCGGGCGAACTGGCCGTGGACGAGGAGATCGAGCACGCCCTGGGCAAGGGCGGGCTGGAGACCGAGCGGTTCGCGCCGAACCTGATCTGGGCGGTGGGCTCGGTGATGACCAAATCCGGGGACCCCTACCAGGTGTTCAGCCCGTTCTGGCGGGCGGGGTTGGCAACGGGCGAGCCCGATGAGCCGGTGAGCGCACCGAAGAAGCTCGAGGGGCCAACGAAGCCGCCTGAGTCGCTGGATCTGGACGAACTCGGACTGCTTCCCGAAATCGACTGGGCCAAAGGGATGCGTGAGCGATGGAACCCGGGCGAACGGGGGGCGATGGGTTCGCTGGCGGCGTTCATCCGGGACCGGATCGATGCGTACCACGAGGATCGAGACCGGCTGGATATCCCCGGGTGGTCGGCCATGTCCCCGCACATCCATTTCGGCGAGATCTCGGTGCGCCGGATCTGGCACGCGATCGCCAAGCACCCGAACTGGAAGAAGCACAAGGGGCGGGAGCACTACCTGCGGGAGGTGGGCTGGCGCGAGTTCGCGCAGCACCTGCTCAACCACTTTCCGCACACCCCGGACCGGCCGCTGCGGGAGAACTTCAAGCGGTTCCCCTGGTCGGATGACGACGCCGCGTTCAACGCGTGGAAGCGGGGACGGACGGGCTATCCGGTCGTCGATGCGGCGATGCGCAACCTGTGGGCCGAGGGCTGGATGCCCAACCGGGCGCGGATGATCGTTGCGAGCTTCCTGTGCAAGGACTTGCTGATCCCGTGGCAGCGCGGCGCTCAGTGGTTCTGGGACACGCTGGTGGACGCGGACCTGGGCAGCAACACGCTCGGGTGGCAGTGGACGGCCGGGTGCGGTGCGGACGCCGCCCCCTACTTCCGGATCTTCAACCCGATCTCGCAGGGGGAAAAGTTCGACCCGAAGGGAGACTATGTCCGCCGTTGGGTGCCCGAGTTGGCAGGGCTGGACGCGCATGTGATCCATAAGCCGTGGGAGGCCACGCCGATGGAGCTCGCCGCGGCGGGCGTGACCCTGGGCGAGACCTATCCGAAGCGGATCGTCGACCATGCCGAGGCCCGAGACCGGGCTTTGAAGGCGTTCGACACCATCAAGGGGTGATCCCTGCCAATCCCGGCCAGGTTTGGCCCGGCCGCAAGATGGCGGCCAAACGGGCGTTGAACCGTGCGATGGCATGGGCGGTATCCTTGTTTGCCCCTGCCCGCAGGATCACACATTGCAGAGGAGAAGCCCATGACCGGTTCCCGTATTGCGTTGCTCGCCGTTTCCATCACCGCCTGCGCGGGAGCGTTGGCGATCGCCCAGCCCGAGCGAGGCCCGATCGGTGGTGACCGACGCACACAGGCCCAGGTCGACCGACTGATGAATCTGGATCAGGACGGGGACGGAAAGCTGTCAAAGGATGAGATCCCTGAGCGACTGATGGAGCGTCTGGCAGACGCGGATGCGGACGGCGACGGGTTCCTGACGCGGGAAGAACTGACCGAGCACATCTCGCAGCGCGCGCCGGGCGGTCGCGGTGTGGGGGCGGAGCGCGAGGAGGGCGGTCGGCCCGATGGAATGGGCGGCGGTTCGGCGCACGAACTGTTCGAGGGTTCGATGAAGAAGGCGGGCGGGGCGATGCGTGAGCTGCGCCGTTCGCCGCTGGACGCGACGAGCCGCGACTCGGATCTGGCCGCGGTGCAATCGATCCAGGAGGCGATGGTCGCGGCCAAGGATGTTGCTTCTCAGGAAAAGATGGCGCCGCAGGCCAAGGCCAAGTATGGCGATGACACCGAGACCTACCAGCGTGATCTGCGCCTGTCGTTCCTGACGACCATCCGGGCAGCGCTGGACCTCGAGGAGGCCATCGTCAAGGGTGACACCGCGGCCGCCAAGAAGGCCCGGGACTCCCTGGTGGAGGCCCAGCGCAACGCCCACGATCAGTTCCAGGAAGAAGATTGACCGCGGATTGCTCAGTCGGCGTGGATGTTCGATGGGCTTTCTGAGGGCCTGAGAGGGCTTTTCCGGGATCGTTCCCGAATTCCATCGCCACAAGCCTTTGGCAAGCGTAGAGTTACACAGTGCGGCCCGCGCCACCCGCCGTGGGTATGTCGTGTGCCGCCTCATCCGTCATAGATCAGCCCTGAAGATCTCTCTCGGATTTTTCGCTTCGGGGCAGGAGTTTCTCCAATGAAGATCTATGTCGGCAATCTGCCGTTTGATGC
The DNA here is from genome assembly GCA_003696675.1 of Planctomycetota bacterium. Lineage (GTDB taxonomy): Bacteria > Planctomycetota > Phycisphaerae > Phycisphaerales > UBA1924 > UBA6054. The sequence goes on from RFGH01000230.1 coordinate 8,230, forward strand.
GACGCAAGGCTCGGTTCACGAACTGTTCTCGGAGCACGGTCAGGTGACCGGCGTAACCTTGGTCACCGACCGGGAGACCGGGCGGCCGCGCGGGTTCGGGTTCGTCGAGATGACGAACTCGTCCGAAGCGAACGCCGCGATCGGCGCCCTGAACGGGCGTGACTTCGGCGGACGCACGCTGAACATCAACGAGGCCAAACCCCGCGAGTCCCGCCCGTCCGGCGGCTTCGGCGGCAGGCGCCGCTGATCGGCACCGACTGATTTCACAAGTCCCGCGTTCCCAACGGAGCACGGGACAATTCACTCAACCGCAGCTCGCGAACACGCAAGCCCCGCGTCCTGGCACGACGGGGTGTGAAGAACGGGCTGATTGACGCGTCGGGAGGATCCCGGCATCCCCGTACCTTCACCGCACGACCGATGCCCTCGGCGCGCCGCGCCCGGCACCGGCGTCATGACCCATCGCGAGATCATTCCCTTGACATCCGATTCCAACACCGTGTCGGCGCCCGACGCCCCCGCCATCATCCGCAACCGCGCCGCGAAGAACGCGGAGCGGGCGGTGACATTCGCCGATCTCAATCTGGCCGAGCCCGTGCAGCGGGCGCTGGACGACTCCGGATACACCACCCCCACGCCCGTGCAGGGCCTGACCATCCCCGCGACGATGTCCGGGCGGGACATGCTGGGCATCGCCCAGACGGGCACGGGCAAGACGGCGGCGTTCGCGCTACCGATCATCCACCGGCTGCTGAGCGACGAGAACGCCCCGCGCCCGAATGCCGAGAACGCCCCGCGCAAGGGCAAACGCCGCGGGCGTCGCGCGCCGGCGTTCCTGCCGCGGGCGCTGATCCTCTCGCCGACGCGGGAGCTGGCGACGCAGATCACCAAGAGCTTCGAGACCTACGGCAAGCACACCAGGCTGCGTCACACGGCGATCTACGGCGGGGTGTCGCAGTTCCGCCAGGAGCAGGCGCTCGAGCGGGGTGTGGACATCATCGTGGCGACGCCGGGTCGTTTGATCGACCTGATGGATCAGGGGCTGATGGACTTCTCCGCCGTGCGGACGCTGGTGCTGGACGAAGCCGACCGCATGCTGGACATGGGGTTCATCAACCCGATCCGCGACATCGCCGCGGCGTTGCCCGAGCCTCGCCAGACGCTGCTCTTCAGCGCGACGATGCCGCCGGCCATCGCCAAACTGGCCGAGACGCTTCTGACCAACCCCGTGCGGGTCGAGGTGCCGGGCGAGAAGGCGAACATCCCCAAGATCGAGCAGTCGGTCATGATGATCACGCCCGACGAGAAGCAGCCAATGCTCGAGCGGATGCTCAACGAGCCGGGCGTGGAACGGGCGGTGGTCTTCACCAAGACCAAGCACGGCGCAGACAGGCTGTGCAAGAAGCTGTCGGCCGCTGACATCGAGTCGGTGTCCATCCACGGCAACAAGACGCAGGCGCAGCGCGACCGTGCGCTCGACGCGTTCCGGCGGGGACGCAGCCGCGTGCTGGTCGCGACCGATGTGGCGGCTCGCGGGCTGGATGTGACGGGCGTGACGCATGTCTTCAACTTCGACCTGCCCCTGGACCCCGAGGCGTATGTGCATCGCATCGGACGCACCGGGCGGGCGGGGAAGGCCGGCGTGGCGGTGGCGTTCTGCACGCCGCAGGAACGCGGGCTGCTCAAGGCGATCGAGCGGCAGATCGGCGAGCGGATCAACGGCTCGGGATCCGATGAAACTCGCGCGAAGCCCCGGCGTCCGCGTCGCGAGCACGAGCAGACGCGCCCGGTGACCAACCGGCCGGTCCGTCCGACCGGGGAGCGGGAGGATCGGGGCGGGTCCGACAGCCGCCCGTCCCGTGGTGATCGGCCGACCGGCACGCCGATGCGTCCGGGCAGCACGCAGGATCGCCCCGGCGCTCCGCGCAAGAGGAAGCCCAAAGGCAAGAAACCCGCGCATGCCGCCGCCCGGCACGCGCAGCCGTCCCGCAAGAAGAAGCCCCACCGGAAGGGGCCGAGGCCCGGCACTCGCCCGACCGGCGGGCACTGACGGACGGACACCCGCGGCGCGGGCTTCTACCATGGCAGACTGACCCGCCAGCGCACGCCGGCGGGAAGGTGCGGTGGCCGAGCGGTTGAAGGCACACGACTTGAAATCGTGCGAGGTTGAAAGATCTCCGTGGGTTCGAATCCCACCCGCACCGTTCTATCCCGTCCCCGAAACGGGCCGCTTCTTGCCGATGGACCACGGCGAGCGGGCATGCCAAGGCCGCAGGACATGCTGGCGCGTCACGGGCGCGGCCAGGCGAATCGGGCTGGGGATCGCGCGGGCTTTCGCGCCTGAGGAGGCCGCTGTTGTTCTGAACGACATCCGGAATGCGGTCGGCGGCAAATGCGTAACCCGGGCATCGCCGACCGGGCCTACCCCCCCCGCCAAGCGGCTGCCTAGCTCATGTCGATGCGTGATTGAGATTCATTCTCAATGGGGCGTGACTTCCGGCCCGATGCTGTGAATGATCTACCGGGTGTCTGTCGGAAGGCGGGTGCCTGGCTTTGTCGACGATTCCCACCAACCCGGGTGCGATCAACTGCCCTGTCGGCTCGGGTGCGCCGGACCGGGTGCTCGTCCGGCTCAAGCGGTACGGGTATGCCGGGGCGGGGATCGGCTGCGTCGGGTTGGCGGGTGTAGGCGTGGCCGTGCCCGGGATGCCGACGACCATTTTTCTGATTCTGGCGTCCTGGTGTTTCGCACGCTCGTGCCCGTGGCTAACGGACAAGCTGATCCACAATCGGGTGTTCCGGCCGTTCGTCAAGTACCTCGAGCCGGGCGCGGTCATGCCGTTGCGGGCGAAGGTGATCTCGCTGGCGATGATGTGGGCCGCGATCGGCGGTTCGTGCGTGCTGGTGCTGTCGCGTGGCGCCCCCTGGTTCGTACCGGTCATCATTGTGGCGTTCGGTGCGCTGGGCACCTGGTTCATCGTGCGCCAGGGACTCACGGTCGCCACCGTGGAAAAAGAGCGTGCGATGCGGCACCTCGCCGGGCGGCGTGCAGCGACGCGTGCAAAGCCGCGCGGCAGGTCGCAATCGTCGCGCGTTTGATGCGCTCACGGTCGCAGCGGCCGGCCTAACAATCCATCATGCATGACCACGACCGTGAAGCGATCGAAGCGGCGCTGCGTTCGGCCTGCGAACGCTGCGGTCTGGGAGGGGTGCTGCGCGCCTCGGAAGAGATCGCGGCGGTCTGCCGTTCGGCGAACGACGCCGTCGACCACCCGGCGTGGGATGAGGCCGCAGCGAGGCTGTCGGCGATGGATCTCAGCGACATCGCGGGGCTGATCCGCGTCGGCACCGCGCGGTTCCACCTGCTCAACAAGGCCGAGCAGCTCAACATCATCCGGGTCAACCGCCAGCGTGAGCGACACAGCGAGCACGGCCCGGCACGGCCCGAGTCGATCGACGAGGCGATGGAGCGGCTGCGCGACGCCGGCTTCACGCCCGAACGCGTTGCCGGACTGCTGGAGCAACTGGACATCCAGCCCACGCTGACCGCGCATCCTACCGAAACCCGGCGCCGGACCGTGCTGGAGAAGCAGACCGACATCGCCGACTGCGTGGTGCGCCTGCGCGACGAGGACCTGACCGCTCGCGAGCGGCGGGAGACCCGAGAGCGTCTGGATCGTGTGGTGTCGATGCTGCTCGTCACCGACGAGGTTCGCGCCGAACGGCTGGGTGTGCCGGACGAGGTCGGGAATGGGATCTATTTCCTCTCGACCACGATCTGGGAGACGGTGCCGCGTCTGATGCGGGACATCGTCTGGGCCGCACGCAGGGCGTTCGGCGAAGAGCAGGCGGCGATCGTCGCCAACGACCTGCCGGCGCTGCTGCGCTACCGGAGCTGGATCGGCGGCGATCGCGACGGCAACCCGAATGTCACGGCCGTCGTGACCCGCGAGACTCTCGACCGGATGGGCGAGGCGGCCCGTGCCTTGTGGGACGGGGAACTCGGACGCCTGCGCCATGTGCTGTCTGCTTCGAGCAGGCGGGTCGATCTGGGCAATGAGATCGATGAGGCCGTTGAACGCGACATGGTGTGGATTCGGGCTGGCGGGCATCTGTCCCAGCGCCGCTATGAGCCGCTGCGGCTGCGTCTCGCGCAGATGCGCGTGCGACTTCGAGAAGATGAGACCTATTCCGGTTCGCAACTGCTCGCCGACCTGCTGATGATCCGGCGCTCGCTGCATCATGCGGGGCTTGATCATGTCGCCGAGCACGGGCTGCTGTGCGACGCGATCGTGCGGGCACGCGTCTTCGGTCTGCACCTGGCGACACTGGACATCCGACAGCATTCCGGCATTCACAACGCCGCGGTGGCCGAGTTGCTCGCGCTCGGCGGTGTGCATGAAGCGTTCGGCTCGCTCGACGAGGACGCCCGGCTGAGCATCCTGCGACAGGAGCTCGCCACGGCGCGGCCGCTGATGCCGCTCGGGGCCGAACTCTCGTCACAAACAAGCGAACTGCTGGCCACGATGGGGGTGGTGCGCGACGCGGTGCGGCGCGAGCCGGACAGCGTGCGGGCTTGGATCATCTCGATGACCCATCACCGCAGCGACATGCTCGGTGTGCTCCTGCTGCTCAAGGAGGCGGGGATGTATCGCCCCGGGTCCGGCCCGAGGCCGGCGTCCAGCGCGTTGCAGGTCGTGCCGCTGTTCGAGACGGTGGATGACCTCGATCGTGCGCCCTCGCTGTGCGACGAGCTGCTGTCGGACCCGATCTATCGCGTCCATCTCGACGCGGTCAGCGGCGGGCGGCCCGAGCAGGAGATCATGCTCGGTTATTCCGACTCCAACAAGGACGGCGGGTTCCTGATGGCCAATGTGGCCCTGGCCCGTGCCCAGCGGCTGATCGCCGAAGTGTTCGAGCGGCACGGCGTCGCGCTCCGCTACTTCCACGGTCGGGGCGGAAC
>RFGH01000231.1 GCA_003696675.1 Planctomycetota bacterium
CATCGCAGCCGAGATCGAGCGCGCCACCATCGCGTGGGCGCAGGCAGGAGTGCGTGTGGTGCAGGACGGGCCGATCCTGGTGGAGAACCCGCCGGCGACGCCCAACGCGCTGGACAAGCCGTGGGTAACGGTCATCCACGACGGCTTCTTCGACACACCCGCGTTCGGTAATTCGATCGACGTGATTCCGGCGATCGAGCCGGTGGCGGGCGTGGCGCCGGACGTGCTCGAAGTGATCTATACCGCGGCGATCCGATCGCCTGGATTTCAGATTAACATCCTCGGTGCGACTAGTCGTCCGGGTGGCCACACGATTGCGGGCTTCCCGGCGGAACTAGCGGAGAACACCTACGTCTTTATTGGCACAGACCGGAATAACACGAAGATTTTGACGCCGACGACCGTTGACATCAGGACGCGGGTCCTGGCGCACGAGATCGGCCATGCGCTGACGAACCGGCCGGATACGCCTAATATCGATGTCACAACGTACATCTTCTTCCCGGACATCGACGGCGGTACTGACGAAACACCGAACAAGGGTCGGCGGCTCACGCATCGGACCTGCGAGGACGCGGTGCGTGTTCGTGCTGCTGGCGATCTAGCTGCACGAGGCAACCGCATGCTGTCTCTGCCCGGGCCATGAGGAGGCCGCCGATGAAGATGAGAACAAGCGTAAACATAGTATCGGGCATACTGCTGACGGCAACCGCAATAGCCGCACAGCCGGCGGAGCAGGATTCACGTCGGAAACTTGACTTGCCTGAGTTGGTGCGTACGGAGACAGAGCCCCATGCACTGATCGGTCTCCTCCTGGAGTACTCGTTGTATCCATGGTCAATTGACATTGTCAGGGATCCTAAAGCACCGTATAAAGTTGCATGTGATCGGATCGCGTCGGCGCCGGCGGTGTACGCGCCGGAGATCGAGCGTCGTTTGCTGGCGCTCCTGCCGGATCAGATTCTGGACGGGGACGCGCTGGCGGCGCTGGGGCGGGCGACAGTAGACCGCTCACTTGATGCAGTGCTGGAGAACGCGCCGCCCGGCGCGGGTGGGCAGGGCCGGCTTCGCACTCTGATGTCCCTCGTAGAACTCCTCGGCCGCGAGCACGCCGAGCCGGTTCTGCGTCGGTTCTACGACAAGGCGCACGCGCTCACCGAGCAGATCGAGCCTTTCTATGACGCGGCGGAACGGTCGTTCCCGGGCCGGGATGAGCGG
>RFGH01000232.1 GCA_003696675.1 Planctomycetota bacterium
ACGCCTCCCTCCCCCTCCTCGGCTCCGTCCACACCGTCGGGCTTATCTGTCGCCAGCGCGGCATCAAGCGTGCCATCGTCACCCTGCCCGCCCGTCACCGCGCCTGGCACGCCGAGATCAGCCGCCAACTCCGCGCCGAGGGCGTCGCCGAGCGCGTCGTCCGCCCCCTCGACGAGCAGATCGCCGACGCCGAGACCGTCCCCGCCGGATCGGTCACCCACCTGGCCACGCCGGGCGAGTCCCGCATCGACCTCGCCGAACTCGTCGGCCGCACGCCCCACGACATCGACGAGCACCTCGTCGCCTCGGTCATCCGCGCCAAGACCGTCCTCGTCACCGGCGCGGGCGGCTCCATCGGCTCCGAACTCGTCCGGCGCATCGCCCGCTTCGCCCCCGAGCGCATCGTCCTCATGGAGCGCAGCGAGAACGCCCTGTTCGAGATCGACCGCCAACTCGCCGAAACATGCCCCGGCGTCGCACGCACCGCCCTGCTGCACGATGTGGTTGACGCCGAGCGCACCCTCGCCCACCTCGAGCGCCTCCGCCCCCATGTCGTCTTCCACGCCGCAGCCCACAAACATGTCCCCCTCATGGAGGACCACCCCGCCCACGCCGTCACAAACAACCTCTTCGGTACCAAATCCATCGCCGACGCCAGCGCGGCCACCGGCGCGGAACGCTTCGTGCTCATCTCCACCGACAAAGCCGTCAACCCCGCCTCCGTCATGGGCGCGACCAAACGCCTCGCCGAGTGGTATGTCCAGGCACTCGCCCCGCGCGTGTCCACCCGCATGAGCATGGTCCGCTTCGGCAATGTCCTCGGCTCCAACGGCTCCGTACTGACCATCTGGGGCGAGCAGATCGCACGCGGCGGACCCATCACCGTCACCGACGAACGCATGACCCGCTACTTCATGACCATCCCCGAAGCCGCCACCCTCGTCCTCCAGGCCGGCGCCATGTCAGGCCAGCACGGACGCTGCGGCGAGGTCTTCGTCCTCGACATGGGCGAACCCATCTCCATCCTCAGCCTCGCCAAACGCTTCGTCCGCGCCTGCGGCTTCGAGCCCACCCTCGGCCTGCCCGGCCAGATCAATCGCCCCGAATCCACCGACACCGTCAAACGCATCCCCATCGTCGTCACCGGCGCACGCCCCGGCGAGAAACTCCACGAGCAACTCTCCTACGACGCCGAAGCCCTCTGCACCACCGCCCACGCCGGCATCTGGCGCCTCGACGCCGAATCCCCACCCACCGCCGACGCGGTCGAAGCCATGGTCGCCGACCTCGACACCGCCCGCGAAGCCCGCTCCCGCCGCGCCGTCCTCGACGCCATGGCACGCCACATCCCCGGCCTCCTCGGCGCCCCCAAAGCCACCGCCGCAGCCTGATGCACGCCCGACCCCAAGCCCCTCACGGCCCGACCCGGAACACCCGCTCCGCCGACACCTCGTGCACCGCCGCCGGCGCGGGACTCAGCGAGTACCGACCGTCCTCATGCCAAGTCACCACCGGCTCAGGCGTCCCACGCACCACGACGCACGAAACGATCCGCGCCGCCACCACCATCTCCCCCGACAGCGGCACCGGAACCCGCACCACCGGCTGCGGGAATCTGCCCCGCGCATGCGACTCTTTCCGGAAGTCCCACCCCAAACTCAGCCTGGAGGCGTCATACCACTCCGTCTTCTTAGACAGCACCGGCTCGCCGTTCACGGTGATCGACGCCACGAAGTACTTGAAGGCCAGCGTCCCGATCCCGTGCTTGGGGCCGGCGCCGTCGAGGGACAGCAGCACCTCCCCACCGGGCAGCGGCCGGGTGTCGGTCGTGATGCCCAGCGACCAGCCCTCGCTCGCAAACCGCAGCGCCTGATCCGGCGTCATCGCGCCGGCGGCGTACTGGGCATCCAGCCAGTCGAGCTGGTCACCGATCTCATAGGATTCGAGCCGCAACCGGGCAGCAAGGATGCCATCGATCAGGTCCGCCCGCTCGTCGGGCGTCAGGGCCGTCAGGTCGAGCGCGTTGAACGCCGCCGCGTCCGCCGGCGCGAGAAGCAGATTGGCCTGCCGCGGCAACGCCCCCATCAGCGCCGTGGGACGCACGATGATGCCCCAGAAGATCGCCCCGCCCAGGATCGTCAACGCGATCCCGGACCAGCCCAGCAGCGGGCGGGGTGTGCGTCGGATGCGGGCCGCCTGATTGATCGTGGGGATCGGCGTGGCGCATTCGGAGCAGGTGGCGGGGAAGGACAGACCTACGGTCGGGTACCCGCACTTCGGGCAGCTCGGATCACACGGCTCGGGCAACCGGAATCCCACGGCGACCATCGCCATGCCCGAGGTGAAGAGGGGAATGCCGAGCGCCATGGCGATGACAAAGTTGAGCCCCATCCCGAGCATGCCGTACAACAGAGGGATCATCGAACTGCCGATCCACGCACTGGCCATCGCATGACGCAGCGAAAGCGGGTATGGCAGCGCGGGGCCCTGCACGCCCCAGCGGAAGTTGTTCTGCTTGGTCCATCGCTTGAAGCCGGTGGGTGCGAGAACAAGCAGGTGAATGGTGAGCACGATGGCGAACAACACACCGGCGGCGAGATATCGCGCACCCCACGCCTGTGGGGCGAAGGGCCACAGCGTCAGTCCGGCGACATAGAACACCGCGGACAGGATCATCGTGCGGCGGGTCCATCGTTCGACCATCGCGATCTCATCGGGGTCCGTGATGGGGATGTAGGTGGGCATGGTTCGCGGACAGTGTAAGGGTCACCGGCCGCACCGCCGCGGGTACACTGGCGGCATGACCGAGATCGCACCGTTTCAATCGTTCGATGCCGAGGGCGGGCTGGTGTTTGCGACTCGGCTGCCGGGGCGCGCGGCGGACTTTGAAGCGCCGACACGGCTGGGGTGGAATCGGCTCGGCGAACCGGGCGACGGGGCGTTGTGGGTACACCTGGACCGCACGCGCGAGCGGGCGCAGCGGTGGCTGCGGGAGCAGGCGGGGGTCGAGCGGCTGGTGGCCGAGTCGCTCCTGGCGGAGGAAACCCGCCCGCGAGCGCAGGTTTTCGGAGATGGGCTGCTGGTGATCCTGCGGGGGATCAATATGAACCCCGGGGCGGAGCCGGACGAGATGATCTCGATCCGGATGTGGATCGAGCCGGGGCGGGTGATCACGCTGCGGCAGTTCAAGTTCAAGACGATCGCGGCGCTGCGCGAGCAGGCGCAGCAGGGGCGGGCGCCGGCCACGCCGGGAGCGTTTCTGGCGGCGGTGGCGGGCGGGCTGAGCGAGCGGATGGGGCCGACGATCACGAATCTGGAGGAGATGCTCGACACGATCGAGGACGAGATGCTGGCGAAGGACGCGGACGACGAGGGACGCCGACCGCAACTGGCGACGATCCGGCGACAGGCGATCGCGTATCGGCGGTATCTGGTGCCGCAGCGGGAGGCTTTGAGCGCGCTGGCGAACGGGCGATCGGAGTTACTCAGCGAGCACGACCGGGCGGAGATCCGCGTCGCGCAAGAGCAGACGGCGCGGGTGTGCGACGCGCTCGAGGAGATCCGGGACCGTGCGGCGGTGACGCAGGAGGAGATGCGGGCGCGGCACGAGGCGCGGGTGGGGCGGACGGTGTACCTCTTGACGATCGTGGCGACGGTGATGCTGCCGCTGGGGTTCGTGACCGGGCTGTTCGGCATCAATGTGGGCGGGCTGCCGCTGACGGAGTCGCGTTGGGGGTTCTGGGTGCTGTGCCTGGCGATGGCGGCGATCGCGATCGGGCAGGTGGTGTGGTTCAAGCGGAAGCGGTGGTTGTAGAAGGAGCGCGCGTTACCGAAACGGCGCCGCCATCGATTGCCTCCAAGGTCGGCTCAGGCGATCGAGCGTCCGGCGGAGGGCGCGGCGTCGGGTTCGTGCTTGGGGCCGATCTGTGCGGCGGGGGCGTGGGTTGCGACGGGCCAGCCGGTCCATGCGGCGAAGCGGTGCTGGAGATCCGCGGCGATCTCGGCGGGGCTGAGTTTGGAGTCGGCGTAGGAGATGGGACGCATGAAGCGGACGGAGGCGTCGGACGCGGTCCAGAGAGCGTCCCAGGCGCGGGCGACTTCGGGGGTGCCCTCGATGATGACGGGCAGGACGCGGGCGCCGGTGCGTTTGACGAGCATGCCGACGCCGGGGTTGAAGGGCAGGAGCCGGTTGTGCGGGCGCTCGAGACGGCCTTCGGGGAAGATGCCGATGCAGCCGCCGGACTGGAGGGTGCCGAGGGCATCGCGGAGGCCCTTGCGGCCTTCCTTGTCCCGGGTGATGAAGATGACGCGCTGCCAGCGCCAGAACCAGTCGAGGCGGGCGAGACGCATGTCCTCGGCCATGAGCCAGGCGATGCGGCGGGGGCAGCCGGAGGAGACGAGGATGGGGTCGACGCCAGCGGTGTGGTTGCAGACGACGATGAGCGGGCCGTCGAGGTCGGAGAGGGCCCCCGGCTCGGTGCGGATGGTCAGGCGGTGGACGACTCGGGCGTAGAGGCGGCCGAGGAGGTAGAGCAGGCCCGTGGCGGGGTCGGTGGGGTCCCGGAGGGTGCGCGCGGCGATGAACCCGGCCGCCAAGGGCAGGAGGATCGCGGCCAGCAGGATGCCGGAGACCCAATAAAGCATGATTCCGGATGTATGTTAGCGATTACAAAGCCCGTGGCTCCGGGAGTCTTGAGATTTTCTCGGCGCAGGGGGTTTTTGGGCGTGGGCGGCGGGTGGTGACCCGTACAATCACCTGTCATGACTGATCTTTGGGCGGCAGGTCGGGAGGCGCAGGTGCGGCGGACCGAGCCGCTGGCGGTGCGGGTGCGCCCGCGGTCGATCGAGGAGGTGGTCGGGCAGACGCACCTGCTGGGGGAGGGCAAGCTGCTGCGTCGGATGATCGACGCGGACGCGATCACGAGCCTGATCCTGCACGGGCCGCCCGGGACGGGGAAGACAACGCTGGCGGGGGTGATCGCGGGGCGGACGAAGCGGCGGTTCGTGCGGGAGAACGCGGCGTCGGTCGGCGTGAAGCGGATCCGGGAGATCATCGACGAGGCCGAGCGGGTGCTGGGGGACGAGGGCAAGCGGACGATCCTGTTTCTGGACGAGATCCACCGGTTCACGAAGGCGCAGCAGGATGTGCTGCTGGGCGATGTGGAGCGGGGGCTGATCACGCTGATCGGTGCGACGACGGAGAATCCGTTGTTCAGCGTGAACAGCGCGCTGATCTCGCGGTCGACCTTGTTCCGGCTGGAGCCGCTGAGCGAGGATGAGACGGTGGAGTTGCTGCGGCGGGCGCTCAAGCATCCGAAGGGTTACGGCGGGCGGGCGGTCGAGATCACCGACGGCGCGCTGCGGGTGTGGGCGGTGAAGAGCGAGGGGGACGCGCGGCGGGCGTTGACGGCGCTGGAAGTGGCGGTCGAATCGCAGCGGGGCGCCGGTGGGCCGGTGGTCATCGACGAGAAGGTGGCCGAAGACTCGATCCAGCAAAAAGCAGCGGTCTACGGCGACGACGGGCATTACGACGCGATCAGCGCGATGATCAAGAGCGTTCGGGGGAGCGATCCGGACGCGGCGGTGTATTGGATTGCGCGGATGCTCGACGCGGGGGAGGACCCTCGGTTCATCGCGCGGCGGCTGGCGATTCTTGCCAGCGAGGACATCGGCAACGCGGATCCGCGGGGGGTCATGGTGGCGCAGGCGTGCTGGGACCTGGTCGAGCGGATCGGCATGCCCGAGGCGCGGATCACGCTGAGCCAGTGCGCGTGCTATCTGGCGCTGGCGCCCAAGAGCAACGCGGCGTACCTGGCGATCAACGCGGCGATGGAGGATGTGGCCGGCGGTCGGGTGTTGCCGGTGCCGATGTATCTGCGGGACGGGAACAGCTCGCCGGTCTCGGTGGGGGATGGTTCCGGACAGCGTGTAAAGAAGGTGGGGACGGAGCGGTACGAGTACTCGCATGATGTTGACGGGCAGGTGACGGGGCAGGACTATCTGGGGGTGGAGAAGCGGTACTACGAGCCGAAGGAGATCGGTGCGGAGAAGGCGATGCGCGAGCGGCTGGAAGAGATCCGTCGGGTGCGCCGGGCGCGTCAGGATCGGCGATGACCACGCCGATCCTCAAGCGGGAGCTTCGTGACGCGTTGCGGGCGCGGGTGGCGGGCGTGTCGATCGACGAGAAGTTCTGGGCGTCGGGGGTGATCCGCGGGCATGTCGCGGATCTGGCGCACTGGCGTGCGGCGCGGGTGGTGATGGTCTATGCGGGTGATGAGACCGAGCCGGACTTGGACTATCTGATCCCGCTGGGGGTGTCGCAGCGGAAGACGATGTGCGTGGCGCGGATCGACTGGCAGGCGGGGCGGATGTGGCCGGCGGCGGTGGACTCGACGATGCGGCTGGCGTGGGGGCGGAACCGGATCCGCGTGCCGGACGCTTCGTGCCCGGATGTGTCCCCGGATCGGGTGGATCTGGTGATCGTGCCCGGCGTGGGGTTTGATGCGGCCGGCGGGCGGTTGGGGCGGGGCGGCGGTTTCTATGATCGGTTCCTCGCGGGCGACGGCGCCGGCGGGCTCCGGGCGTGCGTCGTGGGCGCGGGCTTTGCGGCTTCGATCGCTGAGCGGGTGCCGATGGAGGCGCACGATCGGAAGATGGACGCGGTCGTCACGGAGGCGGGCGTTCTGGTGTGCGGCGTCAAGGAGGAGCGGGCATGAGCCTTCCGAGTCAATCCACGCGTTCGATGGTCCGGGGCGGGGCGGTGACCTCCAGGCGGAAGCGTCGGGGTCCGGCGCGGGCCGCGTTGCCGTTCGTGGTGCTGGCGGCGCTGGTCGCGATCGTGTGGTTCGCGATGCGTCCGGCCGGGTCGGGCGGCGCGACCGGACCGGGTGGTTCGGCGCCGACGGACCCGTCCGCGGCGGACCTGAGCGGGACCGACATGGGCGACCGGATGGCGTCGGATACCGGCGATCGGTCGTCGCCGGTGGCGCGGGCTTCGACGCGCGAGCCGGTGCGTGCGTTGCCGGGGACGGAAGAGCTGCCGCCGGACGAGGTGGACCGGGTGCTGGGTGGATCGGCGCCGGTGGAGATCGGGCAGGGCCCGCGGAATACGGGTGGCTCGGGCGGTGTGCTCGACCGGGCGCTGGACAGTGGGCGGGCGAACGAGACGGCTCCGACGCGGACCTCAGCCCCCCCCACCACCACCCCGACGACACCCCCCGCGACGACGCCGACGACCCAGCCGACGGGGGGTTCGGACAGGGTGCGCCTGCAGTTGGATACGGCCCGGCGGCTGGTGGCGGAGAACGACCGCGTGGGTGCGCGGGCGCTGCTCAGCCGCGTGCTGCGGGATGCTTCGCTGGGTGCGTCCGAGGCGAACCTGGTCCGCGATGAGCTGACGGAGATCAACGAGCAGTTGGTCTTCGGTCGCCTTGTCGAGCCGGGTGATCCGATCGTCGAGGAGTACACGGTGGTGTCGGGCGATTCGCTGTCGAAGATCGCGACGCGGCGCGAGCTGGCGGTGCACTGGAAGCTGATCCAGCGTGTCAACGGGCTGAAGGATCCCACGCGCATCCGTCTGGGTCAGAAGCTCAAGCTGGTCCGGGGTCCGTTCCATGCGGTGGTGGACAAGAGCGAGTTCCGCATGGACATCTGGCACGGCCCTCCGACGGACCCGAGCCGCTGGGTGTACATCCGCAGCTTTGATGTGGGGCTGGGCGAGGCTGGCAGCACGCCGACGGGGACATTCGTGGTCAGCGCGAACAAGCTGGAGAACCCCGGATGGGTGAACCCGCGCGACAGCCGCGAGCGGTACGAGCCGGACGATCCGAAAAACCCGATCGGTGAGTTCTGGCTGGGGCTGGAAGGTACGGGCGCGAGCGAGGGCGTGACGGGGTACGGCATCCACGGGACGATCGATCCGCAGTCGATCGGGCGGAACATGTCGATGGGCTGCGTGCGTTTGCGTGACGAGGACATCGAGGTGGTGTATGAGTTGTTGGCCGAGCGTGTGAGCCGGGTGGAGATCGTGCCGTAAAGGGGGAAATGGCAACGCGTCAAATGGCCTGTCAGGAGGGGTTTGGGGCGGCAAACACGGGGGTTTGCGGGGCCTGATCGCGTGCGTGAAAACGACGCTCCGGGCGGGGTTTGCGCCTAGAATGCGGGACGGTTTTTCGGGGGCCTTTTGGCGGCCCGCAAGCCGGCTGGCACGAAGGGCGAAACGCGTATGAGCGACAGCGGCAGCGACATCTCCGGCACCGATCCCAAGGGCGTTCCCGACGCGTCGGACAACGGGGGGTATACCTCGGACCAGATCAAGGTGCTCGAGGGGCTGGAGGCGGTTCGCAAGCGTCCCGGGATGTACATCGGTGGCACGGGGCTGAACGCTCTGCACCATCTGGTGTACGAGGTCGTGGACAACTCGATCGATGAAGCAATGGCGGGCTACGCCACCTTCGTGTCGGTGACGGTGCAGGCGGACGGGTCGGTCAAGGTGACCGACGACGGGCGCGGCATCCCGGTGGATCCGGTGCGCAATGACGATCCGACACTGGACGGCAAGCCGGCGGTCGAGGTGGTGCTGACCAAGCTGCATGCGGGCGGCAAGTTCCAGCAGGAGGGCAGCGCGTACAAGGTTTCGGGCGGGCTGCACGGTGTGGGCGTGTCGTGCGTCAACGCGTTGTCGGAGTTCACCGAGGTCGAGGTGTGGCGTTCGGGCAAGGTGCACCGGATCGTGTTCAGCCGCGGCGTGGTGAGCGAGCCTCTGAAGGTGGTCGGGCCGATCCCCGCGTCGAGCGAGCGCAAGCGCGGCACGACGGTGACTTTCCGCCCCGATCCGACGATCTTCCCGGATACGACCTTCAACTATTCGACGCTGGCCAACCGGTTGCGGGAACTGGCGTACCTGAATCCCGGGGTGACCATCAAGCTCAACGACGAGCGTGTTGGCGCGGACGGCAAGCCGAAGCACGATGTGTTCCGGGCGGAGAACGGGCTGCTGGAGTATGTCCAGCATCTGATGACCGGCAAGAACGCGGTGTCGAGCCCGGTGTTCCTTCGCAAGGAGATCCCCGACCAGAATCTGATCTGTGAGGTGGCGCTGCAATATCACGACGGTTACAGCGAGTTCCTCCTGACCTTCGCCAACAACATCAACAATGTGGACGGCGGCACGCATGCACAGGGCTTCAAGCTCGCGCTGACCCGGACGATCAACGGGTACGCCAAGCGTGAGGGCATCATCAAGGAGAAGGACCCGGTCCCGACGGGCGAGGACCTCCGTGAGGGGCTGGTGGCCGTGGTGAGCGTCAAGCTGCCCGATCCGACCTTCAACAACCAGCCCAAGGAGAAGTTGCTCAACCCGGAGATCGAGAGTTTCGTCTCCCAGGCGGTGGGCGAGGCGCTGTCGAACTGGATGGAGGAGCACCCGGCGGAGGCCAAGCGTCTGTGCATGAAGGGCATCGTGGCGGCCCAAGCCCGGGAGGCGGCGCGCAAGGCCCGGGAGTTGACCCGGCGCAAGACGGCGCTCGACTCCGGCTCGATGCCCCACAAGCTGCGGGATTGCAAGACCAAGGATGTTGACAAAGCGGAGCTGTTCATCGTCGAGGGTGATTCGGCGGGTGGCTCGGCGACGCAGGGGCGCAATGTGGAGACGCAGGCGATCCTGCCGCTGCGGGGCAAGTTGCTCAATGTGGAGAAGGCGCGTATCGACAAGATGCTCCAGCACGAGGAAATCCGCACGCTGATCAGCGCGCTGCGGAGCGGCATCGGGCAGGAGTTCGACGCGACGCGCCTGCGATACGGCAAAGTCATCATCATGACCGACGCCGATGTGGACGGAAGCCATATCCGCACGCTGCTGCTGACTTTCTTTTTCCGCCAGATGCCGGAGCTGATCCGTCGCGGGCATGTGTACATCGCCCAGCCGCCGTTGTACCAGATCATCAAGGGCAAGAGTTCGCGGTATGTGATCAACGAGCGCAAGTTGGCGGACACGCTGACCGAGCTCGGGCTGGAGGGTTCGACGCTTGTCGTGCGCGACATCGAGAACGCGGCGCCGGGCGAGGAGCCGAAGATCGTGGCGCGGATCGCCGGGCAGGACGCCGCCAGGGTTGTCCGGCTGCTGACGCGGCTCAAGGAGCTGGCGGAGATCGCCGAGCGTCGCGGGGTGCGGTTCGTGGACCTGCTCTCGTCCCGTCGTGAGGGACGGCTGCCGACGCACCGCGTGACGACGCGCTCGGTGGGCGAGTATGCCTGGTCGGAGGAAGAGGCATACGCGGTGGTGGAAAAGCGCGGCTGGCGGCTTGTTGATGACGAGAACGGCGAGGGCGAGGGCGAGCCGGCGACGGTGCGTGAGCTGCACGAGAACCGCGAGCTCGAGTCGATCTTCCGCGAGCTGGCCGCCCTGGGCCTGCACGCGGAGGACTACGCCCTGGTCCGCGAGGAGAGCGTGACCGGCGAGGTGCTGCCCGCGAAGTTCGCATGGGAGACCGAGAAGACGGGCAAGGCGGCGGAGGTTGTCCGCACGCCGGAGGACGAGGACGGCGACACGGCGGCGCCCACGGCATCGGCGACGGCCCGTGTGGTCGAGGCGGCCAACCTGCCGGCGATCCTCGATGCGCTGCACGAGATCGGGCGGCGCGGCATGGAGATCAAGCGGTTCAAGGGGCTGGGAGAGATGGACGCCGAGCAGCTCTGGGAGACCACGATGGACCCCGACGCCCGGGTGCTGATGCGGGTGCGATGGGAGCAGGCGGGAGAGGCCGACGGCCTGTTCAGCCTGCTGATGGGCGAGCAGGTCGAACCGCGGCGTAAGTTCATCGAGGACCACGCGCTCGAGGTCAAGAACCTCGATGTGTGACCCCGCCCGGGGGCCGGATCGGCGCCCTTGGGCACTGCTGGCGGGCGGCGCAGGCGGCGGGCCGTGCGGTCTGGTGGCGATGGTCGGGCGGCAGCGTCCGAGAAACCGGCGTCTGGCGGGATCCGGGCGGTGTGGGGGGCTTCCGCGTCCGATGAAGTTCCGGGGCTTCTGTCGCGGCAGAACGCGGTCGGTGGGCCTCGAAGGAGGACGCGGCGTGGCGAGCAATGACAGTATCGAGTCACGGAATACGCTCGGGCTCGGGCAGCCTGCGTACGAGCGCCTGCTCGAGAAGCTGGACGAGGAAAACGAGCACGCGCAGGCGTCGGCCAAGCGCAAGTTCACCCGTCTGGCGTACCTGGACCCGTTCGTGCGGGTGTCGGTCGAGGGTGATAGCGGCGCGAAGAAGGATCTGGTGTTGGCGTGCCGCAACCTGTCGCAGGGCGGCATCGGTCTGCTGCATTCCGCCTTTATGTATCCCGGCACCACCGTGACGGTCTACCTGCCGCGGTACGACGGCAAGACGGTGGGCCTGCGCGGCAAGGTGGTGCGAATCGAGCACCGCGGCGGGATCGTGCACGAAGTGGGCGTGCGCTTTGATCGCGAGATCAATCCCAAGGAGTTCATCACACAGGACATCACCGACGCCGTTCCGAGCGTCGAGAATGTGAAGCCCGAGGTGCTCAAGGGTACGGTGATCTTCGCGACCGAGGACGACCAGACCAAGGCCGCGGTGCGCGAGCACCTGCTGGAAACCAGCCTGAAGTTCAAGCTGATCAGCGGAGCCGAGGCGGTGCTGGCCGAGATCGAGGAAAAGCCCGACATGCTCTTCCTGGATCTTGATCTGGGCAGCATGTCCGGGCCGGAACTGACCAAGAAACTGCGCCTCAAGGGCGTCAGTTGCCCCATCGTGCTGATGGGCAACGCGGATCAGGAGCTGTCCCGCTCGATGGTCAAGGTGTGCGGGGCCGATGCGCTGCTGCACCACCCAATCGAAGGCGACCGGCTGCTCCGGGTGCTGGGCGAATATCTGCTCAGCGGATGGGACCCGTCCTCGCTGGACAAGACGCGCCAGCGGGTCGATCGCGCAACGCTGGTCTCTCTGTGCTTCGAGCTCAACAAGCTCGGTGTGGTGATGGACCAGCAGGTGCGCGTCAAGGATTATGTGGCGCTGTTCGCCACCTGCCAGAAAATCCGGGGGCTGTCGATGCTCGTCGGCATGAGCGGCGTATCGGGCATGGCCGAGCGTTTGGGCGAGATGGCGGCCAATAACGCCGACCCCGCCCAGATGGAGGAACTCATCGAGCAGGTCCGCCTGGGGTGCGCCGCGGCCGGACGGGCCGCGGCATAAAGCTCTAAATAGCAAATTTGCAAATCAGGAGGGTAATCCTGATCCAAGATCCGGATTTGCGGTTTGCAAAGATTCCATTTGCAGCTTTATCCTCCCCCATGCGGGAACTGATCGAGGACGCGATCGGCGAGCACATCGAGTCGCTCTCGCCGCTGCGGGGCGGGTGCGTCGCCGAGGTGTTCCGCGTGCGCACCGCGTCCGGGCGTGACCTGGCGGTGAAGGTCGAGACGGGCGACGAGCCGGGGCTGCATCTGGAGGCGTCGATGCTGGCGGCGCTGGCGGGGCACGCGCCGACGCCGCGGGTGGTGGCGGTGTCCGAGCGGGTGCTGGCGATGGAGTATGTCCAGAACTCCGGCGGCTCGACACCGGCGGGCGAGCGACGGCTGGCGGAGATCGTCGCGGGGCTGCACGCCGTGACCGCCGATGCCTGCGGCTTCGACGGCGACACCCGGATCGGGCCGATCCGGCTGCGCAACGGGCGGGATGGTGATTGGGGGCGGTTCTACATCGAGCGGCGGCTGCGTCCGGTAACGGAACTGGCGATCGAGCGCGGGCGATTGAACCCGGCATTCGGGCGTCGGCTGGACGACCTGAGCGGGCGCATCTGCGACATCATCGGCGAACCCGGCCCGGCGTCGCTGATCCACGGCGACCTCTGGGCGGGCAATGTGCTCTGGCGGGACGGCGTGCCGGCCGCCCTGATCGATCCCTCGACGCAGTTCGCCGACGCGGAGTTCGAGCTGGCGTACATCGATCTGATGGGTGGTGTGTCGGGGGTGTTCTGGGAGCGGTACACGCAGATCCGTCCGATCCGAGATGGGTTCTGGGAACGGAGGATCTTTCTGTATCAGGCGTACCCGCTGGCGGTACACGCGGCGTTGTTCGGGGGCGGATACGGTGCGCAGGCGGAGGCGGCGCTGGCGCGAGCGATGACATGAAAGCGGTTGCATCATCGTGCGTCCGCCAAAGGGAAGACGCCCGAGCGGGATGCCCGGGCGTCTTGCTCTCGAAGGGTGACCGACGGGATTTGAACCCGCGACCCCCTGGACCACAACCAGGTGCTCTAACCAACTGAGCTACGGCCACCATCGCGTCCGGGTGGGACGCGGGGCAAAGTGTAGCCCGGGACGGGACGAAAAGTCATGGGGTCGGGCGGGCGGAAATGGGGTCTGGTGGCGGGTTTGGGTCTAGCATCACCTCTCTCTGGAATGGGCGTCGTCGGGCCGGGAAAGAGGGATTCCCGGGATGCGAGGCCCGCACTGAATCAGGTCGGCCGCCACGCTTGCGGGCGGGCGGCGAGGAGCGTGTCCATGGGTGCTGTGAGCGTGGAACGGCTGGATCTGTCGGCGGATCGGGCGCATCTGAACTTGTCAACGGCCGATCTGGTCGAGCGGGTGCTGGCGCGCGGCGAGGGCAAGCTGGCGTCGAACGGCGCGGTGACGGTGTTCACCGGCGACCGCACCGGACGAAGCCCGAAGGACAAGTTCCTCGAGGACACGCCGGCGATCCACGCCAAGATCGACTGGGGCAAGGTCAATCAGCCGATCACACCGGAGCAGTTCGACATCGCGCTTCGCATTGCGACCGAGCATCTCAACAAGCAAGATGAGGTCTTCGTGTTCCAGGGCTTCGCGGGCGCCGACCTTGAGCACCGTCTGGGTGTGCGTGTCGTGACGCAGCTCGCCTGGCACGCGCTCTTCGCCGAAACGCTGTTCATCAAGCCCGGGTCGGCGAGCGACGCGGGCGACGGCTCGTGGAACCACGACTGGACCGTGATCAACGCCGGATGCCACAAACTGACCAAGGAAGAGCAGGCCGAACTCGGACACAACACGCCGACCTATATCGCTCAATCGCTCGAGAAGAAGACCGTCGTCATCCTCGGCACCGAGTACGCCGGCGAGATGAAGAAGAGCATCTTCTACGCGATGAACTTCGACATGCCCGAGCAGGGTGTGTTCCCGATGCATTGCTCGTGCAATGTGGCCAAGAACGATGAGACCAGCGTCGCCCTCTTCTTCGGACTCTCGGGCACCGGCAAGACCACGCTCTCGGCCGATCCGGACCGCGCCCTCGTCGGGGACGACGAACACGGCTGGGGCCCCAAAGGCGTGTTCAACTTCGAGGGCGGCTGCTATGCCAAGGTCGTCGGGCTGACCCGCGAGAAGGAGCCCCAGATCTGGGACGCCATCCGCTTCGGCTCGGTCCTCGAGAACACAAAGATCGACCCGATCACCCGCGTGCCGGACTACGAGGACATCTCGGTCACCGAGAACACCCGCGTGACCTACCCCGTGGACTTCATCCCGGGCGCCAAGATTCCCAGCGTCGCCGGGCACCCCAAGCATGTGGTGTTCCTCACGGCCGACGCGTTCGGTGTGATGCCGCCCATCAGCAAGCTCACCCCCGAGCAGGCGATGTATTACTTCATCAACGGGTACACCAGCAAGCTGGCGGGCACGGAAGAGGGCGTCAAGGAGCCGCAGCCGAACTTCTCCCAGTGCTTCGGCTCGCCCTTCATGCCGCGCCGGGCCAGCGAGTACGCCCAGATGCTGGCCGAGCGGATCAAGCAGTACGGCGCGCAGGTCTGGCTGCTCAATACCGGCTGGTCCGGCGGGCCCTACGGCGTGGGCAAGCGGTTCAGCCTGCCCTACACCCGCGCCATGGTGGCGGCGATGCTCTCGGGCAAACTGGACAAGGTGCCGACCAGGGAGCACCCCGTGTTCGGGCTGCATATGCCTACGGCGGTGCCGGAGGTGCCCGACAGCGTGCTCGACCCGCGGAACACCTGGGCCGACAAGGCCGCGTATGACCAGCAGGCCGCCAAGCTCGCCAAGCTGTTCCGCGAGAACGACGCCAAGTTCGAGATGCCCGATGCTGTCCGCCAGGCCGGCCCCAAGGGCTGAGCCCGCGGACATCCCTCGCGATCCGATCCAGCCCGGGCCAGCGTCCGGGCTTTTTCATGGATCCATCGCGAGAACGACGCCGCGGCGGGCCGAATGAACAGGTATGGAACACCCCCGGCACACGGACTTTGAACGGTCGTGGGACCCGGGCTGGGATCCGGACATGGGCCGGGCGTGGCGGGTGGTGACGACCGCTTCCGGCGTCCGGTTCGTGCTGCCGGTCCGCGGGGTGCCGTGGCAGCGTCCGATCGGGCTGGGCATCGCGGTGTTGGGGTTCGTCCCGCCGCTGCTTGCCGGACTGGTGACGAGCATGTTCTGGTGGTCGCCGGTGTGGTCATTGATCCGGGGCCAGACGCCGCAGGCCGGGCAGGGCTGGTTCGGGCTGATCGGGCTGCTCTTCCCCTTGCTGGCGCTCCGCCTGACCGCCAAGGCATTGCGTTTCGGGCTGCTGGTGGCGTTCGGACACTCCGAGGTCGAAATCGGACAACGGCGGGTGATCGGATGGGAGCGATGGGGCCCGCTCCGGCGAAGGACCGCGGTGGAGACGGGTGACATCCGGCGCGTGCTGATCGAGCCGGGGCTCGGCGCACGCGACGGGCGGCTATGCAACGGCTTCGGGCGGGACCTGGCCAACCTTGTGGTCGAGCGCGAGCACGAGGTGGAAGAGAAGCGCAAAGTCGGGCTCGCGTTCGCGTATCCCATCGATCTGATCGAAGCGCTGGCCCATGAGGTGGCGGCCCGGCTCGGGCTCGGCGTCGCGACCGAGGCCCCCGAGCCGACCACCGAAGGTGGCTCGCGCACGCCTGATGAGGCAGCGGCCGAGCGGGTCGTTAGACCTGCGGGAGCGAGCGGGACGCTGACAGAGACCGAGGACGGCATCTCGATTTCGCTGCCCGCCCTGGGCTACTTCAAGGGGACCAAGGGCTTGGGGATGTTCGCCATAGTCTGGATGGCGTTCATCGCCGTGTTCTCGTTCGTCTTTGTTGGAGCGTTCACGAGGTCACGATTCGGCGGGACGGAGATCTTTGCGCTGCTGATGCTCGCGGTGTTCTGGGCGGCCGGGCTGGGCATGGTCTTCTGCGCGGTCCGCAGCGGGCGACGGCGCGGCGTGATCGATGTGGTCGGACGCGACCTGCTGATCACACGCCAATCCGTCGGAAAGCCGGTCGCGGAGAGCTGGGCGGGCGAAGAGATCGACCGCGTGGTTGTCGGGCCCAGTGGGACCGAGATCAACCAAAAGCCGGTCTTGGAACTTCAGGTCTGGCTCAAGGACGGCGTCAAACGCGGTTTCTTCCCCGAACGCCGCGACGACGAGCTGCGATGGATTGCCGGGGAGATCACGGCGGCGCTGGGAGCGGGGAAGCGCGGCTGAACGCCGCTGAGCGGGGTCTACAGTTCGCTGCCCGGCGGCGGTGCTGCCGGAACACTTCTGCTGGAGCCCTACCATGAGCGATGCCGGACGCAGGCCTTTCGTTGGCGGAAACTGGAAGATGAACGGCGATCGCGGCTCGGCGGCCACGCTGATCCGCGGCGTGCTCGGCGCGATCGGCGCCGACCCCGAAGGCATCGATGTGGCGGTGTTCCCGGCCTTCCCCTATCTGCTCGAGGTCGGATCGATCCTGAGCGGCGATCAGAGCACGGTGATGCTGGGGGCGCAAGATGTCTACCACCAGCCCAACGGGGCGTTCACGGGCGAGGTCTCGGTCGAGATGCTGCGGGACTGCGGCGTGTCGGCCGTGCTGGTGGGACACTCGGAGCGTCGGCATGTGATCGGCGAGGACGATCGGACCGTGAACCGCAAGGTGCTGGCCACGCTGAACGGGGGCATGACCGCCGTACTGTGCATCGGGGAGACACTCGAACAGCGGGAGGCCGGCGAGACCGACGCCGTCAACGAGCGTCAGACCCGGCTCGGGCTGGCGGAGGTCTCGGCGGACGACATGGACCGGGTGGTCATCGCCTATGAGCCGGTGTGGGCCATCGGGACGGGACGGACCGCGACCCCCGAAGACGCCCAGGACGCGCACGCGAAGATCCGGTCGGTGGTGGCCGGGCTGTATAACGCCGATGTCGCCGAACGGGTGCGGATCATCTATGGAGGCTCGATGAAGCCGGACAACGCCCAGGCACTGATGGCCATGCCCGATATCGATGGCGGGCTGATCGGCGGGGCGAGCCTGAAGGCGGCCGATTTCGCGGCCATCGTACGGGCCGGGGTGGGTGTGGCGTCCTGAAAGCCACTCGGGCCGGTTCCCAGAGCGTTTGGGGCCGGTCGGCGTGCCGGCCTAGGATGGTGGCCCGGGCCGGCGCGGGGCGGCAAGTGCCGCTTCGATCTGGATTTGGGCGGTGTCGGTGAGATTGGGAGCGTGTCGCGTGCAGACTTTGGCCAACCACACCCTGGGCAGCCTGACCCTGGCGATCAACGGCAACATCTGGACCAACCTGGCGGTGGTCTTCTTCTTGGCCGTGTGCGTGATGATGATCCTCGTGGTGCTGATCCAGCGCCCGCAGGGGGGCGGGCTGTCGGGCGCGTTCGGCGCGGGCGGCGGCGGTTCCGGCGCCGGGCAGACCGCGTTCGGCACCAAGACCGGCGATGTGCTGACCTACACGACGATCGCGGTGTTCGTGGTCTATCTGATCGTGGCGATCGTGCTGAACTTCGCGACCCGGCCGAACACGGCAGGCGCGAACCCGGCCCCGACGCTGGTCACCCCCGGCCAGCCCGTGGACACGACCGACGGGACGGGCACGGACGGCGTGACGGACACCGCCGGCGAGACCCAGCCGGACGGGACGGACGCGGAAGAAACGGCCCCGGTCGATCCGGTCGGCGAGCAGGATGCGACTCCCCCGGCCGGCGATCTGACCGTGGACCCGTCAGCGTCGGACGATGAGCCCGAGATCGATCCCGCGTCCGCCGAGCTTCCGCCCGGTTGATCGGGCCACGGAGGCTCTGAACGGGTACACTGGCCATTCCCGCGTCCGCAGCCGGGCGCGGCACGGGAGTTCTGCGTGATCCGAAGCATGACCGGGTTCGGTGACGCGTCCAGCCATGTCGGCAATGTGGCGTACACCGTCGAAGTCCGAAGCGTCAACAACAAGTTCCTCAAGACCACGATCCGCGTGCCGGAACGCCTGGCATCGCTGGAGCCGGAGCTCGAGCAGATGATCCGGGCGTCGGTGTCGCGCGGGTCGGTCACGCTCACGGTCACCTGCTCGGAGTTGGGCGAGGCGGCGGCGTACACGGTCAACGCGGCCGCGTTGCGTCGGTACGCCGAGCAGATCGCCGGTGCGTTGGGCGTTCCGGTCGGTACGCTCAATGTTGCGCAGCTGGTCTCGCTGCCGGGCGTGCTGCAGCCGCCGGGCGACGAGGAGTCTCGCCTGCAAGCCGCCCGCGAAGCGATCCGCCCGCTGGTGAACCTGGCGATGGAGCACCTGATCCAGATGCGGACCCGTGAGGGCGTGGCCCTGACCGACGACCTGATCGGGCACCTGGACCTGATCGGCGAACGGCTGTCGCGTCTGCAGGAGATTGCCCCCCGCGTGGTGGTCGATTACGAGCGTCGGCTCAAGGCCCGCATGGAGGCGTTGCTTGGCGAGGCCGAGGTGATCACCGAACCGGAAACACTAGTCCGGGAGATCGCGGTGTACGCTGAGAAGACCGATATCGCCGAGGAGCTGGCCCGCCTGGGCGAGCACCTGCGGCACTTCAAGGACCTGCTGACCAGCACCGAGGAACGCCCGCTCGGGCGCACGCTGGACTTCCTAAGCCAGGAGCTGCTGCGCGAGGCCAACACCATCGCCAGCAAGAGCCCGGACGCCGAGATGAGCCGTCTGATCGTGGAGATCAAAGGCTCGATCGATCGCATCAAGGAACAGGTCCAGAACGCCGAGTGAGGCCGGGCGCAACCAGCGCCGAATGTTGGAGGCGTCGTGAGTCAAGGGGCATCCCCCACTGCCGCCGGCGTCGGACGCGAGCGTTTCACGCCGCGCGAGTTCGATGAAGTTCTTTCACGGTACGAGCTCGGCAAGGTCGAGTCGGTGCGCGAGGTGCCTCTGGGGACGCCCGCCAGCCCCAAGGCTGTGGTCGATTGCGCCCGGGGGCGCATGCTGCTCAAGCGGCGGGCGCGGGGGGTGGATGCGCCGGGGGTGGTCGCGTTCAGCCATTCGGTGATGCTCGGTTGTCTGCGTGCGGGGGTGTGCGTGCCGCCGCTGGTGGGCACGCGGGACCAGAACAACTCGATGGTGCAGATCGACGACCGGGTGTACGAACTGTTCGTGTACATCGAGGGGCAGGCCGATCCGCGCACGCCGGCGGCGGCGGAGCGTGCTGGGCGGTTGCTCGGCGAACTGCACGGGGCGATGGACACCGTGATGCGGGGCGGGATCGGGTGGACGCCCCCGAGCGAGGGTGCGCCGATCGACCCGGCCCGGGCGGACCGGGCGGGGCTGGACAAGGAGATCGCCGGGCCGGTGCGCGGGCTGCTCGAGCGGGTCGCGGCGCTGGCCGCAGGGGGCGAGCCGGGCCTGGTCCACGGCGACTGGCACCCGGGCAATGTGATCTTCCGCGGCGATGAGCCGGTGGCGGTGTGCGATTTCGACAACACCCGGATGGGCTCGCGCGAGCGTGAGGTGGCGCAGGGGCTGGCCCAGTTCTCGCTGGTGCGGGGCGCTCCGGGCGAACCCCCGGCGCGGTGGGCGGGTGAGGCGGACCTGGCGAGGCTCGCGTCACACTGGCGGGGCTATCTGGCGTTGGCGCCGGCGCGGCTCGACCCGCGCCGGGTGGTGGGCCTGATGCCGAGCGTGTTGATGGAAGAAGCCATCGCGTCCGGGCACCCGGAGATCGTCTTGGCGGTGCTCCGCAAGGCCCAGTGGCTGGAGGATCGGCGGGATGAGATCGCATCGAGGCTCGATGCGCCGGAGTGATCGCCCCTGAACAGGGATCTGGACGCGGGCCGTATACTCGGGCGTGGTCGCGTTGCTGCTGTCTATCGCGTGCGGGTGCGTGCTCGGGCTGGCCCAGCCGGTCTCGAGGCCGGATTTTCCGGCGTTGGTTGAGCGGCTCGACGACGATGACTGGCTGACGCGCGAGACGGCGACGGAGTCGATCGCGACGGATGATTCGATCCCGCTGGACGCGATCGCCAATGCGCTGGGGCGTGACGATCTGTCGATCGAACAAAGGACGCGGCTCTGGAAGGCGGCACTCAACCGGTTCCGGATGGAGCCCAAGGGGGGGCTGGGCGTGAGTTTCGCCCCCGGGGGCGAGGGCGGCGTGCGGATCGGTGAGACGATCGCGGGGTTCCCGGCGGCGGAGTTGCTTCGTGCCGGCGACACGATTGTGTCGGTCGAGGGACGCTATGTGAGCGGGCAGAACGAACTGCGGGCCGAGATCCTCAGCCGGCGTCCGGGCGAGGTGATGGGCGTTCTGGTACGCCGGGATCGGGAGGTGCTCGAGTTGGCGTTGCCGCTGGGCGCGTACTCGGAGTTGACCGGGGCGGCGATGCTCGACGAGCCGACGGCGGCGTGGGCGTTGCGGCTGCGTCTGGAGCGGGCGGGTGCGTCCGTGGGAGGCATCGATGCGATCGGCGGCGGTCTGGGTGCCACGGCGTGGATCGGTGCGGCGTTCCCCGAGGGCGATGTGCTTCCGATCGAGGAGCGGGGCGAGCGGGAGGACCCTTCGGTCGTGGTGCCCGGCTCCGGGACAGTGCGCGGGCGGGGGCGTGTCTCGTTCTGGGCGGGGTCGGACGAGGCGTTGAAGGACGCTCGCGAAGCGTACCGGGCGTTGATCGGGCGTCTGATGACCGAGCGGGTGCGGCTGCGGTCGGTGATGGTGGAGTTCGAGCGCTCGCTGACGCTTGCGATCCGGGACGGTGAGGCGAAGGGCGAGGATGTGTCGTCGCTCGAGGCGCGGCTGGCCGCCCTGCGGGAGCGGATGCGCGAGATGGACGAGGCGCTGGGCGAGACGGCGCGGCGGATGGACCAGCCGCTGCCGTAAGCGTGGTCAGTCGCGTTCGCGCAGGCGGGCGAGCAGTTCGGATACGGCGGCGCGGGCGGTGACGAAGCATGGCATGGATTCGTCGTCCTTGGTGAGTTCCAGGGCGCGTTCGCAGCGGTCGATGTGGCGGGCGGGGCGCATGGTCTTGGTCATGTCGTGCCCGTTGTCGTAGACATCGGCGAGTTTGACCAGGCGGGCCTGCCATGGGGCTTTTGCGAGGCGTGCGTCGTAGTCGGCTTCGCGTTCGTCCTCGCGCATGATCATGTTCTTGGTCATGGCCGCCACGCAGTCGGCGACGGCGCGCCCGAAGCGGTGCTCGATGTCGTCGTAGTCGGTGGCGGTGTCCTCGATGGTGTCGTGGAGCAGGGCGGTGCAGATGGCGATCTCGTCATCGCAGCCGAAGACATCGCGCACGGTCATGGCGACGCGATAGACATGTGCGACATACGGGGTTTTGCCGTCCTTGCGGATCTGGCCCTGGTGGGCGCGGGCGGCGAAGGAGGCGGCTCGTTGCCAGAGGGGCGATTGGGTGGTCACGCGGTGGCGTCCTTTCCCCGCCCCCGACTCCGTGCCCGCCTTCGACCGGGGGCGGTCGGGG
>RFGH01000233.1 GCA_003696675.1 Planctomycetota bacterium
ATAGAAAGGCTCGATCTGCTCGGTGAGCGCGTGCGCCTTGTCGTAGAACCGACGCAGAACTGGCTCTGCGTGCTCGCGGCCGAGGAGTTCTACGAGGGATATCAGAGTGCGAAGCCTGATCTCACCGCCCGCACCAGGCGGCGCGTTCTCCAGATCACGGCCAAACGCACGTTTAACAGATTCGCGACCCAGCGCCGCCAAGGCGTCGCCGTCCGGGATCTGCTCCGGCAGGAGCGCCAGCAGACGACGCTCGATCTCCGGCGCGTACCGGCCCGGGTTGGCTGCCAACTCGGCGCGCATCGCAAGTTGACGCTCTGACATCGGCTGCGGATCGACCATCACAATGGGCCGCGCCATCTCTGCGATGAACGCGCTCGGGTCATCCGGCATCGGTGTCTGACCGAACGCCGTTGCGCACAATGCGATCATTGTCGTTATTATTATGATCTGTGTAGGGTTCCTTCGCATACTGGACTCCTGCAGAAACATTACTGTGCGCCTCCCGGCGTCTGCAGCAACCGATTGCCACGACTTGTCAGATCACCAACCAGCCGCACTTGTAGCGCATCACGCTCTGTGCTCGATGTCATCCGCCGACGCCTGGACGGGTCGTCGTCTGTTGGTGTAGACGTATTCGGAGGCGGCCTGAACGGGAAGAAAATGTACTTCGTGACATCAACGTTCGGCGTATCTGACCGATTCGTGAGCGCATGCCCGATCTCGTGAGCAAGGATGCGGATGCGCAGGTCGTTCGTTGTCGGTGTTGATATGGTGTTGTTGTCCTGATCCGTACCCATAAAGACATAGGTGTTCTCGGTCAGCGCGGCCGGGAAGCCTGTGACCGTGTGCCCGCCCGGACGGCTGGTGGCGCCAAGGATGGCCTGCACACCCGGCGACCGGATCGCTGCCGTAAAGATCACTTCGAGCACGTCCGGCGCCACGCCCGCCAGCGGCTCAATCGCCGGGATCACATCCATAGAGTTCACGAACGCCGGCACGTCGAGGAAACCGTCGTGGATCACTGTCTTCCACGGGTCATCCAGTGTGTTTGGTGTCGCCGGCGGGTTCTCCACCAGGATCGGCCCGTCCTGCACCACACGCACTCCTGCCTGCGCCCACGCGATGGTGGCGCGCTCGATCTCGGCTGCGATG
>RFGH01000234.1 GCA_003696675.1 Planctomycetota bacterium
CCCCGACCCCTTCTACAACCTCCCCCTCGTCATCTGCCCGGACTGCCGCACCCCCGCCGTCCGCCGCCGCGACCCCCTCATCACCGGCTTCCGCACCGCCCGCAAAGCCTCCCGATCGATCCTGATCATCTTCGTCCAGGCCGCATTCCTCCTCGGCACCACCACCGCCAGCGTCGCCCTGATCCGAGACATCACCGAGATCGCCGTCGAGCGTCACGACAAGAACCCCGTCCTCGTCTTCCTCACCGCCCCGGGCGAACTCCACCGCGACGCCGTCGGGCCCGATCTGGCCGTATCCACCCTCGCCCTGCTCCTCGTCGCCGGCTTCACGGGCGCGTGGATGCGATCCGCCCTCGCCCACCTCCGCCCGTGGCCCACCTGGCTCGCGATCGTCGCCCTCACCACCTTCTTCGCCCTGCTGCCAGCCTTCATCTTCTACGCCTGGCGCGCCCTCGACATCGGCGGCCGCCCCATGGGCTCCTTCGCCCAGACCCGCGTCATCCCCGAAACGCTCACCGCCTGCGCCATGCACGCCGCCTTCATCCTCGCCGGCTTCCCCTTCGCACGCACCGCCCGCAACGCCTGGACCGCCCACAAGCAGAACCGCTGGGCCAAACGCCGCCGCGCCCGCCGCAGGCTCCGAGACGACCGATGAACCAACCCACACCACACAACCCTCCCCCAGACACTCCGCAGGACGCCCCGCCCATCGACACGCCCACCGGCCACTCCGTCCGCACCGACCGCCCCTGCGCCCGCTGCGGCTTCAACCTCTTCGGCCAGCAGATCGTCCGCGAGCCCCACTACAACCTCATCGCCGCCCGCTGCCCCGAGTGCGGCCAACTCGCCGCCCTCCAGGAATACCCCAGCCTCGGCAAGTGGGCCGACCGCTGGGCCAAGGTCCTCGCCGCCCTCTGGGTCCTCGCAATCATCGGCGCGATGGCAGCCCAGTTCGGCTCCACCGTGGGCGTCCTCGTCGCCTCCATGATGAATGTCTTTGAAAAAGCCGGCACCGAGATCGCACTCCGCTATGCCAACTGGGAGCAGCAGCAAAGCGGCGTGCAAGGCCCCGCGCAGCCGAACATGTATTACGGCGGATACCAATTGATTACCGAGGAATGGTGGGCCACAGAGCGTGCCGCCTACCTCGCCGACCAGAACCGCACCCAACCACTGAATCGCGACACCTTTGCCGTCTGGTTCGTCCTCACCACAATCTCGTTCGCCTTCGGCGCGTTCTGGTCCACTGTGTGCCTCGGCGTCCGCCGTGCGCTCGCGATCATCCCGGCGTTATTCCCCGTCGGCATCGCCCTCGCCTTCGCATGGACCATCAGCCTCAGCGACCCCGTCGGACCCGGGCTCATCTTCGCCACCAACGCCGCCGCAGACCTCCACCGCACCACCATGATCATCGGCGGACTCTCGGCCATCGCCCTCGGACTCCTCCCCGGCATCTTCCTCGGCCGCAAACTCGCCCGCCTCCTCGTCCGCCTCGCCCTCCCCCCACGCATGCGCACCGCCCTCTCCCTCCTC
>RFGH01000235.1 GCA_003696675.1 Planctomycetota bacterium
CACCACCCCCACCCGATGACCACAACGCCCACCAACCCAGCCTCTCCGGAAGAACGCCGCGGTCCCCAGCCCGCGCCGCCGCCCGATCACCATCCAGACCCGCTCTCCCGCACCCTAGCCCGCCACCCCCGGCCCCTCGGCGGAGACCCCATCAGGAATATTCGCCCAACCGTATCCCTAACGGGAATGGTCCTCAACAACCAGAACGACGCCGTCCACCACATCGTCCCTAAGCGCAAGCCCGACTGGCTCCGCGCCAAAATGCCCGGCGGCCCCGCTTTCAAATCCACCCAGGCCAATGTCCGCACCCACGCCCTCCACACGGTCTGCGAGGAAGCCGCCTGCCCCAATATCGGCGAGTGCTGGGCACGCGGCGTCGCCACCATCATGATCCTCGGCGACACCTGCACCCGCGCCTGCGGCTTCTGCAATGTGAAAACCGGCAAGCCCCCCGTCACCGACCGCGACGAACCCCGCCGTGTCGCCGAGTCCCTCCGCGGGCTCGGGCTCAAGCATGTCGTCATCACCTCCGTCGACCGCGACGACCTGCCCGACGGCGGCGCCTCCATCTGGGCCGAGACCATCATCCGCGTCCGCGACGCCTGCCCCGACATGTCTCTCGAGGTCCTCATCGGCGACTTCAAGGGCGACGAGGCCGCCCTCCAGATGGTCATCGACGCCAAGCCGACGATCATCGCCCACAACCTCGAAACCGTGAAACGCTGCCACCCCGCCGTGCGCCCATCGGCCCGCTACGAGCGCACCATGGAACTCCTCCGCCGCGTCAAGGCCAACGGCGCCATTGCTAAAACCGGCATCATGGTCGGCATCGGCGAGAAAAAGCACGAGGTCTTCGACCTCTTCGAGGACCTCGTCCGACTGACCTCCGATCACGACGGCCCCCGCGACCCGCGCAACCCTTCGCGGGGCGACCCCTGCGACATCATCACCATCGGCCAATACCTCCAGCCGACGCGCAACCACCTCCCCATCGACCGCTGGGTCCACCCCGACGAGTTCGCCGAGTACGAGGCCGCCGGCAAAGCCGCCGGCATCAAGACCGTCTTCTCCGGCCCCCTCGTTCGCTCTTCCTACCTCGCCGACAAACAGGCCGAAGACATCCTCGCCGTCCTCCGCAACTGACCTTCGTCAGTGGGGCGGGCCTCCAGCCCGTTTCTGTCCCGGAGCGGCAGGCCACCAGCCCCCGTTCGCCCACGCGCCGATGCACCGGCGCCCCGGCCAACAATGGCCCATGCCGCGGCGTGACAAGGACTTCTTCCGGGCCATCCCACGCGTCGACCTGCTCTGGATCACGGGCGGCGTAGCGCTGCTCTTCGCCCCCCTCTGGGCCGTGATGATGTCCGACATCGTGGCCCCCGGCCGCACCCCCGGCTTCATCATCTGGTGCGTCCTCGCGGGGCTCACGGGCGCCTGCTGGTTCCTCGGCGGCAGCTACCGCCGGATCTACTTCATACCGGCCGTTCTGCTCAACGTCTTCGTCGCCTTCGGCGGCTGGTACTTCGAGACCCGCGCCTCGACCACCGGCGGCTGGTTCGGACCCGGCACACGCACCCCCACGCCCACGCTCGAAGGCGGCATCATGCTCGCCATGTTCATCGGCGCCTTCGTCATGATCGTCAGTTTCCTCGGCCGGGTCGCAACCCCGCACATGCGCATGCGGGCCGAACTCCGCGTCGCCAGCGACATCCACGCCGCCCTCGTGCGCCCGATCGACCGCACGCTCGCGGGCCTCCGCGTCGTCGCCCGTTCCCGCGCCTCGAGCACCATGGGCGGCGACCTTGTCGACCTCATCGAGCGGCCCGACGGCTTCGACCTCGTCCTCGCCGACGTCACCGGCCACGGCGTCAAGGCCGGCGTCGTGATGGCCCTGGCCAAAGGCGTCTTCCACGCCCACCTCCGAGCGCACGCCGACCTCGCACAGGCCGCCGCCGCCATCAACCGCGATCTCTGCCGCCTCACCGAGACCGCCATGTTCGTCACCGCGGCCATCGTCCGCGTCCGGGCCGACCCCGCCGGGTCGGTGCCGGACTCGGCCGAATGCCTCCTCGCCGGCCACCCGCCGGCGATCCTGCTGGCCTCCTCCGGCCCGGCCCGCCGCATCGAGCCGTCGGGCTTGCCGCTCGGGATCGATCCCAACGCCGAGTACGAATCCGCCGCCGTGACGCTCCTCGTCGGCGACCGCCTGTGCATCTACTCCGACGGCCTGACCGAGGCCGTCGACCACGACGGGCGCGAGGTCGGCATCCACGGCCTCGAGCAGCAACTCCTCCGCAGCCGCTCGCTCCCGCCGGACCATCAACTCGACCAGGTGCTCGACACCGCGCCCGACGGCCCCGGACGAGAGCCCGACGACCGCAGCCTCGCCCTGCTCGCCGTCGCCGCCGGGAGCCCCCCATGAACCCCGCCATCGTCACCGATCTCGTCCGCCAGATCGAGGCCAAGGACCTCTCCACCGCCGCGCACACCTGGCGCGTCGTCCTCTACACCCGCGCCCTGCTCGAGCACTTCGGCGTCGATCGTGAACTCATCGCCCTCGTCACCCAGGCAGCCGCACTCCACGACATCGGCAAGCTCGATATCCCCGACCACATCCTCCAGAAGCCCGGCCGGCTCACCGACGAAGAGTTCGAGATCATCAAGCTCCACCCCGTCACCGGCGACGCCCGCATGATCCAGCTCGAGGTCACCGAGGAACCCATCCTCAACCTCGTCCGCTACCACCACGAACGCTGGGATGGCCTGGGCTACCCCTTCCAACTCAAGGGCGAGGACATCCCCCTCGGCCCCCGCGTCTTCGCCGTCATCGATTCCTTCGACGCCATGACCAGCGTCCGCCCCTACCGGCGCGACCTCGGCGAAGACGCCGCCGAACGCGCCCTGGTCGAACTGCAGACCGGCATGGGCACCCGCTACTGGCCCGACGCCGTCGAGGCTTTCACCGGGCTCTACCGCACCGGCAAACTCGACCACATCCTGCATTACTTCAACGACCGCGTGCCCCTGCCCGCCTTCGAGCAGGCCCGCGACGAGCAGTTCGACGCCATCCGCGCCCGCTTCTCCAGCGCAACAAAGACCCGCGCGTGACCCGCGCGGGCTTCGTTCAGAGCGATCAACCGCGCTCGCTCCCTCTACTCAACCTTGATCGACCGGTCCGAATCCCGCTGCTGGTACACCCCGCGCACCGCCACGATCGCCCCGCCCGCACGCTCGAACTCCAGACGGAAATCCTCCACCCCGTCGATCATGAACACGCCGTCACCAACCGGAATCAGAGCCCGCCACACCGGCGCCCCCTTGCGCCGGTACTGCAAAGACCCGTCCTCGAGACCGATCTCCCGATCCGTAAAGTCACCGACATACGCCCCCAGCATGTCCGCCGAGACCTTGATCCCGCCCTTCTGCATGGCGTGCTGGTACAAACCCCATTCCGCCGCCGGATTGCCCGACGCCGCCAGCCGCTCCAGCGCCATTTCCAGTGCCGTATCGAGCGCGTCGTCCGCCGGCACCGCCACCTCGGGCACCACGCCCGTCCCTTCCCAGTTCGTCCCGGTCACTGGATTGATCGCCCGCCCGACCGGCACGCGCAGCATGATGGTGTCCGCCACCGGGAAGCCGTTCACCGGGTGCGCCCCGCCACCGGTCGTCTCGCCCACCAGCGTCGCCCGCTTCCGCGTCTGCAGGTTGTACGCGCACTCCTCCCCACCCGAGAAGGTGTCCGAACTGGTCAGCACGAAGATTGGCGTCTCCGGCATCGCCAGATCCGGGTACTCCGGCTGCGTCCAGAACTCCCGCGTCTCATCCGTCGGGCGGAAGTACAGGCTGTTCAGGTGCACCGGCTCGGCCGGGTCGAAGAAGTACGAACACAGCGTCTGCACCGTCGCCGGGTCACCACCCCCGTTGCGCCGCAGGTCCAGGATGATGGTGGACGAACCCTGCAGCAGCCGCACGGCCGAGATGATCGAATCGTTGGCGTACTCGGCAGGATGGAACCCCCGCAGGTCCAGATACCCGATGTTGCCCGCCAGACGCTCGACCTTCTGCACCCCGAATGGCGAAAACACCCGCGGGTCAAATGGCTCCTCGATTTCAGCCTCCGATTCCTGCGGCGGGGTCCACCCCTCCGGCAACGCCCCCGCGCTGAAGTGCCGATCATTCGTGAACGCCTGCAGGTCCCGCGTCAGCGCCGCCGCAAGGTCCTGCCGCGACAGCCCCTCATACACGCCCGAATCGGCGCGCTCCGCGATGTGGGCGGCCAGCTTCTCCCCGATCTCGGGGAACACGTAGTTGTCCCGGATCGTCCGGCACAACTCGTCAAACAGCGCCTGGTCCGTCGGCTTGGCGAACACGGCCGACGAGCAAACCGCGGCACCCAGGGTGCCGACCAACAGCAGGGGGGTCTTCCGATGCATACCGATCTCCTGTGCGTGAGGCCCCCGACACCGGATGCCGTACGGAGATCATTCCGTTCAATACTTCGTCGGTTTCTGAGAAATCCCGCGGCGGGTGAAATCAGCCGGCTAGAGCCCGGCGCCGGCCTTGATCAGCTTCCAGGCCTCCGGGGGGACCGGCATGACGCTCAGGCGGGCCAGGCGGACGAGTTCGAAGCCGTCGATCTCGAAGCGGGGGTCGGCCTTGATGTCGGCCAAAGTCAGATCCTTCTTGGCCGGGCGGACCGGTTCCAGGTCGACCACCGGGCGGGCGATCTCGCCTTTGCCGTTGAGACCGGGGTGCTTCGGGTCCTCATATGGGGCCGAGACGACCCTGGCCAGCCCGGCGATGCGCTTCTCGTTGCCGGTGTGGTAGATCAGGGCGTGGTCGCCGGGCTTCATGGCGCGGATGTTGATGTTGGCGGCCGGGTTGTTCACGCCGTCCCAGACGGTCTTGCCGTCGCGTGCGAGATCGTCGTACGAGTAGTCGTCCGGTTCGGTCTTGCAGAGCCAGGTGGTGGGCATGGCGGGAGTTTAGCGTGCTGCTGCCCGCTCGAAGCGTGTGGTGAGCGCGCGGCGGAGCTTCCCGGCGGCGTCGCTCGCCGCGTCGTGGAACGAGTCGGCCTCGCTCTCGACCAGGATGGGGTCCATGTTGGTGGGGCGGGCCTCGAAGCGGCACCGCTTGTCCGCGGGGCCATGTTTGCGGCCGTTGACATCGGCGATATGCACCTCGATCCGGGTGATGCGGTCGGCGAGGTGGGAGATGGTCGCGTCAAGCTCGGAGCGGATGTGGTTCTCGAGCGCGTCGGATGGCGGGGTGTTGGCGTAGTTGAACTGGATCTGCATGGCGACTCCTTGACGCTTGGTGTGTTGCGTTGTCGCCCGTTGATACGGCGCGAGCGATCCCCGGTTCGGAGAACCGGCGGGGATTCGGCGGTATTCCGAACGGAGATCCGGATGTGTTTGTGCGGTGCGCGTCGGTTCGTTCAGAGCCGTTCGATGTGATAGAACACAGTGGCGGCGAGTGTCTGCGCCGGTTCGAGCGTGCGTGTGCCGGTGTGCGCCCAGCCGCGCGCCGCGAGATTGAACGCGTTGTTCACGGCGCTGCATGGCTCCACGCAGAACCACGGCAGCGGGGGCGCGGCCGGATCGGCCGGGTCGAGTCGGGGCGTGAAGACGACCAGGTGATCGAGCGCATCGGAGCAATCCATCGTCAGCCGCACGCCGGAGCCGGGCCAGGTGATGGTCGCACGCCCAGCGAAGCCGGCGAAAACATCGTCGAGCCCGTGGTTGCCCACCGGGGCGTTGGTGCTCAAGCGGGCGCAGTGCTCGTCGGGCGCCGCATGTGCGGTGGGCAGGCATCGGTCCGCGGGGTATCGCCCGGCGACCGGGGCGTGGAGCAGGGCCTCTTCCTTTGCAGCGAACAGCACGCGCGGGAAAAAGGGGTGGTGGCCGAGCGCGGCGGGCATAGGGCGGTCGTCGAGGTTGGTGACGGACAGTTCGACCTCGAGATGATCGGGCGCGAGCTCGAAACGCTGCACGCACGCGAAGACGAAAGGGAAGTTGGCCGACTCATGCGCCCGGGAGTCGTAGACGAGCCGGGCGGAGACCGGGGTGCGGTCGGTGATGCGCCAGGGGGCATCTCGGGCGACGCCGTGAATGGCCGTGCCGTCGGGGAAGTTGGCTCGCAGGCGGTGGTGCGTGCCCGCGAAGTCGAACGCGGCGTGCTCGATGCGGTTGGTCCATGGTGCCATGACGAAGCTGGCGCACTGCCCGGGTTCGGTGGGCTGGTCGGGCGCGCGGCGCATCAGCGGATAGCGGTCGCCGCAGGGGCCTTCGATCGAGAAGTCGGTGATCGATGCGCCGAGTTCGGGATCGATGGTCAGGCGCAGCGGGGCGGCGTCGAGTGTGATGCGCGGCATGGGGGGAGGGTAGGAAGAAGAGACGCACAGACGAAGAGACGCAGAGACGGAGTGTGGGGGAAAGCAAAGAAAGAAGCCGCGTCGGGGACGCGGCTCGGAGAGGGTTGGGTTGCGCGGACCGGTTACGGCTTGGCAGCGGTTTCGGTGATCGGCTCGGCGGCTTTGGAGGGGCAGCAGTCGTCGCCGGCGGTCTCGTTGGACACGGTCTGGACGGCGGTGTCGCACTGCTTGTCGGTGTCGCAGCCGGCGGCCATGTCGGAGCACTGGGAGGGGTCGCCGCAGGCGGCTTCGCCCAGTTCGGCGCAGCACGCGGGCAGTTCGGCGGCGACGGCGGTGGTCTCGCCCATCAGGGGGCAGCAGCTGTCGGCATTCTTTGTCTCGCTCTCGTTGTTGGCGACCGGGGTGACGGCGGCGTTGCGGGCGGCACGCTCGGTCGGACAGACGCCCGAGGGGCACCCGGTGGTGATCCAGTTGTAACCAAGGACGGACCCGGCCCCGAGCACAAGGACGGCGGCGACGGCTTTTCCGGCGGACAGGCTCATGGTTGGCTCCTCTCAGGGGCGTTGGTGCCCGGTATCGAACGCCCGTCGGGGCGAGTTTGTTCCGGGTCGAGACTAAGAAGGATACGGCCCGATCGGCGTGCCGGTTTGGCCTGGGTCCGGTGTGGGCGTCCGAGAGCGCGGGCTGCGGGGGCTGGGCGTGTGATCGGACCTGGGGCTGTGCTCGGGGGCGGCGTGATCGTTACAAACGGGAGGGGG